>JAJZWL010000008.1 GCA_021846685.1 bacterium | reverse complement strand
TATTATAGGGATAGATGATATAAAAAAAAGAATACTAACAGTAATAAATTATGATGGGAGATAGTTTAATGGCAAAACCTTACGCTCTGAACGTAAAGACTCTAGGTTCGACTCCTAGTCTCCCAAATAGCTGTCCACGACCCTGTATGAAGACATTGTTTAAGCTGATACAATGACCTAAATCTGGTGTTCCAGAAATCAACTCTTGATAGGTTGGAGCATGATTGAAAATAGCGCCCAAATAGGTGGTTCTATCTATAGGATTGTCGCTTTCTAGCAGTAAATTATCAAGGTGTCCAGAAAGTATTTTATGTATTCCATATAAAAGGTTTGTTAAGTTAGAAAAAAGATTATGTAAAAACTAAATTTAAAGAAATCTAAATCTAGATCCATAAAGGTTAGGTTATACTCGTAATGGAGATATACTTTATGAAAATACTTCAACTTTAAATAAAGACTTCTAAAATATAAAGAAAGCTATTTTATGGTAAGTCTCAGAGTAAACTTATGCCATTCACTCAATATATTCAAAATCATATTTTTATTTTTCTGTAGATTTTACCCACTCTACAACTTGTTTTATCTGTTGATATCCCGTATTTGCAGCTAAAGAAGTATGACTTCCGGGTACTATCTCCATTAATTCTGTTAGATTTGCAGATTGGAGTGTTTTCATGATTTCTTCTACTGGAAAAACAGGGTCTTTATCTCCTACAAATATTCTAATATCATGTTGATCTTTAACTATTTTTTCAACTTTATGAATGATATTTAGTTTCATCACATAATCAAATTTTTCTTTAAATAATTTACCTCTAGTGATCCCTAAATCTTTATTACTTCTTAAATCAAAAATAAATCTTTTCATTACTTCCATAATAGAACTGTAATTTCCTGAGTGCCAAATTAATTGATCTCCTCTGAATAAAGTATTAATCATCATACGTTCTATAAAATGGTATGTACGTTCATCAACTGTATTACCTAATGAATCCATATTTAATCCTACAGGAGCGAGAGATCCAATACTTTTAAATAATTTTGAATCTTCTGCCGCAGACATAATTACAACAAAACCACCTTGTGAATGTCCGATTACGTGTTTGGGAGTATCAGTATTATTTTCATATTTTGAATTAAGATATTTAATTACAACAATTGGAGCTTCTTTAACAGTTTTATCAATTATTTCAGAATTTGCATATCGAAATGTTAATACTATTCCACCAACACTAAATCCTTCATTAATTAATCTTCTAATTACACCCTCAGTTATCTTCCTTTCTTCTCCTAATCCAGGAAAAAGAATAATTTCAGGATCTTCTCCATTGGAAATATAATCCATAGATAGATTATAGATTTGTCCTCCGACTTCTGGTTCCCATTGAATTTGTTCCCAATTCAGATTTGAATTTTCAAGTTTTTCCATCAATGAATTATACCTCAATACTATAAGTCATTGCAATGATTAATCTTGAAAATATAATAATAACCACAAAAGAAGATACAGGTACATTAAATTATTAGTATCTAATAAAATGGAGACTTGAAATAGACTATATACTATCTATAACATTATTACTCTTAATAGAATGATCCTTTGCAAAAACATATGTTATTGCAAGAATCATAATAGCTCCAAAAATAATTAAAGCAATCCCTGTATTGAAATATCCTGCAATCTCCCCAAATAAGAATGCACCAATTGGAGTTGTTCCACCTATTAATAATACATAAATTCCCATAATTCTACCTCTAAATTTATCAGGAGTAATTAATTGTAATCGAGTATTTGTTGTAATTGTAGCAATCATACCCGAAAAACCTGCAATCATAAGAACAATAAGACTAAAGATATATGAATGAGAAAATCCAAGTAGTAGTAATGTAATTCCCAATACTATGCCTCCCCCAATTATACGTTTCTCACTTACACTATTCTCTCTTGTCTGAACAATGGCACCGACTAAAGATCCTACTCCTAAAGCCGCCATAAGATACCCAAATTCTATAACTTTCTGGTGTAATGATAATCGAGCAATTAGAGGTATAGCTACTTGCCAATTAAATCCGAGTAAACCAATAATTCCAAAAATAATTACTATACTGCGAATAGAAATATTATTAAAAGCATATATTATACCTTCTCTAAGACCTAAAATAGTTGTTTGATGATCTAAAAATGTTCTTGCAATAGTAAATGCAGGACGAATTAATATAAGTACACAAATAGCAGGAATAAAACTTATAGCGTTAAAAAATAAAGCTCCTGGAATTCCCCAAGCAGCTATGGCTATTCCTCCAATTGCAGCACCTATCATTCGAGCAGTATTAAACTGAACACTATTCAGTGCTACTGCATTAGGGACTAAATCCTTTCCAACTAATTCAGGGACAAAAGCTAACTGTGCAGGCCCATTTAAGGCATTTACTAGACCTAATAATAAAGCTAATGCCCCTACTTCTAAAATAGTTATACTATGAGTAAAAACAAGAACACCAAGAATTACAGCCTGCACTACTAATACGAACTGAGTTAAAATAAGTAGTTGTCTACGAGGAAACATATCTGCAATCACACCTCCAAACAAAGAAAATAGTAACATGGGAGCAAACTGTAACATAGTAATGATACCCAAATCTACTGCTGAATGTGTCAAATTAAGTATTAACCAAGATTGAGCTATTGCTTGTGCCCAAGTCCCAATTCCTGATAAAAATTGGGCAGACCAGTACCATCGAAAATTGGGAATTTTGAAAGCAGCCCACATATCTTTCCATTTCTTTTTATTATGCTTTGGAATAGAATTATCTTCTGATGTTTGATGTAATAAATCTTGATTTTGAGATATAGAGTCCTCTTGATTTAAATTTTCATTAATTTTAATCATATCTAAATATTTGAATACTAATACTGTCTTTAAATAGATTCACGGAATTCTAACTTAATGGCATCATTGTATAATATGAGATTTTTAATATCAACTTTCTGAGATTTTAGATTTAAGCTTTATTTACAACAATAGAAGATTAAAGATTGTCAGTTATACAAACTTATAGTACAATGATTTAGGGTTTAAATTTGTAGTATTAAAATATGAAAGAAAGTGAGTATGGAAAAGAGCCTAATAGAAAAAATGGCTTAAAAAAAATTGCAGAGGTGATATTAGCAGGAGGAGCATTGTTTTTGGTCACTAATAGCTTAGGAGAAAAAATGGGAACAAAGGTAGAATCTGTTCCTGCAGGAGGAATAGAAATAGCTAATACTCAATATTATCAACTAACATATAACCAAGAACAAAGAATCAATGGAGTTACTACACTAGTACAATCTACTAATAATTCAGGACAATTAAATATATTACTTCCACAAAAATCAAGCCAAGCTTTTATTCCTCAGTTATATCTACAGAATCCTAATTACTTTGTAGATCTATATAATAGCAAAAATGAATTGTATAGATTAAATAATGCAGTACTCTATCTAAATCAAAATAATATAGAAGTTGAAATCCCTATTTATAAAAATAACCAAAGGTTTATTACTCATGTAGAAGAAAGTGGACTCAATGTATTAATTACAGTAGGAAATAGTTCTAAAGAAATTAAGATAGATCCATTGTCATAAATAAAAGTTATCCACATTTTACGACAATTTCAATTCAAAATAAAAGTTATCCACATTTTCACAATTATACCTTTACTATAATATTTATTAGTGGTTTTCAAACAAAAAATGTCGTGCAGATTAATTTCTAACTGAAAAATCCATAGTATTTATCTTTTTAGATCCTAAAGGTATGAATATTGCTAAAAGCACAATAAAGATTAAGTATAAAGTTAATATTGATACAAAAAATCCAAATTGATAAAATATATAAATAGGTATAAATATATAAAAAATAGATATAATCGTAGATAACAAACCTGAAGGTGTCGTAGATAAATCTTGTATATTTCGCTTAGAAAAATTAGGGTATGCAGTACCAAGAGATGTGAATAAAATAGATATACCAACTGTCACAAAAAATGCGAAATTAAGAAAATAAAGAAAATAATAAATATTCATATTAAAAAGAATGCTTAAGACAGCAGCAATCACCATTGCATGAAGTAACATAAATACTAATGAAGCCATATTTTTTTGATTAAAAATAGACTTTCTCGTTACTGGTGAAGAAAAAATTATCCAACCAGATTGACCTTCTTGAGAAAAAGTTGGGAATATAAAATATAACCCAAAAAGAATCATCAGGTACCCAAATGTGATGCAAAATGCAGAAAATATAAAGTTATAATATACACCTGCATTAAATTTCCCTATATAAGAAATTATATAGATTATAATAAAAAATATAAATAAGATAATTCCAGAATTCAATATTTTTAATTCTTCAGATATAAAATGATTTAAATCTTTAGATATAATATAATATTTGTGAAAATTAAATTTCCAAAATGACTTTTCTTCATGCCTAGATAAATGAATCTTTGAATATTTTATTAAAAATTGGAATCCAGAAAATAATATTAAGGACTCAATAAATAATACTAATAAATTATAGCTATAATTTATATTTAAACTCATATTAGTAATTATTTTTTCAGGAGAATAAATAATTTGAGATCTACTACTAAAAATATTTACAAACTGAGAAATTTTAACTACCTTATAAATAAGTTTAAAATCAGGAAGATAATATATTATTAATAAAAATCCTAATATAAAAAATATGATATAAAAAAATATTGAAATATAATACATATTAAACCTCTTAAATATTGCAGATATCAATGAAATTATAAAAAATACTAAACTTGTTATTAAAAATGATGTTATTAAAAATGGAATTATAATTAAAAAATAATAAATAAAATTATAATTATATACATAAAAATAAGAATAGATTAAAGGAAAGGAAAATATAACAATAATCATTGATGAAATAAGGAATGATTTTATAAATCTATAATTCACTAAATCTCTAGTAGATAAAGGCAGAGATAGTAAAAATTCTTCTTTCTTCCTTACTACAAAAGCAGACATTGCTTGTGAAAAATTTGAGATAAATGTTATATAAAAAATTATAAGTAATGCAAAAGAAATTAAGGTTATATATACTTTCTGTGGAATATCAAGTGTTTTAAAATTATGGAATAATGATAAAAATATTAAAAACTCTAATAATATTATTGTAAACAAAGATATTGCAGAAAGAAAAATAACAAACTTTCTTGCTATATTTTTTTCTTTAAAATATCTCCTATTTGCTATATTCTCATATTTTATGAATATACTACTTTTCATTTATAATTTCAAAAAATACTTCTTCTAAACTATTCTTTTTTGTAAATTTTTCAATATCACTTATGCTTCCTTCCATTTTCAACTTTCCATGATCAATAATACCTACTCTATCACAAATTTTAGTAACAATATCTAAACTATGAGTAGACATAAAAACAGCCCCCCCATTTGAGGTAAAATTTTTCATATATGATAAAAATTTTGCAGAGGCTGATGGATCTAGTCCCACCATGGGTTCATCGATAATTAATATTTTGGGATTGTGCATTAATGCAGCTGCTATAATTAATTTTTGCTTAGATCCTCTTGAAAAATCTTGGACTTGTAAATTTATATCTTCATCTATAAAAAATGTACCTAGTGCTTCTTTTATTTTTTCATCTATTTGAGATTTATCAATAGAGTACATTTCTGCAAAAAATCTTAAAAATTGAGTAGCATTCAAACCTTCATATACATATGGCTCATCTGGAATATATCCTATATATTGCTTATAAGAGATATCTGATATGTCAATATTATTAATACTAATTTGACCCTTATCTTTTTTATAAATACCTACAAGTGTTTTTATAGTAGTACTTTTTCCAGCTCCATTAGGACCTAAAAATCCATAAATCTCTCCGGATTTAACTTCTAAGTTTAAATCAATAACACTTTTAGTATCGCCAAAAGTTTTAGAAAAATTCTTGATTTGAATTAAATTGTTCATTCTTTAATATTATAAATATAATAAATTAAATAAGCAAATATATCTCAGTTAATTTGATAAAAATTAAAGGTAACTGATATAATAAAGTTTATGAATAAATTAAAAGTAATAGGATTCTCTGGGAGCTTAAGATCAAAATCTTTTAATAATTATCTTTTAAATAATTTTAAAGAAATATCTTCTGATATAATAGATTTAGAAATATTAAATATTACTGATATACCCCTATATAATGAGGATTTATGGAATAATACCCCAATATCTGTGATAGAATTTAAAGACAAGGTAAAAGAATGTAATTCAATCATTATATCTACACCTGAGTATAATTATTCTTATTCAGGTGTCACAAAAAACCTTATAGATTGGTTATCCAGGAATCCAAATGTATTAGATAAAAAAGTCATAGGAATAATGGGAGCTTCAATAGGGTTTTCAGGAACTGCAAGGGCTCAATTACAGCTTCGTCCTGTATTGACAGCTCTAAATACATATGTGCTCTCAAAACCAGAAATATACCTATCTTATTCTGAAACTAAGTTTAATAAAGATGGGAAACTAATAGATAATGATACTATCAATAAAATTAAAGAATATGCAGAAGAATTTATATCCTTTAGTTCTAATTTTTACTAAATAAGGAAACAGGAGAACTCAAAATTTAATGTCAAAAGACAAAAAGTTTTTTATTCTCCTGTAGCTAAACTACTTCTTCGGAAACTTTAAGAGCCTTCTCCTATTTTTATGAATACCAAAAATAAATCCAATAATCAATCCAACAGGAATGAGCCACAAACTAAAGATCCCAAGAATAACTCCACCCAAAACAGTATAGGTAATGATTGATAAAACAATACCAAATCTTTCTGCACCATAAGCAGAATTATATAGCCTATCAAAAAAACTACCTAACATATTAGATCTCCTTTCTATAGAGATAGCAGCTATTTTCATTTAGCGATATTATTATATCATAGAACTCTATAGGCCTCAATCTTTATAAAAAAAACTTATATTAGAAAAATAAGAATAAATAATATAGAGTATAAAGAAACTATTAAAACTCCTGCTTTTACTGTATTGATTACAAAACTTTTAATTTTTTTATTTTTAGAAGTAGATAATAATTTATTCAATATTGGAGTATTTTTTAGAATATTAGGTAAAATTTTTGTATGATTTATAATTATAGGTGGGTTTTTTTTTATTATATTATTATTACTATGAGTATTATGTATATTAGAAATAATTACATCATGGTGTACAGGAGCATGATTAGTACTATTTTTCACTATTAATATTGAAAAACCTATAGATATAGAGAGGTTAGATATTACACCAGACTGAGTTATATCTAATGCAGATATATTATACTTTCCAGGAATAAGATTACTGTACAGAATAGTGTCACTCCAATATCCGGTCTTTGATACATTCACCAAATATTTTTGAACACCATTAACAAATAATTCTAGATTTGAATTTGGGAATGCATAACCAGAAACATATGCTCCTTGTGATTTTTTTATTAAGGATATAGTTGGAGATAAATTTATATTAGATATTATATTGTTAAGATGTATTTGAATATTATCAAATATATCAAGTGGATTAGAATGTTGGCCATTTTGACTTTCAAAATATATAGAATATTCATGTATTCCAGGATTTATATTTACTATAGAATAATTAAAATTTCCTAGAGAATTCGATATAGTTGTACCTAGAATAGACCCATGTTCAGTTATATATATTAAAGAAGATGGAGGAGAAAATCCCGAAAAAGATACCTTTGTAGATGAAATTGTGCCTGATACTGAAATATTATAATAAGAAGTTGCTGCATTTATTTTATGAGTCCATAGAAACAATAGAGTAAAAAATATACTTATAAAAATAATAGTCTTTCTCATTATTTAATCAACTCTTAGAAAAAAATCCTTTATATGCCCTTTTTATATTTCCTCTAAATATATAAATAAGAATTAAAATTATAAGTATTATTATGATTTCGCCAACAGGAATAACATAAAACCCAGTTGTTGCAAAAATATTACCCCCTTTCCCTTCGCTATTATAATTAACAATAAGAGATGCAGTATAGTATCCAAATAATCCTCCAACATTATACTCTTCTTCAGTCTGCCTAATAGCTCCAGGAATTATATCTTTCTGTTGAATTGGAATACTAGCCACTCTAGATCCAAACATATTAGTTATGATAATTTTACCAGTAGGTTTAAGTGTTACATTCCCAGTATCTTTAATTTTTTGCAAAAAATTTATATTTCCACTTTGAATTAAAGTACTATTGGTTTTAAAACTTGATATAATTGCGGAAACTTTGGCATTTCCAGATACAGTTAAAAGTATTAATGACCCTATTTTAGTTCCTATTTGACTAGAACCAGAAGAATTTGATCCAGATGCAAAAGCAACAATTGAAGCAAATCTGGATCCTGGTTGAGCATTAATAGGTACATTAATTACAAAATGAACATATTTATATGAATTAGGAAGTATTGTTAAATTCGTAGGAGATACTGTCGTCCAACTGGCAAGTGAATATGCTGTTGAAGTAGAAGGACTTTCTAATTTAACAGCACCTTTATACCCTACTGCTGTATAATTATCAACTTGCATTAAAACAGAAAGTGGATTGGGAGAAGTATTATATACTTTTATGACATTTGAAACAGTACTTCCCGGATTTGCAGTAATATTTGAAAATACTGGAGGAGAAATAATCATTCCCAAATTTTGAGATGAAACACCTTTAGCATATACAGCAGAAGAAGTTATAAGTAATACAGAAAAAAATACAATAAAGCTAATTAATTTTT
Source organism: bacterium (assembly GCA_021846685.1). Classification (GTDB taxonomy): domain Bacteria; phylum Patescibacteriota; class Dojkabacteria; order JAKAPS01; family JAJZLI01; genus JAJYFR01. The sequence goes on along the minus strand of JAJZWL010000008.1, from coordinate 21,942 downwards.
TCATTTAATACGATAATATAAACTTACTGATAATGAAGATGATAGCAGTAAATTTAGATAAATACAATTACTTAGTATGTAGGAGTAACAACGTAATCAAGTTGATTAGTATAAGTTCCAGCAGGTTGAGAAGCTGTTACCCCTAATTGAAAGTTTACATACTCAGAAGCTGATGCAGCAGCAGATGAGCTTGAAGCTAATGTTACAGGAGTAGACCCAGAATTTGGAATAGGTTCATAGGTAGAACTTGATGTAAATAAAGTTGTATTGGCTTGTCCTCCAGTAGTATTTACTCCAAAACCAGTAGTAGTATTGGTAGTCCAAGAACCCGCAGATACAGCAGGAATAGTGGCACCTCCAGTATCAGTTAATAATTGATTTTCTTGCAATGTTACTGTATATCCATAATTAGCATTAGTTGATGTAGTAATTTCTTGGGCTGCGACATTTGTACTTGTCACGTTAAAATGACCAAAAGGAATTGTAGTTGCCGTTGTAGATACAGTAGTAGCATTCTCACCTCCAGTAGTAGATGTAGATGTCCCAGATGCAACACCTGTAACTGAAAATGACAAAGAAGGATCCATTGTTCCTGTAACAGAAACTTGAGTGACAGTTTGTGTTTCCATAACTCCATAATCAACTAAAGTAGGAGTTGAAGTTTCAGTTGATACTTGAGTATAGAATACTCCTGCAGAGGGATTTGTGACTGCATCAATAGTTAATGTGCTCGGAGAAGTAGGAGCAGTTGCAGCTGAAAGAGTAACTGTTAATACTCCAGTGGAAGAATCATATGCCCCAGTTGCAGTAGCAGAACCAAATCCTGTAACAGAAACTGTTGGTGTTGATCCCATTGAGAGTCCTGAAGGAATAGTAGTCCCCGTAGCAGTAGTTGCATATTGAACTAAAATTGTACTAATTGTTGAAGTTGTATTTGAAGGATCCCAAGATAATGTTTCATTTGCAGAAGTTCCTGGATTAGAATTTGATAAAGTTAGCGATGCATGAGTCATCGTTATACTTGCTGCATTAATTGTTTGAATAGATGATACAGAAATTAAAGAAAATATCACCAAAAAAGACAAAAATCGATTAAATTTTTTTATTCTCATTATATATATAAACTTCTCACAAAAATAAACATAACAAATTCTATTGTTAACATATATAGAATAAATAATAATGACATAATTGTCAACAATATTATATAAATAGGGATTACTACAATATTTTTTGAATATATAACTTTTTCATTATAACCATAATTAATAGATGTATATATTTTATAATTACCTAAACTGAGACTATTTTTTATACTAGAATTAAAATCTCTTACTTCTTTTTGTAAAAGTATATGAGAGGGTATAACAGATAATACTTTTTTAATATCAAATGAATTATTAATATATACTTGACCTTTCTCAGTAATATAATCATTACTCAAATTCTTAACTTCCGTTAAAACTGAGAAGTTACTCATTTTGAAAAATGGGAAATATGTTTTTCCTATATGAAAAATATTAGTTTTAATCTCATTTTTTTGAATTTTTGCATTATAATATAGATTTCCGCCTATTGTTATGAAAAAAAGTGACCCAATTCTTGGAATTACACCCACACTAGGATTACTTTTTATACTATTTACCTTTTGAAAAAAAACTGAAACATAATGTCCTCCTGGATAAGCATTTTTTGGAACTACAATATTAACTCCATATCTTAATGTTTCTTGGGGATATAGAATAATAGATGTATTTTTTAATTTAAACCAAGAAGCTGATTGTAATTTTGATTTATCTTCTATAAAACTTACATTTCCACTTAAACCACTAACCCCAAAATTTTGAGCATATACTTTTAGTGCAATTGGTACTTTCTCACTATTATATATATTAATATAATATTTATAATTATCACCTCTATTAAGATTCACCTTATTTAGTGATGGATATATACTTAGTGAATAAGTTTTGGCATATATATTTCTTGAAAAAAAGAAACTAAATATCAATATCAATAATAAAGAGACATAAATTTTTTTCATATTAGAAAGAGGAGACTATTGTATATATAATATTTGTTTGATATTGACCTGCAGGCTGACCTGAAGAAACAGCAGCCTTATAAGTTATTGTATAACTAGTAGGAGTAGAGGAATAATTTGCTCCAGTTATGTTAGTCTGATTTTGAGCAACCGTATCTCCTGGCCCTGTTAAAGAAAATGGAGCATATAAAGTGCCATTTGAAAATAAATTTACTCCATTTATGTTTGTAGCAGAAGATGTATAACCAAATCCATATTCTCCTGAACTCCATGCTGCAGGAGAAGCATAACTTCCTGCTGAAAAATTAGGAATAGTATTCCCTCCTGCAGAAGTCATTAAATTAGATTCATATGCTAACACAGAGTATCCATTATAAGCATTTGTTAATACTGAAAGAGTTGTTGTATTAGTTGTTGTATATGAGTTTGTGGAATTCCAATTACCAAGATTAACATTCGTAGAATTTATACTAAATGACAAAGTAGGCATTACTGATTGCCCTGGTGAGGTTACACTAGTAGTTAACCCTGCGTTATTTGTTGCAATTACTGTAATATAGTAAGTTTCTCCAGTCTGTAAAGGTAGTGAGGTTATTGATACTGTATTATATGGAGATGGATTATTCAAAACTATTCCATTTGATGAAAATGCATAAATGTTGTCCCCACCAGAAGTAGTTCCAATTCCTACTTCATAAGGGGTAGCAGCAAGCCCAGAGCATGTATCAGAAAATCCTGTCCAATTTGCATCTATGGTAGATATTGATTCAGTAGAAGAGATTTCTGTACCATTTACATTTCCATCATACACAGTCCCTGCCGTTGGAGCACTGTTAGAAACTGAAAAATTTGGGTTTGTAGAATTAAAAACTACAGGATTTGACAAACCACTGGAATTTTTTACAAATGCTTGCCAATGATATCCCGCACAATTAGATAATCCTGTTACATCCACTATTCCGGTTACTGCTGTTCCAGAGTAAGATACTGCAGTTCCAGTATAGTTAGGGGTTCCTGTAAATGCTGTTCCATTTGGCTCTATTTCTATTTCAGGAGTAAGGGTATCAGTGCTATTAGGAGAAGACATTGAGAATTGAAATACAATATTCGTTGAAACCCCACTTGAAGTCCAACTTCCATTTGCTATTTTTGTAGTGCCATTAGAAGCTAGTTGCTCTAGTGCAGTTGGAGCATTAGGAACTGCACTTGTAGTAGGAGCCATAAAATTATATTCGAAATTAATATTTTCAGGAGAAGCATTTCCAACATTATCATAGAGTATTACATTTAAATAATACATACCATTTGTACTCAATGCTGTAGATGAGTAACCTTGAGTAGATTGAGTAGTAGTAGGATATCCTGTACTACTTTGACCGAAATATACACCATAATTATTAATTCCAGAACCCATATCATATCCTCCTAAAAATTCGAAATATGGAGTAGTATACTCATAAGCAGTAGCTGTATCATATGAAAGTTGGGTTAATCCTGCAGTGTTCTGGACATTAATGTTATCTATATTCATGTTTATACTGTCTGAAGTAGAATCAGTAACAGCACCAAAACTTAAAGTCGTAATATTTGTTGATCCTGTATTCTGAGAAGTTAATGAGCCCTGTTCTGATCCATTCAAATATGTATTCATACTCCCGGCAGTGGAGGATGCAGTTATATCTAATACAATAGAATTCCATCGATTATCTAATACTGAGGTATTACCATTTACACTAGTTCCTCCTATACTATTAACCGTTTCAAGGACAACTCCCGAAGAAGAATCTAATAAATTTAAACTTCCTATTACCCCAGTAGAATTAGATACTTTTAAAAGAGTAATACTGTCTCCCACGGCAGCAAATGATACAGCTTGTATATCAACATAAAATCTTATCTGAGCTGATGAAGTGTTAAAAGTATTATTAGTAATATAGCTAGTACCACCTGAAGAGGTTGCCATATTTACAGAATAATTACCCTGTAATACTGGACCTTGAATATTGTTCTGAATTAAAGGAAGAGAACTTCCTCCATCAGATGTCCATGCTCCTGCAGGAGATGCACTTGTAAGTATTGTTCCACTTTCAAAACCATTCGAAAAAATCGATGTTGGCGCAGATGACCAAGCTAACATACTTATTCCATTAGATAATGGGCCTGTTGTGTCTACTCCAAAATCAGGATTACCACCCATGGCAACCCAAGAACTTGTTCCACCTAAACCCATTACTGCCACTTGCCAATGATATTGTGTATTTGAAGAAAGCCCAGTAATAAGAAGGTTTCCAGTAATTGCTGTTCCAGAGTATGAATAAGCCGAACTTTTATATACCCCCACACCTGATGTCACAAAATTTGTAGTAGAATTTGTAAAAGCAGTCCCGTTTGGTTCAACTTCGACTAAAAGATTCAAAGTATCAGTTGAATTAGGAGAGGATATTGTAGCTCCTACAGTTAAACTTTGAGAATTTATCCAAGTTCCTGAAATTATAGTAGAAGACGCAACAGTACTATTAACAACCCCAATGCCTGTTGGAACAGGTATTGGGGCATCTGTTATTAAAGTTACCTCAGTTGAAGGCAGGGATTCGCCTGCAGAAGTAATTGCTGTCACTTTATAATAATAATTCGTATTGTATGGAAGATATCCTCCAATAGGAGATGTAGATGATGAGGCTATTGAAGGCGCAGTTCCTCCACTTGTAGGAGGAGAGCCTGAAGCTGAAGGACTATTCCCTGAGTCGTTGAATGATGTTTGACTTCCATTTTTAACTGTAAAATATAAATTTTCAGAACCGCTACTTGTTCCCCTATATATTTTATACTCAGTTGCTCCTGTAACAGCAGTCCAATTTATGATATTTTCATTAGTATTAGTATATGCTGATGTTACCCCCGATAGTGAATTAATATAATCATAATATACTGTTGATACCTCTGCATTAGATCCATAGCCACCAATAATATATACATAACCTCCATATACTACACTACTTACACCTGCTATAGCGTTTGGTAAAGAGTTCGAAGAGGTACTCCACGTTCCTACACCTCCAGTGCTTGAAAGAGATGCATAATATACTGTAGCGCTATAAGAAGCACTGGCCGTACTTTGCCCACCAATTACATATACATATCCTCTATATTCTACTGCAGTTGCTCCTTTAGAAAGTTGAGGTAATGAATTCGTAGATGTACTCCACGCTCCTACTCCTCCAGTGCTTGAAAGAGGTGCATAGTATACTGTAGATAGACATGTAGTTCCGTTATATCCTCCCATTACATATACATATCCATCATATGTCACTGATGTAGCTGTAGATAATATTTGAGGTATTGAATTCGAAGATGTACTCCAAGCTCCTACTCCTCCAGTGCTTGAAAGAGGTGCATAGTATACTGTAGATAGATATGATCCATCATATCCTGCCATCACATATACATATCCATCATATGTCACTGATGTAGGATTAGCATTTGTTGTAGGTAATGAATTTGTAGATGTACTCCACACTCCTACTCCTCCAGTACTTGAAAGAGATGCATAGTATACTGTTGATACCTCTGAGGATCCATTATATCCTCCCATCACATATACATATCCATCATATGTCACTGCAGTTGCACCATTTAGTACTTGAGGTAAACTATTTGGAGAAGTATTCCAAGTTCCTAATCCCCCATTAATTGATAGGGATGCATAGTATACATCTGCTGAGTTTGCACTACCATTATATCCTCCCATCACATATATATATCCATCATATGTCACTGATACAGTATTATCTAAAGTTTGCAACAAAGAGGAATTAGTCGAGGTACTCCAAGATCCTACTCCTCCGGTACTTGAAATAGGTGCATAGTATAATGTAGATAAAGAGCTACTGCCATTATATCCTCCCATCACATATACATATCCACCATACTCTACTGATGTAGCGTTATACAATACTTGAGGCAATGAATTAGTAGATGTACTCCACGCTCCCACTCCTCCAGTACTTGAAAGAGGTGCATAATATACCGTAGATAAAGAGCTACTACCATTATATCCTCCCATCACATATACATATCCACCATACTCTACTGATGTAGCGTTATACAATACTTGAGGCAATGAATTAGTAGATGTACTCCACGCTCCTACTCCTCCAGTACTTGAAAGAGGTGCATAGTATACTGTAGATAAAGAGCCACTACTGCCATCACCTCCCATCACATATACATATCCATCATATATCACTGATGTAGCGCTAGACAAAACCTGAGGCAATGGATTAGTAGATGTACTCCACGCTCCTACTCCTCCAGTACTTGAAAGAGGTGCATAGTATACTGTAGATACAGGGCCATCACCTCCCATCACATATACATATCCATCATATATCACTGATGTAGCGCTAGACAAAACCTGAGGCAATGGATTCGTAGATGTACTCCATGCTCCCACTCCTCCAGTACTTGAAAGAGGTGCATAATATACTGTAGAGAAAGTGCCACTACTATTAGCTCCTCCCATCACATATACATATCCTCCATACTCTACTGATGTAGCATTAGCATTTGTTGTAGGTAATGGATTCGTAGATGTACTCCACGCGCCTACTCCTCCAGTGCTTGAAATGGCTGCATAATATACTGTAGATAAAGTGCCACTACTGGCATTATATCCTCCCATCACATATACATATCCATCATATATCACTGATGTAGCGCTAGACAAAACCTGAGGCAATTCTTGAGAAATAAAATTAGTAGAGTACCTATGCCATCTTAAATATCCATTATCAACAAGATATGTATTAGATGTATTAATATATTGAATCATAGTGCTAGATCCAATACCTCTATATACATCATATGATACAGCACCCACTACTGGATCCCATGATATTTTATTCTGAGAAGTTGAACCTGTCACAACTATAGATACAGCAGCAGAAAGAGGAGTTTCTCCATTTGCTGTTAATGCTGCCACTTTGTAATAATAGGTATTTGCAACAAGACTTCCTCCTGTAGTAGATTGAGTTAATGATGTTGGTGAATTTGGATATGAAACAATATTCAAATTCACAGCATTTGATACACTAGAACTTGCAGTCACTATAACATTTCCAGAAGTCGACCCTGAAGGTACTGTAAAAGTAATACCACTAGTTGACCAAGAAGTCACATCTCCAGTAGGAATAGCAACTCCATTTAAAGTTATATTATTGGTAGATGTATCATAATTCCCTGTACCAGGACTAGATCCAAATTCGTTACCATTTATAGTAACACTTGATCCTACTCCAGAAGTTGTAGATGAAAGATTCATTATACAAGGAAGAAGAGTAAATGCAAAAGTAGCAGTATGAGGCCCCACTGTAACAACAATATTCCCAGTGAGAGTTCCTGTATTAGAAATAACCCCAGTAATAGCAGTGTTTGACCATGATGAAATAGTAAAAGTACTACCATTCACAGTTGCACTTCCTGTTGTAGTCGTGAAATTAGATCCATTAATAGTAATACTATCCCCAGCCCTTGCAGCTGTTACTCCATTAGCAATAGTACTAGAACAGGTAGTAGCTGTTAAATCTACAGAAGAAATTGAAGCTGGGGCAGCAGCATGAATAATTTTAATAAAAAAGAGTAATAAATATAAAACAATTATAAGAAATGATAATAATAAAATAAGAATTTTCTGTAAATTTATTTTGAAAAATTTCATATATTATTCTATATTATTAATACTAATACCTATTTTCTACAAAATATTTTTAATATGAAGTAAAAATAAGATAGATCTATAATACATTAAATCGAAAAATATTTTAAGCCTTCTGCTAATCAAAATTCATCATAACAAGAATCTCCTCCAACTCTCTTCAGAAATTTTATGATATGATTTTCTATCCTTTCCATTACTACAGCATCTTCATATCCAGAGATTCTTCATAATCTCTCTAACCATAATACTATCTTGACTCTAGATCTTTGTAACCTCTCATCTAATTGTTTTTGTATATTTTTTATATATGGTTTAGTATGTAGAGTAGAGTTTCTCTCATGTAAAAAATGTGCTCTGACAGTGTTTAATTCATATTCGAATTATAATCAATATATAAACATTGTGTTTAATACTCGATGCGATGTGGTGTGACTTGCATTCGGAGAGGGCGGGATTCGAACCCGCGGTGTTATTTCTAACACACTAGCTTTCCAAGCCAGCGCACTAGTCCACTATGCGACCTCTCCATATCATATATAGGATTTTTCATTTTAACATAATTAACCCTGATAGAAAAAATATTGAAAATATCAAAATTACTAAAGAAAACCCAGCAATAAGTTGTCCTATTGTATGTTTCTTGAGCTTATATCTTGAATATGATACAGCAAAAATCATTAAAAAGAAAAATATTTCTAAATAAAGATTTTTTAAAATTATACTTGACACAAAAAGAGAAGTTATCATTATTGCATGAAAACTTATTTTCCAGTAAAAAGTTATAATAAAGGCAATAAATAGTATTATAGAAAAAGAAAATAGGACATTCACGAAATAGGGATTGTAATGATCTATCCTCAAAACAAATGCTACAAATAATACCCAAATGAATACTATAAATATAGATAAAAGTCTGACCTTTTTACTATCCTCTAAATCAAAATCCACATTCTTTATCCCCTTTTTTATTACTTCTATTAAAAAAAATATTAGAAAAAATATAAAAGGAATAAATATAAAAAGAAAAATATTAAAAAAAGAGAATTTTATATCATATTTCATAATCAATATAACAGCAATTAATGGTGTTGTTATATAAAAATCGAAAATTCTAGATATTATAATTGAAAAATTTATCTTATTCATGTAAAGTATATGTAACGTGTCAATATTATACTTAATTTTTGAAATAATTGTAATAATATTTTCAGTTTTAACAACTGCTCTAATAATTATGTTTGTTATTTTTATAGCAATATACGTTATTACTTCAAAAGAATCGTTACATAAAAAATTTCACTTCAAACATCCTGACAGGGAAAATAATATACACCATAGATATGTAAATGGTGAAATTACGAGAAAAGATTATCTAAAAATAAAACATGATAAATATCCTTCCTAATTTAATAAAAGGAAATTTCTTCACATATCTATATTTAATAGTCTATATGATTATATATCTGATTTTATTATTTATTATTATATACCTCATTATGCTAATTCTGGCATGGATAATAATACCCAGAGATAAATATACTAAAGAAAAAGCCATAGAACTATTAGAAGAGCGATATAAAAATAAAGAAATCTCTAAAAAAGAGTATGAAGACAAGAAACACGATATACTGTCATAGAAATATTTAATTTATTTGCCCATTATGAAGGATCATTTCATTAAAAATTTTCAAAATAAAAAGGGGCAAGAAATTGTAATAAAACATATAGATTATTTTTCACTTTTTGAATTTAATGAATTTTTAAAAAAGTCTGTTTCTAAATCAAAAGATTTTTATCAAATAAAAAAAATGGTCATAAATAGGACCGAAAATGATAATATTATAAATATAATGAAATTGATTCAAGATAATCAATGTATATTAATCTGTAGCTTTCATCAAAATAAAATAATAGGTTTTTCTGGAGTTATAATAGACAATATGAAAAATAATGCTACATTTGAAATTTTTATTAATAAACAATATAGGAATACTGGAATTGGGAAAGAATTAACCTTATCTATAATTAAATATTCGTCTTTAATTGGAATAAAAAAAATAAATTTATCCGTAAGAAAAAATAATATCAATGCTATTAAACTATATAGAAAAAATGGATTTAAAGAAGAAACTACATCAAATAAAAATAATACAAAGTATCAAAAATCAATTGTAAGTTCAGAAATTTTAATGTATAAAAGGATATAAAAATACATAATATTATCTTCCTGCATAGCACTTTGCTCTCAGATCAGCCAATACATTTATATTAATTTTCAAACCTTTTTTAGAAAGACTATCTACTTCTTTATCAAACATATATATATTCCCACTATGAGAAAATTCATATATTTTTTTCATTATCTGAGAATATTCTTCTTTCTTTAGATTAATATCTGTTTTATAATTTTCAACGATTTTATACAAAAAATCTATTTGTGATGAATTTGCTTTAGACATTTTAGAAAATTCTATTCTAGGTTCTTCTCCTAATATCTTAATATAGGATTCTAAAGATTTCTCATCTGCATTAGAAAGTAAAAAATTATTTTTACCAACTAAGATATCTTTAATATCATCATTTATAAATTCTCCATTCTTCCTTTTTTGGGGAACTATATAGTTAATTTGAGAAATAGTATCATGTTTTTTTGTTTCTACATAAGTTAAGGATATCAATATTCCTCCATATCTTTCTTGTACTAATAAAGCTTTCTTATTCATATAAAATTATTCAGTTATGAAAATACCTCCACATTTCTCGTCTCCAAGGCTTCCAGCTAGATATTCAATCAAATTTTCACCCATTACATCAGTAGCAGTCACTACCTCTGAATCACTTTCTTTTCCTTGATTGTCGTTAACTATTTCTAAATTTTTCATAAACGTGTAATTATACACGAAGATCTATACTAAGTCAAGTGATTGAATAGGGTAAGAAAAGATATTACTGAAAATAGACTACTATACAGGAGTATGATATCCTATCTATCTCTACCCATCACCATCATTACCTATAACATTTGGGATTTTCTGATTATTTAGTTTATTTAGATAAATTTTCAATATTTAATACTTTCCTTTTACTATTACAAATAGGATCAGGAATTATATATATATGTTTTCTTTATCTTTATTATCTTTAACCTATGGATTACATTTGCTTTTTGAAGGATAGCTCTTATTTTAACTATTCTTAGTAATAATAGTATTACGAATTCTTATGAAATTAAATATTAAAATAAGGATTAACGTTTTGAAAATTGTGGAGATTTTCTTGCTTTTACTCTAAAGTATTTCTTACGTTCTACCATTCTAGGATCTCTTTTTAGCATTTCATTCTTTGAAAGAGTAACTTTATAATCATCATTTATTTTAGATAAAGCTCTTGAAATCGCGAGTGAAGTAGCTTTAATTTGAGAGTATATCCCGCCACCTTTTGATTTAACAGTAAAATAAAAATCACCTTGGGTTCCAGTTAAAGTAAATGGTTTTAAAATTGTATATTTGGAAAATAAGTCTGTATAATACTCTTCAAAGATCTTTCCATTAATAGTTGTATCTCCTTTACCAGAATATAATCTTACTGTAGATACAGAAGTCTTATTTCTACCTAATGCATAATAATAATTTTTTTTAATAGTAGTTTTTTTCTTACTTTCCATATTACTTTAAATCTATAAATTTAACATTTTCAAAACCTTTTTTATCTTCAGCAAAAATATGTAAATATTTTAATCTTTGATCTCTTAATTTATTCTTTGGTAACATTCCACTAACAGCATTTCTCATTACAAATTCAGGATTCTCATCTATCAATCTTTTTAAAGATTTTTCGTGTAATCCTCCAGGGTAACCTGAATGAGTATAATATTTTTTTTCATCTAATTTTTTATCAGAGATATTTAAATGCTTAACATTTACAACAACAACATGATCAGAAAAAACTAAATTAGGAGAAAAATCTGTCTTATGTTTTCCAATTAAAATTCTTGAAACTTTAGTAGATACTTTACCTAGTGTCTCTCCTTTGGCGTCTATTATAAACCAATCTCTTTTTACATCTTTTATTGAAGCAAATCTTGTTTTAAACATAATTAATCTACTAATGTTATTTTAACTAATCTTGAATTATCACCTTTCCTTACACCTATATGCACAATACTAGTAAATCCAGAATTTCTTTCCTTATATCTATCATTTAATACCTCTAATACCTTATGAGCTGCTAATTTTGTAGGTAACATCATATATAACCTTCTTCTAGCATTCAAATCCCCAGGTTTGCCTAAAGTTATTATTCTATCTATCAAAGAAGATACTGCTTTTGCTTTAGCTTCTGTTGTTTTAACTGATTCATACTGAATAACTGAAGCAGCTAGATTTTTAAGCATAGAGTCTCTATGAGACTTTACTTTATTTAGTTTTTTTACTTTTTTTAGGTGTCTCATCTTTTTTTACTTTTGTAGTTTTTACTTTTTTATCTTTATCTATATCTTTTACAGCTTTTACAGTTTTTGTTTTTTTAACCTTAGCCTCCTTTATTACAGGTATATTGATTTGTTCATTTAAATTATTAAATACATTGCAAGCTTCCTCTAATGCATTCTTCAAAGCTAATGTTGGATTAATTGATTTCGTATAAATCTCTATTACTAATTCATCTAAATCAGTATTTTCTCCAACTCTAGTATTCACTACCTGAAAATTAACAATTTTAACTGGAGAAAAATCTGCATCTAATGGTATTACTCCTACATAAGATCTTTTTTTATTATCAATTAATTTATATCCATATGATGTTTCAACCTCTAATTCAATATTTAATTTAGATTTTGAATCAGTTAATGTTGCTATAATTTGATCTGGATCTAATACTTCTATAGATTCTGAAACATTTATATCTTTTGCTCTAACTATTTTTTCTCCCTTTTCAGAAATACTAATTTTCTCTATATCATTAGATCTAGAAAAAAGTTTTAGTTCTTTAATATTAAGCATAATATTTATAACATCTTCTAGTACACCATCTAGACTAGCATATTCGTGATCAGCACCCTCTATTTTAACAGAAGTGACGGCAGCACCTTTTAAAGATGAAAGTAAAATCCTTCTTAATGTATTTCCTACTGTATATCCATAACCCTTATTCAAAGGTGATATAGAAAATTTTCCATAGAAGTCATTTTCTTCTATTGTTTTTATTTGTTGCAAATTATAATCAATCATAAGAATTTATTATATAAAATTATCTAGAATAAAGCTCAACTACAAGGTTTGGCTGTATAGTTGGATCGAAAAATTCCTTTTCAGGAAAACTCAAAATCTTCCCTTTTGAGGAAGATACCTCTATCCATTCTGGAATATTAGCTTCTACACCTCTTAAAGGATCTTCAAAATATTTATTTTTACTACTTTTCATCTTTAACTCTATAATATCATTTTCTTTTAACAAAGTAGATGGTATATTATTACTTTTTCCATTAATAGTAAAGTGTCCATGACTTACTAATTGTCTAGCTGTAACTCTATTTGGGGCATATCCCATTCTATATATAATATTATCATACCTTCTCTCTAATACCTGCAATAGATTATATCCTGTATCTCCTGATTGTTTTTGTGCGATTTCATAATATCTTTTAAATTGTTTCTCCAATAATCCATAAATTCTTTTAATTTTTTGCTTTTCTCTAAATTGAACAGCAAAATCTGTTTGTCTTCTGTATGAATACCTATTTGAACCTGGTAAAGATCCATTTCTTTTTGTAAATACACACTTTTGAGTGTAACATTTAGCTCCTTTTAAAAATAGCTTTTGATGCTCTCTTAAACATTGTTTACATTTTGATTCTATATATCTTGCCATAAAATTTATTAATATTAAGTTCTAGGTTGTTTTTTAGGTCTACATCCATTATGTGCTATTGGTGTAGTATCAGACAAAGAAAGAATTTTTAATCCAGAATTCCTCAAGCTTTTTACAGCCATTTGTCTTCCCATTCCAGGGCCTGAAATAAAAACATCTACTTCAGCCAATCCATATTTAACAGATTTTGTAACAGCATCCTCTGCAACTCTAGCTGCAGCGTACGGAGTTCTTGCTCTAGCACCTTTAAACCCTACAACTCCTGCAGAAGAAGCAGCTATTACAGCACCTTCTGCATCAGTCAACGTTACAATTGTATTATTATATGAAGTAACAATATAAGCTCTCCCTTTAGAAACTTTTCTCTTAGTCTTAGATTGACTTTTTTTATTATTGTTATTATTGTTTTTTTTATTAACTACCATATTATTTCTTATCTATTTTCTTTTTTAAACCACCAACTGCAATATGCTTACCTTTTCTAGTATGTGCATTATGCCTTGTTATTTGACCTCTTACAGGTAATCCCAATCTATGTCTTAATCCTCTATAACATCTAATATCCCTTAATCTTTTAATATCTTGATATATCTTTTGTCTTAAATCTCCTTCAATCATAAATTCACCCGATTCCATAACAGACCTTACCCTAGATATCTCATCATCAGACAAATCATAAATTCTTCTTGAAAAATCTACCCTAGCTAAATTTAAAATCTTTCTAGAGGTTGAAAATCCAATCCCATATATTTGTGTGAGCCCTGCCTCTATTCTTTTTGATAAAGGTAAATCTACTCCTGATATTCTAACTTGACTGTTTGCCATAATAATTATCCTTGTCTTTGTTTATGCTTAGGAGATCTTTTACAGTATACATATACTGATCCTTTTCTCCTAACAATATAACAGTTATTACAAATTTTTTTCACTGAAGATCTTACTTTCATACTTTCAAATTAATATCTATAAGTTATCCTGCCTCTCCCTAGATCATGTTTAGAAAACTCTACCTTTACTCTATCACCTAAAAGAATTTTAATATAATGCATTTTCATCTTACCAGAAAGATATCCAAAGACATCCTTACCATTATCTAAACTAATTTTAAATGAAAGATCAGGATAAGATTCCTTTACAATACCTTCAAACTCAACTTTATCTTTAAAACTCATATTTTAAAAATTAACAAAAAGATTATAGCAGACAAAAAAATTGTATGCAACAGGTTAAATACTGTTATATCTTTTATGTTATAATAAAACTATGATAGACAAAAGTCAAATAGAAGATATTAAAAGAAATATCAATATAGTAGACATCGCATTAGAAAGACTAAGTTTAAGAAAATCAGGATCTAATTATTTCACTTTATGTCCATTTCACCAAGAAAAAACACCGTCATTTTCTATAAATGAAGAATTACAGATTTATCACTGCTTTGGATGCGGAGAAAGTGGAGATGTAATATCATTAATAGAAAAACTAGATAACGTAGATTTTAATGAAGCAATTGAGATCTTAGCTAATAAAGCACATATTGAGATCAAAAAAAATAAGAATAATTTACAATCTTCAAATAATGATATTTTTAAAATTAATAAATATGTAACAGAGATTTTTGAAAAAAATCTTAAAGCAAATAAAAATGCATTACAATATATACATTCTAGGAAGATATCTGATAAAAGTATACAAGATTTTTCAATAGGATTTGCACTCTCTGACAATTCTTTAACAAAGAATCTCATATATAAAGGCATAAAAAAGGAACAATTAATAGAATTTGGGATATCTATAGTTAAAGATTCAGCCATAAAAGATAAATTTAGAAATAGAATAATATTTCCTATAAAAAACACTAGAAATGAAGTAATAGGATTTATAGGAAGGGCAATTGATGACTATATAAAACCAAAATATCTAAATTCTCCAGAAACTAAGGTTTTTAAAAAATCTGACATACTCTATGGAATAAACCTTGCTAAAAAAGAAATAACAAAAAAAGACTTTGCTATAATTACAGAAGGAAATATAGATGTGATACATTCTTATCAAGCAGGAGTAGAAAACATCATAGGGATACAAGGGACTGCATTGTCTGAAACCCATCTTCATACAATAGGTAGATATACAAATAAATTATATTTTGCTTTTGATATGGATTCTGCAGGTTATAATGCTCTTAAAAAAAGTGTTGTATTAGCAGAAAAAAATAATTTTGCAGTAAAAGTGATCAACCTAACTCCATATAAAGATATAGATGAATTTATAACTAACAAAGGTAAAGATAAATATATAGAGACTATAATAAAAGCTGAGGAATTTCCTACATTTGCAATAAATTACGAGACACAAGATTCAGATATGTCACTTTATGAAGAAAAAATAAAATTAATAGAAAGTATACTTCCAATAATAAATAAAATTCCTAATCAAATAAGAAAAAGTTTTTATCTATCTGAATTAAATAGAATAACAAAAATACCTTTTGACTCAATAAATGAATATAATCTGGCTAAATCAAATACAAGCTCAGAACTAACACAAAATAATAATATTATACAAAAAGAAAAGAAAATAAAAATACCTAGTAGTGAGGTATATTTTCTTTATTTAATTTTAGATAGTAAAATATTGAGAAATATAGGATTAAAAAAAATACACACAGAATACTTCATAGGCTCTAATACTAAAAAGATATATGATTATTTAATAGAGACAAATTTTGAAAAAGATATAGACAAAATAAAAACTATAATATTTAAAAATATAAATAAAGAATATATAGAAAAAGAGAAGGATTTTGAAGAAAAAAAGAAAGACCTAAATACTATTATAAAATCAATTAAAAATTTGTATATAAAAAATAAAATACAGACCCTTAAAAGACAGCTCCATAAAGAAAATATACCAAAAGATGAGTTACTAAAAAGTATCGAGAAACTTTCATCAGAATACATAACAGATTGACAATTAGATCTGTTCTGTGATATAATTACCCTTGTGTTTTTATTTTTCTTCTTAAATTATATTATATAGAACATTTTTTTATATACGATAATTTTAAGAGCTAATATTATTAAACCGTTTATAGATGAACACAATTCGGAAACTATCGGTGAGCTTATTGCTCATAACTGCTTTCCTAATCTCCCCCATAATACTATTAACAAAACCAGCAATATCAAGAAATAAAATACCTCAAGAAAAGGGTGCTAGTTATTTTGTTAGTAAAAAAGTAGTATTAACAACTAGAATAAAACAATTACCAAAAGTTAGTGAAAATTTAACTTCTGGTGTTATTACTTATTCTAAAACTTACTCACAAAGCTATTTAAACAATAGTAGCAGTAATGTAGTCTCTAATGCTCAATATGGAGCAATAATAGATGCTGCTGCTCAAAAATATGGTGTTAGTAGTGCTTTAATGAATAGTATAATTTCTTGTGAAAGTGGATATAACCCTCAAGCATATAATCCATCAGGAGCTTCTGGAATAGCTCAATTTATGCCTTCTACTTTTTATGGATCATGGAATATATATAGTGCAGGTGGACTATGGAATCCTACTGCTCAAATATATGCAATGGCTTTGAAAATATCTCAAGGTGGAGTTAACGCTTGGACTTGTAAATAATATTAAATTAAAGAGTAATTAATAATCTATATTAAGCTTCAATGAATGAGCTATAAAAGTATAATTACCTGAAACATCTCCAATCATTTTATTTACATTAAATACAGGAGCTATATAAGTAGTTTTTCCTTGTGAAATTGTAAATGAATTATAGAAAGTACTACTATTATTATATAAAGATACATCTACAACAGCATTATTGCTTAATATTGAAGCTACATATTTAAAATATACTTTGATTTTAGTATATGTACCTGTAGGAAGATAAGAGTGAGATAAATATGAAACATTTCCATTATCATCTTTTAGTATATTAACCAATGTATTGGATACAGAAATATTTATCCATTTTTTTTCACTAATAGAGTATACAGAGACTTTAGAAACAATAATCCTCAATAATTTAGGAGAGTAATATACTATATTACTATTTAAAGATGTAGAAGATCCTATCCCAGCACTTATTCCAAAATTTAATATTCCTGTAGAATTTTTATTTACACTAGAAGATTTTAGATTCAAAGGAGAACCATAATTTGCTACAAATGAATTTGATGAGCTATATATATTTGATAAAGATGCGCCAATTACAATACCCAAAGATAGTATTATTGAAGCAACACAAGTAAACCATACCATCTTGAACCAATTCACCTCTGGTACATTTTCTATTGGATTATTCAGTGTATGTTTTATCTTCATTTTTTAATTTATATATATTAAAATTATAATAAATTAAAAGAAAAGTCAAGAGAATGAATCATACAATGGGTATTGTATTAAGATTATATAAGGAAAAGTGAAAAATGATAACATTCAAATACTTAAATTAAAGTTTAAAATATACATTGCAGTTCTCTTGATATAATTTATTATGACAATCAAAGTCATATTTAAAAAAAGGAATAAAAAACACTTAATTTTTACGCTATTATACTAAAAGATAATTCAATATTGAATTTATTGAAAAGGTATATATAAGAAAAAATCTGATCCTTTATTTTCAATAGATTCAACTTTTAATTTACCTCCCAATTTTTCCATTATTATATTAGTAGTATATAGTCCCAAGCCAAGACCTTCATAATCATAATTAAGTACACTAGTCTTTCTTACAAAGGGTTTAAATATATCATCTAAATTTTTTTGAGGAATACCAATCCCTGTGTCTGATATTTTAATCACTAAATATCTATCTTCATTGTAACTTGATACAGAAATAAGACCTCCTTCTTTATTAAATTTTATAGCATTTCCAACTATGTTTATTAGACTCTTCTCAAGTAAACTTTTATCTATAGTAATATTTTGTTTATTCTCACTAAAAGAAAAACCTACAGAAATATTAGTATTTCTAATTTTATTCTCCACAATAGTTTTTAAAAAATTATTTACTTCAAATGTCTCAATATTTAATTTAAAATCTGGAGAATCTAAATACATGATTGATAATATCTGCTCAATTATAGAATTTAATGAATCTAAAGATGTATCAATCCTTAATAATAAATTTTTATCTTCACTTGAAAGATTAGTGCTCGATTTCAAGATCTCAAAATAACCAAATAATGTAACCACTGGAGTTCTAAGATTGTGAGATACTAAATAGATAAAATCTTCTTTCATTTTATCTATTGAAGAAATATTGTCTCTTTGAAAGGAAAGTTTTTTCTCTATAATTTTAATATTTTTTTCTAAATTAGATAATGAATTATTCGAAAAAACTGGAGAAAAAATATAGTCTCCAGCAGAAAGTTTGTCGTTTAGCTCATCAACTTTTTTAATATCTTCAAAATATGACCTGAAAATAACAAAGAATAAAATAGATATAAACAAAAAAATCAGGCCTACAATTATAGACCTGATACTAATGCCTAAAAGCGAATACAACCCTATTAAAAAAGCTATACACAGAATAATAAATATAGTATAACTATTCTTCTTATACATAAAACATAACTATTTTACTTTCCGCCTAAAAATGAACTACCATTTTTTGCATCTAAGGAAAGTAATAAAAATACTATTGCTACCAAAACCCAATCTGAAGGCTTAAGATAAAACCTCAATGAATAGGATACTTGTCCTAAGAATGCTAAAACTATAGATAATATAGCTAGATAAAAGAAAACCTTTTGAAATTTAGCTGACTCTTTCAAAATAAATCACCCCCTTATTTTTTAAATTTATTTTTATACTCTTCTAAAGTCTCATTTATAAATTTATATGTTTCTTCTTTTCCTTCCCAACCTAAAATTTTAACTTCTTTATTCTTCATTAATTTTTTATAGTTAGCAAAATAAAACTCTATCGTTTGTATTATATGAGAACTAATATCTTCGATACTATTAACATCGTTATATATTGGGTCATTTTCAGGAACTCCAAAAACCTTATGATCTAACTCGCCAGTATCTTCCATTTTTAACATACCTAAAACTCTAACGTTTACTATAACTCCTGGATATGTTGAAACTGAAGATAGAGCCATTATATCCATGGGATCATTATCATACTTATTCCAACTTCTAGGAATAAATCCATATTCTACAGGGTAAGGTAAAGCAGAATAACTCACTCTATCAAGGATCATAGCCCCATATTTCTTATTATATTCGAGTTTTCCTCTATATCCTGATGGATTTTCTACTACCATTAATACTTCCTTAGGAGAATTTTCACTTGTTTCTAAATCATGAAATAGATTTGACATTGACTTGAATTTATAATATTAACTAGACTTATTATATTATAACAGTAGTTTTTGTCAATACTTGATTTAGTATATAATAATAATTAATATACATAACAAATAAAGGGGAATATTTATGAAAAAATCATTATTAGTATTAGTGTCTATATTTGTATTGTCACTACTGTTTAGTACTAATATATATGCAGAAACACTTTCCACTCAATATATTAGAGGAGAAATTAATATAAATACTGGAGATATACTCTCTTTGAATAAAGGAAAGGTCTATAAAGCAAATCATAACAATATAAGTTCTATTATAGGAGTTGCAACCCAACAAAATACCTTATTTAATTACAACAACAACTATGTAAATGTTTTAGAAAAAGGAGTAGAAAATGTTTATGTATCTAATCTTAATGGGAATATTTCTTCAGGACAGTATATAACTGTATCAAATATAAAAGGAGTAGGATCATTATTAATTAACAAAGGAATATCAGTAGGAAAAGCTTTATCTTCATTTAATATAAAAAATGCCCATAAGTATAAAAATACAAATATCTATATAGAAAAAATACCAGTATCTATAAATGTAAGTTACATAAATAATATACCATCAACAAAGAATATATCTCCTATTTCTTACATAGAAGGAGGAGTTACTGTGAGTTCTCTTAATTTACCTTTTTATAAATTATTAATTATTTTTATCCTATTGAGCTCTACTGTATTTATTGCAATGATAATAATTATAAGAGTATCTAGAAATACTATAATGAAAACAGCCAGGAATCCTTTAAATAAGGATGCTATAATTAAAAATTTTTATAAAATAGTTGGATTATCTTTATTAATAATATTTATAGGAATATTATCAGTATATTTAACCGTAGTACTCTAAAAATTAATAAAGACCTCGGCTTTATCATCTTCGAATATTAATAATCCAGTAGTAACATCTATAGATGTATAAGTCATAAAACCCTTAACCTTATACTTTATTTGTCCTTTATTTAATAGAGAAATAAAATTAGTATGAGATTTTAATATATCAAAATCTCCATCTATATTTGTTCCTGAGAAAGAATATACTTCACCAGAAAATACTTCTCCAGATAATGATAATATTTTCAAATAAAAAAGATTTTTATCTTCATTCATTTTTTAATTGCTTCTTCTATATTCCCTATAAATCTTAGGCTATCTTCATCTACGGTATCCATTTCTCCTGAAACTATTTTTTCTATTCCATTTAGAGTATCTTCTATTTTTATATATTTACCTTCTTTATTAGTAGAAGATTGCATTACGAAGAAAGGCTGTGATAAAAAATTCCTAATCTTTAAAGCTTTATGATAATCCTCTCTATCATTTTTTGATAACTCTTCTTCTCCTATTATTTCAATAATATTTACAACTTCTTCATATTTTTGAAAAATTCTTTGGGCCTCATTCACTAATTTATAATGTCTTTCTCCAACTGTTTTTGCATTCAGAATTGAAGAGGATGATTTAGTAATATCAATAGATGGATAAATACCTAATTTGGCAGTTTCTCTTGATAAAATAAGATATGAATCTAAAAAATTTAATATTTCTATAATTGCAGGATCTGATAGATCATCAGCAGGAACATACACTGCTTGGATTGAAGTTATAGATCCATTTTCATTTGTAGTAAATCGTTCTTCCAAATCTTTTAAATCAGAAGATAATGTTGCCTGATACCCACCTTCTGAGGGAAGTCTATCCATAAGCATAGAAAATTCATTATTTGCTTGTACAAATCTGTATATATTGTCGACAAATAGTAATATATCCTTTTTTTGTGTATCTCTGAAATATTCGCCTATTGTGGCCGCAGTATGACCTAATTTGGCTCGTATTGCCGCACTCTCATTCATTTGAGCAAAAAGAATTATAGTTTTATCTAAAATATTGTTCTCCTTAAGCGTATTATATAGTTCATACCCTTCTCT
>JAJZWL010000007.1 GCA_021846685.1 bacterium | reverse complement strand
TAATATATATACATAGAATATAGAAAAATAAAATATAGAAAAAATTTCTATTAAATTATTTTTATAAATATTTTTTTTATTGAATATCAAATGATAAATAATTAATAGTATTATTAAACTTAATAAGGACAAAGATATATTAATTATTGAAAATTTCAAACCTATAAATTCAGAATATATTAGGAATATGAATATAATACTTAAGGATATAATAAAATTAATAAAGATATCTTTTTTGACTTGTTTTTTGTATGAAAGTTCTCTTATCTCCATTTTTTATTTATATTTTTTTTAAAGTTAAAATTAAGCTATTTGTATCTCGTTTGTAGGTATTTCCAGTGATTTTAGCTATTATTACTAATATTCTT
Organism: bacterium; assembly: GCA_021846685.1. Taxonomy (GTDB): domain Bacteria; phylum Patescibacteriota; class Dojkabacteria; order JAKAPS01; family JAJZLI01; genus JAJYFR01. The sequence goes on along the minus strand of JAJZWL010000007.1, from coordinate 40,353 downwards.
ATCCATAATGTTTGTTTTTGAATTTCAGCAATAGTTTTATTATGGATGTAATTAAGAATTATATCATCAAATATAAATTCTGATTTAATATCACTTCCTGAAACTGAGAGTTTGATTTTTATATTATTCTCTTTTCCAAAGTCAAAAATTAACCTTATTAAATTCTTAAATTTCTCTCTATCTGTAACCACATATTTTTCTTTATCGAGTGTACTTTCAAGAGTTACATTAAGGATATAATATTTTCTATATTCATCAATAACCTCCTCAATAACTTCCTCTATATTGGTGATATCAATTCTAAAGTGTAGATCTTCATTTTCAAAATTATTTTCAAAAAATATATTTTTCAGATATGTGCTTGTTTGATAAGAAAAATATTCATATTCAAAACTTTTAGCAATCTCTTCTATATTAGATATTATTATTCTCCTCATTTTTCTAACAGAGATATTATTTTTTTGTTTTTTAACTATTTCTATTTTATTTTTATGTTCTATATTTTTTAAATAAATAATTCTTTTTAAATAATTCTTTTTGTAATGGTATAAAAAAAAGAAAATTACAAGATAAATAGTTAAATATATTAAATATGTAATAATAGGTGTTTTAGATATTATATATGTTATGTAAAAGCTTAAAAGGGTTACTGCAAATAATATTTTTGTTAAATAGGTATTTTTCTCATAGATAATAATATATATTATTAATATTAAAATCATAATTAGGTATATAGATGGATTTTTATAAAAATATATAAAGATTGAAAGGATAATAAAAGATATATATTTTAATATATTAATAAATTCACTATTATTTTTTCTATATAGATATTCGAAAAAATATAATAGTAATATTATTATAGTTTCAAACAGCATTAATAAAAGATTAAGTGTATGAAATTTATAATAATACCAAATATATGATAATATTAAAGATATACTTAGTATGAATGACATTATATAAAAGAGGTATTTATCTATATTTATATTAGCTGTTTTTGATATGTTCATTTATATTTAGTTTATCATTTTTATATTATTACTTAAATATTATGATTATAAGCTTTATAGGACCATCTGGATCGGGGAAGGGTACTCAAGCTTTTATGCTAAGTGATGATTTTGTATCAATATCTGGTGGTAAAATTTTAAGGAATATGTATAATGATAAGTCTAAAGAAGGAATTGATCTGTATAATAAATATTGGAGTAAGGGATTATGGGTTCCAGATGATATAATATCAAGGTTAGTATTAACAGAAATTAATTTTAAAAGTCCAAATATTTTATTTGATGCTTTTCCAAGAACCTTATCTCAAGCTATAATTTTAGATAATTTTCTTAAAAGTAATGGTAAGGAATTGTCTTTTATTTTTGAATTTCTCATTAAAACAGATAATATTTTAGAAAGAATTAAAACAAGGGGTAAGACTGAGTCAAGGGTAGATGATTTAAGTCTTAAAAGTGTAGAAAAAAGACTTGATTCTTACATTACTAATATAAAAGATATTAGAGAGTATTATAATGAAAAATTAATACAAATTGATGCAAATAATACAAAGGAAGTTATATTAAGAACAATTTTATCAATAATAGAAAATGAATCCAAAAAGTAAAACTGAAATTGAGTACATGAGGAAAGGAGGTAAAATTTTAGCTAAAATTTTAGCTAATCTTAAATCTCATTCTAAACCTGGTGTATCAGAGAAAGATCTTGATCATATTGCTATGGATTTATGTGAAAGTTATGGTGTTACTCCAGCATTTTTACATTACAAGAAATTTCCTAAATCCTTATGTATTAGTATAAATGATAAGGTCGTTCATGGAATTCCATCTGATTATAAAATAAAAAATAAAGATATAGTATCTCTAGATTATGGAGTTATATATAAAGGGTTGTATACAGATGCTGCTATATCTTTTCAAGTAGGAGAAAAAGATCAATCTGTAACAGATTTTTTGAATACAGTACGAAAATCTAGAGATGAAGGTATAAAGATGGCTATAGCTGGTAATTTCGCTGGAGATATTTCTCATGCAATGGAAATCCCTGTTATAGAAAAAGGTTTTTCGGTTGTAAAAGAACTTGCAGGGCATGGAATTGGATATAAACTCCATGAAGATCCTTTTATTCTTGGATATGGAAAGAAAGGTATAGGAATGAAACTTCAAAAAAACATGACTTTAGCAATAGAGAGTATGATAAATATGGGGAAAGATTCTATTATAGAAGAAGCTGATGGTTGGACGATCAGAACTAAAGATCACTCTTTATCAGGGCACTTTGAACATACTATAGTTGTAACTGATTCTATTCCTGAAATTTTAACATTACTCTGATAAAAAGTTATCTGCATCATCAATTAATACTTCTCTTGGTTTGGATCCATCTTGAGGTCCTACTACGCCATTACTTTCTAATTCATAGATTAATCTAGCAGCTCTGGCATAACCTATTTTTAATTTTGATTGAAGTATTGATGCAGATCCTCTTTTTGCATTAACTACAACTCTTACTGCATCAGGGAATAGTGGATCCTCATATGAGCCTTGTGCTGAATCATCTTGTAAACTTTGATTTTGAGGTTTAAGAATTTCTTCATTATAGGAGGAGAATTCTACTCCTTGTTTAGATATAAATGTAATAACTCTTGATATTTCTTCTTCTGTTACTAATGGCCCTTGAAGTCTTATTGTTCTTCCTAAATCTGGTGACTTAAACAACATATCTCCCTTTCCTAGTAGTGTTTCCGCTCCCATTTGGTCTAATATTACTCTTGAATCTATAGAGGAAGATACTGAAAGTGCTATTCTTGCAGGTATATTTGCTTTTATAAGCCCAGTTATAACATTTACAGAAGGTCTTTGAGTAGCAAGTATAAGATGTATTCCTACAGCTCTTGCCATTTGAGCTAATCTTACAATAGAATTTTCAATTTCTACTCCTTTTGTAAGCATTAAATCAGCCATTTCATCAATTACTATTATTATATTTGATAATTTATCTTCTTTTTCTTTTATTGCGTTATACCCATCTATATTCCGTACACCTTCATTTTTTAATAGATCATATCTTCTTGTCATTTCTACTAATGACCATTTAAGTGCATTATTTACACTATTCATGTCAGTAATAACTGGAGTTAATAAATGAGGGATCCCATTATAAACTGAAAGTTCTACATGTTTTGGATCTACCAGTATTAATTTTAATGTATCTGGAGAATGTTTATATAATAATCCTAATAAAAATGAATTTATCAACATACTTTTTCCAGATCCTGTAGATCCTGCTACTAAAAGATGAGGCATAGAAGATAAGTCTTTTATAATTATTTCTCCTGTAACATCTTCTCCCATAGCAAGTGGGATTTTATTACTAGGATCATTAAATTCAGAACTATTTATTAAATTTTTAAATGAGACAATTTGAGATTTAGGATTAGGCATTTCTATTCCAACTAAAGATGTTCCAGGAATAGGAGCATCAATTCTAACAGAACCTGATGGAGCTGCTAGTGCAAGAGCAATATCTCTTGATAGTGTATTAATTTTTGAAACTTTTGTCCCTGTTTTTATTTGTAATGCATATCTTGTAATCACTGGACCTATAGATATATCTACAACTCGAGATACTATATTAAAACTTTCTAATGTTCTTTCTATAATTTCAGAATTTCTTTTTATATCATCATTATTAACTACATTTATTCTTTTTATCTCATTTAAAAAATTAATTGAAGGTAGTTCCCAATTATCAAAACGAATGGTTTCAATCTCTGTTTTTCTCTTTAAAGGATTTTTCTTTAAAAGGGTATTCTTTCCTGATAAAGATCCTACCATTGTGTCATCATTTTTTCCTGTTACTTCAAATTCTATTTTTTGAATATTATCATTATTATCTTCTTTCTTTTCTTGTTTAGGTTCTTTTGAAGATAATTCCTGTATTCTTTCAAACACATAATTTATAGATTCTTTTATTTTTCTTATAGATTCTAAAAATGAAAATGATAGAGACATCATTAAGGAGATTATAATAATTGGGATAAGTATAATTATAGATCCAACCCTGGTTAATTCTGATCGAAGATATTCAGAAACGATATATCCTACTGCTCCGCCAGCCTTACCATGAGATGATAGTATGAAAGAAATACTTTGTGAGTAAATTAAATTTATAAATGAAAGTATTGATACTATAAATATAAACAACCCTATAATTGAAGAAATTGTATTAAATTTTATTTTAGTACCTAAAAATCTTAAAGATAATAAGAAGGAGAATATTGCAAAAACTATAATTCCCTCTCCAAGTATAATATATAGAAATTTTAAAGCATTTATATGTATAAAAACCCCAGCAAAGGAGAGTAAGGATAATATAAGAAGGATTATACCTATAATTATATATGTATCTTGTCCTTCAAATTTAGGCCCCTTTTTAGTGGCTAAGCTTTTTTCAATTGCAGATTTTTTCTTTCTTCCCATTGTTATACCAAAGTTTAGCATATAAATTTGAGAAACTCTATATTTTATGTTAATATCTCTAGTTGAATATGGATAATATTAATGTGAAAAAAATAACTCTGATTGAGTATTCTATTTTAGCTGTAATTGTTTTAGCTATAATGATACTTTTAGTGTATGTATCTACTGGCAATAAAATCAATTTTAGTCTTTCAAATCCATGTAATATAGCATATCAACCTTCAGTTAAAAAATATTCAGCATATCCAAAGTTTTGTATAAATAAAAATAAAAATTATAAAGCTACTATAGAAACATCATATGGGAATATTCATTTAACATTATATTCAGCAGCTGCACCTTTAGCAGTTAATAATTTTGTTTTCTTAGCAAAATCTGGTTTTTATAATAATGTTATATTTCAAAGAGTTATAAAAGGGTTTATGATTCAAACAGGGGATCCAACTGGAACAGGAACTGGAGGTCCAGGTTATACATTCAAAGATCAAATTAATCCTGTAAGTTTAGGTATGCCTCAATTATTAATAAACAGTTATAAAAAGAAAGGGTATACATATGTTTCTAATGTGAAATCTATTCCTTTTGCTACAGGAGTTATAGCTATGGCTAATAGTGGTCCAAATACAAATGGTTCACAAGTATTTATTACTTTAGGGAAAGATACTCAATTAAATGGAATGTATACTGTTTTTGGAAAGGTTACAAGTGGTATGAGTGTCGCTAATAAAATAGGAAATGTCCCTGTAAATTCAAAAGCACATCATAGACCTTTATTGAAAGTTATAGTTAAAAAAATAGTAATAACAAATTAAAGCTATTAATTTCAAGATATACATTAAAATTTTTATCTCAATAATTAAATATAACTGAGGTTATTTAAAGAAAACAAATGTTGTATTCTGTATAAGTGATTTTGAGATTTACATAGTTCATTTTGGAATTGTAAGTAATAAACACTTTAAGGTCTCTGAAGGTATTTTCTCCATTTCAAACAGCATAATGTGGGTTAAAAGTATTAACCTTATATTTAGTTTAATACTTTAATTTTAATATTATTTTTATTTGAAGGTAGAAGTCCTATTATTGAGAATATATATGGATTATCCTGAATTGATACTTTGTTTATATTTTTCATTCCTTGTATATAGTTTTTAGCACTTGAGAATGATTTTCCTTTAATAGTATTAAGTATATTATTTTTATTTATATTTTTAAATAATATCCCTGTGTAATTAATTGAAATTTTAATGTTTCCTGATGAATCTGTATAAATTCTTGTTATAGAAAATTTGACATTATTTATTGTATTTCCATAGTATTCTTGATTCTTGACTATAGCAGAATATATATTATTACTGTTATACTCTTGAGCTACTGTTTTCGTATTCATAGAAAGATTTAATACAGAAGCTACTGATCCTATTGTGTGATCGAAATTTTTATTTACAATAATATTTTTTATTGATTGTTGTATTATCTTCATATTTCCAGAGGATGATAATTTGCCTTTTCCTCTTGCAAATAATTCTTGAGATAGTGTACTTTGTAAATTATTAGCGTCATTTGCAGTAACAACTTGTTGTGTAGATGTACTTTCATTTCCTTGAGAAAATGCAGAAGGATTAGTAGCTGTAATGCTTGAATAATTAGAATTAGAAAATGTATCATTTGCACCAATTCCTGTATTTGTATTGAGTGTTTCATTTTGAGTTGCAGTACCATAATTAATTGTTTGAGATGTAGTAGTACGTGTTACAGTCGCTGCAGGTACTTTGATAGATGAGGTAGTTACAAATGATATATTATTGGAATCTGTAAATTGAGTAGAGGCAGGTATTGTTACAGCACTTGTTGAGGTATTAGAAAACGTTATTGATCCTGAGGCAAAGCTTCCTGTTTGAATAGTTTTAGTTCCTGTGGTAGGAATTGAATTTGAACCAGATTCACTTATAGAGACTATTTTGGATGGGATTTCTAATTTATGACCATTTATACTAGATATATTAGGATTTATGGTTATTGTTGATTGAGATTGAATTTTTTTCCCTGACATCGTTATACTAACAGTCGATACTGTTAAGAATAAATAATAAATAATAAATATAATCAGAAGAATAAAAATTCCTAAGAAAATTATTAATTTATTAAATCTTTTATTTTTATTATTATCCTTAAAGAAAATACTTTTAAATTTGTTTGTTTTATTTATATCTCTTTTAAATTCATTATTTTCAAAAGGTGCTTTACTTCTATCAGGGTTAATATTTTTATCTATATTCTCAGTATCTTTGAAAGAGGCAACATCTCCTCCTGCTATTAGTTCAAATCCGTCAAGAGATACTTTCTTAGAGGAGGATATTGGTTCTTTATTAAATTCAACTCTTTTGATATTTCCTCTTTTATCAGGATTGATTTTTTTATTATCTACACTCTCAGTGGTTGAATTTAAAGGAATTGGAGTATTTTCCTCTGGTTTATATTCAAAAAATTTTTCTTGTTGAGCTTTCTTTGTTTCTTCTCTATTGTCAACACTTTTATATAATTCATCTTTAAAAGGAACCTTATTAGACATTGACATAGCATCATGTATTCGTTTTTTTATTCTTACAGTTTCTCTCCAGACTTCTTCATTTACATCTCCTATTTTAGACACAGATATGAAGCCCGCATTCAGTGCTATATTTTTTCCCTGTTCATCCATTGTGACAATAACTACATCTTTGTCATTTTTATCAATAACCTTACGCAGCATTTTTAGGCCAACTAGGGAAGTTATAATGTCTGATCTTTCTGGAACTACTAATATTACCCTGTTTGTATCAGTATTTATAATTTTTTCAGTTATAAATGTTATTTCGTCATCTAAATCGACGAATACTTTAGTATCTTTCATATTTATATAGCAATAATAACATCATCTTTTATTATGTCTAAAACAATTCGAGCTAAGGATACAGGGGTCACATCTTCAGGTTTAGTTAATTTAAGTGTTTTATCGATAACTCCATCTATTTTTTCAGGAGATAAAAAGTTTATTTTCGGATTTCGATTAAATGGAAGTAGTACTGACCAAGGATATTCAACTAATTTTGTTCTTATTTCAGAAAGTTTAGATCCTCCTCCGCATAATAGTATCTGATCTGGATATATTTTAATATTTTCCATTTCTTCTAATGATATTTCAACACCAGATATCCAGAGATCTAAATCTTTTTTTACAGCATCTCTTATTTGCAATGCTTTTCCTCTGTCTATATCTTGTTCTGTATATTGAATTTTTAAATTTTCAGCATCATCATATGATATTGATAAATCGGCTGCAATTCTTTTTGTAAAAGATCGCCCTCCCATTGCGAACATTTGTGTGTCTTGAAAAGTTCCTTGCGAAATGAGTGCTATATCAGTAGTTCCTCCTCCTATATCTATAATTATTGCATCAAAACTAGACTCTCTGGCTCCTCTAACGGATCTTGCAATGGCAAAAGGTTGTACAGCTATTATTATGGGAGAAAGAGATAATTCTTTTAATATATCATCTAGTGCACCTGCAAATATCAAAGGGGTGTATACAAAATATATATTTAAAGTAACTTTTTTACCTTTTAACCCAATAGGAGTTGTAATTTTATAATCATCTATATATGTATCTGTAACTGTTGCGTTAATGAGTTTAATTTGAGTTTTATCAGATCCAGTAGATGCAGTGAATTTCTTCATAGCTTCTTCATAAGCGGTATCATGAACTTTATCTAAAATATTTTTTATTTCTTTTTCATCAATATTTTTTTCTGGATTTTCTCTCTCATAATTAATCTTTATTCCAACTCCTTTTACTAATTCTCCTGCAATACCTACAACAACTTTAGTTGGTATTGGTGTATCCTCAAGTTCTTCCATTGCAAGATCAATTGATTTTTGACATGTAGTTATAACGCTTTTGATATTTGTAATAACTCCACCTTTCATAGCGTGTATTGGTTGTCTGACTTTCCCATATCCTGAAATTATGACATTATCCTCTTCTATATTACATATTAATGTTTTAACAAATTCTGTCCCTATATCTAGTGATATAAATGCGTTATTATCTTCTTTTGTTTTTTTTCCAAATATAGCCATTAATGATTATCCTTTTTTTTATTTTTATAAATTTTTGAAATTGTTCCTACTAAATTTTCTACTATTTTTAATTTAGATATAAAAGTTACTTTATCTATTTTATCGTTTATAACGTTTTGGATCTTTTCTTGTTCTTCTTTTGCATTTTTTGTGATATCAGAAACATTTTCTATAATATCTTTTCCTTTAACAACATTTTTATCTATATCAAATATTGTTTTTATAAGTATAATCAATATTACTATAATTAATACTGAAATTATAATCATTAATGTACTATATACTATCTCCATATTATATAATATAACATAATTTTTTAATTTTTTGTTACACTAATTTTTCCATTATTATATTTTATTATAATAATGGAAAATCCTATCCCTGATGGAGCTATATTTTTTCCTTTATAAAATATTTTAACATTTTGTATTTGTCCTATGCTTAATACTATACTTGCAATACCTTTTATTTTGATATCTCCTTTTAAAATTTTATTATATATAGTTTTATTCTGCGTAGTAGCATTTAAAAATATAGGTTTAGAGATATCTTTTATATTTATATAAAAAGCATTTTTTGCATTTATTTTATTATTGAAATTATTAACATAATCAATTTCATAGTACTTAATATTCTGTCCTCCAAGAGGATTTTTTATCTTTATGTTTATATTATTTAATCCTTCTTGCAGTCCTACTTTTTGAGAAAAAGTACCATTTAAATTAATATTATTTATTTTATCTCCGTCTATATAGATATAATCTCCTAGTGTGATTTTTCCTGAAAAAAGTACTGAAGAATTATGTGTTGTGAAATTTTGAGAAGATGGGGTATACATTTCTATTTTTGGTGGCATTTTAAATATTATATACTCGTGTATTCCGTAAATTAGAGCCAGTATTAATATTAGGGATATGAGAAAAATATATAAAGAGATATATTTATTTTTTATTGAGTTAACTTTTATGCGTCTTTTTTTCTTTGTAAGCATATGATTTTCTTCATTTTTATTCTCTCTTCTGAATATTACCAATGCTTCTTCATAGTTTAGTCCTAAATATTTGGAGTATATTTTTATAAAACCTTTAGCTGCAGATATTGAAGGTAGTTTATTAAATTCACCATTTTCAATAAATTCTAAATAAGATTTTTTTATTTTTGTATTAGATTCTATTTCATCTAAAGTGAGTCCACTTTGTATTCTTGTTTTTTTTAATATTTCTGATATATTTTTCATATTAAATGTTGAAAAGTTTTTTTGAATTATTATAGATAATTTTTTGTAAATCCTTCCCCTTAATATCCTGAATATTTTCTAGAATATATTTAATATTAGAAGGAGAATTCTGTTTCTGATTTCTTACAGGAACAGGAGAAAGAAAAGGTGAATCAGTTTCTATTAATATTTTAGAGGTGTCTGTATCGAAAATTATATCTCTTATATTTTGTGCATTATGAAAAGTAGAAATTCCATTAAAAGAAAGATAGAATCCTAAATTTTCAATTTTTTCTAAAATTTTAATATCTCCTGCAGCAGAATGGATAACTCCTTTATCACTATCTCCATTTTTATAGTAATCAGAGAGAATATTATATGTATCTTGAAGTGCCTCTCTTGTATGTACAATTAGTGGAAGTTTTTTTTCAATAGCATATTCAATTTGTACTCTAAATTTTTTTTCTTGTTCTTCTGGAGTCGTATATTTGTAATAATAATCCAAACCGCATTCTCCTATAGCTATTATTTCTGGACTATAAATCTTTTCTAGAACTTCTCTTGTTACTACATCTTGAGTTTCTGGATGAATTCCTATCGCATAAAAAAGCATATTATTTTTAAACTGTTGATTGTCTCTAGAATCTTGTAAAGATGTTCCTGGTACTATTATTTTTTCAATCCCATTGAGGAGAGCCTGTTCTAAGATCTCATCTATATTAGGATAATAAAATTTATTTATATGTGCATGAGTATCAATCATATTTAATTTCTATTTTAGGGAATATTATATAGGGCTTTTTTATTTTTCCAAAATAAGGAGAATATTTAAAAGTTTTATTTTCTGCATCTATGTTAAGTATATCTAATATTTTAAAAGAAGATTCTGGAATTATAGGTGAAAGTAATATACCTAATGCATATACATATTGAGCTAGAATATACATATTTTTTTTATCCTTATTTTCCCATATTTTGAGTGTATCAAATCTTTTATTTGCATGATCAGAAAATGCTATTATTTGAGAGAGTGCTGATTTTATTTTAAAATTAGAGAATTCAGTTATTATTCCTTCAAATGTGCTATTAATATAATTGGTGTCTTCAATAGATTCAAATTTTTCTATTAGACCATTAAAATTTTTATATGCAAATGTCAGAGTTCTATTTACGTAATTCCCTATATTTGAAGACAGTGTTGTATTTACAATGGTAATTAATTCTTTTTCTTTAAAATTGAAATCTTTGTTTTCTGGCAAGCTTATGGCAATATAAAATCTTAAGTTATCTTTCCCATATTTTTCTAGAGCATCTTTTGCTAATAGTAGATGATTTTTACTTTTAGACATTTTTTGTCCTTCTAAAAGTAAATATTCATTAGCAGCTATTTCATAAGGCAAATTAAATTTTTCACTTGAGGCAAGAAGTATAGCAGGTAAAATTATACTATGAAATACTATATTGTCTTTTCCCATAAAAAAAATCGATTTACTATTATTACCCCAATATTCTTTCCAGTCTTTTTTTATTTCTCTTGTTGCTGATATATAACCTATCAAAGCTTCAAACCAGACATATATAATTTTATTTTCAAAACCTTCTATTGGAATTGAAAGTCCATAACTCATATCTCTGGTAATAGATCTAGGAAGAAGCCCTTCTTTGATATACTCTAGTGAAAAATCTTTGACATTTTTTCTGAAATTTTTTTTTGATAATATATATTGTTCTAATTGTTCTTGAAATTTTTCAAGTTCTAGAAAAAAATTCTTAGTTTTTTTTAATATAGGTATATTTCTACATAATTTACATTTTGGAGATTTTATAGTTTCAAAAAGTATTAAAGTATCACATTTATCACAACTTTCGCCTACTTTTACATTAATTTCTCCACATACAGGACAAATACCTTCTACAAACCTATCTGGTATAAATTTATTATCGTGTTCACAAAAAGGTTGTTCTTCTTCTCTAATTGTAATATATCCTGATTTATACAGGTCCAGAAAAATTTCATTTACTGTTTGTTTATGAATATCTGTATGTGTATTGGAATAAATATCAAATTTTATATCAAGTTCTTCAAATACTTTTTTAAAATTCTCATGATTCTTTAATGCATACTCTAATGGATCCATATTTATTTTTTCTGCAGAGAGTAATACTCCAGATCCATGCATATCAGATCCAGATACAAATATACTATCTTCTCCCATAAGTTTAGTAAATCTATAATATATATCTGCTGGAAGATATCCCCCTGCAATATGACCTATATGTGCTTCTCCATTAGCATAAGGCAAAGATACTGCTATTAATTTTTTTTCTTTTTTCATAACCTAAATTATATCATAGATAATATTATATAGAGTATTACTCCAGAGAGTGGGATTGTTATTATCATGAGTAGATTTAGATTTGAAAAAACATTGAGTAGTACTAGTGAAATTATAGTAATTGGTATTAATATAGCATTTTTAAGTATATTCAAGAAAGATATTTTCCCTGTAAAGTCAATTATAGTTAGTATAAAAAAGAATAGAATAAAGAAAATTTCACTAGTGACTATATATATATTTCTAACGATTAGTGTGCCTTGAGAATTTTTTACAGGTAGTAAGAATTGCGTTGAGATAAAAAAGGATATTATAAAAACTAACAGTAAAAAAAGAAAAATCTTTGTATGTTTATTCTGTTTACTCTTTTTATTCATTAAGAACAATCTTATTATGTATTTCTTGTTACGTCAACAAGAAAATTTTTAAGATCTCTTCGTCCTATAATTAATTCATGTTTCATGTGTGAACGAGATGTTATAGTTGCTTTAGTTTCAACACTTATTTCTTCTTCTACAAAATGTATTGATAGGTTTATTACTGGGCGTATAGTCATTCCATTTGCAGATTTTACTACAGTTAGATTTAATCCAGGGTTTTCTTTGAGTATGTTATCTCTGGTGTCATAAATAGCTCCAATATTATTTGTTATTTGAATCCCAAATTTATCAAATTGCTCTATTAAATATTTAAATCCTAATTTTTCTGCTATATCTTGAGATATGGAAGTGACATACGCTCCAGTGTCAATCTTAGCTTTGTATATTTCTGAGTCATCATTAATTTTTATTTTTGTAAATCTTCCGAGAATTATTTTCCCAGTTATTTCTTCTATTTCTTCTTCTATTTCCCCTCCGAATATTTCTTTTGAAACTATAATTGCAGATTCTGGATTCTTAATTTTTAATTTTGAAACAGCTTCCAGTCTCTCTTTTAATCCTGACTTATTAGCTATTTGAATTGCCAGTCCAGGTCTAGCATTTATTTCCATTACAAGAGGCCCTTTGTCTTTATCTAATGCTATATCAATTCCACTAAATTTAGATTTAATTGCCATACTTGATTGAATGGATAGGTTTAGAATTTTATTCCACTGAGGTATAGTTATTCCACTAAGTCTTTCTTCTGTATCAGGGTGGGTCTCTATATAGCTATCTTTCATAATTGCATTAGTGGTAATTCCGAGAGCTATATCAATTCCAACCCCAATTCCTCCTGAATGAAGATTAGATTTCCCTTTTGATTCAATAGTTGGAATTCTTAATTCTGCCATGATCGGGAAATTTTTAAATATTATTACTCTAATATCTGGTAATCCTTCTTTTATAAATAAACTTTCTTTTAAAAATTGAGAATTAATAATTCTTTCTTCAAAGATTACAATATCTTGTTTTTTATTAATAGAATAGTATCCATTAATAATATTTAGAAGGTGTATTTTTAAATCTGTTTTTGTAAGTATTTGTTTATTAGGTGCTATCCAAGCATCTTCTTCTGTTTCTTTTCTTTTTTTCTTTCTTCCATAAATAATAATTATACCTTCACCTCCTAATCCTTTATTTGGTTTAATAACAAAGCTATTAGGCAATAAATTAAAATCAAAATCCTCTAATTCTTTTAAATTTTTTATTAATGTAATAGTTTTAGGAGTAGGTATATTATTTTTATTAAGTATTTTTTTAATTCTTATTTTTGAATTAGACAGATTTATTGAATTTTTATCTATATAGTTTAAATTCCTATCATTAATTCCTAATGTAGTTGCTGATAATTTTTTATATTCGTCTAAAAGTTTAATCATTCTTTGGATATATTTCTAAATCTATAGAATTCTCTAAGTCTTAATGCTGAGAATTTTCCTATGTATATATCAATTAAAATTGCCAATACAGAGATGTATGGGTATTTTAACAGTAGCATATGAGTAATAGAATTATCAATTACAATAAAGGTTACAAGTGCTAGAATTATTGTTTCTAAATAGACAGTATTGCCTTTTGAATTACCCTTATTTATCTTTGTAAATGAGAGAGAATCTGCAAGCAATAAAAGTATTAACATTGAATATACTGATATATGAGTATTCAGATTAAATGCACTGTGAGATATATATAATGATAGAATTATAGATAAAGCTACTATAGATATCACAATTGCAACTTTTGAAGCATAATGTAATTTTAAATCCTTTATAAAGTATCTGACTATATAATCAAATATTAATATAAGAATAGTGATGGTTATTCCCAGGAATAGTCCAGTAGATGCAAATGCGAGTACGGCTATAACTGTAGTATATAGGTTGAAAGATTGAATGCCTATAATATCTCTGGCAAAGAGTATTATTGTTGCGGCTATAGGAACTGCAAGTAGTATAAACAATGTATGCTCTTGTATTCCATTTCTTAATAAAAATATAGTCATTTCATTCATAATATAGGTTATTAATAAATAATATGCTCTCTTTTAACATATTTAGTCTCTTTTGTCTATATTATTTATTTATTTAGGGGAAAGTGCAAGGTTAATTTATTTCCCTATAATCTGTAAGTAATTTTTCTACCTCTTTGTTTTTTAGTTTTTTTAAGGCCTTACTTTCTATTTGTCTTATTCTTTCTCTTGTTACTTTAAATTCTCTTCCTACTTCTTCTAAAGTTCTAGCAACTCCATCTTGAAGTCCAAATCTAAGTTCAATTACTTTTCGTTCTCTATCTGAAAGGGTCATTAAAACTTCTTGTATTTGCTTTTTAAGATAATCTCTACTTGCTATATCTGAAGGTCTTGGATTATCTTCATCTGGGATAAAATCTGCTATTGTATTAGAATTATCATCTCCAACTGGTGTAGATAGAGATGTAGGGTATTGAGATATTTTTATAATCTCTTGTACCTGTTCGACAGTTTTTCCCATTGAAGCCGCAATTTCCTCAGGTTTAGGATTTCTTTGAAGTTCAATAGCTAATTTTCCTCTTACTTTTTGCATTTGATGAATGGTTTCAATCATATGGACAGGAACTCTAATAGTTCTTTCTTGGTCAGCAATAGCTCTTGTTATAGCTTGTCTTATCCACCAAGTTGCATAAGTAGAAAATTTATATCCTTTTCGGTAGTCAAATTTATCTACAGCTCTCATTAATCCTAAGTTTCCTTCTTGAATAAGATCTAGTAAGTCTAAACTTCCTTTTCTTGCCCATTTTTTTGCAATAGAAACAACTAATCTTAAATTTGAAGTAGTAAGATATTCTTTTGCTTTCTTATCTCCCTTTTTAATTCTTTTTGCCAGAATTACTTCCTCAGGTCCTGTTAATAGAGGTATTTTACCTATTTCTTGTAGATATGCCCTAATTGGATCAGAGTCAATATTTGCTTGAATGCTTCTAAGTATTTTAATTTTTTCCTCTAGGGAGAGAACTTCTTTTTTATTAGATTTTTTAGTTGTAGGAGTTGTTTCTTTAGGCCTATCTTCATCGTAGATCAGGTCTAAATTTTCCTCTTCTAGTCTAATAAAAAGAGAGTCTAACATATCGATCTCATTTTCTATAAAGGTTATATTATTAAGTATATCTTCTTCAGTAAGAAAACCTTTTAATTTAGCCTTTTCAATAAGTGTCTCTGTTAGTGAATTATTTTTTATTTTTTTTGTTTGAACCATACTTTCAGATAATGAATTGTATCATATTCTGTCAATTTTAGAAAATCAATGTATTGAGGAATTATCTTAAATAATTAATATTTATTGTACATTATAATGTGAGCTTTATAGTTAAATTGAAATGATACCTTTTATAAAGAGGTTTTTATTTCTTATCCATATTTTAATGTTATTTTCTTGTAGACAAGACTCATATTGGGTAATTCCTCGTATGGTACCGAGATTATTACGAAAATTTGTTTTTTAAAGACTTACTTAAAGAAAACAGGGCTATTATTGTACTTGGAGCAAGGCCAAGTTGGGGGAACTACATTAGTAAGTTATATTCAAGAAAATTAAAAAAATAATAAAGAAGATACTCTCTATTTGAATTGTGATATTGATGAACAGAGGCAGGGAATAGAGATAACATCCCTTGTGGTTTTTTAGTTTGTTCTAGTATCTTAGTTATTCTACCTTGTTTTAGAATTATATTACAGTTTACGGGGTACCTACACTTTTTCTGAATTTTATCACTATCACTCACTCTCCATAATTGTGTGGATTGATAAATACTTGCCATACATATTGCTGAATTTTTTATCAAGTGTTAGTAAGTATGAACAGTTGTGGCGCCTGGCACATGCTACTTGTAGAGCATCCTCAAAGTCTCCTTGGTCGTTGGTCTCAGTCCACTTGTAATCCCTATTGTCCATATCCAATATTTTGTATCCTTTCATAAAACTGTGGGCAATTTCTTTATCATATTTTTGTGATTCTATAAAGTATAGTAAGGTAGAAAGAGATAATATTGATGTGCAAACTATAGACTATTCAGGTATTGATATTACTGCAGTTAACACCATATTGTAATTGGAACGATGAAATAATAACTCCATGAGTATATTTAGTATCTATAAACACAAATTCATTTGCCATATTTTTGATTTAACAAATTTTTTCGTAACTGCTTATATGGTAGATCATAAAGATCACCTTTAACAGGCCGTGTATAACTCAGAGACTTAACTAATGCTGAATGACTTCCAGGTTCAGTATCCTTGGTTGTTTTCTTAAATTTTGGTATCAGCTCGATAATAGGTTTGCGATGGAAGGTAACTTCATATTTGTGACCATTAGCCACCTCTTTAACAATAGATGCATGGTTACGTTGAAATTCTTTTGCAGTTATAGTTTTCATATTTAAATGTTAGTACTTTTAACAATAGAAGTCGATCTTTTGTATTCGTCACATACATTCTGGACTTTGGATATAAATTCAGAATAAATTTTATAGGTAGCTCAGAAGGAACTTCTGTATGTAATGCAGTAAGATTAGGAAAAACTCCTGTCCAAGGAAAGTTTTTGTTTGACAACGTTCTCTTTGACAGTTCTTTGTATTGAATCTGTTATCTCAATAATATTCTTTTGTTCTGATTTAAATAAAATATTTCCTGTATTAAAAAAGTTTTAGGATTTGAAATTATTTAAATATTAAAATTGAATAATCCAATTCGATACATTCTCCTCCAATGTAGTACTAATCGCACTAGAGAACTATTTTATATGAGTAGAAAGACTGTGAAATTAATAAAGAATTTATTGAAATTGTATTGACAAATGCATTACATTTGTGATGTATTTATGATTATGGATAATAGAAGTATAAAGAAAGAAGATAATACCCAAATAAGGATTCAGAAACCTTTAAAAGATAGGGTTGAATCTATATTATCTGAATTAGGATTAACAACTTCTCAGGCAATAACAATATTTTTTAAACAAATAGTAGATAAAAATAGTATACCATTTGATTTATCTTTATCATACGATCCAGTACCTCTATCTGATGAAGAGATGAAGAGTATAGAAGAAGGTAAAACAGATAAAGGTATTATTGTAGATACAAAAAATAAGGGTGAATTAGAGAGATATTTGAATAAGATTGTAAAATGATGTATCAATTAATTTTTACTTCTAGTTTTAATAAAGATTATAGAAAGATTGCAAAAAGAAATACCTTACTTCAAAAAAGAATTTTAAAATCATTGAATCTATTGTCAAATAATCCAAATTATCCATCATTAAGGACCTATAAAGTAAATAGTATAGAGTTTGATAATGTTTGGAGCAGTTGGGTGACTGGAGATGTAAGAATAATATGGGAATACAATAACAAATAAGTAATAAAGTTATTAGCTTTAGGCACTCACTCAGGTTCAAATAAAGTGTATAAATAATATTATATAACAAAAATATAAAATTCTCCTTCAATGTAGCACTAATCGAACCAGAAAATTGTTTTATATGAGTAGAAGGATTGTAAAATTAATAAAGAATTAATTTAAGGAAAACAAGGTATTTATATATATTTATTAATATTGACAATTAATTGAATGTATTGTACTATAATTTACATATGGGAACAGGTTTTGATTTTAAGAAATTTGAAGGTTTTGATTGGGATGAAGGTAATTTATTAAAAAATAAATTAAAGCATAGAGTAAGTATAAAGGAATGTGAAGAAGTATTTTATAATAAACCATTAATTATTAATGAAGATAAAAATCATTCTAGTAAAGAGATCAGATTTCAGGCTTTAGGGGTTACCGGGAATAATAGATTGTTATTTATTGTATTTACAAAGAGGAATAATAAGATAAGAGTAATATCTGCAAGAGATCAGAGTAAAAAAGAAAGATTAATATTTAATAATATAAATAAACTATGAATAAAAAATTAAGACAAATACCACAATTTAAAAATGAAGAAGAAGAGAGAGAATTTTGGAATACTCATGATAGTACAGAATATATAGATTGGAGTAAGGCATATCAGAATATAACATTCTCTAATCTTAAACCTTCAACAAAGACTATGACTATAAGGATTCCCCAGATGTTATTAGATAATCTTAAAGAGATAGCAAATAAGAAAGATGTTCCTTATCAATCATTAGTAAAAATCTTTTTAGATGAGAAAGTAAAAGAAGAATTAATACATAAACACTAGATAATAAAAGTAGAATAATCTAAATTTATATAACTATGTAATTTACAGGTATGTATAAATCCACCCATTCATAATGTATAATAATAAGTATGATGGATGATTTTTCTTTTAATAAATTATTTTCAATTTCAAAAGACGCAGTTTTAATATTTTTTGAAAATATTAATGTGTTTTATCTAGGGATTATTTCTGTATTAATAACCTCTCTTACTTTTATACTTCATTATTATAATATTAAGATTCCTACAACTGTCAAAAAAGAATACATTACTCATTTAACAAAGATC
Organism: bacterium; assembly: GCA_021846685.1. Taxonomy (GTDB): domain Bacteria; phylum Patescibacteriota; class Dojkabacteria; order JAKAPS01; family JAJZLI01; genus JAJYFR01. The sequence continues at coordinate 21,259 of JAJZWL010000007.1, read as the reverse complement.
CTTATTTCTCATGCAAATGAGGCAGCTATAATAGGTTTAGTATTATTTATATTATTGTTATTGTCTATTTTTTTAAACTCTTTTTCTTCTACAGCATTAATAAACTATATTCTTAATTCTCAAAAAAAAGAAAGTTTTACTGAGGTATGGAATGGAGGAAAAGAAAAATGGAAAGAATATATTATATATTATTTTGTTTATTATATTATTGTTATAGCTGTTTCTGTTGTTTTTTTAATATTATTTAGTATTATACTTTCATCTATTCCGGTATTAAATATTTTCATAGCTTTTGTATTTCTATTTGCTTTTATAGTTGTTTTTGCTCTTTCATTTATAGGAGTAAGACTTATAATCGATAAGAATACAGATATTATAGATTCAATTAGAATAACATATAAATCTTTCTGGAATAATAAATTTGGATATTTCAGATTAATCTCTTTTTATTTTTTAGTTTTTATAATTTTGTCCTTAATCTTTGTATCAGCAATAGATTTTTTAATAGTTAATGTATCTTTGTCTTTAATATCTCATAATTTATTTATAGGAATCACAGCAGAGGTAGTAGGATTTGTAATAGCTTTGTATATATCTGCATTTCTGTCAGTATTCAGTTCTGTGTATTGGACTAAGGGATATATATTACTTCGAGATTTAAAAATTTTATAAAGTTATTTAAATATACTCAATAATAATTTAGGGTGCTTGTATGAAATATGCAGACATTATATCTGTCCCTTTTGAAGAGACTATGTTAAATGCTATATATGATGTAAAACTTTCTTTAATAAGTTCTGAACCTATATTATTTTTATTATTAGGAAAGTTGGCCGCAATAATATATTGAGAATCTTGTACTTTTATTAATTTGGCATTAGAAGAATAAAGATTGATATTTTCAGAACCATCTGTAACACCAAAATCTCTTACAGTAACTTTGTCTAAAGGGTTCTGTAATGCATTTTTTATGGTTTTAAATTCTTTTGGAGGAATTCCTGTGTATATTGTAGTATTGTAGAGACCATTATCCTTGTTTTTATTTATTTGAATATATACCTGGGAGTGTGACAATAGCGGAATACCATTTTTTAGTTGTGGATTTTGCTCATCTTGCATAAGAAAAGGTGCTAATGTTGACCCTAACTCACTTGTTGTAGGATTTTGAGAAGATTCTGTAGGAATAACAGACATATTTTGAGGATTTTCTTTTGTTTGTGTTTCAGCAGGAGCTTTAGGGTGATACAATGCAACTCCAGCAGCTAATGTAGTGGCAGAGAGGAGTCCTGTAAGAATTCTTCTGCTTGTACTTGGCTCATGTGGTGGATTTAATACTTCTCCAATCATAACGGGATTATAATTCAGGCCTATAGTTATTGTCAAGTATATATGTGCGCATTATATTTATTTTATGCTTAGGTATTATTAATTTAAAGAGGTTTATCAATTCTTTTTTATCTTTTATTTAGATATTTTTAATAGATCTAATATCAGTAAAAATAAAAAGTTGTGCCCATCCAGCGAAACCGTTAAATTTTTTCTGTAGAATTTCTTTTCCTTCTTTATTATTCTTGAAATTGAAAGTGAGATACTTATTTATCCATGTATCAATAGGGAATGCATTATGAAAATTCATTGAATATAGCATTGTACAATCTGCTACTTTATCTCCTATTCCTGGAAATTCTTTCAGTTTCTTTTTTGCTGTAGTATAATCCAAATTTTTAATATCATATATATCTATATTATCATTTATAATTTTAAAAGCACTTTCTTTTATATATTTATCTCTATATCCTAATTTGGCTTCTCTCAGTATTTTTATATCAGCATTTTTTAATTTTTCTATATTAGGAAAGGAGTATACATCCCCTGTTATTCTTTCTCCCAGGTGTTTAGAAAGGTATGCAATAGTTTTTTTTATTTTTTGTATAGAATTAAAGCTAGAAATAATATATGAGAACATACATTCATATTCGTCTTGATTAATAACTCTTAATCCTCTATATTTTTCAATTATTTTAGATATATTATTGTCTTTTGCAAGTTGTATTAAAATATTTTCATAATTTATATCCAGATTAAAATACTCTCTAATCCCTATTTCTTTTATATTGGGAAAAGAGTCTATTTTAAGAATATCGTTTACTTGTTCTATTGTAATGAATTTATCTTTAATAACTCCTGAGTATTTATTGTAAGATACCTTATTAAAATTAAAGCATTGTCCGGATTCAAGTGTATATTGCAAATTAAAATCTTCAACTTTAATTTTCATAATCTTATATTAAAGAAGCTCCTTTTATATCTGAAAGGTTATTATAATTAATATGTAATTTTCCTTTATAATATTTGTGTATTATTCTTACGACATGATCTCTGTATTTCTTGTCTTTGCAAATAAAAGAACCTTGAAACAATATAGAGGCACTCTTTTTGTCTTCTATAAAAGAGAGGATGGCCAGTGCAAATATTTTTGCCGAAATTTTTTTTAAATATTCAAGGTCTATTTTGTGTAATCGTGCTGTTTTTTTTAGTGAATGTTCTGTAATTACTTTTTCAAATGTAGCCTCTTTATATATTTTAAGTATATCTTCCATATTCATACTTTCAGGTATTTTAATATTTCCAAATTCAGAATTTAAAATTTCGTTATTTTTCGTGTATGAAATATTAACCCCTGTTCCTGCTATAGCTGCTATATGTATGTCATAGTCCTTATTTTTATACAGATTATATAAATTAACAGCAACTGCATCATTTAAAATATTAAAATTATGATTTAACTTTTCAGAGAGTGTAAATGTCTCATCTGAAAAAGGTAATACTTTTGTTATTTTTGTATTTTTCATATATTTCCCGTCAATTAGGTCTCCTTTTTTATATGGTAAAAATGGATAAGAAAAAATCACAGAAGTATTAGATGATTGAAAATCTTTATTTTTATATAGATAGATAATGTTTTCAAAAAAATTTTCTTTGTCTTTAAAATCAATTGATTCTTTATAACTTTTAACAATTGTAAGTCCTTCGAGAAGAGAGAAATAAATATGAGATCCTCCAATCCCAATTACTGAGGATCTTTTACTTTTAGATATATTATTCTTATTTATTAAAGAATCAAAGCCTTTTGAATAAATGTTTTTTTTTATTATTTGTAGAGTTTCTTTATCTTTATTTTCCATCTGTTTCATATTCTTTTTTTACTACTCTTACAAAGTGAATTAGAGAACCGATTCCTATTACAAGTACTGTGAATGTTACCATAACAAACCCTATACCTAAATGATGGAGATTCCCTACATTAATCCCTGTATTTATAGAGAAGTTAGCAATTTTAGGAAGTGCTAGAGTAATAATTCCGCCTAGGATGAACACTAAACCTCCATAAGTAAGTGTAGTCCCTGCAATTTTTGAGGCTACTTCTATTCCTTTTTTCTCAGGAAGTTTCATTTTTCTAATCCATCGACCAAAAAATCCTCCAAATATAGCTTGTACAACCATTGTTCCTAGTCCAAACATTACTCCAGGAAGAAATGCTACATATGCATTAGGCATTTGAGGGACTATTATTGTATATAGTATTATTGCAAATGCTCCAAATCCCCATCCTGCTATAAATCCATGGATTAAAGCCATAGAAGGTTTAATCTCATTTACATGCTCAGTTGTATCATGAGTATGTTTTTTCCCTAGCCAAGATGATGGAAATAGGTCAACATGAAGTATACTGCGCTTATTCATGACATATAACCCTGCTATTAGCATTGCTATACCCACTATTGTATATATGTATCCGTTTATGGAATAAAAGATTTTTACGTTTATAACAGCTAAATATACTATTTCAGATGCTATCGCCCTTTGTACAGTAAAGGCTAGGGTAAATAGGAAGGCTACAAATATACCTTTTTTTGTAGAGAAAGCTCCAATTGCATAGCTAAATGTAATTGGCCAGGTATGCTCATCTGGCGTAATTCCGTGAATTACACCTAAAAGTAAAGAATACATTAATAGAAAAAAAATTCCTCCCATAAGTATATATAATATCATATAAAGAAATTTATAATACAATAATTGTCTATTTAAAGTATAATTTCAATAGGCATAGCTAGAATATATGCATATATGTACGTGAAGTAGATATATATGCTATATAAATATTATTATATTATTATCAGTAGTATAACCTTATTTATTTCCATTACCATTGCAAAGTGTAAATTAATATATTTGCATAGTCTCCCATATGTAATCTTGACTTTTTATTCTTTTTAAAATAGTATACTGAGTATGAGTACGTTGGAGACAAATTTTTCAAAATATGCAGAAACAAAGGATGCACCTTCCGATTTTTCAGAGAAGAAAAATAATAAATTAGTGTTACCTGTAGTTCTTGCGGTAGTAATATTAATAGCTATAGTACTTATTCTAAAGTCATTATTTTTTTCCCAAGGGAATTTAGCAGCAGCTTATGCTTCTCAGAAAAATAATTCAGGATATCAAGCAGTAGTTTTAAATGATTCTAATTTAAACATATATTTTGGTAAAGTCGTAGGTGAGAGTTCTTCTTCCCTGTATCTTAAAAATGTATTCTTTTTAAGTGCTTCCAGTACAAGTGCTAAGACTAAGTCTGCTTCTCCTCAATATTCTTTGTCTCATTTAACACCTACATACTCATATGGTGCTTTAGATGAAATGAAGATTAATAGGAATAATGTTTTATTCACTGAAAATTTATCTAAACAATCTCAAGTATATAAAGCAATTATTAATTACTACAAAACACACGCAAGTACTCCTAATACATCTAGTACCCCTAGCAAGTCTAGTATCCCTAGTAATTTAAGGACTCACAGTAGTACAAGTACTCCTAAAAAATAAATAATTCCTCAGGTTTTTAAGATTATCTATATTTTTTTGATATAATATATAAGTTATGTATATATACGAAAAAGAAGTTATAGAAAAAGATGAAGACAAGATACCTTCAATGTATGACAGAGGCTTTGTCCTAACAAGAAAAGGAGAGGGTGTAATGCAAAAAATCCAATCTTTAAGAGTATCTATTAAAGATTTTTCTTTAAGTTCTGAAAATAGAAGAGTTTTAAGAAAAAATCCAAATCTAGGATTTGAAGTATTGAATTTACCCCTTCTAGATTATGACTGGAATATACATGCTATGGGAAAAACTTTTTATTCTCAAAAATTTGGGAAAAATACTATGTCTGCAAATAAAATAAAAGATATAGTGAAAAACAAAAAAACTTCATTTAATACTATTTTAAAATTTAACACAGAAGCAAGAACGGTAGGGTATTGTATATGTTTTTTGAAAGACAAAATTTTGCATTACGCATATCCTTTTTATGACACAGAGTATATCTCAATGGGGCTAGGTATAGGTATGATGACTAAAACCATAGAGTATGCAAAGGATGAAAATATGGAATATGTATATCTAGGAAGTGTATATAAAAGGGAGTCTTTATATAAGCTACAATTTAAGGGAGAAGAGTGGTTTTTTGAAGATAAATGGAATACAGATATACCTGCGTTGAAGAACGTCTTGAGAGATAAGACATAATATGTTATCATACTAAACTATATGAGTATTTATAAAAAGTTTTTAATATTTGCAGTAGGTCTTTTAATCCTTTTAGTAGGTATTTCTTCTGTATTTATTGAAGCAGTAGTTATTTTTGTTCTAGTTGGTTTATATCTAATAGTTTCTGCTTTTTATGGTGATTTTAGATTTTTTTCTAAATTGGCTGTTAAGAAAGCTGAAAAATCGAAAATTCCAGAAATGAAATCTGAAAAAGAAGTTGTTGCAAAAAATGCAATTTCAAAAACTACAGTTTCTAATTCTAAAAGTAAAAAAAATGTTAGTAAAAAAGATACTACTCCTGTAGTCAAAAAAGTGAAAAATACAAATAGCAAAAAATCTTTAAATAGAACTAATAAAGGTAAAAAAACAAGTTCTGCAAAAAATCCTCAAAAAAGAAAAAGATCCAAATAAATAATAATAAAAATTAGTCATTTTTGTTTAGGTATTATATTTATTTAATAAATCCCCCAATTTTTTTATTGACAAATTCTTATAAATTCCATATATTATATATATAAATTCAATATATTGTATGAGAATTTTACGTAAGGCACTTATTATATTATTAAGCATATCGTTTGCTATATTTTTAGCGTCTAGTAGTGTATTTGCAGCTCCTCAATCGTTATTAAATTATCAAGGAAGACTAGAGAATTCTCAAGGGGATTTATTAACTGGTAATTATTATGTAGCGTTTTGTATATATAACTCTACTATAGCCACAGCCTGTGCACCTGGTGCAACTCCTACTGCAGGAGCAATGAGTTCTGCAGGTACTACTTCGGGAACTTTAAATGGAGCTTTATGGGGAGAGGTTCAGTATTTTTCTAATACTAATACTCCTTCAAATGAAATACAGAATGGAGTTTTTAATGCTCAATTAGGTAAATATGCAGCTTTGAATGGATCTTTATTTGAAGGATCTTCTAATTATTATCTAGGAGTAAATGTATATAACGGAAGTGCTTGGGATGGACAAATGACTCCTTTGCAGAGTATAGACCAGGTAGCATATGCAATGAATTCTGCTTTACTTCAAGGATTAGCTCCTTCCTCTTCAACTGGACCCAATCAGATAGTTTCAACAAACAGTTCAGGGAATATAACCTTATCGGGGACAAATCCTCAGGTAAATGCTACAGGGTCAAATACACTTACTTTAAATGGAGCAGGAGGTACAGGAAGTGTATGTTTTTTCTCTGGTTCTAATTGTGTAACAAGTTCTGGTAATTTAAATTTATCAGGAACCTCTACATTTGGAGGTGGTATAGTTAGAAATGGTACGAATAACCCTAATTTATTATTTAACTCATCTGCAGAACTAGGTCTAGCAGGTTGGGGACCTTCTTCTAGTATCTCTCAAGGTTGGAGATCCCTTGGTAATAGCGGATCTGCACAGGGGTCATTTTTTGTTTATAGTGGAACTGTTGCATCCACTCTATTAAGCCAACCTATGCCAGTACCAGCAGGTATAAATATTACAATCTCTGGTTATCTGTTTAATGAAGGAAGTACTGGCACAAACAGTGCTGTATTGGAAGCGTATAATGGAACAACATTTCTTTCAGACATAGGGACTCTTTCACTTGCAACAGGTACAGGATGGACATATTTAACAGCTACTGGGACAACTCCTACAAATACAACTAATGTAGTTGTAGAGTTAAATGTTGCAAATCCTAATACAGGAGGATCAAATATAGCCTTTGAAAGAATAAAGGTAGAACAAGGAACGCATGCTACTCCTTATTCTAAGGAGGGAGACAGTAATTACACTCAATATCCTAATATACAGATCCCGGGACTTAACGCTTCTGAGTTGCAAGGTTATGTTTCTGGAGTAGGAGCAAATAACCTTCTTTTACTCAATTCATCTGGGAATATTAATATGCCAGGTTCTGCTTCTTTTGGAGGTGGATCTTTGAATTTAGACAATACCGGGGCAAATGTACTAAACAGTAGTACAAATCTTACTATAAATCCTAATGCAAATAATAATATATTAGTATCTCCTTTTAGTACCTCTACAAATTCATTGCCTCAAGCATTGTATGGTGCGACCTCAGTAGAATATGGAGGATATGTATATGTGATGGGAGGATATGGTAATAATGGTGGATTATCCACAGTATATTATGCTCATATAAATACAAATGGATCTGTTGGTTCTTGGAATACAACAACTCCATTTCCTTTGATATCTGCACCATCGGGGTTAACAGCAACAGTAGGGACATCAGGGAGTGTAGGATCTTATCTTGCAGCTTCCACAACGTATTATTATGAAATAACAGCAACTACAACTGCAGGAGAGACAACAGTGTCAAATGAGGTCTCGGCTGCAGAAGGGACAACTGCATATCCGATAACACTGTCTTGGACACAGGTTAGTGGAGCGACAGGATACAATATATATAAAGGAACAAGTTCAGGAGGCGAGACATTTTTAACTTCAGTTTATGGAGGTAATACAACCTATACAAATTCAGGAAATTCCTCAACATCAAGTACAACTCCGCCAACAACTAATACTGCAAATATTGGGCTATATCAATCTACATCAGTAACATATGGAGGATATGTATATGAGATAGGAGGGAGTACTGGTATTAATTCAGTATCGACAGTATATTCTGCACCATTATTATCCGGGGGAGGAGTAGGTACGTGGAGTGCTTCTACAAATTCCTTACCTCAGGGATTGTATGGTGCCACCTCAGTAGAGTATGGAGGGTATGTATATGTGATGGGCGGGTGTGGTGATAATAGTTGTTATTCGTCAAGTGTATATTATGCACCATTATTATCCGGAGGAGGAATAGGTACGTGGAGTACCTCTTCAAATTCTTTACCCCAGAGTTTGAGTAAAGCTACCTCAGTTACATATGGGGGGTATGTATATGTCATGGGAGGGGAGAATAATAATGGAAATGAAGTATCTAGTACATATTCTGCTCCATTATTGTCTGGAGGAGGAGTGGGGGCGTGGACAACTTCTAGTAATCAATTACCTTTAAATGATATATGGGGAGCCACCTCAGTAGAGTATGGAGGATATGTATATGTGATGGGAGGATATGGAAGTGGTTCATGGTGGGTATCAAGTGTGTATTATGCACCATTATTATCTGGGGGAGGAATAGGTGCGTGGATAACATCTAATAATAGTTTACCTGTATCTACAGGGTTAAATCACGCCACCTCAGTAGAATATGGAGGATATGTATATGTGATGGGAGGAGAAGGTTTTAATAATTTATCAACGGTTTATTATTCTCAATTTAGTATACAAGGACAGGCCTCTATAAATGGAAATCTACAAGTTACTGGTTATGGAAATAACAGTATAAATGGAAATACTATACTCACATCTGCTAATTTAAATATTGAAGGAGTTTCTACTCCAACTGGTCTACTAGGCGTTCCTTCAGTTACAGGGGGAGCATTGATACCTGGAACATACTATTATGAGGTGGTAGCAAAACATACTAATGATTATCAACCTAATACTAATGGACAATCATTTCCGTCTCAAAGTATAAAGGTTACGACTGTCCCTGTATCTGCGCCATCGGGGTTAACAGCAACAGTAGGGACATCAGGAAGTGTAGGATCTTATCTTGCAGCTTCAACTACATATTATTACGAAATAACAGCAACAACTCCGAATGGGGAAACTACAGTGTCAAATGAGGTTTCTGCAACAGAAGGAACGACAGCATATCCGATAACACTGTCTTGGACACAGGTTAGTGGGGCAACGGGATACAACATATATAAAGGAACAAGTTCAGGAGGCGAGACCTACCTAACTTCAGTTTATGGCACGGGTACCTATACAAATTCAGGAAATTACTCAACATCAAGTACATCTCCACCTACAACTAATACTGCGACAACGGATACAAATGGAGTATCTCTTTCTTGGAATTCTGTATTAGGAGCTAGTTCATATAATATCTATAGATCTGTAAATTCTAATTTCACAAATTCCTATAAAGAGACTTCTTCAACTAATAGTTATTTTGATAATGGGGGAGGAGTTTCAGCTGTTACTCCTAATACGAATGCGAATATATCTGGTGCGTCTCAGGGAAATTTGAATGTTGCAAATACTATATCGTCTTCTGGGATCAATAATTATGGTGTTTTGAATAACACAGGAGGTTTGAATAACACAGGTGTTTTGAATAATACAGGAGATATAATTCTGGGAGGTAATATATCAGCTTCAGGGTCAGGGATTAACAGTATAAATGGGAATACTGTGCTTACTTCTGCAGATCTAAATGTCCAGGGACTGTCTGCACCAACTAGTCTTACGGGGACACCAAGTATAGGAGGAGGGCAACTGAATGCAGGAGTATATAATTATGAGGTAGTAGCACAGAGTAACAATGGACAATCATTTCCGTCTCAAAGTATAACTGTAAATGCAAATCAAGATGTATCTTCTCCATCGGGATTAGCAGCAAGTGTAGGCACATCTGGTAGTGTAGGATCAAATCTTGCGGCATCAACTACATATTATTACGAAATAACAGCAACGACACCGAATGGAGAAAGTACAGTGTCGTCTGAAGTCTCGGCTGCAGAAGGTACAACTGCATATCCAATAGCTTTGTCGTGGACTCAAGACAGTGGAGCCACAGGCTACAATATATATAAAGGGACAAGTTCAGGAGGCGAGACATTTCTAACATCAGTTTCAGGAGGGTCAACTACTTCATATACAAATTCAGGAAATACAGGAACAACAAGTACAACTCCGCCTACAACTAATACAGCAACAACAAATACAAATGAGGTATCATTAATCTGGAATGCAGTTACAGGTGCGACAGGATATGTTATATACAGATCTGGTAATTCTAATTTTACAAATTCTGTAGAGTACATATCCTCTACCAACTCATTTACTGATACAAATTCAAATATACCATTTACTACTAGCTTACCTCTTGGTTTGGATCGTGCCACATCAGTAGAATATAGTGGATATGTGTATGAGATAGGAGGAGTTAATAGTAGTGGTGGTTATTCATCGAGTGTATATTATGCACCATTATTATCGGAAGGGGGAGTAGGATCCTGGGTGACTTCTACAAATTCCTTACCTCAGGGATTGGAGAATGCCACCTCAGTAGAGTATGGAGGATATGTATATGTGATGGGAGGAGCAAGTAGTAGTGGTTATTCATCTGTAGTATATTATGCACCATTATTATCGGGAGGAGGAGTGGGTTCATGGAGTACAACTACATCTCTTCCTACTGCAGAAAGAAGTGCCACCTCAGTAGAATACAATGGATATGTATATGAGATAGGAGGTTGGGATAATACTCATTTAGCAACAGTATACTATGCCTCAATCAACGGAAATGGAGCTTTAGGCACTTGGACACCAACAAAGTCCCTTCCTGTGGGTACTGCAGTATCTACCTCTGTAATATATAATGGGTATGTCTATGAAATGGGGGGAGATACCCCAAATCTTGTTGCAACAGTATATTATGCACCGTTATTATCAGGAGGAGGAGTAGGCTCCTGGGTGACTTCATCAAATTCATTGCCTCAAGCGTTGTATGGTGCGACATCAATAGAGTCTGGAGGGTATGTATATGTAATGGGAGGATCTGGTAATAGTGGTGAATTATCAACGGTATATTATGCCCCGTTATTATCAGGAGGAGGAGTAGGCTCCTGGGTGACTTCATCAAATTCATTGCCTCAGGAGTTGTGGGGTGCAACATCAGTAACATATGGAGGGTATGTATATGTTCTAGGGGGAAGAAACGGTAATCTTACACATGTTTCAACAGTATATTTTTTCTCACTTTCTTCTTCGGGAGAAATAGTTAATGAAAATGTATCTGCGAGTCCTCAAAGTGCACTTAGTGTGACTCAGAATAATGGTGGAAATTCTAATATAGCGAATAATCTTACAGTAGGAGGAAATTCCTTTATAGGGGGGAGTACATCTATAGGAGGGAATATATCATTAACAAATAGTAATGGGAGTAATATATCATCTGCGTCTTCATTAACACTGAATTCAACAAATTTTGGATTGAATATGGGATCTGTAAATACAAGTAATTTAGGTCAATTGAGTAATTTTAATACGACAACCTCTCTTCCTCAAGGACTTCAAGGTTCAACTTCAGTTACATATGCAGGTTTTGTGTATGAAATAGGAGGAGATAATTCTTCTAACCTTCCCGTTACTAGTGTATATTATGCTCAAACTAAGAGTAATGGCTCCTTAGGTGCATGGACTGCAACGACTCCTCTTTCATCTGCTAATCAGAATGCTATATCAGTAGAATATAATGGATATATATATGAAATGGGTGGATATAATAGTAAAAATGTATACTATGCCAAAATTCAGAGTAATGGTTCTTTAGGTGCATGGAATAGTACAACTGCTATTCCTGAATTGACAGAATTTTCAACATCAGTTGTATATAGCGGATATATATATGTAATAGGGGGATTTAATGGAGGTTATGTCTCAACTGTATATTATGCTCAAATAGGTAGTAATGGAGCTCTCGGATCATGGAGTACAACTACTTCTCTACCTCAGGCTATTATTTATGCGACAAGTGCAGAATATGGAGGATATATATATTTATTTGGAGGTCAAAATAATAATGGAAGTTATCATGCATTGCAGAGTGTATATTATGCTAAAATAGGTAGTAATGGAGTTCTTGGTTCGTGGAACACAGCAGTATCTCTTCCTCAAAACATTATTCATGCAAGTTCTATAGAGTATAAAGGATATGTATATGTAATAGGAGGATATACAGGTAGTACTTATTTATCAAGTGTATATTATTCTCAAATTCAATCTAATGGAGTACTTGGAGCATGGGGAACTACCACTCCCCTTTCTCAAGGGATATTTTATTCTACAAGTATAGAGAGCAATGGATATGTATATGAGATAGGAGGACAAGGTAGTGTAGGAGGTACATATCTGAATAGTGTATATTACTCTCAGATTTACAGTACGAATTCGGGTATATTTTCTGTAACCTCAAATGGTAGTAATGGAGCAAATAATACTCTTATAAGTTTAGGGCAAACACCAAGTAGTGATTTAACAGTAAATGAGAATGTTTTATTAGCGTCTTCTGATCTAAATGTACAAGGACTGCCTGCACCAACTGGTCTTGCATCGGGAACTACTTCAAATACGGGAGGAATTTTATCATCTGGAACATACTATTATGAGGTAGTAGCACAGAGTAATAATGGACAATCATTTCCATCAAAAGCTATGACGGTTAAGACTGTACCTATATCTGTTCCATCGGGATTAGCTGCTGCGGTAGGGACATCTGGGAGTGTAGGATCAAATCTTGCGGCATCAACTACATATTATTACGAAATAACAGCAACGACTCCGAATGGAGAAAGTACAGTATCTTCTGAAGTGTCGGCGGCAGAAGGGACAACTGCATATCCAATAACACTGTCTTGGACTCAAGACGCAGGTGCTACAGGATACAACATATATAAAGGGACAGCAAGTGGAGGAGAGACATTTTTAGCATCAGTTTCAGGAGGCACTACAGTTACCTATACAGATTCAGGCTCAGTTGCAACAACAAGTACAACTCCTCCTACAACTAATACTGCTACAACAAATACGAACCAGATTCCACTTACATGGAATGCAGTTACAGGTGCAACAGGATATATTATATACAGATCGAGTAATACTAATTTTACAAATTCTGTAGAGTATACAAGTAATACTAATAGTTATACAGATACTGGAGTACTTTCAACGACATCTCTGCCTGTAGCAACACAAGGTGCCACATCTGTAGAATACAATGGATATGTATATGAGATAGGAGGTCTAAACAGTGGTAGTGACCCGTTATCTACAGTAGATTATGCCTCGATCAATAGCAATGGGACATTAGGATCTTGGACAGCTACGACTCCACTACCTTTGATATCTGTTCCATCGGGTTTGGCAGCAAGTGTTGGTACCTCTGGTAGTGTAGGGTCAGATTTAGCAGCTTCCACTACATATTATTATAAAATAACAGCAACAACTACTGCAGGAGAGACAACAGTATCAAATGAGGTGTCGGCTGCAGAAGGAACGACAGCATATCCAATAGCACTATCATGGACACAGGATACAGGTGCGACAGGATATAACATATATAAAGGGACAGCAAGTGGAGGAGAGACATTTTTAGCATCAGTTTCAGGAGGAGGAACAGTTTCCTATACAGATTCAGGCTCAGTTGCTACAACAAGTACAGCACCACCTACAACTAATACTGCAAATGTGGGGATAGGTTATGCCACATCAGTAGAATACAACGGATACGTATATGAGATAGGTGGATACAATGGTAGTAGTACTGTCTCAACAGTAGATTATGCCCCAATCAATAGTAATGGGACACTAGGATCCTGGACTGCCACGACCTCCTTACCAGCTGCTACAGATGGAGCCACATCAGTAGAATACAATGGATATGTGTATGAGATAGGAGGATATACAACAGCTGCAACATCCACAGTAGAATATGCACTAATTAACAGTAATGGGACATTAGGTACATGGCAATCGACGACTTCTCTACCTCAAGCTATAGGATCTCAACCTGATTCAGTTACATACAATGGATATGTATATGTAGTTGGGGGATTCAGTTATGGAACTAACCTTGCATTAACAACAGTGTATTATGCACCAATCAACACTGATGGGACTATTGGCAGATGGAGAACCACATCTTCATTACCCAATATAGGAATCTCTTCTTCTCAATCTACTGTAGAATCAGGAGGATATATATATGAGATAGGAGGAGGTAGTGGAGGATCCACAGCTTATTCTTCAGTAAATTATGCACCAATCAATAGCAATGGCTCTTTGGGTCCTTGGACAGCAACAACCTCTCTTCCAGTTCCCATAAGAAATGCTACTACTGTAGTATACAATAGCTATGCATATGAAATAGGCGGGGTTAATGGTAATAGCAGTGAAACTGTATCGACAGTATATTATTTTAAAGCACTAAAAGAGGGTGGATTATCTCAAAATACTAAAGGTAGTGTTTTAACAAATCTTCAGACAGCACAGAATAATGGAGGAAATATAAATCTGTCGGGGGATATGAATATAGGAGGAGGGTTATCAGTACAAGGGGCTAGTAATTTTGGAGGAGCTATAAATCTTACAAATCCGAGTAATACATTAATAACTGCAGCTTCTCCTTTAGATATTCAATCTTCTGGATTTAGTTTAAATTTTGGAAAAAACAACTATAACTCTACTCCAAATCCTGCAATTTCATCTTGGCCTTCAACAACCCCATTTCCTTTGATATCTGTACCATCTGGATTAGCAGCAGCAGTGGGAACATCAGGTACGGTAGGTGCAGATCTTGCAGCTTCAACAACATATTATTATGAAATAACAGCAACAACTACTGCAGGAGAGACAACAGTGTCAAATGAGGTATCGGCTGCAGAAGGAACGACAGCATATCCAATAGCACTGTCTTGGACACAGGACACAGGTGCAACGGGGTATAACATATATAAAGGAACAAGTTCAGGAGGAGAAAAGTTTCTTGCATCAGTTTCAGGAGGCACTACAGTTACCTATACAGATTCAGGCTCAGTTGCAACAACAAGTACAGCACCCCCAACAGCTAATACTGCAAATGTTGGGATATCAGCGGGAACCTCTGTGACATATGGAGGATACGTGTATGAGATAGGGGGGTATAGTGGAAGTAATTGGCTCTCGACAGTATATTATGCAGCTATCAATGGAAATGGAACACTAGGATCCTGGACACCCACAACATCTCTTCCTGTGGCAGCAGATTATGCCACATCAGTAGAATACAATGGATACGTGTATGAGATAGGAGGATCCAACAGTAGTGGTTATTTGTCGAGTGTATATTATGCAGCTATCAATGGAAATGGGACCCTAGGAGCATGGACATCCACAACCTCTCTTCCACAAACTACATTTCAGGCCACATCAGTAGAATATAATGGATATGTATACGAGATAGGAGGACAGAACGGTAGCTCTACTGTCTCCACAGTAGATTATGCCCCTATCAATAGCAATGGGGCACTAGGAACATGGACATCCACGACCTCCATTCCTGTAGCTACAAGCGAAGCCACATCGGTAGAGTACAATGGATACGTGTATGAGATTGGAGGACAGAACGGTAGCTCTACTGTCTCCACAGTAGATTATGCCCCTATCAATAGCAATGGAACACTAGGAGCATGGACAGCCACAACATCCATTCCTGTAGCTATCCGGGATGCCACATCAATAGTATACAATGGATATATATATGAGATAGGAGGACAGAACAGTAGTAATGCTTATGTCTCGACAGTAGATTATGCCCCTATCAATAGTAATGGAACACTAGGGTCTTGGACATCCACGAGTTCTCTGCCAGCTGCTACAGGTTGGGGCACATCAGTAGAATACAACGGGTATGTATATGAGATAGGAGGACAGAATAATAGTGGTAATGTATCAACAGTATATTATTCTTCTCTATTAACACATTCTACATCTCCTGGAGATTTTACTATATCATCAAATATTAGTGGTAATTACAAAGATATATTCTCTCTTGATAAATATGGTAATGCTATCTTTGCAGGATCTATTACAACTGGAGGAATACCAGCAGATCTTGCAGAAAATGTAATAGGTTCAAATGGTGCCTCTGCCGCGGATGTAGTAAGTATTAGTGGCACACACTCTGCTTCAAACAGTATAAACAATTTTGTAGCTATTCCTACTACACATCCGTATTCTCAAAATACCCTTGGTGTAATATCCACGAATCCTGGAATTACTTTACATCAACAATATTTACCAGGGTCGATTCCTTTAGCACTTGCAGGGAGAGTATTAGTAAAGGTTACAAATTTTAATGGTGCAATTAATACAGGGGATATGATAACAGGCTCAATCTTTTCAGGATATGGGCAGGATGCAACATCTCCTGGGCAAGTAGTCGGAATGGCATTAAATTCTCTTTCTTCTAGTACACCTGGAGCAAGTACCTTTACATATAATGGCAAAACTTATCTCAGAGGTAAAATATTGATGTTAGTAAAAAATGAATACTATAATCCAATAATGTCCTCCTCTGGAGTCATGAGTGTACTTAGTATGAGTAGTAATGGGAATTTAAACATAACTGGGAATACTAATATATCAGGAACACTCGATATAACAGGGGATTTTTTAATAGCAGGCCATATAGTCCCAATTGGTGTACTTCCAAAAATATCTCCAACTGCTTCTTCAGGAACAGGAGCTACTACAACTTTAACTGCAGGATCAACTGATATATCAGGGAATATTACTCTTACTACGGGATCTTCTCCTGCATTAGGAAATCAGTTTAATTTGAAATTCACTTCACCATATAAGATGACTCCAATTGTTATAATTACTCCTAATAATGCCCTCACAGGAGCTTCAAATCTTGGTGTATATGTATCTGAAACTACAACAGGATTTAGCATAAACTTTACAAAAGCACCAGAGCAGAACAGTACTTATTCTTGGAATTATGTTGTAATACAATAAAGTTACAAAAAAGGAAAAAATAAAATTTAAATATACCATATTAGTATATCTTCAATAAATCCAGAATGTATGTTGTGTAAATATGGACTTGACAAGTCCATAACCCACAGTATATTGGACTTATGTATAACAGATTATTGAAGCAACTCATAAAAGTTTTTTCCTTTTTGGAGGTAGAGGTACAGGTAAAACAACTTGGGTTCTTAACAACTTTCCTAATGCACTTTATATAGATCTTTTACATGCAGAAACATGCAATCGTTTATTGGCTAATCCTTCACGTCTTTCTGAAATGATCCCAGATACATTTATTGATTGGATTATAATTGATGAAATCCAACGAATTCCTGAACTTCTTAATGAGGTACATCGTCTTATTGAGAGGAAAAAATATAAATTCATTATGACTGGTTCAAGTGCTAGAAAATTGAGACGAAGTGGTCAAAATCTTTTAGGAGGAAGAGCCTTAACGTACTTTATGTATCCTTTAACTGCCTTGGAGTTAGGGGCAGATTTTAATGTGAAGGAGTGCATGCGCTTTGGTAGCCTTCCTTCAATTTTTAGTGAAGAAAATAGAGAAAATTATTTGTCTAGTTATGTACAAACATATCTACAACAAGAAGTAATCCAAGAAGGAATCAGCCGTAACATAGGAGCGTTTGCGCGTTTTTTAGAAACAGCCAGTTTTTCTCAAGGATCCATTTTAAATATATCTGAAGTATCTCGAGATGCAGCAGTAAATCGCAAAGTAGTTGAAGATTACTTTGTTGCTCTTGAAGATTTACTCTTGGGTGTTAGACTCCCAGTTTTTTCTAAAAGAGCCAAACGTCGTCTTATAGCACACAATAAATTTTACTTTTTTGATGTTGGAGTATACCGAGCGATTAGATCTATGGGTCCCTTAGATCAACCAGAAGAAATTGGTGGAATTGCCTTAGAAAGTTTATTTTTTCAAAATTTACGTGCAATTAATGATTATTTACAACGAAAATATAAGCTTTTTTACTACAGAACTGAAAGTGGAATTGAAGTTGATTTTATTGCTTATGGAAAGAACGGACTACATGCTTTTGAAATTAAAAGTAAGAGAAATATCTCCTCATCAGATCTTTATAATCTCAATATTTTTAAAAAGGATTATCCTCTTGCAAAATGTTATATGATTTATGGTGGAACATTCCGTCAACATATTGGTGAAATTGAGATTATTCCTTTTGGGGAGGCTCTTTTTTCTTTACCTCAACTTATACCATAAATAGTTATAGCGTCTCTCTCTTTTTATGTAATAACTATCCTTTTTTCATCCACTTACGTCCTCTAGATCTCCCGTCTCGACCAATTGAATAATTGCACTTTCGGTTGTGATTATGTTCAAATAAACTTATTAAGCTACTCACACCTTTGTTTACAAATTTAAGGGTTATTTTTTCAATTATTCCTTATTTCATTTCAATGTTATTATTCATATGACAAGACTAACAATTGACAAATTCATACTAATCGTATAGTATGATTAGTATGAATACAGTTTATATACAAGAAGTTACAACTATTAGGGAAAGGGGGCAGATGACAATACCTCAGAAGATTAGAGATGCTTTAAAAATTCCAGTTGAAGGTAATGTCCTTGTAAAGATAGAAACTACTAAGTCAGGCTTTAAACTTGAAAAACTTCCAAATGCATCATATCAAGTTGCGAAAAAATATATGACAGCAGAGGAAGCAGAAAAACAATGGAATCAACTATCAAAAAATATCAAGAAAACCAGTACAAATCTAACAAAATTTATATCAGACGATAGAGAAAAGCACTAATTGCCATGGATAACACGTTCATACTAGATGCGTCAGTTGCAGTGAAATGGTTTAATCAAAAAGATGAGGATTTAGTAAGCAACTCTAAAAACATTTTTACAAATCTTCTAACTGGGGAAATAAATATTATCATTCCAGAACTTTTAATTTTGGAGGTTATAAACGCATTAATTCGTGGGAAAAAGATTGGAATAAAAGAATCTGATAAAATATCATTAGAACTATTTTCATATCCATGGACAATAGAGCCTCTATCTTCTTCATTAATGCAAGAAACTATTAAAATAAGTACAGAGTATGGTCTTACGATATATGATGCATTGTATATGGCTCTCGCAATAGAAAAAGACATGAAACTCATCTCTCATGATATTAAAGGTCATTTTGACAAATTTAAAAAATATTCTATTTCACTAGAAAATTTCTAGAAATATATTTAAATGGTCATGAAGAAATACAAATATCAAGCAATACTGTTGTCATAGAACTGGAGAAACTTCCCTGTGTAAAGATGTCTGTCTATTGAAGGCCATAGAGAACTCTCCTGTTTTCGTCAATTTCCATTCTCAATCTTAATGGTTTGAGTATAGGTGACAACAGTTTAATCCATTTATTATCTCTTCTAATTGTTTTATACTTACTATACGTGAGTCGTTCATATTTATATTCATTCTAAATATATTATGACGACTCACTTCTTCTTTTTCAATTCTTCTTTCAGTATGTTTCTGTATTAGAATCAATTACCATTTCAGTATGTTTTCGTATTGGACAAGACTGCTAATTGTAATTATTGACAATGGTGATATAATATATTTGGAGCTGATAATAATAAACTATTTAGTGCCTAGATGCTCCTGAGTCAGAGATTCAGTAATGAGTTTAGGAACAACATTGATAGCACCGTCGCTCCAATAAAAATGACCTATGAAAGTGGGTCTTTTTTATTTCTCCCATACCTTTGTCCATTTCTCCGAGAATAATTCTTTTTCTTGAACAATATTCCCCTTCAATACAGCATAAAATTCTTTTCCCATTGGTTTACCTTCATAATAATGTGCTAATGCACCACAAATCCAATCTGCAATTTGTACTTGTGCACTGGATGTTGAATCTACAGCTTGTATTTGAAACACGACTTTTGCTGGAAGATTTGGTAATAGACTTGCAATAATAGTGTCATTAAATTGTTCTACTGTTACTCCTTTTAGTGTTCTTCTATCTCTGATAACAAAAACCTGTTTATCAGTAATAGGTATATATAAACCAAGTGTTGATTTTACAATTTCTGTATACAACAACCCTGTTTCGTGCACCTTACCCTTTTTATAGTATTCCAGTGGAATATTTTTCTTTTTTAAGAAAGTATAGAAAATTCGAATATCCTGATTTGCAAAATGTTTTAAAGTTTTTAGCCTTAATGTATTATTAATATTATCATTAAATTTAACCTCTGGTTTCACCTTTAATTTTTTAGGTAATTTACTCTTTTGCCATTTACGAAATTCCTTTGCAATTTTTCTTATATCACCAACTGTAAAAGAAGCTACGATGAAATAATCTCCAGCACCGCCAGTAAGTGTTCCGCTTTCATCAAGATAAATATACATATATTTATTATATTGTAATTGTAGCTAAAAATCTTTAAAAGAGAAAATTGATATTGAAGAGTTTTGAAAACACCTTATTATCTAGTACTAGAGCATACTTTTCTGTTAATTTAATATTTGTATAGCCTTTAGTTTTAAGTATATAAGCAATATATAATTCAAAGTCTAATCCAGACACATTATTTATATTATTAAGAAAAATAATAAATAAAAGCATAACCACTCGCATTAAAGTGCTATTTTTCGATATGTGATTCGCGTTAATCGGAGTTTTATGATAAACTGTAGCTATGTATATTCAAAGATATGAACAGAAACATATTGAAGAGGTTCTTTCTAATGGGCTTATTGCCATCCTCTATGGAGCTCGCCAGGTAGGCAAGACTACCTTAGCCAAAGAAGTAGCAAAACGATTTAAATCACCACTATATCTAAATTGTGATGATCCAGACGTAGTTATTGGTCTAACTAACAAATCAGCCGTTGAATTAAAGTCTTATATTGGAAATGCTGATCTTGTAATTATTGATGAAGGGCAGCGAGTCGAAAATATAGGTATTACACTAAAACTCATTCATGACACTTACCCGG
>JAJZWL010000015.1 GCA_021846685.1 bacterium | reverse complement strand
TATATCCACTTTTACTTATAGTAATAAGAGTTTCTTTATCTTCGATAATATCTTGAATTTCAAATTCTCCTACTTTTGAATTAATAACTTTAGTTAATCTATTATCTCCATATTTTTGAATTATTTCTTCAGTTTCATCTTTTATTATTTTGACTATGTTAAATTTATCAGACAGAATTATTTCTAGACTGTTAATTAATTCTCTTATGCTTTGAAGTTCATCTTCTATTTTTTGCCTTTCTAATGCAGCTAATTTTCTTAATTGCATATCTAGAATAGCCTGTGCTTGAATTTCAGAAAGACTGAATCTCTCTATTAAGCTTTTTTTGGCTATATCTGCGTCTTTAGAAGATCTTATAATATTAATAACTTCATCAATGTTATCAATTGCTATTTTAAGACCTTCAAGTATATGTTCTCTTTCTTTTGCTTTTCTAAGGTCAAATTCAGTTCGTTTTTGTATAATAGTTAGTCTATGTTCTATGAATATCTCTAATATATTTTTTAAATTTAGAGTCTTTGGCTCACCATTTACCAAAGCTAACATATTAGAATTAAATACTGATTGTAATTCAGTAAATTTATAGAGCTTATTTACTATAATTTTAGGTTTTGCATCTTTTTTAAGATCAAGTACTATACGAATATCTTGTTTAGAACTCTCATCTCTAATATCAGATATACCTTCAATTTTCAAATTTTTGACTAAATCTGCTATTTTAATTATTAATCTTGATTTATTAACCTGAAAAGGTAATTCTGTGATTATAATTTGCATTTTTCCTGATTGATTTTCTTCAATGTCAGCCTTCCCTCTGATTACTACCCTTCCTCTTCCTGTAGTATACATATTTAAAATTTCACTTTTATCATAAATTGTTCCAAAAGTAGGAAAATCTGGTCCTTTAACAAATTCCATTAATTCTTCAATTCTGACTTCCGTATCTATTTTATTATCATTAGAAATATTTTTAGTATTATCTAATATATGAATAATTGCATTCATAACCTCTTTTAGGTTATGAGGTGGAATTTTTGTGGCCATACCTACTGCTATTCCTTCGGTACCATTTAAGATTAAGTTTGGAATCGCTGTAGGTAAAATATCTGGTTCTTGTAATCTTCCATCATAAGTCTCGTGTAAACTTACTGTTTCTTTATCAATATCTTTAATAACTTCATCAGAAATTTTTTCTAATTTAGCCTCTGTATATCTCATTGCTGCAGCAGGATCACCATCTATAGATCCAAAATTTCCTTGACCTTTAATAAGTGGATATCTTAAAGAAAAATATTGAGCCATATGAACTAGAGCGTCATAGATAGATATATCTCCATGAGGATGATATTTCCCCATTACATCTCCTACTATTCTAGAACTCTTACTATATTTTGCAGAAAAATAGAGTCTATCTTCGTGCATAGTATAGATAATTCTTCTTTGAACAGGTTTAAGTCCATCTTTTGCATCAGGAAGAGCTCTTGCAGTAATAACACTCATAGAGTAGTTAATATAGCTCTTCTTCATCTCTTCAGAGATATCTACAATTCTAATTTTATCAATTAATTTATCCATATTCTTATATATCTATTTCTGCTTTTTTAGCATTTAATTGTATAAATTTTTTTCTAGGAGGAACCTCTGTTCCCATTAACATTTCAAATGTTTTATCTGCTTCTTCAAAATCGTCTATATTAATCTGTTTTAATACTCTAGATTCAGGGTTCATGGTTGTTTGCCATAGTTGTTCTGAATTCATTTCTCCCAAACCTTTATATCTCTGTATTCCAGTTATTTTAGTATTTTTTTCTTCAAAATTTTTAGTAATAACACTTAATTCATTATCATCAAGTGCCCAAATTTCTTCTTTTGAGCCTAGAGTTGTAATTTTATATAGAGGAGGTTGTGCTATGTATACATAACCTTTTTCTAATACTTCTTTTAAATGTCTATATAAAAATGTTAGTAATAATGTAGCAATATGTTCTCCATCAACATCTGCATCTGCCATGATTATTATTTTTTTATATCTTATTTTATCGACATTAATGGTATCTGATATTCCTGTTCCTAGAGCTACAACAAAATCTTTTAATTTATCATTTTCAAGAACTTTATCAATTCTATATTTTTCACTATTTATTGGTTTTCCTGTAATTGGGAGTATTGCTTGAGTTTGTCTGTCTCTTGCTTGTTTTGCACTACCTCCAGCACTCTCTCCCTCAACTATGAATAATTCACACTTATCAGGATCTTTTTCACTACAATCAGAAAGTTTTCCTGGTAATGCTCCTCCTTCAAATACGCTTTTCCTTATTACTGAGTCTCTGGCTGCTTTTGCTGCTTTTCTGGCTTTTGCAGCTAGAAATACCTTATCTATTATATTCTTTGCATCTTTAGGGTTTTCCTCTAAATAAGTTTCTAATTCCTTTGCTACAATATTTCTAGTGAGTGTTTGCATTTCAGAATTATTTAATTTCATTTTTGTTTGACCTTCAAATTGAGGATTTTCTAGTTTCACTGATACAATTGCAGTAAGACCTTCTCTAACATCCTCGCCTGTAAGTAAATCTTTATTATCTTTAATAACTCCTATTTTCTTGGAATAATCATTAATTGTTTTTGTTAATGCAGTTTTAAATCCAGTGATGTGAGTTCCACCTTCTGGATTATAAATATTATTAGCAAATGACATTATATTATCTGATATTTCTGTAGTATATTGCATTGCAACTTCAATTATTGAAGTTTCTACTTCTTTTTTTAAATAGATTATATTTGTGATTGAGTGTTTGTCCTTGTCTAATGTTCTAACATAAGATTTAGCACCACCTTCAAAATATATATAGTAAGGTTGTATATAATTTTCAGATCTTTCGTCTTGAAATGTAAATAATATATTTCCTGTTAAATAAGCTTGTTCTCTAATTCTTTTTAATAGTTGTTTGCTATTTATCTCGATATCAGGAAATATGCTAGTATCTGGTTTAAAAGTTTGAACAGTTCCGTGTTCCTTTCCTATTGTATTATTCTGTTTTTTTACTTGGTATTGAGGAATTCCTTTATGATATTCTTGTATATATGATTCATTGCCAATAAATGACTGAGTACTCATGTATTCACTTAATGCGTTAGTACAAGAAACCCCTACTCCATGTAATCCTCCAGATATCTTATATCCTCCTTTACTTCCAAATTTTCCTCCTGCATGCAGAACTGTCATTACTGTCTCTAATGAAGATTTTTTTGTTTGAGGATGAATAGCAATTGGAATTCCTCTACCATTGTCGGATACTTGAATAGTCCCATCTTTAAATATTTTGATATCTATTCTATTGCAAAATCCTGCAAGGGCTTCGTCTATAGAATTATCAATGACTTCATATATAATTTGATATACTCCATTAATGCTGGTTGAACCAATATACATTGAAGGTCTTTTTCTTACTGCTTCCAGCCCCTCAAGTACTACAATCGAATTTTCATCATATTCTTCATTCATATTTATTTACATATTTAAAGATATATCTATTAGCAAAAGTTTACTTGAGATATTATTTTGAATTGATTTTTGAATCTCATTTAATTTTTTTAACTTATCTGTAACGTTATCTATACTGTTATAGTTTCTTATTATATATGAAATTAGATTTATAATAAAGTCTTGTGTGTTATCTATACTTTCTATAAATCTTAATCTATCCTCAATATCCATATTTATAAATGATTTTATATTATAATTGGTATTAAGTTTTTCTATATCTTTATCTATTATACACCTAGAGACTATAGTATCTAGCAATCTATTATGATTATTAATAGCAATTATTATTGTTGTATCAGTATTTGTTTCTTCTAATATTTTCAACATTGAATTCTGAGCTTCTAGTGTTATAGAGTCAATATTTATTAATATAACTCTATGTGTATTTGAAAAAGACTTATATTTAAGATCTTGCTTAATATCTCTAATATCTTGAATTTGTATTTTTCCTTCTTTTTTTATGTAATCTGGATTATATTTTAACTTTTTTTCTAAAAAGCTTTGGGCAAAATTATAGATGTTTTTTTCTATACTTGATTCATATATATAACTTTGTGACATGGAAAGATTTTATCATAAATTTATAGTCTTTAAAATTCTACTCTATTAGTGTATAAATTATTTATGGATATTCTAGATATTTTACTCACAAATGGAAAAATAGATCAACAGTCTGCAAATGATTTCAGAATACGTTCTATTCGAGAGAATAAAGATATTGATACAATAATTAACGAGTCAAATTCAATTTCTGAAAAAGATTTATTTGAAGCCAGAGGTACTTTATACAATACCCCTTTTGAGGATTTATCTTCAGTTCATGATATTCCAAGAGATATATTTAATATATTTAATACAAGAGATCTGACTGAGAGAGTTGTTTTGCCATTTGCAAAAAATGAAGATGGTTCTGTATCTGTCGCAATGCAGAATCCTTTAGACATGCAATTAATTCAGTATTTAGAAAATAAATATAGGATTAAAGTGATTCCATATTTAGCAATTCCGGGTGAGATATTAAATATTGTGAATGCTCAATCTTCTCAACAGATTGAAAGTAATGTTATAGAGGATGTAGAGGCTGCAAATACAGATATTGATGTGGAAGATGTTACTGGGAACGTTGAGAATGTTTCTGGAGATATAGATGGATCAATAAAGAATGCACCTATTGTTAAAATAGTTAATACAGTTTTAGAATATGCTGCAAAAAATAGAGCATCTGATCTCCATATTGAACCTACAAAAAAAGTATTACGATTTAGACTTAGAATAGATGGAGTTTTATATGAAAAATTGATAGTGCCCTTAACATTAGCACCTGCTATTATTTCTCGTATAAAAATCTTATCAAGATTAAAGATAGAAGAGAAAAGATTGCCGCAAGATGGAAGATTTAATATAAAGGTAGATAAAGAGATTATAGATTTAAGAGTCTCTTCACTTCCGACTGTATATGGTGAAAAAGTTGTTATTAGACTTTTGAGAAAATCTGAATCTATATCTAAGTTAGAAGATATAGGTATACAATTTAAAGCATTTGAGGAATATAAAAATTCTTTATCTCTTACAAAAGGAATTATTCTTATTACGGGGCCTACAGGGTCAGGAAAAACTCAAACTTTAGCTACTTCGCTATCATATATAAATAATTCGAGTGTGAATATTATAACTCTAGAAGATCCAGTCGAGATAGAAATAGATGGAGTAAATCAAGTTCAGGTTAATCCTGATGCTGGGTTAGATTTTGCGACAGGTCTGCGTGCCTTTTTAAGACAAGATCCAAATATAATAATGGTAGGAGAAATTAGAGATGAAGAGACTGCAAGACTTGCAACTCAGTCATCTCTGACTGGACATTTAGTACTTTCTACAATCCATACTACTTCTGCTGCAGGAGCAATTCCTAGATTATTAGATATGGGTATAGAACCTTTTTTAATTTCTTCAACTATTGAATTGGTAGTTGCACAAAGACTAATAAGAAAAGTTTGTACATATTGCAGAGAAGATTATATTCCTGAAAAAACAGTAGTAGAAAATATAAAAGAAATTTTTAAAAATAGTCCCATAGATCTGGCAAAATATATACAACCTTCCAAAGAAAAAACTGATGTGATATATTTATCTAGAGGAAAGGGTTGTAATTATTGTAGTAATACAGGGTACTTGGGTAGGACAGGAATATTTGAAGTTTTGGTTGTTAATGATGAGATTAGAAAGTTAATATTAGAAAAGAATTCTAGTGATAAAATTAATGAAGTGGCTGTAAAATCAGGAATGATAACACTAATAGAAGATGGATATATTAAAGTTTTAGATAAAATTACAACAATAGAAGAAGTTTATAGAGTTGCTAAAGAAAGTATCGAAGAATAATGAATATAGAAGATTTATTAAAATATACAATACAAAAAAATGCATCAGATTTACATCTTGCTGTAGGGTATCCTCCTATGGTTAGGATTGACGGAGAACTGCAAAATGTAAATAATGTTTCAATTGATGAAGATAGTATTAAGATACTAATTGATCCTGTTATGTCAGATTCTCAAAAAGAATTTCTAGAAGTAAATAAAGAAACGGATTTTTCATATGAGTATAAAGACACTCAAGATAGATTTAGAGTAAATGTATTTCACGAAAAAACTCATTTAGCAGCAGCTTTTAGACTTATTCCTAAAAATATTAGAACCTTTGAAGAACTATTCTTGCCTGATGTAATGCATAAATTTACATCTATGCCTCAAGGATTAGTACTTTTAACAGGGCCAACTGGACACGGGAAATCTACTACACTGGCTGCAATGTTACAAGAAGTAAATATAAACTATGCTAAACATATTATAACAATTGAAGATCCTATTGAATATGTATATTCAAAAGCAAAGTCGCTTGTAGATCAAAGAGAAATAGGAGAAGATACTCATTCTTGGGATATTTCACTCAGGAGTGTATTAAGAGAAGATCCAGATGTTGTTCTTATAGGGGAAATGAGAGATTTCGAAACTATTTCAGCAGCTATAACAATTGCTGAAACAGGACATCTTGTATTTGCTACTCTGCATACCAATAGTGCTGCTCAAACAATAGATAGAATTGTAGATGTTTTTCCTGATTTACAGCAGTCTCAAATAAGGAGTCAATTAGCAGATATTCTAGAAGGAATAATTGCTCAAAGATTAGTTCCTACTATTGGTGGAGGAAGAAGAGCTGTTGTAGAAGTTCTCCTAGCTTCTTCTGCAGTAAGGAATATTGTAAGAGAAGGTAAAACATATCAATTAGATAGTATTATTCAGACAAGTGGAGATATGGGTATGATTTCTTTAGAAAGATCATTGGTTTCTTTAGTAAGAGAAGGTAAAATTACAATAGATGATGCACAAAAGTATTCATCTAAACCAGATGAGGTATTAAGATTATTTAAAGGAAGATCTGAATGAGTATTTTTATATATACTGC
Source organism: bacterium (assembly GCA_021846685.1). GTDB lineage: Bacteria > Patescibacteriota > Dojkabacteria > JAKAPS01 > JAJZLI01 > JAJYFR01. The sequence goes on along the minus strand of JAJZWL010000015.1, from coordinate 6,467 downwards.
AAGTGACAAAGATGGAAAAATAGTTCAAGGAAAAGTAGATTCTCCAGACAGAGAGACTGCAGCAAAGAATATAATAGAGCAAGGACTTACTCCTTTAAAAATAAAAGATAGTCAATCAATCTCACTTTCAAATTTAGGTGATTTAAATTCTATAAATATTGGAAAAGTTCCAATAAAAGATAGAGTTATTTTTTTTAGACAACTTTCAGTACTTATAAATTCAGGTATTCCAATAACAGAAGCTTTAGATATTACATATAATCAAGTAACAAATAAAGGATTGAAAAAAATTCTTGCAAGTGTAGAAAAATCTGTTGAATCTGGGAAAAATCTATCAGATTCTTTCCAGCCATATACAAAGCTATTTACTAGTATGCAGATTCAATTATTAAGGACGGCAGAAGCGTCTGGATCTTTGGATTATATCTTAGATAGAATGGCTGATGATATTGAGAATGAGAGTAAGCTTATTTCAAAACTTAGAGGGGCTATGATATATCCTATTCTGGTTATTATTGTAGCAACAGTAGTTATCGGTTTAGTAGTAACAGAAATGGTTCCTCCCATGAAAAATCTTTATGCAAGTTTTAACGCAACGTTACCTTGGCCTACCCTATTTATTATTGATGTGAGTAATTTTGTAACAAATTATTGGGTAATAGGGTTAATAATAGTAATAATTATTGGTGCTTCTTTTTATTTATATACAAGGTCATCTCAGGGTAAGAAAAGTTTAGATAGGATAGTTTTAAAAATACCATTATTTGGAGGTCTAATTGAAAAAATTCAAGTTATAAATTTTGGTAAAACATTTGTACTTCTTACAAAAGCAGGAGTTCCTCTTGTCCAGGGATTAAATTTAATTTCTAATTCACTCTCAAATACCCTTTATAGTGATACTGTAAAAGAGTTGGCAGATGAAGTAGAAAAAGGGAAATCTCTATCAGATGTAATGTCTAAATACTCTATTTTCCCTCCCCTACTTTGGAGGATGATAGGAATTGGAGAGCAAACTGGAAATATGGAAGAAGTCGTTAGTAAGGTTATAGAATATTATGTAGATGAGACGACTAATTTAATTGATAATTTATCAAAAATTATGGAGCCAGTAATAACTATATTTTTAGGTGTTATAGTAGGATTTATAGGTGTTGCTGTATATCTTCCTATATATACTTTAGGGAGTGTAATAAAATAGATTATTGACAAAATTTGTCTAAGTTATATACTGTATTTAAGTTAAATTATTAAAAAAAAATTATGAAATCAGAAAACAAAAAAGGATTTACTCTTGTTGAACTTTTGATCGTAATGGCAATTATCGGAATACTTATTGCTATTGCTATTATTGGGTTAGGTTCTGCTCAAGCAACTGCTAGGAATCAAGCAAGGCAGACTTCTGTAAAAGGTATTTCAGGATTATTAGAAACATATTATGGAAATTCTGGAGGAACTTATCCTTCTGAGGTAGGTGTTCATATTAGTGGTTCAGGAGGTTATACAAATGTTGGTGTTGTTGGATTTATATCTCCTACTGGGATTCCATACTCAACAGGTTCTAGTTTATGTCAAACAACTATAGCTCCAAGTAATACTGGTACAGGGAATTTTAGTTCTGGAACTTGTGATTCAAATACATATGATTTTAATATATCTACGCCGCAACCAACATTCACAATAACTTCTCAAACTTTAACAAAATATTTTTATATTCCTTTCCAAAATGGATCTCCAGTTTTAACTTCAACTGGTCCAACAACTTCAGTATCATCTTATATAGTTGGTGCTTGTTTAGAAAATAATGTAATATTTGCATATTCAACAAGTAGGTCTGCTGCTAGTTATACACAACCTTCTCCTAATACAATTAGTTATGGTGGAGGTGCAGATAAGATTACTTGTAATGGTTAAAAGTATTTGAATGTATTTAGTTTTTGATCTTTTTGTATTTTTGTTAGGAGCAATAGTTGGGAGTTTTCTTAATGCTACTGTATATAGAGTTAAGAATAAGGAAGATTTTGTCAAATCTAGATCTAAGTGTATAAACTGTAACCATGTACTTTCTCCATTTGATTTAGTTCCTATATTAAGTTATATATTACTTAGAGGTAAATGTAGGTATTGTAAGGAAAAAATTCATCTAAGATATTTAGTATTTGAGTTAATTACAGGATTAGTATTTCTTCTCTATTTTAATTTTCTTTCTTTTAACTATTTTGTAAGTAATTCTATATTCGTATATATTAATATAATATTTTATTTATTAGTAATATGTGTGTTTTTATATATAGGACTGTATGATTTTTTCTATTATGAAATATCTGATAGGTTAGTTCTCTACTCTTCTATTTTAGTATTTATATATTTTCTTGTAGCATATTATTCTGGGTATATTTCTTTAAATATAATAATTAACCATATATTTACAGCTATAATCGCTGCAGGAATATTTTTACTTATAATATTACTCACGAAAGGAGAGGGTATGGGTGGTGGAGATATGAAATTAGTCTTTTTGATGGGAATTGTACTTGGATATCCGGTGATATTGTATGTTTTATTCTTTGCCTTTGTTATAGGTGCTGTTATAGGATTAGTATTAGTTATGATTAAAAATAAGACATTAAAATCGTCTATTCCCTTTGCTCCTTTCTTGTCTTCATCTCTGATATTATATATAATTTTCAGTGTATATATATTAAGATTTATATCTTATCTTTTTATTAGATAAAACAGAGATGAATAAAGGTTTTACCCTTGTAGAATTATTAATAGTTCTTGCTATCTCAACGTTTTTAATAGGATTGGCTTTAGTAGGAACTCAAAATACTCAAGCTCAGATCACTTTGAATTCTGCTGCAGCAAGTTTTATTTCAAATGTTAATTTTGTAAAAAATTCTGCTATGTCAGGATCAGTTCAACTAGGTTCAGATAGTGTTTCTCCTCAATCAAATTGGGTTTACGGATTTGGTATTTTGCCAGGAACTTTAGGCATAAACCCTACTGATGGATGTACAGTGATAGCGCAATGTGCAACTGGATACTACATGGCTATTTTACAAAAAAATACTATTGGGGCATGCCATGATTCTACTCCCAATACTTCTCCTCCGTTAAATAATTCATTATTATCTGTAAATAATTTAATTGACTGCTCTTTTGCAGGAGGTGTGGTTGGTGGAACTGTGTTTCCTCCTCCAATTTCTCCAGCTAAGAATTGGTATTATCATCAATCACTTCCTTTAGGAGTAACTTTGTCTATTTCTCCATACAATCGTTTTCCTATATTTCAAGAACTAACTGGAGAAATATATATATATGATACAGGTACTGGACAAATAGAATCTAGTTCCAGTAGTAGGAATACTAAAACAATCTTCACCCTGTCTTATGAAGGATATAGTATCCCAATAACTTTCTATGATTTATACTATAATAATGGAAGCTCAAATAATGCAAATACTTTTCATGAAGGGAACATAATACATGGATAATAATAAAGGTTTTAGTTTAATAGAGATTTTGATTTCAATAGTATTATTAGGGTTCTTACTTTTGGCAGTACTCGAAGCTGAAGCTATTTCAATACATAATAACTATTCAAATGTCTATATGCTTTATTCAAGAGAGATTCTGTCATATGAATTGTCTTATGCTCATATATGGGCAAATGAAGGTAATGTAAATTGGACTTCTACTTCTCCTCAAAAAATATCTTGTTCTGGTTTTGGAGATACTGTACCATCGACTTATCCTAATGGAAACTGCTTATCAGTACAAAATATAGGAACTGCATTAGATATTGGGACGTCAGGAAGTTATAATATACCTCTTCCTAAAAATATTGGGATATTTCTATATATTACTCCTAGTTCAACGTCTACAACAGCTACTATTCATGCAATTGTAATTTGGGCATTTAGTCAACAAGGAGTGCAAAATAATCTTAAATTACAAGATAGTGAAACTTTTAGACCAAGTTCCACAAATTCTCCGTATTATATGATTACTTCTGTTAGCACGAACAATGTAAATTACCTAAATGGAATAAACACTATTCAATTTAATAATGCAATTTCAGCAGAAGATATTATAACTAGGTTAAATTAGAAATTATGTTAAAAAAAATAATTATAAAATTAGAAAATAATGGATTTACTTTAGTAGAAACGTTAATAGCTATGGCAATATTTTCTTTTATGGCTATTATTATTGCTGAATCATTTGCAAGCACAGTTTTCTATACTAGTAATCTTGAAACTGAAATCAAAATGCAAGCTGAAGTACAAAGTTCTTTAGAGTTTGTTAAAAGGGAAATAAGGGCTGCTGCATATACAAGCTTTAATGAAGGTAGTACTCCTGCTTTCAATAACTCATGTTATTATTTAGGGTCGAGATTAAGGCAGGTTACTAGATTAAGCTCTTCAGGAGGATCCCCAATACAATGTACTTCTCTAAGTAGTTTTGGCTTATATAATGCATCTGGTTCAAATATTGGGAATATATCACTTTCCCCCACTTCTGGTATTTTGCGTTATACAAATAGTGGATCTATTTCTATACAATTAAACTCTAGTGGAGTTGATATTAAGAATGTAAGTTTTTTTTATGACAATTATAATTTTTCAGGAGCTTCTTCTACTTCTTCTAAAAATTATATACTTCCATATATTAGTATAATTATTGAAGGTTGCCAAACTAATTTTCAAAATTATTTATTTAATAGTTCTGCTAATAGTACTCCTGCCTGTGTAGAGCTTATAACTACTGCTACTAATGAGAATTTTATATATAATTAATTAATTATTGAATTTTTACTCCAGATTGTATATATTAAGTATAATGAATTTAATTAAACAAAAATATATATTTAGATTTCTTTTTGTAGCATTAATTGTATCTATTGTATCTATTGTATCTAGAAATTCTTTTGTGTATGCTGGAAGTATAATTCCTAGTACAAAGACAGTATATAAAACTGGGAGTTGGATACAATCTACTCCTACTGGAAGTGCAAATGCAATTTCATCTAATCCTTCATCTTCTCCTATAACTGTTTATCATCTTGTAACTAAGAGTGTTACTGTTACATTTAATGGAAGTTACTATTATTATTGTACTCCAAATACTTCTTCTTATAATTTTACGACAGAAGTAACAACATATACTATATATACTTGTTCATCTCCACAACCTCCAGGTTGTAATAGATCTCAAACAATTACAGAAAATTCTCAATTGTCTAGTGATGTTCCTGGAGGTAGTGTGTCTTATTCTGATTATCTATGTCAATATAATGCATCTATAGGATTTACTGTTCATCATAAATATGATCAATATCAAATAACTGTAAGCCCTCCTACATCATATAATTCTTTTTATGTTAAAGAACATTCGCCTATTCCTAGCTCTTCTAGTAAATATGGACAAATTGGTTATAAAGTTACAGTAGCATGTATTCCAGGATCTCCATTTCCGAGTTACTACTCCTATTGTAGAACAGGATATCAAGATATTAATGCAGTAATTCCAGTAAATTGGTTAAGTTTTCATTATTCATCACTAATACAAACGAAACAGTCTACGTGTAATAGTAATGTTTACTTACCTAGTAATCCTTGTTATTCTTATTTTGCAGTAACTCCATATTATACTTATGGTGAAAATTTATCATCTTCTTTTACTAAATATGTGACTCCTATACATATATATTTTTCTAATTCATATGTTCGCTCAGGGGGGCCTCAATCGAGTTCATATTTTTGTCATACTAATTGTGCATATCCTAATCCATCGTCAATAGAAGCTTCCACCAATGTTGTACACTTAGTTATTTTTTCTTCTTGGATTCAATCTAATGGAGGAAATACATATTCTTCGAATGGATATAACATAAATACATCATCACTTTCTAAAAGTGGTAGTAGTGCCTTTAATATTGGAGGTTTAATTGAATATAAAGGAGTCCCTTTTAGTTTCTTGGCTAATTCAGGGACTCAACAACCTGTTAATACTTTAAATCTAATGGCTGGGGGCCACCCTATTTATGATTTTAATTTTTTTGTAACTCTCTATTGTCAGTTTTCTACATGTACACCTAGTAGTAATCCAATATATAATAATGGAGTTATACGGCCTCAGAATATAGAGCCTTCTTCTCCTTCTTCTTGTTCACCTACTGGAGCTAATTGGTATTACATGAATAGTAGTTCTAGTTCTATTCCAAGTATGTGTTCACAGAATGATATATTATTGGTTAATGGGAATCTTAATATCTCTGGCGATATTACAGAAAGTAATCTTCTTATAATATCTAATGGAAATATTACTATTGGATCCAGAGTGACTACAGTAGATGCATTTTTAATGGCAATGGGACAAATTAATATATTAAACTAATAAAATTATGGATAATAGCAATAAAAAAATATTAATAGTTGAAGATGAGGAATCATTAGTAGAACTAT
>JAJZWL010000029.1 GCA_021846685.1 bacterium | reverse complement strand
CAATTGCTACACGTACTTTTTTCTCTTCATATACAGTAAAAATTTCATTTAATGTCTTATCATCTCCAACTTTATATACATCTACACCTTGAGAACCATTAACAGGCTTAACATAAACAGGATAATGTATTGTATCTCTTATATAAGGTGCCGCTTGGTCTGTTGTTTTTAAATCGTTATTTCCTCGTTTCTCTTGAGAAGGTCTAATTTTGTTAGCCCACCAAGGTAATAAAAATTCTTTACCTGCTGGACAATTAACTCCAATATCTCTAAGATAAAATTTAGTATACCCCTTGTCTTTAGAAAGACTACTAGATGCTCCAGAATTAATTCCTAAATCTGCTCCATAAGTAATATGACAGCTTCCATTCTTATATTCTATTCTAGTAACATGACCATACTCTGGTTCGATAGTGATATCTTTAATATTATCTAATCTACCTTCATTAAATAAACGAACTAAACTACGAGTAACATAAGGGTAATTTTCTCTACTAAGAATATTTTTTATTGACATATATCTTTAAGTTCAATATTCACACTAATTATCATAATTATAATATTAGTATAATAAGAAATTTACTTCATATAATTATTTAATCATAGATTCTACTTCTGCAAGTTTTTCATTAAAAAGTGTTTTTGATCTTGATTCTAAATTTAATCTTATTACAGGTTCAGTATTTGATCCTCGTAAATTAAACCTCCAATCTTCAAATTCAATAGAAACGCCATCTAATTTAGATATCTTAACTCCATCCATATTCTTATAATGATTTTCAATTCTTTCTAAATTCTCCTGTGTACTTGATACTGTATAATTTATTTCAGGAGAAGTAATGTATTTTTCTCTATAATAATTAAGTAATGTTGAAAGTTTAGTATTTTCACTACATAAAAGTTCCATTCCCATAAGCATAGGAATCATCCCATTATCTGAATAATAATTTCTTTTAAAATAAAAATGTGAAGAAATCTCTCCTCCAAATAAAGCATCTTCTTCTTTCATTTTTTGAGCAACAAAAGAGTGTCCAGTTTTTGAAAGAATAGATATCCCTCCCATACTATTAACAGTATCATCTACTGCCCAAGTAAGTTGAGGAGAATGTACTATTTTAGCTCCTTTATTATCCCTTAAGATATTTCTAGCCAATATTGCTGTCATAAAATAACCTGAGGTATATCCACCTGACTCATCTATAAATACACATCTATCTGCATCTCCATCAAATGCTATTCCTAAATTAGCACCTTCATCTACAACTTTTTTTTCTAAATCTTTAACATTATTCTCATCCATAGGATTTGCAGGATGATTAGGAAAATTCTCATCAGGATCAAAATATAAAGGAATGAGAGTACAATCTATATGTTTAAAAATCTCAGTTACTATATATCCCGCAACTCCATTTCCTGCATCTACTACTACTTTTAATCCTTTAATTTTATCTATATCCACAAAAGAAAGTACATGTTCTACATAATCAGATAAAATATCTTGCCTATCCATTACAATATTATGCTCAATTTTTATATCCTTATCTAGATTTTCTTTAACTAAATCCCTAATCTGAAAAATCCCAGTATCACTACTTATAGGTTCACCATTTTTAACCAATTTAACACCATTATATTCTTTAGGATTATGAGATGCAGTAATTTGAGCACCACCATCAAACTCATAAAAACCTGATGCAAAATACATCATATCTGTAGAGATTATTCCTATATCTGTAACTTTAGCTCCCGCAGCATTTGCACCCTTTATAAAAGAACTAAATAAAGAAGGAGAAGAACTACGAATATCTCTTCCTACACAAATATTTTTAAGATTAAATTGCTTTACATAAAAATATGCTATCCTTAAAACTATATCTTCATTAATAGAAGTAGGATATATCCCCCTTATATCATATGCTTTAAAAATTGATTCATCTAACATAATAAAAGTATACTACAACAATTTTAATTTGTCAGTTATATACTTTATGTTATACCTAATTCATTAAAGATAAAAGTAAACATTTTAACCCCTTCCTTAAATGAAAGAGTTCCCGTATATGGAATATGACCTTCATTCTCATTAAAAATAATATAGTTAATAGATTTTTCTGATAATTTTTTAATAAATATTAAAGAATGATATGGAAATACAACTTTATCCTTTAAATTAACAATAAATAATATATCTGGATATCTTATCTTAATATTAACATTATCAATAGGATTCCATTTAATTATTTTGTTATAATTATTTCTATTCAATACTCCAAATTCCTTTTCTATAATATAAGATGGATATTTATCTATAATATTAGTAACTGGAGACTTACTTATTATAGCTTTATACATGTAAGGGGTTTTTAACATTGCAGATAACGCCATCATTCCTCCATTACTAGTACCTTTCAGTATAAATTTATGATTATCTGTATAATTCTCTTTAATAAGAAATTTAGAACAAGAAAGAATATCTTCAATTGTTTCACATTTATCTGGGTTTTTAATTTTATATATATCTTCTAAGTCTC
>JAJZWL010000014.1 GCA_021846685.1 bacterium | reverse complement strand
TCCAAAAGCCCAAGAGTTTGCAGGTTTTGGAACTGATCTAAAAGCCCAACCTATATAAAGGATAATTCCTGACATCACTATGATTATAGAATATATTGCATCTTGTTTTAATTCTATTCCTATTGTTGGCCCAATAGTTTTAATCCTTAGAGGTTTTCCAAGATTAAATTTTTTTTGAATCTCCCCTTCAAGTGCAGTTAATTTTTTTTGAGATAGTGGGAGAGTTTGTATTTGATATTCATTTTTTGTTAACTCTTGGAAACTACTTTGTGTAATATTTGATGATACAAATCTTTTTAAAGGAGATACTTGATTAGAATTCATTTTATATATTAAATCTGTTCCTCCTGTAAAATCTATTCCAAATTTTAAACCCCATATAAATATAAATATAATCCCTAAAAACATTAAGGTTAATGAAAAAATTATATATACATATTTATATTTAACTATATTAAGATTCATACCTATTTAACATAAAATATTTCTAATAAATTTCTAGTTACAGTAACTGCAGTAAATAAACTTACTAGTACTCCAATAGCTAATGTTATTGCAAATCCTCTAATTTGAGAGGTTCCTAATATATATAATACCAAAGTTGTGATTAATGTAGATATATTGGAATCCCTAATAGAATTCCAAGCTCTAGCAAATCCTAATTCTAGTATTGATTTTCTTGATCTCCCTTCAATGCTTTCTTCTTTCATTCTTTCAAAGATTAATATATTCGCATCTACAGCCATACCTATTGATAATATAAATCCTGCAATACCTTCAAGAGTTAATGTAATTGGTATAATTTTGAAAATTGCAAATGTCATTAAAGCATATAATATTAGTGCTATATCAGCTATTATTCCTAATGTTCCGTAATTCCAAATCATAAATAATAGAATAATTATAATACCTATAATTCCTGCGATGATACTTGCATTAATAGATTGAGATCCAAGTGTTGCTCCGATAGTATTTTCTTCTATTAGTTTTACAGGAATAGGGAGTGCTCCCGCATTTAATTGGTCTACTAATGTTTGAGCTTTAGAAAGTGTGAAATTTCCAGTAATAACAGGAGAAGAAGTCACACCATTTGCAAGATTAGAATTTATAACTGGATTTTCTACAACTTTATTGTCAAGTATAATCCCTATTGGCTTTCCGACATTTCCTTTTGCTAGAGTTGAAAATTTAGCTAATCCTTCTGGTTTGAAGTTCAATTGTATATTAGGAGAAGTACTTCCTTGAGGATATACAATTGAGGCACTTTGTAAATCGGATCCAGTAAGATTTGTTTTCTGGTCAAAATACTTTAAAGGTATAGTAGGGGTTGTAATAGAACTTAGGTTATATTTAGGATTTAGATGCAAAAATTCCAATTTTGCTGTTTGTCCTACTAATTTTTTTGCTTGGTTTAGGTTTTTTACTCCTGCTAAATCAACTACAATTCTATTTTGATTACCATACTTTTCAGTATAAACTGATGCATTTGCTACTCCATAAAGATTGACTCTTTGGTTAATTATATTTCTGGCTGCTGTGAGTGCATTAGAAACTTGAGATGCCGGTATTTTAGAAGTGTTAGCAAGCAAAATTAACTCTGACCCTCCTTTTAAATCTAAACCTAATGCAGGATTAAGTTTGTTGATATAATTTATACCTATTGGATTTAAATTAATTTGTATATGATTGATATAATTATCAAAATTAACTCCTATTGGTTTTAAATCAATTTTTATTCGAGGTAAGTCTATCGCAATAGATACAACAAAAAGAAGTATTATAATAATTAAAAATTTTTTTGTTTTTCGCATTAGAGAACCATTTTAGAATAAGTTTTGTTTTTATGCAATAAATTGAACTAATTATGTATAAAAGATTCTTCTCCTATTAAGATGATTTTTTCTTTATTTACAATATTATTTAAAAAGTTACTATTCTTTTTATATGTATCAAATTCTTGTTGAGAGAGATAGGTATAATTAATATTTTTTTCTGAATTTTGTTCATATTCCTGAATTAATTTTTCTAGATAAATATAATTTATATTACTTCCTATAATAATTAAGTCTAAATCATTTTCATTTTTTCTTTTCCCTTGAATATATGTATTAGTAAAGAATGCTGTTTTTATATTTCCTAATTTTGCTTTATGCTTTATTATTCTTTCCCCAATACCAAATTCTTTGTTAAATAAAGATATAAATTCATTAAAGAATTCAAAATCTTTATTTAGTCTATAATATAGTCTATTTCCATTTCTTTCGGAATTTAGAAAATTCACTCCTTCTAATTCGGCTAAAATTCTTCTTACTGCATTAATTTCTTCATCTACTTGTCGTACTATTTCTCTTACATGGTAATTATCATTAACGTTTAATAGAAATAATTTCAAAATTTTAACTCTTACCTTGGATATGAAAAATTTATCTAACATAATTTTATGGTTTATACGTAAAAGATCCAGTTTGAGGTTCTAATATTTCAAACCATATCCTACCTCTTTGAAATTTAATAGGGTTTCCATTAGAATTTGTAAATTGCATTCTTGAATGTGTAGATGATTTTGTCCAGGTTGCTTTTGTTTCTTGTCCATTATTAAATACATATGCTTTCCCAGAAGATACTGTATTTAGTACCCATATAGGTGCGGCAGCCTCAGTAGTTCCTTCTCCAGGATAACTTTCTGTGTAACCAGTGACATACATAACAACTACATTTTTTGCAGTTATAGGTTGTTGAGTAGTGGCATCTACTTGTAGTGCGCCTCCGTTGTATCGTTCATAATTATTATTAGCTTTGTTATATACCCAGTTTACTGAGTAGGGATATACTCCATTATCGAAAAAAATATTTATAGCAGCTCCATTAGTCCCTAATTTTGATTGAGCAGGGGTATTTGCAAAAGAATAAGGGGTTTCATTTTTTCCAAGTGTAAGAGATGAGTATAATCCTTGTTTTTGTGCTAAATTCCATATATTAGCAGTGTTTCCATATCCATTGTGAGGTGCATATCTGGTTGAAAGTCTACAAAATATAAAATTCGCAGTTGAACAGGAAGTTCCACTAGAAGACATTGTTAATGCATTTATATTTGGAATATTTTGTTTTTGAAGTAACTGTAATGCGTAAATATTCCCTCCCCAGTGTGTATAGATAGATCCTAATCCTTGTGCCCATGATATATAGTATAATCGAGCACTTCTTATAGGCCCTATTAAATTAGGAGTATGTTTAAGATAAACTGCCATAAATCTTGTGATATCACCCTCTACTTGTGCTTCATAAACTAGGTCTGCTTCATTAAGTCCAGATTGTGGTCTTGCAGAAAGAGAATTTTCAATCATCACTGATAATGGAGGTCTGTTGAGTACTGATTGTGATACATATTCTCCATCAAGAGGATCTAAATATTTTTTTGATGAAGGAGGGATTGTTGTTTTTTTGTATAGTGATATTTTAGGAACTTTATCAGATGCTTTAATTTGTGAAGTTGGTCTAAATAATATTATTATCAATGATACTGTTCCTAGTATGAAAACTGTAATAACAATAGCGCTAATCCAAAAAACATACTTTTGTGTATGAGACAAATCATTATACCAAGATCTAAATTTATTAAATCTTTTCTTCTTGTTAGTGCCATTTATTTCAGAATTTATTATTTCTTTTGAATCAAAATTTACTTCTTGCATTTTTTAGAATAGCAAAATAATTGATTAAACTATCTCTTTTTTAGTATAATATATTTATTAAAAGTTAACAACATGTCAGGAAAGAGGAACCTAAAATATGAATTGGAGATATTGAAGTCACATTCTACTCATGAGAGTAATAATGTTGAAATCTCAGAATATCTATATGTGAAAAAAGCATTAATTTGGAGTGTGATATATATAATCTTGGCTGTATGTATAATCTTTATAGCCTCTGTTTATCTTTCAAATTTCCCTTTTGATTATTCTTTGAGAATAATTTTTCATATACATCAGATTTTGTTATAATCTTTATATAGGATAAGTAGTACATGTGTTTACGCTTTTTCTTAATTTATTAAGGAATGTGAGGAAAGTCCGAACTGGCACTTTAATAGGTGAAGTAGGTGCTACCTAACAGATAGTAAGGAGAAATCTTTAGAATAAGGGCAACAGAAAGTGTACCGCCTAAGTTTTAGGTAAGGGTGAAAAGGTAGTGTAAGAGACTACCGCATAGAAAGTGATTTCCTATGGCATTGTAACCTCCACCTCCAGCAAGTTTGAAACGCAAAGATATAAATAGAAATATTTATACAAGATAGATGAACACATAACACAGAATTCGGCTTATATACTGCTTATCCTATATGTAATTTATTTGCAATTTTTAATCCTAAAGACAATACTTTTTCAAGTTTGTCTCTTAACATATATATTATATATGCAGACAATATTCCAGATAAGAATCCGACTATTATATCATCTGGGTAATGTACTCCAGAGAATACTCTAGAAAATCCAATTAAAACTGATAAGAAAATCAAAAATGCCCCTATTTTTTTATTGTATATAAATATTATTGATGCTAGAGCCATTGTGACTGCTGAATGATCAGATGGAAATGAATTATTTGCTATATAGTGAAATAATAAATGTATATTATGAAATCTTACAAATGGTCTTGGTTCATAATATATAAATCCTAGGATCTTATCTATGACAAGCCAAGAAACTATAGATGAGAGTACTGATAACATAAATATTCTCTTATTATCTAATTTTTCTGATATGGGTTTTTTATAAAACCATATCAAAATAACTAAAATGAGAAAAATGAAAATTAAATATTGAGCACAAAAGGAAAAAAATAAATTAATATATTTATTAACTGCAAGATTATTGATTAAATAAAATAATTCTATATTGATTCTGTACATTTTTTTTTAAAAATAATATAATAATATCATGTCTTTGTATACTGATATTATTATATATTTACTCATTTTGTTAGTTTTTGCAATAGCTGTATTTTTACCATACCCCTCATTTGGTAGTAAGAAAAAGAAAAAAGATGAATTTAAGTAAGAAAATTAAACAATTTGTTAGGAAAGATTTAGATTTAGATGTAATGCTTCCTGAAAAATTACCAGTGTATGTATCATCTTTTGTATACATGTTTGGAGTTTTAACTATGGCAAGTCTTTTTGTACTTATAATATCTGGCATAGTTATGGTTTTAGAAGGGCCTTTATGGTATCAATATTCTTCTTTAGGTTTATTCTTTAGGTCTGTTCATTTTTGGGGAGCTCAAGTATTTTTCTTTTTTATGATCGTACACATGATTTCTGTATTTTTTATGGCAGGATGGAGAGAGGGAAGATTTTTAACCTGGATTTTAGGTGTAATGCTTTTTAGTATATCCATGTTTGAGGCATTTGTGGGATATCTTTTAGGTGGAGGTTTTTTTGCTCAGTGGAATCAAGTTCAGGCTAAAGATGCAATGAATTCAATAGGTGTTACTGGTTTTATTAATATTCTTAATAATTCTAGTCTTTATGGGCTTCATGTTGTTATCTTGCCATTGGTGATTATAGCCCTTTTGGGATTACACCTTTATATAGTTAGAAGAAAAGGAGTTGTTCCTCCTATTGATATTGAAAATAAAAAAAATGGAAAGTGAAAGTAAGTATAAAATGAAAGAATCTGATCTTATTAAGGAGTTTTTATTCGCTTTTGTAGGTGTGATTATCTTAATAATTTTATTAGCTCTTATTTTTCAATCTCCTAAAAAATTACCTTTCTCTATACAATCTTATGCCAAGTCTAATCCTGCTGGTTTTAAAAAAGTAGAGATGAGAAATGTTTTAGGACAAAGTCAGATAGAGACATATGGTTATCCATATAATAAAAATGGTGAATCTCAAGAAATAGGGTTTTATTCTCCAGAAGATATTGAAGGTGTAACCGTACCTATAACTCCTATAAATACATTTTTTATAACACCATTAAAAATGGAAGCTTCTGTAGATAAATCGTTACAAGCACCTTTAAATAATTTTTTGTATTTAAGTAAATACAAAAAAGGGAAATTAAATAAAATAGAACAATCATATTATAATTATTTATTATCCGGGAAAAACATTTATTCTACTCAGTATTTATCCAATAAATATTATCCTATATATACTCTTGTGAATTCTACTTTAAATATGGCAAAATCTGGTATTTTTGCACAGCTTTTGGATATTAATTTACCTGGGAATAATAGTACTTACACATATAACTATCAAAATAAATTATTATTTTTACAAGGAGCTCCTATTCAAAATTTAGCAAATAAATACCAAATGTCAGGAGATCAATGGGGTATTTTAAAGGAAACTGGTTATTATCCAGGACCTTGGTGGTTAGGAATCTATACTAGTTTTTATCAAATTCCTGCCATAGGAAATTCTCCAAATGCAGATCTCATAGCTTTTTCTTCATTTGGGATCTTAATAGTTCTATTGGCTCTTGTTCCTATTTTACCTTTTATAAACCAAATACCTTATTATATTCCTATCTATAAACTGATTTGGAAAAGGTATTATGAAGAGAAAAAATAACTTTGTACAAATAAAATTATTTGAATTAATAATACTTTTTTCTATTGGAGTATATTTGACATATTTAACATACGAAAACATTATATCTTTAGATTTATTTTCCTCTTTATTTTTTTTGTTTATTTTGCTTTTAGTAGCTACATTCTTTTTAAAAACATTTTATCAAATTAAATATATTGCGCAAATTGCACAAGTACGTGATAATCTAGTTATCTATTACGCAGAAAATTTACATCTTAGTAATAAGCAGTCTTTTAAAAAAGCTACTGATCTTATTTTAAAGAAAAAAGACCTGAGTAATGAAGATATTCCCGATCATTTCAAAAAAGATTTAGAAAAATTATTATAGAGATTGATAATTATTCATTATTATGATATATTTTAACCATATAATAATAGATAATATGAATATTCATAAGTACGAGTTAATGTTAGTTCTTAAACCTTCTCTTCCTGAGAATGTAAGAATGAGCATTTTAAATAAAATAGATGAAGTAATTAAAGAAGGTGGATTATCTTTAGTTACTCAGGATAATTGGGGGAAGAGATATCTTTCATATCCTATTAAAAAACATAATGAAGGATATTATATTATTTATAATCTTCAGTCTGTAAAAGGGTTTTCTACTGAAAATATAGAAAAAATCTCAAAATCTTTAAGACTAATGTCTGAACTTATAAGGTTTGGTGTATTTTCTGTAGAAAACTTTAGTAATGTAAAGGTACAAAAGAATATTTAATTTAGTTTATTTAATACTATGGCATCAAGATCATTAAACAAAGCTCTTTTAATCGGAAATCTTACTAGAGATCCTGAATTAAGATATACTCCAAATGGAAATCCTGTATGTAGTTTTTCTATAGCAACAAATAGTTCTTGGAAGGATTCAGAAGGTAATGCTCAGGAAATTGTTGAATTTCATAATATTGTAGCTTGGAATAAACTTGCTGAAATTTGCTCTCAAATTTTAAAAACAGGAATGAAGGTATATATTGAAGGTGAAATCAGAAATAGAAAATGGGAAAAAGAAGGTGTGAATTATAATAAGACAGAAATTAGAGCAGATAATATGATGGTATTAACACCTTTAGCTAAAGGTACTAGTGATGATCATGATTTATTAGATACAAGTGAAGTTGATTCTAAATCTACTAAATCTCCTAAAGTGTCTAAAAAAGAAGAAGAGGTAGAAGTAGAAGAATTAGATTCATTAGATGATTTACCTTTTTAAATAACAACTATGGCTCATCAATCACAAAATAAAAAAAATAAAAGAAAAGTAAAGGTTATTAGAAACACTAATTGTACTCTATGTGATAATGGTGTAGAGGCAGTTTCTTATTTAGATGTATATAGACTGAAAAAATTTATTTCTAGAAAAGGTAAGATTATATCCAGATTTAGAACAGGGAACTGTAGTAAACATCAAAGAATGGTCACTATATCAATAAAAAGAGCAAGAATTCTTGCTTTATTACCTTTTTCTTTAAATGATTAAATATATTTACTGCCCTAAAAATGAAAGATTCAGAAGAAAACAGTGGTAACTACAAGGTTTTAGTTTCAATTGATAATTTTTTTATTAAAGGTTTTGTTTATTATGATAATAATGTAATCTCTTTTAAAAAGATTACAATTCCTCAAGAATTCTTTTCTCCTATTTTTGAAAGAACTTTGTTTATTCAAAAGTTTATAAGAACTATTCAAAATGATTCTACTATTGATAAAGATAATTGTAATATTGAAATATATACTTCTTTAGATTTTTTCAAAAAGGATTTCTTGAAAGTTACTGATAAACTTTTCTTGATAAATCAAAAATATATGAATGCTATCTCCAAATATTTTTCAAATAAATTTGGAAATATTCCTTGTTTTATTATTAATATATCTAGAGACAGTATATTTATTTCTGGGTCACATGCATTTTCTTCTAAAATCACATCATATGATTATTTGTATGATCAAATTTTCAAAATAAAGGATTTTTCTCAATTTTCGATCTTTAATGGGAAAATTAAAAAATATAATTTATATAATAATATATCTAGACCTTCTCAATCATTTAAACATGAATTATCTTTACCAATAATATCAACTCTTAGTAAGAATTTACTTTCTTCGTTTAAATTTGATGAAACTGGAGAAATCCCTATATTTATATTGACAGGAGATATGTATCAATTTTTATCAGATACTCAATATGCTATATTTTCTTTATTGTATGGACTTGTATTAAAGGGCGTTATAAGTGTATATTCTGATAATTTTAATATATTGTCTTTGTTATCATCCATAAATGATGATTATATTTTTTCTTATATAAATCATTTATCTGATGTTTTTAACATTGGATTTGATCATAATACTTCTCCTGGATTGAAAATTCCAGTTAAGATAGTTGATGATGAAAGTGAAAAAGAAATTTTAGTAGATAGAAATAATTTTATTAATATCCCTATTAATGGGAAAGCTCATATCACAGTAGATCTCCCAAATGGCTCTTTTATTGGAGAAAAGAGGGGTAGTATAGAGATGATATCTCAGAGTAATATTGTACTAGATACAAGAGAGAGTGAAGATCTTTCAGCGTATGATATATCAAGGTGGATGGAGAATTTACAAGATTTAAATTTTTAATTATATGGAAATAGTTTATATACAAAAAGCTACATATCTAAAGGATTATAAATATATAAGGGTAATAGATCCTGATACTAATCTAATGGTTTCTGTAGGCGAAAATATAAATAAAGATACTATTATTTCTAGAGGTAGTATAAGTAGAATGTCATATAGGATTAAAGTTTCTGATTTTGCTTCAAATTTTCATAAATATGTTTCTGTTTTACATGGAGAAGTTATTCATAAAGGAGATTCTATTATGAATAAAGGGAAAAAGAATATTTTTTCACCAGTAGATGGGATTATAGATTTATCTCATTTATCTTCTGGCTTTATTTTAGTCAAATCATATCCTGAAGATATTATGAATGTATCAAATATCAATGGCATAGTTAGTTCAATTTCAGAAGAAAAGGATAAAGTCATTATCAATACATCAGTTTTGAAAATTGATTTAAAATATATATTTGGATCTAATATAGAAGCAAAATTTAAATATCTTTGTAATGAACAAGGATTCTTATATTTAGAAGATATAAATACTTCAGCAATAGGAACTATTATTTATGTAGGAAATCTTATTACTATGGAGATAATTAAAAAATCTCTAGCAGTTGGTGTTGTCGGTATAATTGGGAATGGTATAGAGATTAGAAACAATGAGAGTATAGAAGATTTTATTAATTCTATTCCATTAACAGTGGGCGTTATAGATGGTTTTGGTTCTATTGAAAATTCTTTTTTCTATTCTATTCTCTCTAAATATAATAGATTTCCTGCCTTTATAGATCAAAATAATCAAGCTTTTATCATCCCTATTGATACACCTTCTGAAGATAGTATTCCTTTTGAAATTAAAGGGATTAATAAAGGAGATAAAGTACAAATATTCTCCTTTCCTTATTGGGGTTATACAGGGACAATTGAATCCTTTAATATAGAAGATCAAAGCGTTTTTGTTGCTTTGGATTTTGGATCAAAAGTTAATGTGCAAATAGAAGATATTGTTGGTATAATTTAGATCATCAATTATAATTCATATATGAATAATATTTTTTTTAATAAATATCTTACTGTAATATTATTGGTATTAGTTTCTTTGAGTTTAGGATATTGGGTAGGATCAAATTTCCCATATTCTCAGAATTCTGTAAGTAGTAGCAATATTTCTAATTCTTTTTCCTCAAGTAGTTCTATTGATACAAACCTATTTAATCATGTATGGAATCTTGTTCATACTAATTATTTTTACAAAAATGTAAATAATAAAAATCTATATTATGGAGCAATTAATGGAATGGTAAATTCTTTAGGTGATCCTCATACTATATTTTTTAGTCCTTCTCAAGCAAGTAATTATTATAAGGCAATAGCTGGAAATAATTTTGCAGGTATTGGTGTATCTTTAGGATATAATTCTAAAGGTAATGTTATTATTGAACAGGTATTATCAAATACTCCAGCATCGTTAGCTGGCATTATTCAAGGGGACAGTATTGTTTCTGTAAATGGAAATACTTCTCAGAATATTAATAATGTGGTAAATGAAATTAGAGGAAATTCTGGGACTAATGTTAATATTAAAGTAAAAACTACTTCTGGAAGTATAAAGGATTTTAATATTAAAAGGGAGCAAATTCATGTTTCTAGTGAGCAAATTAAAAATTTAGGAAATGGAATTATAGATGTAACAATATTAAGATTTTCTGATTCTTCTTTATCTCAATGGGAAAACTCTTATTCTTCAGTAATGTCTAAAGTTGTAGCTATGCACCCTAAAAAAGTTATACTTGATTTAAGAGGAAATCCAGGAGGTTATTTTGAGGCAGCTATATATGCAGCTGGAGAATTTTTACCTTTAAATACTCTTGTAGCTAAGCAGGAAAATAGAGGTGGCACTTATAATTCATTTAGAACTACTTATCAAGGAAATTTACAAAACGTACCATTGGTAATATTAGTGAATGGTGGAACTGCTAGTGCTGCAGAAATTTTTTCAGGAGCAATGCAATATTATCATAGAGCTACAATTGTAGGAGAAAATACTTATGGTAAAGGAACTGCTCAAAATACATTTACTTTTTCAGATGGAGCTTTATTAGTTATGACAACCAAGCATTGGTTATTACCTTCAGGGAGATGGATTACTCCTCAACATCCAATTATTCCTAATATAAAGGTTAAATTTTCTAATAAAGAGTTTGCACTAGGAGTAGATAATCAATTGCTAGTAGCAGAAAAAACTAATTAAATCTTATTTTAATAAATCTATCTTTATTAAATCTATCTTTGATTATTTCTTTTTGATTTTTAATATATTTTATTTGATTTGGGTCTAATTCTAAATAAAGATCTCCTTTCCATGAAGTGTCAGTAATTTCTTGTATTAATTTTAAAATTAAATATATTCCATTTTCCCCACCATCTAATGCTATAGCAGGTTCATAATTTTTAACTGAATATGGAAGATTTTTCATATTACTAATATATGGAAGATTTGCAAAAATACAATCAAATTGATCTATATTTTTAATATTACTAATTAGGTCAGATTGTATAATCTTTATATCTAATAATCCTTTATTTTTTTTTGCCACATAAATAGCTTTTTTTGATATATCTGAAAGAGTTATTTTTAATTGTGGATTATTCTTTTTTAAACTTATTCCTACTATACCTGATCCTGTACCTATATCTAATATATTCTTATATTTATTTAAATATTGAAGAATATCTGATGTTTCTATTCTAGGAATTAATACATTTTTATTAACAAAAAATTCATATTTATCAAAATATGCTTTTTTAACTATATACTCAATAGGCATTTTCTTTATATATTTATTTTTTAAATATATATATTTATTATATTCTTTCTTGGTTAATACTTGATCTGAATTTTGAAAAATATCTTTTTTTAAAGTATTTTTTAAAATTTCATTTAAATCTGGGTTATTTTTTCTTAATATATCAATTACTTTCATTTTTTATTAAATCTATTAATTCTTGTAATTGATTTTTTGAAAATATATCATTAATATGAAAATTTTTTGATTTACCTATTCTGTGATCAGTTATTCTGTCTTGTAAAAAATTATAAGTCCTTATTTTTTCTGATCTATTTCCTCCTGATATTTGTTTTTGTCTTTTTTCAGATGCCTCTTTTTGTGAATCTTCTTTTTGTATATTATATAATCTTGATCTTAAAATTTGTAATGCAGACTCCTTATTTTTTTGTTGAAATCTGGTATTTTGTGATGTAACAATCATTCCTGTGGGCATGTATGTAACCCTTACAGCTGAGTCTGTTTTATTTACATGTTGTCCTCCTGCTCCTGAAGCCCTAAAATAATCGATTCTAAGATCGCTATCTTTAATTTTAAAATCTTTTTCTTTAACTTCTGGTAATACTACTACAGAAATAGTAGATGTATGAATTCTTCCTGCACTCTCTGTTTTAGGAACTCTTTGTACTCGGTGTACACCACTTTCAAATTTTAAGTTAGAATAAGCCATATCTCCTTTTACTTCGAGTATAATTTGCTTAAATCCTCCACTACTACTTTCAGAAATATCTAATATTTCTATTTCCCAGCCCTTTGATAGTATATATTTCTTATACATTTCATACATTTCTTCACAAAAAAGAGAAGCTTCTTCTCCTCCTGTTCCTGCTCTAATTTCTAAGATTACATTTTTAAAATCATCCTTATCATATTTTATATATTTATTCTCAATAATCTGTATTTGATCTAATATGTTAGAATTCTCCTCTTTGATTATTGTATTTAGATCATTATCATGGATAGAATTATTATTAGTATATTGATTTTTTAACCTTGAAATTTCTTCAAAGTCATTGATATAAGTTATTGCTTCATTATAGTCATCTGCTATATCTTCAATGAATAGTGGGTTTTCTTTAATCTTATTATTAAAATCTTGGAGTGCATCTTTATACTCCTGATATTTAATTGAATCCATAATTTATTTTAATGCATCCATCATATCTCTTAGAGTTAATATTGGTTTTTCTTTCTTTTCTCCTTGATTACTGATTCCTTTCTTCTCTTCTTTTTTAATCTTCTGTTTTTCTACATAATCTTTCTTTTTTTCTGCAATACTAGATTGTTCTGTAAATCTCTTTACTCTATTTGCAGAGTCAACAATTTTTTGTTCGCCTGTATAGAATGGATGACATTTATAACACAATTCTACTCGTATATTGTCTGTAGTAGACTGTAACTCCATTTTATTACCACAAAGGCAAACTACTTCAACTTTTTTGTATTCTGGGTGTATACTTTTTTTCATAACTTTTACTATTATACAGATTTTTTCTAAAACTGTAAATCTATTGTGTGTGTGATATACATTCTGGATTTGGAATATAAATTCAGAATGAAATCTACAAAAGATTCTTAACTCTGTATTTATTATTGTTCCAGATGTCTTTTGTGCTCTAGGTGTGGATAATATTGTCCTTTTTTAAATATTATATATTTTCTCTTTCTATTATCTTTTCTATATTCTCTATATTAAAGATATCTCGAGTATCTATATTTTTTCTAATAGTTTTATCTAAATAAATTCGAAAAAATTTAATTTAAAATAGTATTTTTATCTCTATAATAATATATTTTGATTCACCATAGCTATTATCAACTCATAGTGATATAATAAGTACTAAATTAATATTTAAAGAATAGATAATGACAATAGAATTAGGCAAAAATTTAGATAATAATGAAGCTCGTGTTGCTACTTTATGGAAAGAGTATGCAGAGGTATACCCCTTTTTAATTCATTCAACTGCTTTTAAAGAATTAGTGGAATCCGTAGTGGATAGTTCCAATATTGAAAAGTATGCAGAAGTGTTAGATTTAGGTGCAGGTACAGGAAATGTTACTGATGCATTATTAAAGAAAAATCCCAGAGCTCATATTACTGCTCTAGATAACAGTCGTGAGATGATAACACATTTGGAAGGTCGATATTCAAATGATCCTAGAGTGTCTATAGAACATGAAGATTTAGGAAATACGGATATGTGGGAACATAAGAGGAGACGAGAAGAAAAAGATGGCCTTATAGTTTCTAATCTTGTTTTGCCTTACGTAACTCATTTTAATGGAAAAAGAGGAAAGGATGTTTTGCCTGAATTAGTAAGGTCAATATATGGTATTCTTTCTGACGGAGGAACGTTTGTTTGGTCTTCACCAAAAGATGAGGTTAAATTTAATAGAGTTTTTCTCGATGCTATAAAACATTTAGATTTTGCAAGAGTCCCTGGTCAATCTACACTAAAAGGGTTAAGATCTGCTAAAAAAATACTTGATCATGCAAATGAAATCGCTAAATTAGGCGAAATAGGGGTTTTTTATTTTCCTAGTGTAGAAGAGATAGTGAATATTATGGAAAGTAATGGGTTTGTAGATATTGATATTAAAGAAAGTTTTGTTAAGCAGGCAAATGTTATTACTGGAAAAAAAGTGTAAAATATAATAGAGTTAGTTTATGATATATGCTTTATTTCTGTTATTATTTGTAGCAATAGTCTGTTTTCTTATAGGTATATCAATATTTA
>JAJZWL010000001.1:65250-137017 GCA_021846685.1 bacterium | reverse complement strand
ATCTTTGTCCTTATTAAGTTTAATAATACTATTAATTATTTATCATTTGATATTCAATAAAAAAAATATTTATAAAAATAATTTAATAGAAATTTTTTCTATATTTTATTTTTCTATATTCTATGTGTATATCTTGTATATATCACACTCAATATATAATCCTTTTTTTATGATTATATTAATACTTTTTGCTAAAAATTTATTCTTTGAAAATAATACTCAAATTATTTATTTATATACAATCTTTTATTTAATACTATCAATTGTATTACTAAAGAATTATACACTCACAAATATCTTTATAGAAGTAACTTTATTTTATATATTATTCTTTATATTTATAACTAAATTAAAAATTTCATCAAGTGAGATTGAAGATAATATTTATAATATAAATATCCAAAATAGTTCATATCAAAACCAAAGCTTATCAAACTTAAATTTTATCAATCAAATACTATTTGATCTTGATTATTATCTTACTAATTTAATATCTAAACCAGAATATAAAAAAAATATAATTATAATTCGAAATATTCAAAAAAAGATAAAAGAAAATATATATATAAAAAATCAAAATATTGAGATAGATATAGAAGTATTTAGTATTGATAAGATATTATCGGAAATATTGGAAGAATATTCTCCTTTATTACTCAATAAAAATATTAAAATTTTCTTTAAAAAATTTACAAATATAGATTACAATCTTAATTCTGATAAAAATAAGGTCAAAGAAGTTCTTTCTGAAATAATAGAGAATGCAATAAATTTCTCATATAATGATTCTACAATAACAATTACTGAAGAAAAGATATCTGACAGAATTATAATAAAAGTAGAAAATTATTCTGAAAATATAATTAATAATAGGATCTTTGAATTAAATTATTCTTATGGGAAAAATTCATCCATAGGATTAGGTCTATATATAGCTAAAAAATATGCAGATACCACAAAAACTTCAATAGATATAAAAAGAAATAGAGAAACCCAAGTTATACTAGCTAATATCGAATTAAAAATGATAATTTAGACATAAACTGAATAAGATCTAGGAACCATTTGTGATTTTACATTTTTTATTAATATTGAGATAGTTTCACTAAGTCAATGAAACTATCTCAAATAGCTTCATTGACTCAATGTAGCTTTACATATTCTGAAGAGACACTCTAGAACAATATATACTATTATCGTATAGGATTTGAGCAATTTCATTCACCAAGAAACTCAAGTTATGTTAAGCTAAACTTGAATTTAAAATAATTATTTAGACATAAACTGAATAAGATCTAGTAACCATTTGTGATTTTACATTTTTTATTAATGTTAAAAGCACAGTTACTATAATAAGAATACTGGTACCTCCTATACTCACAGTTGATATATTTGTATAACCTTGAACTATAAGAGGAATTATAGCTATAACAGCTAAGAATATAGCACCTACAAATGTAAGTCTTAGTAATATATCATATATATAATTCTCTGTCTGCTTTCCAGGTCTAAATCCAGGAACAAAACCCCCTTGTTTTTGAATATCTCGCGCTACATCTTCAGGTTTAAATACTATAAATGTATAGAAATATGTCATGAATATTATAAGTAAAGCATATATAATTCCATAGTAAGTTTGATTGGACAAAAATGTAAATACATTAGTAGCTACTGTATGTACAATAGGAATTTTATTTTTTTCAAGGATTTGAGATAACTCAGTTGGAACTAAAATTAAAGATAATGCAAAAATTATAGGCATTACCCCTGCTGTATTAATTTTGATAGGAATATATGACTTTTCTCCTCCAACTAGTTCTACACCCCTTGCCATTCTAGTGTAATTTACAGGAATATTCCTTGAAGATTCATTAATTATAATTATAGCTACAATCATAGCTAAAAATAGTAAAATAATGACTATTCCAACTATACCATTAATTCCCTGAGTTAATGCTGTAGATATTATACCTTCTGGTAAAGTTGCCAATATACCTAAAGCTATTAGTAATGAAATACCATCTCCTATTCCATACTCAGTAATTAATTCTCCTAACCACATAAGGAAAATAGATCCTGCTGTCATTGTCAATATAAATGTTATCACTCCTAATGTATTTAAATGAGAGATAATTGGAGTACTAGATGCGCTAAGTAAAAACAAATAGATACCGTAAGATTGAAGAACTGCAATAGGAACAGTTATAATCCTTGTATATTGATTAATAATCTTTTGACCTCTTTCTCCTTGTTCTTGTAAATCTTTAATTTTGGGAACAATGTATGCTAAAAATTGGAATATAACAGTAGCTGTAATAAAAGGACCTAATCCTATACCAACTATTGAAGCAGTTGAAAGTGTTCCTCCTGAAAAAATATTTAAAACACTTAAAGCTTGATTTCCTTTAAATATTGATGCTAATACAGTTACATTAACTCCTGGAGTAGGAATAGATGCAAAAATTCTAAATATAACAACCAAAAAAAATGTGAATACAATCTTCTTCCTTAAATCAGGAGCTGATATTATTTGTCTAATAGAATTTACAATTTTTTGCATATTATATTAATTCAGATTTTGACTTTTCTATTTTTTCTAATGCCTTTTTTGAAAAAGCAAAATCTGAGGCTATAAATTTAAGATTTTTAGAAATATCTCCGAAAGAAAGTATTTTTACTTTGTTTTTTCTTACAAAACCTCTGTCTTGTAAACTTTTCAGACTAATACTATCTCCATCATTAAAATATTTATCTATAAATCCCAAATTCAAAATTTCGATTTTCACACTATATCTTTTAAATCCTTTAAGATATGGGACTCTTTGTATTAAGGGATTTTGACCTCCTTCAAAATATTTAGAAATATGTGAACCTGCTCTACTATTTTGTCCTTTCATACCCCTAGTAGAAGTATGACCACCTTTCCCAGATCCAAATCCTCTTCCTATTATTTTTTTCTTTTTATCTTTTACTTTTCCTTTTATAATCATATTATTTTCTTGGTTTTAAATTTTTTAAAGCTAAAAAACAACAATATATGTTTGATTTTTTATTTGACGAACCCACTCTTTTTGATAAAACATCCTTCACTCCTGCCAATTCTAGAATAGGTTTTATATTTTTCCCAGCAATAATACCAGTTCCAGGAACAGCTGGTTTAAATATTATGCGAGAAGCTTTAAAATCTTGTACTAATTCATGAGTAATTGTGTTATCAGTTATATTAATTTTAACTAAAGAAGCTTTTGCCCTCCTTATAGCCTTCTCAATAGCTGACTTAGGATCTGCTCCCACACCTTTACCTATTCCTAGAGTACCATTTCTGTTTCCAACAACAACCATAGCTGAAAATCTAAATCTTTTAGCTCCTTTTGTTACTTTAGTAACCCTAGTAGTCTCAAGTATATAGTTATCCAATTCAATATTATTTGAATTATCTTCTATTTCATTATTTATAGATTTATCAATATTATTATCATTCATGTTATCAATTTATTAAAATATTAAACCACTCTCTCTTGCACCATCTGCAAAAGCTTTAACTCTTCCATGATATTTATTTCCACCTCTATCAAAAACTATTTTATCATATCCTTTCTTTTTAGCTAATTTACCAAACTCTAAACCTAGATTATATGACTTATCTGTCTTATTTTTTCCTTTACTAATAACCTTAGAACTCATTCCTAAAATAGTAACTGCTAATTCATCATCTATTAACTGTACATACATCTCTTTATTAGATCTAAATACAGATAATCTAGGTCTATTACTTACTCCTTTTATTTTTTTTCTTATGACTAAATGTCTTTTTGTTTTATTATTTATTATTTTCATAATTATTTAGCAGCCTTTGCTGACTTTCCAGCTTTTTTAACAACAATTTCATCTTTATATCTAATTCCCTTACCTTTATATGGCTCAGGCTTTCTTATACTTCTAATATTAGCAGCTACTTGTCCAACTAATTGTTTATCAATACCAGAAATTTTAATAAAATTATTATCTGTAATATTAAATTCTATACCTTCAACTTTTTTAACAATTACAGAATGTGAATAACCTACATTAATAACAAGATTATCATTATCTAGAACAACTCTATATCCAATACCTCTTATTTCAAGTTCTTTAGAAAAACCTTCTGCAACTCCAATTACCATATTATTAATTAAAGATCTATATAACCCATGAAAAGCTTTATCTTCTTTCTGGTCACTTCTTCTTTGAACAGTTACTTCTCCATTTTTTAATTCAACTTTTACTCTAAAAGAATTTGGAATAGATAATTCACCCTTAGGACCTTTTACAGTAATCCTTTCTTCTGATATATCTACCGTTATACCTTCTTTTATTTGTATTGGAATTTTTCCTATTCTTGACATAATATTTTACCAAACTTTACAAATTAATTCTCCTCCAACCTTTTTTGTGATTGCTTCTTTATCAGAAATCACACCCTCAGGAGTGGAAATTATATAAAAACCTAACCCATTCAAAACTTTAGGGATATTCCTATATGAAGAATATCTTCTTAAACTAGGTTTTGAAACTCTTGCTATCCCAGATATCCTATTCTCTCCTTTCTTATATTTTAACGTTACTACTATATCATTATCTACTACTTCATATGATTTAATAAATTTCTTTTCAAGCAATACTTTGACAATATCCTCCTTTATTATACTCTTAGGTATAGATACAACAGTATGACCTCTCATAATTGCATTTCTTATTCTTGTTAATAAATCAGCTATTGGATCACTCATAATTATAATATTACCAGGAAGATTTCCTAACTCCTGGAATTTTTCCTTCTAAAATAAAATGCCTAAGACATATCCTACATAATCCAAAATCTCTAAATACAGATTTAGACCTACCACACTGTAAACATCTTGTATATTTTCTAACATCATACTTGATTTTTTTAACTCTTTCTTGTTGTTTATCTAATAAAGCTTTTCTTGCCATAATATTACTTTTCTAAAGGAAACCCTAAGTGATTAAATAAAACTATTGCATCTTCTTTATTTTTTGCAGTAGTCACTATAGTTACCTGTAGTGATTTTACCTTATCTAGGTGTATTTGTACAACCTCAGGAAACACAGAATGATCTGGAATACCTAAATTGTAATTACCATTTTTATCAAAAGAACTTTTTTTCAAACCTCTAAAATCTCTAAATCTAGGAATAACTATCTCTACCAGTTTTTCATAAAAATCCCACATTCTATCATTCCTCAATGTTACCATTAAGCCTATATTCATACCTTCTCTAAGATGAAAATTAGAGATAGATTCTCTTGCTTTTGTAACTAAAGGTAATTGCCCTGAAATAGCTATCATAATATCCTTTACATCATTTAATGAATCAGGATTAGAAACAGCACTTGATACCCCTGAATTAATAACAATCTTAGATAAATTAGGCACAGCATATATATTATCAAGTTTTAACTCTTTTTTTATATCTTTTCTTATTTTATTGTAATATTGTTCTTTTAAATTACTCATATACTATTTTGTCTTACTTTTTCATAAACCACTATACTAACAGACGATGCTATATTTAAAGAATTCAAAGTGCTTTTTTCACTTTGAGGAATCTTTAGTATTTTATCACATCTTTTAGTGAGTGGTTCTGATATTGAACTAGCTTCAGATCCAAATAAAAATGCTACAGAACCTTTAAGGTTAGTGTTAAAGTAAATATCATCTCCTATATTTTCAATTCCAAATATAGAAACATTAAATAATTTTAATTTATCTATAAATTCAAAAAGATTCGTATATAGAAAATTCATATTTAATGAAGCTCCCTCAGAGATTCTTGCAACTTCACTATCTAAATGTAAATTCTTATTCTTTTTAGGTAACACCAAAAGATTAACACCTGCTATATCACAAGTTCTTATTATAGCACCAAAATTCTGTTTATACATAATCTCTCTTAAAATAATAATAAAAGGATTATTCAATAAAATTTCTTCCAAATCAAAATTATCTTCTTTTGTAAATTCTGCAACAATACCTTGATTTTGAGAATAATCTCTTAAAGTATTCCTATCTACATAAATAATATTTACATTTTTATTTTCACAAAGAGCTAAGATTTCATTTATTTTACTATCTTCTTTAGCATTTTTATCTATTTTAACAGTTACAACTTTTATATTATTTTTTTTTAAAATAGACAAAACAGGATTCCTTCCTGCTATAAATCCTCTCATATTACATCCTTACACTTCATACAAATTCTGTCTTTAAATCCTTTTTCATTAATAGAATAACCAACTCTAGTTGTTTTCCCACATTTAGGACATACAACTCCTAAAATAGAAGCATTTATAGGCTTTTGAATATCTACTATACCTTGACCTCTTACATTCTTTTTATAGATATTAATACCATCTACATATGCTTTCCCTTTTGAAGAAAGCACCTTAGTAACTTTTGCTACTTTTCCTTTATTATTTCCACTTAATATTTTTACAGAATCATTTAGTTTTATTTTCATAGTACTTCATTTGCTAAACTAACTAATTTATTATAGCCTCTCTCTCTTAATTCACGTGCAACAGGCCCAAAAACAGCAGTCCCCTTAGGTTCTCCATTTTTATCATCTATTATAACAGCCGCATTATCATCAAACCTAATATATGACCCATCTTTTCTTCTAGTTTCTTTTCGAGTTCTAACAATAACTGCAGTTACCTTTTCATGCATAGATATTTGTCCAGAAGGAGTAGCTTTTACTACAGAACATTTTACTCGATCTCCTATACGAGAATACCTTCTGAATGAAGCACCTAAAGTTCCAATTATCCTAAGCTCTTTTGCCCCAGTATTATCAATACATTTTATTACAGATTCTTTTTGTAACATAATTTATACCTTAGATATATATTTAAATTTAATTCTTTTTGATATAGGGCTTGTCTCTTCTATCAAAACTCTCTCTCCTAATACAAAATCCACATCTTGAGGACATGATACCAAATATTTCTTTTTTCTCTTTATCATTTTCTTATATAAAGGATGTGCAACATATCTAGTAACTTCTACATTCAAGAATTTATGAGCCACACTATTATCTTTTAATACAATAGCCTTTAATCTTCTTTTATGAGAAATTTTCTTATCTATATCTAAGATCTCTTTTTTAGGTGTCTTCACTTTTTTAACAAGGACATCCTTCTTCACACTCTTTGTTTTTAAAACAGTTTTTTTAGCTACTGGCTTCACTATCTTAGATGATACTTCTTTAGTAACAGTTTTTTTAGCTACTGGTACTTTTTTCTCTGTTATTGTTTTTTTTATTATTTTTTTATCTGCCATTATTCTTTATTTTCTAAGTAAACTTTTTCATTTAAAATAGTTTGAAATCTTGCTATTTGTTTTTTTATTTTACCTATTTCAGATACATTTATACCTTCACTTGAAGATTTTTGAGTTAACTGTAACCTCAAAGACATTTTTTTCTTCAATAATTCATCCTGAAGTTTATTAATTTCCTTATGAATCTCTATTCTATTTAATTTTCTTATATTTACTGTATCCATAATTTTTAAAATTGATCCGAAACTCTAACAAATTTTACTTTAAAAGGTATTTTATGAGAAGCTAATCTAAATGCTTCTTTTGCAATATCTTCATTAACTCCTACGATTTCAAATAAAATACTACCAGCTTTTATAGGAGTCCCAAAACCTACAACATTTCCTTTACCAGAACCCATTTTGGAACCTTCTGATTTTTTTGTAAGAGGCATATATGGAAAAACTCTTATCCATATTTTACCACCTCTCTTAGTATAATGTGTAATGGTTTTCCTTGCAGACTCAATTTGCCTTGCAGTCATCAACCCAGAAGTCATAGCTTTTAGTCCATATTCTCCAAAGCTCAAAGTATAACCATTACTAGCAACCTTAGTAAGATCACCTCTAAAAGTTCTTCTATATTTTTGTCTTTTTGGTTGCATTATCATGATCCAGTATCCTCATCCATATAATTTTTTTCTCCTTTATAGATCCAAACCTTTACACCTAAAACACCAAAACTTTTTGTTTTAGCATAATTATCAGAATAATCTATATCTGCTCTAAGTGTCTGAAGTGGAACTGATCCAAATTTTACTTTATCAGTTCTATGAATTTCAGATCCATTAACTCTTCCTGACACCTGTATTTTAGCACCTAATGCTCCTCCCTCCCTAATTTTAATCAATTCTCTTTCCATCAAAAATTTTGCTGACATCCTTTTCAATACTCCATCAACAATATTTTGAGAGACAATCATAGCACATAACTCTGGCTTTTTGATATCGTGAACATCTAAATGTACACCACTTCCAAACATTACATCTAGTGTCTTTTTTAAATCTTCCAAACCTTGACCACCTTTTCCTATAACTACCCCTGGCCTTGCGACAGAAATATCTATAATTACATTATTTAAAGACCTTTTTATAGTAATTTCTCCTATTCCCGCAGATTTCAAAGATTTTTTAAGAAATTTTCTAACATTTAAATCTTCCTGGAGCTGTTTTTTGTATATATCTCCCTCAGCAAACCATAAAGATTTATAATTTTTATTTATTCCTATCCTGAATCCTACAGGATTAACTTTCCTTCCCATCTTTTTTTAATTCACTAATTTTAACAGTAATATTACAATATCTCTTACTTAAGATTTCAACATTAGCCCTACCCTTAAACCTTAATCCCTTTCTTGTTATACCTTCATCTACTCTTATCTCTTCAAACTTATATGGAGTTTGCATCTTTGAAAGATTAGCATTATTAATAGCAGTTTTTATAACTTTAGAAACAACTTCAGAATTTCTATAATTCATAAATTGCAAATTTTCCAAAGCAACCTCTGGAGATAATTTTCTAATAGCATTCACAACCAATCTAGTCTTTCTTGCAGATCCTTTTATGTTTTTAATTTTTGCTAATGCTATTTTTTTATTTTCCATATTTTATATATTCTATATTATTCAACTCTTCCTACACTACCATGTGATTGAGCAATTTTACCCTTTTTACTATGACCTCTAAATGTCCTTGTTATAGAAAACTCACCTAATTTATGTCCTACCATTGATTCATTCACTAAAACAGGAATATGATGTCTCCCATTATGTACTGCGATAGTAAATCCTACCATTTCAGGCGCAATAGTACAGTTTCTAGCCCAAGTTTTGATAGGCTTTCTATCTCCACTCTCTTTCTGTCTTAATATCTTTTTTAATAATTTTTGGTCTACGTAAGGACCTTTTTTACTTGATCTTGACATAATTTATCTCTTTAATCTTCTACCTTTTCTGGTAATTAATATATACTTTTCTGTCCTTTTATTCCTTCTAGTTTTAGTTCCTCTTCTGTGACCCCAAAGATCTTTAGATATACCTCCGACTTGTCCCTTTCCTTCTCCTCCTCCATGAGGATGCTGATTAGGATGCATAGCCATACCTCTTACTGAAGGTCTTATTCCCAAATACCTTGACCTACCTGCTTTTCCAAGCTTCTGATTTCCATGATCAGTATTTCCAACTCTACCAAGACTAGCAAAATTTTCAGCTCTGATATATCTTACTTCTCCTGAAGGAAGTTTAACCAATGCTATATCATTCTCTATTGATTGTAACTTTGCGGCATTTCCTGCGCTTCTAACTAAAATTCCACCTCTACCTTTAGTAAGCTCAATATTATATATCTCAGAACCTATTGGTATATTTCTCAAGGGAAGTGAATTTCCAATTTCTATTGGAACATTATTCCCAGAAATAACAGAGTCTCCTTCTTTAAGCCCAACAGGAGCAATTATATACCTTTTTTCTCCGTCTGTATAGTGTAATAAAGCTATTCTAGCGGTTCTATATGGATCATATTCTATTCTTGCAACTTTAGAAGGTATATCATATTTATCTCTTTTAAAATCAATAATTCTATACATTCTCTTTACTCCTCCGCCCTGATGCCTTACTGTGATTACTCCTCTAGAATTTCTACCTGAGTGAGATTTTAACTTCTTTAATAAAGATTTTTCTGGATTATTTTTCCTTACTCCATCTTTAGAAACCAATACAGTATGCCTTAACGTAGGTGTTACTGGATTATATGTCTTCATTGTTTTTATATTATTCTTTTTCATTCTTAACCTCTTTTAATTTCTTTTTATCTTCTACTTTTCCTTTCTTAGTTTTTAACTTCTTTGCATCTTTCTCTTTATCCTCTCCTAACAAATTAATTACTTGTCCAGCTTTTAATTTCACATATGCTTTCTTAAGATCAGTTCTTTTATGTCTGACTAACCTTGTCTTTATATTTATATCTCTTACCTGCTTTCCTTTCTTAGCTAGCAATCTTACTTCAATAACATCAACACCAAAAGCTTTTTCTACTGCAGATTTTACACCTATTTTATCAGAATGTCTCTCTACTACAAAACCATACCAACCAGAAGCAACTCCTCTTAGTACTTTTTCAGATAATATAGGTTTTATTAAAACATCGGACTTTCTCATTTTAAATCTTTATATCCCGGAATATTTTCCAAAGAATCTTTCAAAAATAATATTTTTCTATAATTTAGGATATCATATGCATTAATATAATTAGAAGACAATAATCTAATTTTGTCAATATTAGAGAATACATTCAGAAGTTTATCATCTTTTTTATCTGTAACAATCAATGTTTTAACACCTTCTAAAGAAAATCCAGATAAAAATTCTAACCCTTGTTTAGTTAATTTTCCTTCGGAAAATTTGAGTTTATCTATAAAAATAATTTCTTTAGCATTCATTTTTGTAGATAAAGCAGAATACAAAGCTCTTCTTCTCATTTTTAAAGGCATTGATAATTCAAATCGCATAGGTTTAGGCCCATGAGAAACTCCTCCTCCTCTAAAAATATTAGTTCTTAAACTTCCAGTCCTTGCCTTAGCAACTTTATTATTCTTCCAAGGTTTTTTCCCAGTTCCTGATACCTCACCTCTTCCTTTTGTAGATCTAGTACCTTGCCTTGTATTAACAAGATGTATATAGATATACTGATTAATCAAATTTTGATTAACTTCATATTTAAAAATTTCATCTTTAATATCTATTTTTTTTGTACTTTTAACTCCT
Organism: bacterium; assembly: GCA_021846685.1. Classification (GTDB taxonomy): domain Bacteria; phylum Patescibacteriota; class Dojkabacteria; order JAKAPS01; family JAJZLI01; genus JAJYFR01. Next base: position 125,876 of record JAJZWL010000001.1, on the reverse strand, counting down.
TTTTGAGAGTATAAATCTATCTTCATTCTGACTTTATAATAACTAAACCACCTCTAGCTCCAGGAATTGCTCCTTTTACTACTAAAATGTCATCTTTAATTTCAACAATTTCCAAATTTTTAACAATGATCTTATCTCCTCCAGATCTACCTGGCATTTTTTTCCCCTTTTTAACATTACCTGGAGTAGTCCCTGATCCTATTGAACCTCCATGCCTTTCTTTATCAGATTGTCCATGAGTCCTTGGTCCACCATGAAATCCCCATCTTTTAACAACACCAGTAAAACCTTTACCTTTACTAACTCCAGAAATATTCACCTTTTCTCCTACCTCAAAAATATTTGATAAAATTTTATCTCCTACCGTTACCTCTTCAATTCTTCCAAATTCTCTTGCAAACTGAGGAGTATGCAATTTTTTATATTTACCCTTTTCAGGCTTTGTAGGATGCTTTTTTAATCCAATTCCCAAGACTGTTGCATCATATCCATCTGTTTTAGATTTTTTTTCAGCACATACAAAACAACCTTCAGTATCTATCAAGGTTACCGGAATTACATTTCCATCCTCTCTGAAAATTTGAGTCATATCTTTTTTAATACCTAATATTCCTTTCATAATAATAATACAGATAAAACCTCTGTATTTAAAAAAACTAATTTAAAATCTATTTAATTTCTATTCCAACACCTACAGGGAGTTGTAAATGAGTAAGAGTATCAATTGTTTTTCCTGTAGGAGAGAGTATATCAATAAGTCTTTTATGAATCTTCATTTCAAAGGTCTCCATAGATCTTTTATCTATATGAGGAGACCTTACTACTGTATATTTTTTAATAGAAGTAGGTAATGGTATCGGCCCAGATGTTTTTGCACCAGAAGAAATTGCTGCATCAATAATCTTTTGAGCAGATTTATCCAAAATCTGTACATCAAAACCTTTCAATTTTACCCTTATTCTCTTGTTTTCCATAAATATATAAAAGAACCTTTTTACTTAATAATCTTACTTATAACTCCTGCTCCAACTGTTCTACCACCTTCTCTAATAGCAAATCTAACTCCAGCTTCTAATGCTACTGGATTAATTAACCTTACTATCATTTTTATATTATCTCCAGGAAGAGCACACTCTACACCCTCTGGTAATTGTATCTCTCCTGTAACATCTGTAGTTCTAATATAAAATTGAGGTCTATATCCAGAAACAAATTGAGAATGCCTTCCACCTTCTTCTTTAGTCAATATATATACTTCACTTTCAAATTCAGTATGAGGAGTAACACTCCCAACTTTAGCAACAACCTCTCCTCTTTGAATATCCTCTCTTTTAAATCCTCTTAGTAATAAACCAACATTATCTCCTGCTTGTGCAGTCTCCAATGACTTATTAAACATTTCTACACCTGTAACAACTGATTTTCTGATATCTTCTCTTAATCCGACAATATCAACTTCTTCTCCTACTTTAAGAGTTCCTCTTTCGACTCTTCCTGTAGCAACTGTCCCTCTACCTTCTATAGAAAATACATCTTCGATAGGCATTAAGAAAGGTTTATCTACTTCTCTGTCTGGAATAGGAATATAATCATCTACATTATTCATTAATGTTAAAATTGGACCACACCATTCACAGTCAGATTTTCCGCATCCACATTCTAATGCTTTCAAAGCACTTCCTCTAACTATTGGAGTTTCGTCTCCATCAAAATCATACTTAGAAAGTAATTCTCTTACTTCCATTTCTACTAGATCAACCAATTCAGGATCATCTACCATATCTACCTTATTAAGGAATACAACTATCTTAGGTACTCCAACTTGTCTTGCTAAAAGTATATGTTCTCTTGTTTGAGGCATAGGTCCATCTGTAGCTGCAACAACTAATATAGCTCCATCCATTTGAGCTGCCCCTGTAATCATATTCTTAACATAATCTGCGTGTCCTGGACAATCAACATGAGCATAGTGATTTTTCTCAGTTTCATACTCTGTATGAGCTGTAGCTATAGTTACTCCTCTAGCTTTTTCTTCAGGAGCTGCGTCTAAATTATCTACACTCTTATTTTGTGCTGCGTAACCAGCTGCTGACAATACTTTTAATATTGCTGCTGTTAAAGTTGTCTTACCATGATCAACGTGACCAATAGTACCAACGTTTTTATGAGGTTTTGTTCTATCAAAGGCTGCCATATTTTTTTTTAACTAAATTAAACAAAGAGATTATACAAATAAACAAGTTATATTGCAAGAACAATATATCATATATACTAATATTTGTAAATCTGTATTTTATATAATTATAGAGTAATTTATATAAATTATAAAGAATACCTTTTTAATTCTTTTTTTATCTCTTTATACTCAGGAATCCTACCCTTTACTAGAGCCCAAAAATTCGAAGAATGATTAAACTCTTTTAGATGACAAAGCTCATGAATAATTATGTAATCAGAAAATTTTTGAGGTAAATAATATATTTTATAATTAAAATTTAAATTGCCATTTATAGAACAACTGCCCCATCTGGTTTTTGATTTTCTCAAAGTGATTTTTTGATAATTAAAATTATAAAAAGAATTTAAATATATAACTCTACCTGTGATATATTTTAAATACTCATTTTTTAAAACGGAAAATTCAGCAGCTTCTTCTATTATAAAATTTTTACTATTTTCTGAAATTGACTTTAGTATCCAATCAGATTTATTAAGTAATAACTGATCAATATTATCTATATTATAACGATAAGGGACAGTAACCCTAATTTCATTATCTTTATATACTGACAACCTTATATTTCTAGCCTTTTTACTTTTCTTTACAGTATAAGATATTTTTTTATTACCTATATATATATAAGGCATTAGATTTATTATTAATAATAAACATTATATGTGTATATGAAAGAAAATAGAAGCAGAAAAGCCTAATATCAAGGCTAAAGAAAAAAGTAGAATAAACACAGCGGTACCACAAGTCAAAAAACTTATTAGTATATCTGTTAACATATCTATTACTGACGACATAAATGGATTATATCAAAAATTTAATCTATTTTCTATAATATTTCATTTTTTGAATAAATTTCAGATCTTTTATTTTCTTCTTTGAAAAAATTCCTATTCTCATTAATTCTTTAAATCCTAAATTTTGATATAACTTAATACCGCTACCATTAATATCAGATCTTAAAAAAAATTTACTCGCATTAGAATCATTAATAATACTCCTACACACATTATATCCATAACTTTTATGACGATATTCTTCTCTTGTTACTAAGGACTGTATTAATCCTATATCATCAAATTCAGTTTCAGAACCTATTGATACAGGCACTTTATCTTCATAGAGAATATATGACTGAATAGATTTACTCCATAATCTATCATTTAACATCTTGTGATATTTTAAATATTTATCATTATACTCAGAAAAGAATACTTCCATATAATCATTAATATGTTTCTGATTAATAACTTTCTGAATATCTAATTTATCTATTTGAAACTTTTTTTTATCCTCTAATATCATCCAATAATCTGTCTTCCTATTTATATAAGAAGAATTTTGTAATATTTGACGTGTTTTATAATCACTATCAGTTATCCAAAATGAAGGATTAAGATTTCTTGAATAAAATTCATCTTCAATTTTCTTCAAAGAAACACTTTCCAAATTAAAATTAAAACAAGAATTCCAATATTCCCTTCTATCTGTATCAGAAAAAAAGAGACTGTAATCTTTCTTCAGGATAATATCATCTATAAAAAGACTTAGATTTGAATTTAAATAATTTAATAAATAATAATACTCCATATATTAATATACATATTATTATTATTATTTGTTTTACACTCATAAAAAACATCCACCATACTGGCTTCTATAGGATATCTATGTAAAAATAAGAGTGTGTTTGATTCAGATTCATTAGGTAATCAAAAAATGCAGAAAAAATAGATCCTATACATCCAAATACATTTCTTGCAATCATAAATATAGGGAGTGAATTAGATATAGTTATGGGCGACTACATAGATAGTGACGATTCTAAAAAGTTAGCCTTGTCCTATATAGATAATATAGATACAAAAGAACAAGATTCTATAATAATTGATCAAGCAATAGAAATATTACAAAAAATAATTCCTTAAAAGATAGATATTATAAGAACAAACATCTCAAGTGAAGAATTAAAATTTATAGATATAAATAAGGTTATAGGTTAGAATATTTATGTAGACAGTTTTTTACATAATGAAAGTTTAAGAAATATTGCAGATCTTAAAGATATGATACAGAAATTTTATCAGGAGATAATAATTTCTTAGTTTAATTTCCTATTGATTGTATGGAAAAAGAAGGTAAATATTATATAATAAATGATGGCAGATATAGAATTGCAGCTTTAAAAATATTAAGCTTACAAAGATATCGAATGACAGAAATTCCTATGATAGTAAGACATTTAAAATAAACATTTTATACTTGTACTATTTAACGATTTAGTAGTTTTGACTTTCAACATGTTAAAGCTCAAATTTTAAGAGATTGTGTACATTATTCAAACTTCTATATTATCTATTATCTAAAAATCCTTATATTAAGATAATTTCTTTTTAATTCTCTCTCTTCTTCTGATTTTAGTCCTCTGAGAACAAGAGCTCTTCCAATACTTTCTGGCAACACTAACCCTTCTTCTGACTCTAGACTACTAAGATCAAGAGTTCCACCAACTCTCTCCCAAAATTTTGTTACTACTGATTTTAGATCACTGAGATTAACATGCCTAAAATTAAGATCTCCATAAAGATATATGTTTCCTGTCAAAGTCTTTTTCCGTAGACTCTTTATATAAATCGCATGTTGAATATATTCCATATGGATCTATAAGTTTGGCATATTTTTGATTAGGGCTCCTTTTAAATAATTGAAAATGTAAATGAGGTTCATCCCATATAGGATCTCTTCTCACTGTATTCATACATTCGGGATAATCTATAAAACCTTTTGTAATACCACTAATTCCAGAATATCCAATAACAGTTCCCTTTTTAACATATACAGCATTTCTTGATAAAGAATATTTTTTAGGGTCAATTCTATTTCCTGCAGGAAAATATGTTTCAGTTTCCTCCTCAAATAAAGGTTTTGTGAAAGGTATTTGTTCGTTAATTTTAGATAAATGTCCATACTGGGTAAATAATGTCGTCTTAGGATTATATATTTGTACAAATAAACCTATATCCATGCTTATTTTATCACCATAAAATAATCGGAATTCTTCTTTTTGAGTATCAGGATTAATGTCTGTCACCCAACTAAATCCATAAGTGGAGACAGCATACCCATCAAAGGCTGCTTTAATTGGAGTCCCTATGGGTAGTGCAAAATCAATTCCTTCATGATCTGTTGTTCCATGGATTGAGTTTTCTTCTTCAGAATAAAACCAACCTTCAGTTATTATTATGGGATTTAAATTGGTATCAAATGGATAAATCAAAATTTTCCTAGAAGTATCTTTTTTCGTAATTTCAACATTATTTAATATATCCTCTTCTATCGTGGTATTTTTATTAATTTTATCTTCCATTAGCTTCTCCTAACAAGTATTATCATAGATTATTAATACTATTCAAACCTTTTGATAATTCGTGAAAAATAGAAAAATATAGCTAAATATATTAATATTGAAATATCAGAAGTAGAATTTAAAGATATATTAGGATAAAAATTAGTAAATATTAAATAAATTATTGCTATAACACCTAAAATTATAAATAAATATAATCCCCATTTAGTCATTTTAAATAATCCAATAGAAGTAATTATATTTAATACGCCAATAATGAAAAATACAACACCAATTAAAATAGAAGTTAAAATTCCAGATACTAAGAATATTAATGAAAATGCCAAACTCATAATACCAGAAAGTATTACAAATATAGCTATTACCCCAACAAGTGTAGGTCGGGTCTTCTTGTTATTTTTTGTCTCTACTGCCTTGTTATCTGAATCCATTTTCTAAATTATATCACTATAATAATAAGGTGTATACTTAATTCCCTGAGATCTTCGAGGGAGCTAAAAAATGCCTTGTGATAAATATATACCTCTCATATTCACCTTTATGTTATCATAAAAACAAACCTTCCACTAATTATAATCTTGTTAGTTTAACAACAAAATAAGGATTTTATACTTGTACTATTTAAAGATTTAGAAGTTCTAATTTTCAATATATTAAAACTCAAATTCGAAGAGATTGTGCACATTATTTGAACTTCCAGATTATCTACAAAATCCTTATATTAGGATAATTTCTTCTTAATTCTATCTTCTCTGCTGATTGGATTCCTATGAGAACAAGAGATCCTCCAATACTTTTTGGTAACACTAAGCCTTCTGATGATTGGAGTCTTCTAACTCAGGTTCGACAGTTAAATTGAATAAATGCTGTTGTAATGTGATTTCTGTTTAAATTCTAGCCCCCACTATGTCTGTTTTAGTTGGTTTAACAATGTTTGTTCTCCAACTATGTGTGGTTTGTTGTTGATTGATAGGATAATAGAGTTTCTGTATCTTTCAATAATATTATGTATTGTATCTTTTGATTTAATCTCAAGAATTCTTGCAACTGCATATGCTAATACACATACGAATACATGTCCATTTACCCTGTCATCGTTATGATGGTATACAGGGCGTATATCAAGAACATTCTTTATGATATCAAATGCATGTTCAATATCCGCTTGTTTCTTGTATACTTGAATGTTCTGTTTGATTTGATAAGCCATACTCCATCTATGAGTGCTTCCTTACTATGAGACGCGATGTGGCGTGACTTCGGGAGACCGTAGACGCTATTCAAACTTTTATTATAAATATAATTTAGAATTTATTTATAAACTTCATCATGTGTCCCTATATCATATACAATAATTATATCTTTAGATACTTCTTTATATATTAATCTCATGTTATATTTTATAGAAATTGATTTTAACCCTTTTAAATTTCCCTTTAAATCATGATTTTTTAAACTTGGATATTCTGGATTATTAATAAATATATTCCACTTCTTATCAAATGAGTCTTTAAATTTTCTATTCTTCAGAATAACTTTCCTATAGGATTTTTTGAAATTATTAGAATAGATCACTCTTTTAATCATTCAAGGAAGATATGAAATCTTTAGTATTGATTATATTTACTTTTTTATTTTTTATATCTTTATTGGTTATATTAATACTATCCAATATTCTTTGTTCTTCTTTTTTAGAGAAGCCATTCTCTGTTAATATATTAGTTCTTTTATTTCTTATAAAATCACCTATTACTACCTTTATAAAAGAAGATACAGGTAAATCATACTCAGAGGCAATATCTTCAAGTTTTGCTCTAAATTCTTTATTTACTTTTATTTGTATTAAATTTGTATCACTCATATTATTATTGATAAGTATATACTAAACAATACCATTTTAGTTAGTTTTTGTCAATTAAAGAATATTTTTTACTATAGATAATAATTATATACGTTTATAAATAGATTATATAAGAATATAGTGTGGAAATTTCAAGTTAAGATATATCTACTTCGGAGAGGGTGGGATTCGAACCCACGAGGAGCTTTCACCCCCGACAGTTTTCAAGACTGTTACCATCAACCACTCGGCCACCTCTCCTTACAGTTTCATATAAATAGAAATTATTTATAAAAATGATTATATCATCCAAATAGAGATTATAATACATGCAAATTTAAATTAACCAAACTTTATCTTAAAAAAGTTTTCTTATGTTCTATGATTTTACCATCACTTCCATAAATCGCAGTTATTTCTTGATTTCCTTTTACCCTTACAATTTCCCTCCTTAATAATTCACCATTATCATTAAATGTACTTATAGTACGATTATTTGATTTCACTATTACTTCTCTTAATCTTTTATTATCATCTCCATATTCTATGTGATGTGATGTTAAAACTCTGCTTCCAGAAACAAAACCTCTATAGGTATATTCCTTTAAGTTCCCTTCATCATCTCTTATCACTTCAGTTGTAATACGCGTATTATCTATAAAAGAAGTTCTTTCAAATTTAAAAAATGTTACAACATCTTGAGTATTACTATCTTCTACAGACACAATATTTTCAATAGGATTTCCTTGCTCATCATTTCTATGAACATACCTCTCCTTACTTCTATGTCCATCAGAATACTTAGTACTGGTAGTTACTTCATATCCATCATTAGGAAGAACTTCCTGAGTTTCAGATTTTTCATATCTTATACCTTGATCAGTTATTCCAACAGCTACAATATCACCATTAAAACGTAAGTTTAAATCTGTCTCTGTCCCCATAAATATATAAAACTAAAATTAATATAAATATATTATTACACCCCATAGAAAATGTCAAACATGTAAATAATATTGCAGTACATAAGCATATATATATGACGAGAATGTTGTCATTGACAAAAATTATAGGTTAGAATATAATCTGTTTTTATATTAAAAAATATTATGGGAATAGAGACATTTATAGAAGGAAATACTACTGGGAGCAATTCTGCGTCTCAGAATTTGAGGGAATTTAACAATAACGCTCCTTCTTTTTTAATTGATGGCAAAGATCCAAAAAATATATCTGAATCCCCTATTACTTATACTGAAATTGAAGACCCAGAAACAAGACAAACATTAAGAGTAGCTATCTTAAATGAGGAAGCATTAAAAAAAGGAGATACCCCTACAATACTCACATTACAATATAATATAGGAATAGAACACAAACCAATATTATACCTAGCTCAAGAAATGGCAGCAGAATCTAAGCCCATTATAATAGTGGAGAGTCATTCTGTAGGAGAGTCTTCTGATATGACTAGAACACAAGCAAAATCTTTAAGAGAAAATGATAATCCCTTTTCACAATTATCTAAATCAATGTATAGAGCATTAGAGCCTCTACTTGGGAATACTTGTGAAATTGATTTGGCTGGTTATTCTCAAGGAGCTCTTATAGCTTTAAGTTTAGCAGAACAAGCTGATGATTTTGGATTTACAGTCAAAACTTTATTTGCTCTTGAGATTCCAGGAGTAAAAGATTTTACTGAAAGAAAAAAATTAAAAAAAACCAAAGCAAGTATTGGAATAATGAAAGCTTTTGCTTCAGATGCCCCTAACTTAAGTTTTTACGAAAAAGACCCTCATGACAAAAAACAAAGAGAAGCTAGTGGTGTTGATAATAAGAAAAATCCTGTAAAAACATATGCAAAATTAGGAAAAGATTTAGTATTAAAACCAATGAGAAGAAAAGGCATGTTTACTGCTTATCCTGCAGGAATGTCAAGACGTATAGTTCCCTATATGTTGAAATCAGCATTAGAAAGTCAGCCTGATATGAGGGTTATTTTCATAAATGGATCAAAAAGTACAATCAGCTCCTCTAAAGATTTAAACAATAGCATTCCTCAAGGAATGCAATCTAGAGTGAGAAGAATTATACTCCCAGGAGATACTCATGCAGTAGGAGAAAGAGCTAAACGGATTGGAAATCTCTATAGATTAACTACAAAATAATAAATATATCCCCCAATATAAGATTGTAGGATTAAACAAAATTCCAAAGATAAAAAATTTTATATTTAATTTAAAAATTACTTCTACTTATAAACTTCTTTATGATTTCCTATTAGCAAAAATAGTACTTCATTTTTTCCTACCCATGTAAATATTATACGTAGATCTCCTGCCACCCAAAATGAAAATGCTACTCCCGCCTTAGTTGTACTTACTTTATGCGTTCTTAATGACGGATGATAAGGATTATTTATAAAAAAGCCTATCTTCTTATCAACCTTGAGAGTAAGTTTCTTATTAGTTTTTATAAGCTCTTTATACTGATTAGTAAATTTTGATGAATAGTTTATTATCAACCTTAAGATACCGTTTTAATAAAATCTTTATGACTAGTAAATTTTTTAAGTTTTCCAGTTTTATATTCTTGCAACCCATTAGTAATATATTTTTCTGTATATTTAGAAGCTTGATATGTTGGAATACTCTCATCTTCAATATTCTTGATAAGTAGATATTTTATGAAAGTAGAAGTTTGCATATCAAATTCTGCTGCTTTTGAATCATAATAATCCTTTATCTTTTTTGGTAATGTTAATTTTACCTGTATTGTTGTAGCCATATGAATGTTTCTAAACTATAATTTATATTATACTACACTCAGAAGTACTGTCAAGTACCTATTAGTACCGGAACATTTTAATCTCATTATTTTTGTAATCCAAAATTATTATCAATTAATATAACTGATAAATCATCCCGACGTATCAACATTTGATAGACATTTGCAATGGGGTTGTCGGATCCATCGGAGAGAGAGAATCGAACTTTTATTAATACCAAATGGTTCGTGTACGATGATATGGCTTAATTTCAATATTAGATTTTTGTCCTGAAAACCAAAAAACTCCATGTACTTGTGTTGAAGTAACTTGAGGAATATATTTTTTAATTTGCCTTGTACACAATTCAATTGCCCAAATAGTAGCTATTCTGATTTCTATCTCGTCATTACTCCCTGCTGGTATCTCTATTAGATTATCAATTTTATAAGATAGATCAGATGAATATTTAATAATACCTAAATTTCTCATTAATTGAGGAACTTTATAATCAGCAAATGCTGTTAATTTGTCAATATTATAAATTGGAGATTTTATAATATTTAAATTATATAAATCATATAAATGGGCTGGTATTAATTGCGCTCTTTTATAAAAATTAATATTTTGTCCTATATATATATTAGTATCATTAAATATATCTGGTAGTTCTTTTGATAATTTTTCTACTATCAACTCTGCATCCCATTTTGCCTCATCAATAAATTTTTTAAATGAACCTTGATATTTATTTTCTATCAATTCCCCAAGAATATTTAATAATTTTAATCTCTCTTTAAATAAGGGAATCTCTATATTTCCTCTAAATATTTCACTTAATTGTTTCTTTGTTAAATTTATAAGGAATTTGGAATTTAATATATTATGTCCTTCTGTGATTGCTCTCTTAATAGCTCTTATCATTGCTGCACTTCCATCATAGTTATTACCTTGTATATTTATAGTCCACTTAGGATATCCCCAGTATGAAAAATTTAAACTGTTATATACAAATACAAAAGCTATATATTCTTCTTCTCCATAATTTTCGCCTAACAAAGTATCTTTATTATATTCAGATTTTAAAAGATATGATTTATCTATATTTATTGAAAATTTATAAATTGATTCTTCGTCAATCAAAACATTCGTCATTAATGGTAAAACTTTTTTTATTGGAGATAATATTGAATCCATATCTTTAATTATATAATAAAAATTCAATACATCATATTAAATCTGAGGTGATATGCCTTATTTTGAACTATTTTTGTGTTGGATTGCAAAATTTATGAAAATCTATAATAAATAATCTCTTAAGAAAATACTCTAAAAACAAGATTGACTCTAATTTTAGAGTATTACAATATTGTCGTGACTATGAATACAAAGGTAATAGAAAGAGACATTGTGGAGGATATAATGCGTTATATCAATGACAGTAATATAATAGTCTTGCATGGCGCAAGGCAAGTTGGTAAAACTCATATTCTTTATTATATAAAAGATCAGACAAATAATAATTACTGAAATATATATGTATAATGCAAGTAAAGATCTATTAAATATAATTACCCATAAAATTCCAATAATAGTATTAGTTATTACTGGAGCTATAAAGATATTAAATAATTGTATATTCCTAGAATATCTAGATTGTTAGAACCTTTCTTATAAGTATCCATATCATTAAGAACCTTCATAATTTCTTTGCCCTGTAGCTTTTTCCCTTTTATAATAGAATTAAGCTCATCAATTAAATAATTTCGCCTTGATACTTCATCAGGAACTCTATAATCAAAAATCTCTAATGAATATTTTAAATATAATGGTAAAAATGATTCTACAAATTGATTAAGAATGTCGGTGTTTTCAATAAATGGCTTTAGGTCGTTTATTATTTCATCCTTATATTTAGTAAACATACCGATTACTCTTTGATCTAAACGAACTTTAAATTCAATATTTGAAGATATATTCAGTTCCTGTTCAAGCATTGAAATATCTGGTCTTATTCCTTTTTGTAGAAACCAAAGTAAATCAAAATAATCTCTTCCTTTTGGTACAAATTTATTTTCTTTTCCAACTAACTTATTTCTAGTAAAAATGGCATTTACTTTCCCAGTAAATAACAGAGGAAGAGAATAAGCTTTAATTACATAGTTTTTTCTCGGAACTAAGTCAGTAGTAATATTAAAGAATGGAGATTTTTGTATATCAAGTTTTATATATAACAAATCACTTTCGCTTTGATTTGCTAAACCTAAATCCCTAAGAACAGGAAATTTTAAAGTTATAGTTTGATTATTATTTGTTACTGAGGCGTAAAGCCTATCATATGCAAGTTCAGTTTTAAAATATGATATCAAATCTTCTCTTAATGAGCTTATATCTATCTCGTTAACAAAATCCAAATCTATATCTTCTGAAAGTCTAGGTAAATCATAACAGATATTTAAACATGTTCCCCCTTTAAATATTAAATTACGGTATTTTGACGTATAAATATACTGTAAAACATATTCAATAAGCTCCATCTTCAAAATAACCCTTAGAAGTTCCGGATTTTTTATACTTTTCATCTTTACTATTTGTTTTAGTTTTTCAATAAACATTTTTTTTATATTTCAATAATAAATTATATATTTTAAGCATACGTGAAGATTTCTTGCAATATATTTTAAATTCTTTTATATCTGACTTAGTAAATTCATCTAAGTTTAATCTCAATGACTCAAGTTCTAATACTTCTTTTTTAAAGTAAATATAGTCAAATAGCGATTTAGCCTTTGTTGCATAATATATATTATTTCTTATTACATAACCTGTAAAAAGATCTTCTTTGATATTTCTATAAGAATATGTCCCTAAAGTATTTATATAGCTTCTGGTCTTCTTAGTAGATACAGAGGTAAATGAGAATACACTTTCTGTGAGTATTGAGTATTTTGACAACATATACTCTAAGCTTATATATGAAGGAGTTTTAAGAATATTTGCAATATTTTCTTTATATAAAAGCATATCATTATTTTCTATAAATGCTTTTGTAGTGTATAATCCTTTTTTCAATTGTATAAAAGTCAGATCTTTTACTCTCCTATTTACCAGTTTATACAAGGATTTACTCTCTAGTGGTACAAAGTTCTTTAAAGTCTTTAGGTCAAAGTATTCTAATCTCTCTACATCTTTAAACTGTTTCATAATACCCCCATTATACGGGGTCATTGTGAAATAGTCAATGGCGATCTTAATATATGTATGAGTTCGAGCAAAAATCTCCTATAATATAGATTTATTGTCATATAAGGGCATATAAAGGCTTCAAAATTCTATCATCGAACACCTTATTTAGTTCGAAACTACAATATATTCAGTCACTTTCTCAAGTGTTGTCGCATCCATCGGGAGACTGTAGACGATATTCGAACTTTTTGTATTATTAAAAATCTAAATATTATTCAAATTCAAAAGAATCTGCTTGATCATTATTAATAATAGTTAATGAATTATTTAATAAATTTTGATTTTGTTTTTCAAAAATGTACTTCAACAGGTAAAATGAGAATAAGTGAATGAGAGTTTTTTAATTAAAACTTTCATTCACAAACGTTAGATCTTTTACAATTAAATATATAAGGAGGTGATAAAATATGAATATGAAAAAATTTACAACAGAACAAAAAACAAACATGGTTTTAGATCATTTAGGTAACAGATTATCTCTTTCAGCTATTTCTGCTAAATATGATATATCTGTATCATACTTTTTAAAGGTTAAGGATAAGTTTTTGAACAATGCATATAAAGCACTATCTGATGATAGGTCTGATAACCAAGAATTAGTAAGGGTAAAACAAGATCTAGAAGATACTAAACTTGCACTTGCAGAATCTCAAACTGCTCTATCAGTGTTAAAAAAAAAGATTTAGTAAAGAAGGTAACTAGGGATGATATATTAGAGGTTTGTGTAAATGGAATAAGGATAACAAAGATCATTAAACTTTTAGGGATATCTTGTAATAAAATATATTACAAAAAAAAGGGTTATTCTCAAAAAAAGAATAAAAGGGAAGAATTACCTGATGTGAATAAGAATGCAATAAAAGAGCTTGATTTGTTGTATGGATGGGGATATCTAATGATAACAGCATATCTAAAAGTACGAGGCCAAACAATATCATATAGGGGTGTATATTACTTCATGAAAGAAGAAAATATCATAGGAAGAAAACCTGAAAAAGGTACATATGAATTTAATCATAAAAAGATTCAATGTGATATCCCAAGATCAATATTTCAAACTGATTTCACACATCTATGGATAAATAAAGGTTGGGTTTATGCATTTAAGGTCATAGATATATTCAATAGAGAAATAGTAGCACTAGAAGTATCAACATTCTCAGGATCAATTACATCAGAGGCAATACTAAGACAACTTGTAAAAACATGTATATCGTTTCCAATAACCTTAATCATGGATAATGGATCCTGTTACAAAGCATCATCATACAGAGATCTAGCACATGGATTAAATGTACTCCTTTCTTACACAAAGGCATATACACCAGAACACAATGGGGTAATAGAAAGATCGTGGAAAACAGATAAATATGAAGGATTAGCATCATTTATACTCTCTAACGATAATATACAAGATATATTTAGAGAATGGGCATACTTCTACAATACGCAAAGACCTCATTCAACAAATAAGTACAAGACACCTTTACAAAAGCTTGAAAATTACCTTAAAGAACATAAAAAAGTAAAAATACCTGTTAATCCTTTAAACATAAAACCAGAGAAATTAACCTATATGAAGATACCAATTAAGACCATAGAAAACTCTCCTGTTTTTGTGGATTTTCATTCTCAATCTTAATGGTTTGACAACAAAAAGTTCATCTAAATAGGAAATAATATTCTCTGATTTTAAAATTTTTAATCTTATAACTATTGTTGATACTTGATATTTAGGATATTGTATTAAAGTTATAAAATCTTTATCTAATGTGATGATTATTCTTTGTTCTTTTTGAGCTAATTTAATAATATCTATATCTGACATTGTTATATTAACCTTTTTAATATCAATAACATCAAAATTATTATTTATTAAATAATCTATTACAGATTTAGGAATATTTGCATCAATTAGGAATTTCCTTTATAACACTTTTCTGATTATTGAATATATATGTATCTTCCTTCTTCATCAAATTTGATGCATATGATATAGCAGACAAAACTTGAGTTCTATTTAAATATTCATATTCTTTAAGAATATCATTAATTTCTAATCCTGATGACAAAAGTTCTAATATTATTTCAACAGACATCCTAGTGCCTTTTATAATAGGTTTACCATTAAGTATCTTATTGTCTTGTACAATCATAGTTTTCATATGATATACATTATCATCATATAGAATATATATATTAAATCTTATTTAAACTTTAGTAATAAAATCGGAGAGAGTAAGATTCGAACTTACGATCCTTTGTTTAGAAGAATACTGTTTTTCGAGAACAGCCTGATAAACCACTCCAGCATCTCTCCTTAATTTATCTTTGCTTCTGATAGGATTCGAACCTATACTCTTCAGATCCGCAATCTGATGCTTTATCCAATTAAGCTACAGAAGCAGATATATATTACTGTTCTAAATTAATATATTCACCATCTATCAATTTAGAAAATAAATTTTGCTTTTTACTTAATTCTTTATATGGAATATATTCAGATAGTAGTCCATATAACTCTTCTTTTTCTTTTTCACTTACAAGAAAAACTAATCTTGCGGGAATTCTATACTTTGTCTCCACATTAAGCACTATTTGACCTGACCTTTCTGAAAACCAAAATTCTTTCAAATCGTCAAAGTTATACTCCTTCTCAAACCAAACTAAATAACTATCTGTTAATACATGCTCTACTGTTTCTGGTGAAAAATTTGTCATTGCATAGATAACAAATCCTAATGCAAAAACTACAAAAATAGTTATATATTGTTTTACAAAGAGAAGTAATATGACAATTACCAATAACCAAAGGAATACAGTAAATAATTTCTCCTTCTCCCATTTTCTAAAAACTCTTGATGGTGATTTCCACTTATATATAACTTTGGCATCCTTTTTTTGTTTTTTTTCTCTACTCTTAGATTTATTTACAGAAGATATCTCAACTTTCAAATTTTCTAATTCAGATTCCAACTCTCTTATTTTTTTATCTCTTGCATTTTCCATACTAAAACATATTACTTTTAAGAAATTTAAAAATCAAGACCAACTTGCATTAGAGCATTAATAGTTTTAAGATTAATTATGTCCCAGATTAAACATAAAACATACTCAAGTCTATTATACCCTTCTATCTTTAAAAAAACACTAGATGAAGAAACTTTTGTATATTCATTAGATACAAAAAGTGTATTAAAAATATTACAAACAGATGAATATACTGGGATTAAAAGTGAAAAGGCAAAAGAGCTAATAACTGAACATGGTTATAATGAGCTAAAAGTTACTAATAGATTAAAGGTCTCTGGAATATATTTCTCTCAATTTAAAGATTTTTTAATGCTATTACTATTGATTGCTGCTATTGCAGCATTCTTAACTCAACAAGAAATAGTTGGGATCATATTAATATTACTTATTCTCTTTAACTCTACAATAGGGTTTTTACAAGAATATAGTGCAAGTAAGACAGTAGAGTCTTTAGAAAAACTAATTTCAAAAAAAACCACTGTAATAAGAGACGGGACAATTACTGAGATCGATACACAACTTGTAGTTCCTGGAGATATAATAATTCTAAAAGCAGGAGACGACATACCTGCTGACTCTAGAGTAATTGAATCAAATAACCTTTCTTGTTTAGAATCTTCAATTACAGGAGAAAATAAACCAGTATTAAAAACTACATCACCTCATCCAAAATCTAAACTTTCGATTTTTGAAATATCTAATCTAATATTTATGGGGACAACAGTATCTTCTGGGTCAGGAAAAGCAGTTGTCGTAGGAACTGGAATGAACACTGAATTTGGAAAAATAGCAGTAACAACGGAAGAAGAAAAAAAAGGTAAATCTCCTCTACAAAAAGAAATTTTCAGAACAGGTGAATACCTTATTATGATTGCTTTAGTAGTGGCATTCTTTGCCTTTATTATCAACTTTTTTTATTCTAAATTATCTGTACAAGCCACATTAATACTATCTTTAGGACTTGCTGTTGGAGTAGTCCCAGAAGGTCTACCCTCTACTGTCACTGCAGCTCTTGCAATTGCTTTAAAAAAACTTTCAAAAGTAAATGTAGTAGTTAAAAAATTAACATCTACAGAAACACTAGGTGCTTGTAATGTAATTGTAACTGATAAAACAGGGACTCTTACAAAAAATGAAATGAGTGTTGAAAAATTTTTCTTTATGAATGCAAAATCTCAAGACTATTCTGTATCTGGAGTAGGATATACAGACAAAGGAGATATTACCCCTAATAGCTATAACCAGGATGTAATGGATCTAATGTTCAAAGGATCCATACTTTGTAATAACTCATATATTAATTTTGATCCTAAAAAAAATAAATATGATTTAATAGGAGACCCATTAGAAGGAGCTTTAATAGCATTTGCTAGAAAGATAAACAAAGATGCAGATAATATACGAAATAAATTTAAAAGAATTATAGAACTTCCATTTGACCCTCAAAGAAAAATGATGTCTGTATTGGTACATGAAGATAATAACGAATATATATATTCGAAAGGTGCAATTGAAAGTATTATATCTTCTTCTAATAGTATTTTAATGGATGGGAAAAAAATCACATTGGACACACATTTGAAAAATACCATTATTGAAAAGGCGAAACAATATGAGAATGGTACTTTAAGGGTAATTGCACTAGCATACAGAAAATTAAATGGTAATGAAAGTGTAAGTAAAAAAGATGTAGAAAAAAATCTCACAATAATTGGACTCTTAGGTATATTTGATTCACCTAGAGATGAAGTCCCTGCTGCAGTTGAATCTGCAAAAAAAGCAGGTATCAAGATATTTATGTGTACAGGAGACTCTCCTGATATAGCTCTTAAAATAGGTCAGATAGTAAATATAGCAGATAAAAACACTCCCGTTATAGAAGGAAAAGATATTGACAAATTAAGTGATGAAAAAATTAAAGAAATTTTAAAAGGACAAACAGCCATCTTTGCTAGAGTAACACCATTAAATAAACTTAAAATAGTGCAACTACTAAAAGATATGGATAATATAGTAGCAGTAACAGGAGATGGGGTTAATGATGCCCCTGCTTTAAAATCAGCAGATATAGGTGTGGCAATGGGAATTACAGGAACAGATGTGGCAAAAGAAAGTGCAGACATGATCCTTCTTAATGATAGTTTTTCTGCAATAGTATATGCCATTAAAGAAGGGAGAATTATATATGATAATATTAAAAAATTCATACGATTTACTGTAGCTATAGACATAGCAGAAATGCTTGCTATCTTTATTGGTTCAATTTTACACTTCGAACCTGTCATGTATGTACTACAAATATTAACAATTGACCTTATTGTTAATATAATTCCAGCATTGATCCTAGCATCAGACACTCCAGATCCTGATATTATGTCTAGACCTCCTAGGTCTAAGAAATCACATCTTTTTGATAAAGAAACAGTAATACCAATAATGATAAATGGATCAATTATTGCGATACTTTCTGTAATAATATTTTATATAACATTTAAAGAATTTGGAAATTATCAAATGGCAACTACAGCAACATACTCTACTCTAGTCTTTGCTCAAATAGCAAACCTACTGTCCTCTAGGTCATATAAATTCTCAATCTTTTCATTTCAACTCAAATCTTACTTTAAGATTTTTATAGGAATAATATTTATACTTATATTCCAAAATATATTTATATTCACACCTTTTTTTAATACAATCTTACATACATATCCTTTAAGATATAATATACTCTTACTTTATGTTATAGTAATATTCATATTATTATTCTCAGAAGAAATAAGGAAATTTATAACAAGGAAAATAAGTTTTGATTATAATAAAAATATTTGATATATTGTATATTAGTAATGTATGAATTAATACCTTCAGAAGAATATCTAAGTGATCTTATTCAACTTGTTAAAAAGGCAAAAAAAAATATATATATACAAGCAATGTATGTATATTTTGATGATTCTTTAAAAGAATTTACAAAAGAAGTTATAGCAGCTAAAAAAAGAGGGGTCTCAGTTAAATTCAATATTGATAATTACTCAAATCAATATATCCAAGGACACAAGTATTTTATACATATAAATAAAGAAAAAAGAGATAAATGTAAAAATAATATTCAAATAAGTCAAAAATATTTCAAAGAAATGACATCTGCTGATATTGAAATCAATTTTATCAATGAATATAGATATAATAAAGCTATAGCTGAATATTTCCCCTTTATAGGAAGAAATCATATGAAAATAACTATAATTGATAATTATTCATATATAGGTGGAATGAATTTTGGGAAAAAATCTTTTAATTATTATGACTTCATGGTGAAAACAAAAGACAGAGAAATTAGAAATAATTTAAAAAGTATCTTCTTAAAGAACAGTACAGGAATAAAATATAGTGACAAGATAGTCAATATTAATAAAGAAAATTCACTTCTTATAGATTCTGGGAAAAAAGGACAATCTATCATATATAATGAGGCCATTAATGCTATAAATAATGCGAAAGAAGATATTAGCTATATATCTCAATTCCTACCAGATTTTAAAATTCTTTTTGCACTTCAGAAAGCCGTTAAAAGAGGTCTTGCAGTTGAGATTATTGTACATTCAAATAGTATTGCCGAAAAAAAAATTAGACATAAAATAGAGCAAATACTATTTAATTTAAGCAATATAAATCTTTCTAATTTATATGAGCAGTCTGAAAAGTATATACATGCAAAAATGATAATTTTAGATAAAAATGCCCCTAATTCTTCTTTAATAATAGGATCACATAACTTTTCAACATTCGGAGTATTATTTGGAACATCTGAAATTGCATTAAATACTAAGGATAAAGATTTAATCCACAACCTATCTAATTGGTATACACAAATAAAATTAAACTCTCAAAGCTTAATTAAATACACTACTCCATCCCAATCTATTAAACAAGGATAAATTATTGTTTGAAGAAGAAGCAGAGACTTTTATACTATAATATACAAAAGAATATCCATTTTCAGGTTTAACTAAAACTTTTATACTCGCACCCCCTAAACCATACTTAAGATAATATATTGTATTATTATCAATTATAGCTCCATATACAGTAAAAGGAATATATCCCCATATAGAAAACCTTGACATATACTCATGTAGAAGACTATTAATACTCCCTTGTGAAGAAGTATTAATCATTGAGACACCCTTAATTTCTTCTATTGGTGTGTTGTACTGGAAATGACCAACATTATTGAAATTATTTTTATAAAAAACAAAAGAAGTACTTCTTATATATGGAGTATATGTCGTATCTAAAGAAGCCAAAGTATCATTCATCTGAGTATAGTCAAAGGGATATGAATAGGTACTATAGTTAACATCAAATAATGATACTAAGTCAGATATTTTAAAGCTATTTGGTATGTATATTTCCAATAAAGTATTATGTCCATTTTTTTTATAATAAACTATTACATTATCCTTTTTAAATAGAGTATTTGTGGCGTTTATTGTATATTTCCATTGTTTATGCACGAAGTAGATAATTGTCTCATTTTTTATACTTGCAAAATTTGCAACAATATTTGACTGAATAACCTTTCCTGAAGAGGTACTTGATATTGATGAATTTTGAGTTTTGAAATTAAAAGGATTGAAATAATTTACAGATGCAACTATATTTATCTTAGAATTTATGCCCACCTTTCTTTCTTTGTTCCCTACTACAGGAATATTTATAAAGTGTATAAAAACTAAAACTAATATAGAAAAATATACTATAACTACAAGAAAAAATATTAAGATTTTATTTTTATTATTCATTAATAATATATTATACAACATACAATTAACTTTTATATAAACTCATTTTTTGATATACTTTATTATATTTGGAGAGGTACCCAAGTGGCTGAAGGGGAGGGTTTGCTAAACCCTTAGGAGGAGAAATCCTCGCGAGAGTTCGAATCTCTCTCTCTCCGATGGATGCGACAACATAATACAAAAATCAATAAGCCAAGCAATAATCTTGATAAAGGGATTCATTTTTCAGTTTAAAGTTTCTATTCTTGCTTAATAAATTATTCATTAATGTTTTAATTTTTCAACCTGATAAGAATCTGAACAGATGTAATATGTTGACAAAAAGTATCAAAGTGGTATAATAATGAAAGTAAATAATAAATAAAGAATTATGATTCAAACAGATTACGCTAAAATACAAGTTCCTCTTAATAAATCTGTAAAAAAACAGGCAGAAAAGGTAGCCCATGATTATGGCTATAGTTCTCTTCAAGAGGTAATAAGGATATTTATTATGAGTTTTTCCAAAGGAGACATTCAGCTTACTCTTTCTTCTCCACATGCTGATGAACATATTTCTCCAGAATTTGAAGAATATCTAGATAAAAAACGAGCAGAAATAGAAGCAGAGACCAAGAATGGCAATTTGTATACTGCCTATTCCGGGAAAAACATTATAGATGCAGTTAGAAATTTCAAAGATGAAGAAGAGAATTGAATACACAAAGGATTTTATTAAACATTTTAAAGCAAGAATCAGCAATCAAACAAATTTAGAACAACGTGTTCAACAGCGCATTGATTTATTTTTAGAAGATCGTTTTACCCCTATACTACAAGATCATCGATTAACTGGAAAGTTGAAAATGTACCGATCGTTTTCAGTAACAGGAGATTGCAGGATTATCTACTATGAGAAAGAAAATAATGTTGTCTTTGTATTTGTTGATACTGGAAGTCATAATCAAGTTTATTGAAATAAATGTCCATTAATTTAGTGAGCCAACACAAAAATAGTTCGAAATAAGGCGCATCGCCTCCGATTGATGTGACAACCCCATTATAAATATCCATACAATGTTGATATAGCTTACGAATTTAGTCTTTCCTTACTGCCATTCACTATATTTACGTAACATATTATTTACAAATATGTAACGAAATGTTATGATTATATTGCTATTATGTTATGAATATTATGAAATTAAATAAAAGACAATCCAAACTTTTAAATATTCTTTCCACTCAAAAGTGGCTAGGTAGATCTCAAATAACTGATTTTTTAAAAACTGTTGATGAAGAAGTCTCTTTCATGACTGTAAATAGAGATCTGTCTTATTTATTAAATTTAAATTTAATCGAGAAGCATGGTAATGGTAAAGCTACTAGTTATAGATTAAGTATAAAATATAATTTACTCAGGAATATAAATACTAAGGAATATTATGAAAAAGATATTGATCATAGAGAAATTATAGAGAGATTCAATAGTAATATATTTTCATTGGTTCAAAATGAAATATTGACGA
The DNA here is from genome assembly GCA_021846685.1 of bacterium. Lineage (GTDB taxonomy): Bacteria > Patescibacteriota > Dojkabacteria > JAKAPS01 > JAJZLI01 > JAJYFR01. Next base: position 103,074 of record JAJZWL010000001.1, on the reverse strand, counting down.
AGGAAGAATTATCTGAATTAAATACTCTAAATGAAAATTTTAATGGTAATGTAAAACAGTTAAGTGATGTTATTCGAAAAAAAGAGTTTGAAAGAGCAATAATTGAAATAAGCTGGAAATCTTCTGTTTTGGAAGGTAATACATATACTCTACTTGAAACTGAAACTCTTTTAAAAGACGGTATAGAAGCAAAAGGTAAAAAGAAAGAGGAGGCCATAATGATTATAAATCACAAAAAAGCGTTAGAATTCATATTACAGAATGGTGACCAATTTATAGAACTAAATGTTGGAATAATTGAACATATTCATTCACTGTTAATTGACAACTTGGGTGTGACAAAAAACATTAGAAATAGTTTGGTTAGAATAACAGGAACAAACTATAAACCACTAGATAATGTTTTTCAGATAAGAGAGGCATTAGAGCAATATTGTAAAATTATTAACAATAAAACTAATGTGTTTGAAAAAGCTTTACTTACAATACCATTAATTGGATATATACAACCATTTGAGGATGGAAATAAAAGAACAGGAAGAATTATTGCAAATGCTTTACTACTATCGCATAATTCTTTTCCATTATCTTTTAGAAATGTAGATGTTAATGAATATAGGGAAGCAATGTTAGTATTTTATGAAATAAACAATTTAAGTTTATTAAAAAATATATTTATGCAACAATCCAGATTTGCAGTGGAAAACTATTTTAACCCTACAGCTTAAATTTATAAATTAATTTTGTAATCCATTTATAAAATAGTTTAAAATAAGGCGTATCGCCTCCGATTACATATTAAGAATAAATCTCATTATTATATGGATTATATATTCAATGGAGTTATCTACAATCTAGATTATCAGATAATCAGGTATTATACCTAGACTGTGGTGATTCACATACGTTGATCTTTCATTATAAATTTAAATAACCATCCGATTCTTCTAACATTCACGCCTACTGAATGAGTATCTCCTGGAAGAACTATCCATCTTATTCTCTTATCATTACTAAACTCTCTAAATAATTTTTTTCTATCCTCAGTTAATGTAATTTTACTTTCAGATCCGTTTATAAAAGTTATTTTTATCTGAGGTTGTTTTGATAATACTGATCTTAAAATTTCAGGAAGAACTATTCTGCCTGTAGCAGCAGAATATAAAATTTGCATTTTTCTTAAAAAAATATCATCATTTTTAATTGATAGACTTTTTGCTAAAATAGAATATTTTTTATCATCAAATCCATAAAAACTTAGATTTGAAGTTTCTGATCTCATTGCTCTGCCCAATCCAACAATTGCCCACTTCCTTCCTTTACCTTCAGTATGATCTGTTATGCCTGGTGGATCGAGCATAACAACATTTCTAACTTTTAAATCAAATTCATCTGCTACTTCAGCGTTACTCAAAGCATTAATTGCCCCTTGAGAATATCCTCCGAAATCTATTTCTTTATCCTTATTACTTTTGTGATAAATTTCCCCAGAAAGTGCTCTTAATTGACTTCTTGATATCTCTTCAAAAGGTTTCTTTCCTACATTTAAGTTATCTTCTTGTGCTTTAGTCATATCAGAAGAACCTCCAACTGACGGACTTTCTATTCCGATAATAGGCCTTCCTCCTTGAGCCATTACTTGCGCTAACTCTTGAGAATAGGGGTCATCTATTCCTATATTATATTTATTATATTGGAATGTAAGAACAAGAGGTACCTTTCCTTCTTCGAGCATCTCTTTATTAATGATAAAAATTCTATATACTTGTTCGGTTTCTGCATCTCTAACTTCATCAAATTTTATTTCTGGAAGAAGCTCCTCTATATTCTCTTTGTTTTCACCATCCACTAAAAAATGAGGTGCATTATTATTGAATTCTCTAAAATGTCCAGATATAGTTCCAAGAGAATCTTTTATTTGCTTATCTGTTTCTTCTGCACTCATTATATTTAAGTAGGTTAAAAATAATTGAGTATACTATATAAGATCCTATAGTTTTTGTCAATAAGACGAAATGTTATTAATTTCATGACCTCCTACTGATTTGAAATTTAGAAATAGAAATACCTATACTCAAAATAGCCTCTAAGGTGTAAAATCTCTTAAGACAAAGGGCTCAATAAAGTCTTATTGGGGAATAAAATATCCTAATTTAAGAATATATTAGATATTACTAATATATTTGTCTTAATATAAGGATAGTGAGTGGTGGAATAACTATTAACAAAAGTTCTAAATTAATCCCAATGAGCCTGAAGAAATGAATATATAGTAAATTATAATTTATGGAAAAGATATTTATACTTCACTAATAATATCAAATCCTTTAAAACTCCCTGTTATTGCAAGTCCAATTATATCTCCTCTTACTATATGTTTATTTTTTATTTGTTTTGCTGTTTCATTTAATGTTGCACCCGAGCCTACAGCGTCGTCAATAATCAGTATATTGGTATATAAATCAAAATCATCTACCATTATAGTGCGTTTAGCATTTTCAACTCTATCTTCAAGTTTTGATAATGTTTTTTGAGGAATAATAATTTCTGTTTTTATTTTTGTGACAGATATTCTTTTTATTGGTAATTTCAGAAATTTTTCTAATTCTTTCATAAATTGTATTTCTCTTTTTACAGTTGGTGGTATAAATAATACTCCATCAATATTATAATCCTCAATAACTTTTATGATTTTAGGGCGGATAGTAGCTATTAATTTTTGTATAAGTGCTTTATTTTGACTTTGTTTTGAATAAAGAAGCATTTGACCGAGCTTTGTTTTTCCAAATCTCTCTATACTATAAAAATCTAAATAAAAAAGTTTGTCTACAAAAACAGGATCAAAAGTACTCTTCATTTTGGGCATTCCATCTATAAGGCTATTTTTCTTAAATTGATCATATTTTTTTATTGTTTCTAGATATTTAATCGAAGTATTTTTTATATCTTGGTGAGTGTATTCACACCACATAACAAACCCATCTAAACCTTCCTTCATCTTGCCAGTGGGAGATATATATAAATATCTATCATTGATAAGTGCCATTACACTTTTATTAATTAAAACTGGATTAGGTACATTTTTACTGGTTGCAATAAGATAATACACTTTAGGAGGTTTCCCTATCTTCTCAAGAATATTTTTCTCGAGCATAGATTTCAACTGTTTTCTTATAGCTCTACTAGTGATGGCGGGAATAGCGTCAGATAGCTCTTTTCCAGTAGCTCTGCCAAATTTATTTATATACTCTATTATTTTCTCAGAAGTTGTTTGTTTCATAATTTTAAATTAATACAAGTTCCTAGTTCCTAGTATATTAGGAACTCCTTGATATGTCAATCCTAAAAGTTCGAATAGCGTTTACTGTCTCCCGAAGTAAATATATCTTAATTTAAAATTTCCACACTATATTCTTATATAGTCTATATATAAACTTATATAATTTATTATCTATAGTAAAAAATATTCTTTAATTGACATATATGCTGGAGTTAGTATACAATAATGTATATTAATTACAATGTATGAAAATATTAGATACTTATATAAAACTGAAAAATACTAAAAAAGATACCTTTACTACTCAAGATATTAGAAATCTTCTTGATATTAATAATAGCAGGTACCTAATAATTCTTATTAGTAGAATGTTGAAAAAAGGATTATTAATTAGTATAAAAAGAGGACTTTATTACATTAAAGATGAAACTCCTTCTGATTTTTCAATAGCAAATAGTATCTACAATCCATCTTATATTTCATTGGATACAGCCTTAGCATATTATGGAATTGTTAATCAGTCACCATTTACAATAACATCAATATCAACTAAGGAAGCAAAAGCATTTATCTTTAATAATAAAGAATATAAATATAGTAAAATAAAAACATCTCTTTTTTACACTGATAATAAAAATATAGAATTCAATATTGCATCTAAAGAAAAAACAATTATTGACAGTATATATTTTGCATCTTTAAGAGGAAATGATCTAAACTATGATGAATGGGATCTTTCGGAAATAGACATAAAAAAGCTAAAACAGATAGCATCAACAGTAAATTCGAAACCTTTTAATAAATTATTTAATAATATAATAACATGATCAATGATATAGATTTCAAAAAATATTCTTCTAATTGGGAAATTGATGAATATACTATTATTAGGGAATATATTCAGTTAGTTTTCCTAGGAGCTTTATATCAAACAAAAAATAGTGATAAGATTTTCTTTAAAGGAGGAACTGCATTAAGATTAGTATATGATTCAATACGTTTTAGTGAAGATCTTGATTTTGATTCTAAATTATCTTATTCAGATTTAGAAATATTATTTGAAAAAAGTACGAAGGATATTCAAAATTTCTTACCTGGAATAAGATTAGACATTATTGTGAATAAGTATGACAATTTCAAAGCAAAACTGAAATATGAGAATAGCTTATTATCTCAACCATTAAATATAAGAATTGATATCAACACTCAAGAAGAATGGTTAGAAGAAAATACTTCTTTACTAAAATCCTCAATGCCTATACCCTATTCATCAATTATTAAAGTATTTGGAGTTTCTGAAATATTATCAGAAAAGATTAGAGCATTAATGACAAGGTCTAAAGGAAGAGATATATTTGATATATGGCTTTTACTTAGTCGTGGTGTAAAAATAGACTATGAATTATTGTCCAAAAAAATGAAATTATATGAAAATATTGTAACATTAGAAGAAATAAAAAAAAGAGTTCAAATTTTTAATGATAAAAAATTAAAGAATGATTTGAATAAATTCCTTCCTTTGAGACAAAGAAATATTATTCCTCATCTAAAATTATCATTAATAGAACTTTTAGATAAGAGTTAGTTTACATAAATTTACCTAATTAATAGATTTTATATATTATGACAAACATAGAATAATTTTAATATGATTACTCATTTTTAAATACTGGATCAATATAGATAAATAAAGAATATTTAATTACTTAATAAAATGAAAATTTTTAATAAAAAAATAGGGATCGATTTAGATGACGTAATTATAGATTTTGCTAATGAACTTATTGCGTTTCTAAATCTCAAATTAAACCTTTCTATGAAGAAAGAGCATATTATAGAATATGAAATTGCCAAATTGCTTAATATTCCAGAAGAAGCAACAGAAAAACTCTTTGAAGAATTTTATAATAGTCAATATTTCAAAAAATTAAGACCAATAAAAAGTTCTATTAAAGGAATTAATGAATTATCTAAATATAATGAACTGTATATTATTACAGCAAGGGATCGTATATTTTATGAAGAAACAATCGAACCTATTAAAGATATTTTTCACTCTAAATTTGAAAGTATACATTTTATAAATAAATTTAATGGAAATAAGTTTCTAAAATCAGATATATGTAATGCCCTTCATATAGATATATTTATAGATGACTCAATCGATAATGTAATAGATGTATGTCAGAATAGCAATAGTAAGGTTTATTTATTTGACCAACCATGGAATAGATATAAGATACCTAATAAAGTAAAAAGAATATATTCTTTAGAAGATATAATATAGAGAATCACAAATACATTTCTGTTATTAACTATAATAATCTATTTAGTACCAGTCTAAATAGATTCTTCATCATATAATCTCACAAACTTACTTAAACAACTATTATTTTTATCCAATCATTTTGAGTCTCAATACTTTTTTTCTCTAAACTTAATTTAAATTCACCTCTATTTGAAGGAATAATAATTTTCTTATATAAGTAACCATTATTGATATATTGACGATGTTTTAATGAAAATTTTTTCATTCTACTATTATTGGATCCTTTAACTGAAATATCTGTTAAAATATTAATTTCATCTTTTTTTTCAGAAAAAACCCAAATAATAAACTTCTCACCTAGATTAATTCTCCTTTCAACTCCCTTATCAATCAAAGGTAATGTCTTTACTGAAAAATCTTTATAAAAGAACCCTCTATTAGAAATAGAAGAAAGATTAATCATCTTTTTTATTAATTCTTTGTTTAGCAATAAATCTTCTATATTTTCACTTAACCTAAATCCCCAATTCGTAGAATTTGTAGTTCCTGGAATATTTATTTGCTCCTCTGTTCCTAGTATATCTTGAATTGGGAAAATAACATTATGAGCATTTAGAAGTACAATTTCATTAAATATTTTCCAAGTCAGATCATTATTAAGAATATCTATATTATTAATACTAATATTTAATTTATTTAAAATATATTTTTTCTTATATTCAGGAAGCTTATGCCAATAAGACTTTAATGGAGGCATATCATGAGTGGTTGTTTCTAGTGAGATTAAATTCTTATCAGATAAATTTAATAAGAATTTATAATCAAATGCAAAGATAGTATATACTTCACATCCCATTTTTTTTAAAACTTTATTTAAATTATCTATAATTTTTTTATCTATAAAATGTTTATCTGGGTCAATTACAGGAATTTCGGCAAAAAATTTAAATGCATTATTGTCACTTATAGAATTTAATACTTTACTGATAAAACTTTCTCCGGGACCTTTAACCCACCTCCCTTCTGTAGCTTTTTTATCTAAATCTATCACATAATATTCCGTATAAAACATAAAGTAATCTAATCTTAGCCCATCAAAATAATTTATTAATTTATTAATTCTACTTTTATACCAATAATAATCATCTTTTTTTTGACTATTCCAATCAGGAATAGCTAATTTCCAAATTTGTCCTTTAGAATTAAATTGATCAGGAGGATGACCTACATATACATATGGCTTTAGATTTTCATCAACATTAAAATAATTCCTATTTCCCCATATATCTGAACTATTTGAATCTAGAAATGCAGGAAAATCACCTATTAAAGATACACCATTTTTATTGGCATATTTTTTTAAATTTATAAATTGAATATGAATAATCCATTGAATATATTTATATAAAAGGATATCATATTTATTTTTATGTGAATACATTTCTATATATTCTGTATCATAATCCTTTAATTCTTTTGGCCATAAATTTTGATATATATATCCGAATTCTTCTTGTATAACTTTATAAATAGCATAATTATCCAGCCAAAATTTTTCTTTATCTATAAATTTATTAAAACTATCTGTCCTTTGAGTATCTTTATTATATACATTTAAATAAAAATTTTTAAAAGCTTTTTGAATAATTTTAATTTTTAATTTTCTCACAGATTCAAATTCAACTCTTTTATTATCTGATTTTTTCCTTCCTTCCGCAAAAAGTTCTGAATTAATATCTTCAAGATTCATTATATCTATGTATAAAAAATCTAAAGCAAAAGCACTTTCTGCACTATAAGGACTATTAAACCCAGATGTAGATGTTGCATTAATAGGTAACATTTTCCACACAGTACATTTACTTTTATGAAGAAAATCTATAAATTTATAAGCAGAAGATATATCCCCTATACCAAAATCATTTTCTACCCTTAATGCAGATATTGGGACTGATAATCCAAAATTTTCAGTAAAGGCTAAAGTATTCATATATGTTATATATTATATATCTTTCAATTTACACTATATCTTCTTATAATATAAGCTCTATGATTTTGTTTAATATGAAATTAGAGAATAGGAGAATAGTATAGTAGATAATTTTAATTATTTACTTCTAACTATTTCATTTACAACCCTGGCAATTTCAGGAATTTGAAAAGGTAATCCAGATAATCGATTTTCAGTAGCATTATATGCTAAATCTTTATCAGGATAAATAATGCTTGATGGATACTCAATTCTTCTTGAATTAAGTTCTTTCATTTTTTCTGGACTAATTTCTTCATTTAAAACTTCTGATATATAAGCATTCACAACTCGTCTAATCTCTGGAACAGATATTATATTTGCTAATTCCAAAGCACTATCAAGTGTAATAGAACCTGGGAACCTCTGTAATAAATCTATTACTAAGTATCCCAAATCTTTAGAAGGATAAAAAAGTTCTGGATTTTGAGATTCAATAGATCTACTCTCCTTACTAAATTGTGTACTTTGATCAGTCAAATCACTTTGTGCCAAAGCATCCACAAGTTGAGATACTTCAGGAATCTGTATACAATCAGAATTTGCAATAACAGCATGTCTTACTTTATCTGAACTTGAATAATCAAGAACCTTTCCTAGAAAATAATATCCATCCTTTGCCATGTATGCAATACCTGCCTCTCCTTCATAAGAACATTTAATTTCTACAATCTCTCCCCCGACTTTGGATTCTACAATCAATACATTACTCCCACGAATTTGATCATCAGGGAATATCCCTACAAATTCTGCCAATGCCTTTTGCGTCTTATCGTCTTGATCTCTTTTTAATACATCTGCAACTACATATGAAAAATCATTAGAGATAGAAACTCTTTCTTGAGGAGTCAATGCTTCTTTTGTTTTAGGTATTTCTCCTTCTGGCATAATCATAAATACGAGCATATCATATCTTATAAAGTTTGTCGATTGGGTATATGAATCATGATTAAAATCCAGTATATATTGCAACTAATATACATTTAAGATTCCTGAACACACTCTATTTAGGTTATATTGAAATAATAAAATATATATGTAATTATAAAGATATATAATAAATATATGGATAATTTAACACAAGACCCTCAGGAAAAGACTAACTCAGAAAGTACTATTTATGACAAAGTATTCTCTAAAAAAAATAAAATTGAGCATGTAATGATTTTATTTATATCACTACTAATAGTACTTATATTAATTATATTATTTGAAATTTATGTTAATTCTATAACTCCAAATCCACCTATAACTTTAAAAAATCAAAATAGCAACCAAATGAATAGCCCTATTATAACGCCAAAAACTAGCGCACAGGCATTAAGTATTTTAAACGCAGAAAAGAAAAATCTTTCAAATGAAAGTAGTATATCTAATAAAGCATATAATGATTTTGTACTTTCTCAGAAAAATAATTCTCAGGGAAGTGTTCAATATAACTTAATTTTATCACAATATTAAGTAATGAAACTCAATTTGATATTAAAAATATTTATTATAGGAACACTCATAACTCTATTAAGTACCAATGTGCTCTATGCACAAGGATCTACGCAAAACAAATCAGTTCAACTAATCTCGAAGGCAAATGGATTTATATCTCAAAGAATTAATTCTTTAAATAAAATACAAGCGAAATTAACTACATTAGAAACAAAAAATATTATATCTAAAGATAATAAATCTGCAGCAAATATTACAAATAGTATTAAAAATAGTGAAAATTCATTAGAACAATTACAAAATAGTATAGATAAAAATAATGTATCTATATCAAAGTTAAAGGAAATGGTTTTGGGAATATTTAATGATTATCATATATATAGATTTCAAATACCAAAATATTATGCCCAAATATATCTCTTGATTGAAAATAGTTTTCAAAATAACGATAAAAATAATGCTATCAATTTAAATAATATTTTAAATTTTGAAATTACAAAGAAAAATACTCAATTGTGTAAAATTAATAATTTGACTACTACAAACAATAATATACATTGGTTAATATCATATAATGTATTAACAGATATACAAAAATTAGACCCTGCTCTTATAACAAAAGATTTTAATAATACTAATACATATGTAATAGTTCATACACCTAAATATTCTATTGGAAATGATAATGCAGTAGAAGACTTTACTAGCTATGCTACTTTTGCCGCAAGCATAGCAAATAAAAGTATTTATCCAAACATAAAATGGGTAATGTATGATAATGAAAATTCAGCAAATACCCCTAAATTAGAATCCTCAAATCCTAAAAAGTATGAAATATTATTTGCCAATCTAGCACATAAATATGGATATAAGGTAATTCTTACACCAGCTCAAAATTTATTTAATAATACTACTACTACATGGAAAACTTATCTCTCATCTGGATTAGTCAAAATTAGTTCTCAATATTCTAATATATATAATATACAATCTCAAAGAGATGAAGAGACTCAATATAGAAATAGTAATATATACTATACATTTATAAAGGATGCCACCACTATAGCCAGGGTTCAAAATAAAAACAATTTAATATTTTCAGGACTTTCTACAAATAATGTAATAAATTCAACAGAAATGTTAAATGATTATAATAAGACTAAATCACTTGTAAATGGATACTGGTTAAACATACCTCAAATATCTAAATATCCAAATGCTATTAATATAGCTATTGGCTTTTTAAATAGTATTAATACACATAGTAATAATTCACCACAATGTATAAATAATAATATTTACATGACGAATATGAAAAATGATTATAATAGTTATATAAGTCATCTAACATTAATTAAAAGTGGGATTAATTCATCTATCACATTATCTAATCAAATAAACATTACTAACTATAAATTAGATATAAAAACATTAAAAAATAATATACAAACTATTAACTCATATGTAAATATACTACAAACAGATATCTCTAATTTTTATAATAATTTAAGAGAACTTGAAAATTAAATATGTCATATTTATATTAATATAGAATTACTCCATTTATTATTGGGGATATTTAGACTAATACAGAAGATTAAATATTTTTTATTACAAAAATTTATTCCTTTAACTACGCATTCGATTATATCATTTATGATATTCCTATGTTTGTAAGTATTAAAATAATCTGATAAAATCTACTTATAGCGCATAACTTTATAACATATAATAATGAAGAAAAAAAATATTGTAATTATACTTGCAGTTATTTTTATATTAATTACAATATATTATTTAATTCCAGGATTTCAACATATATTAGTATTTAATAACCACCCAGATACATATCAATTAAAACATGCCTCATTATTCTTTATACTAGCAATAATAGACGTAGTATTTGGCAGAATACTTATAAATAAAGAAAAGGAAATAAATAAATAAAAATATTTATTCAATTTCTAGAATAGAAACTTTTGACTGAGTATCATTTGAATGCCACACCAGATAATCTCCCCCAACCATATGTCCAAGAATAGCACTTCCTAAAGGAGAGGTATATGGAACAATAGGATAAAATCTAGATACACCATCTTCATTTCCGACTTCATATTCTCCATCAGTTGCTAAAAATGTAATTCTACTAAATATCATGACTGCCTCTTCAATAACGGATCCATCTCGTAAAATCTGTTTTATCCTGACCATAGAACCTAATTGAGCAACCTTATTTGATTTTGTAGGGATATATTCAATATAATCTTTAGGTAATTTATCTTTGTCTTTTAAAATTCTTATTTCTTCTGGAGATAAAAAAACAGTATCTATCTTTTTCTTTACTAATAAACATGCCTCAATAGCCCCTAAATCATCCACACTCAAACCATCCTTAGTTTCATCAGTTCTATTTGACAATAATTCATTGCTAAAATTCATAGTCATACGAATTTTATATAAAAAAGATTAAAGTAAAATTAAATTATCTAATTGGAAATATATAATTTTACCAAATATAGTAGTGTTTTTAAGCTTAATAGGTTTTTTATCCGGATAAAAAGAGAATAGCTCCTCATTATAATAATTTCTAATATGAAAATTATTCCTTTTATCATAGCAAATTACTAATTCCGAATTTTTTACACTTACAAAAGAAAAATTTACTACAGCAATAGTATTCCTTTCAATATTACTATCTTTTAGTTTCAATTTTTTTACTCGAATAGCCAAAATAGAATCAAAATATTTTATACAATTAAAAGGAACCATTACCGAAGTCTGTGAAGTAAACAATGTCTTAAGCAAATTATCTGGATAAATATCTTCTACCAATGGAATATTTGTGTATGGAGAATTACCCTCATTATACCTCCATTTTTCTATAATATCAGAAAATATGTCTTTATTATTAGGATAAAAATAAAGAATACTAGTATTTATTATTTTTACAATTTTAAATAAAATATTTGCAGGGACAGAATCTTCTTCTAGCATTTTTCTGAATTCAGATTCTTTTATCCCAAGTTCTGATGATAATTTCCTATTATCATAATTAACTTTAGACATTAATTCTTTAATTTTATCTGATATTTTTAGATCCATAATATTAAAATTTCTCTATATAAATAGAATCCTTCTCCACTTGGAATTTGAATTGCAAATATTCTCTAATATCATTTACTTTTTTAGGATCTCCACAAATATAGAAATCTTTCTCAGAGAAATCATCTATATATTTAAACAAATAATCTGTAACATAACCTTTATTTTTAAATTGTGTATTTCTATCTGATATTATAGGGATAAATTTATCTTTTAAATAGTCAAAATTAAATATAAAATCAATTTCAGATTTTACTCCCCAAAAAAGTTTTAAATTCAAAGCATTAATTGAAACTAGATAGTCTATCATTGAGTTTATAGGAGTAATCCCTATGCCTGTAGCTATAAAGATAGGATTTTTTTTACTTTCTCTATAATAGAAATTACCAATTGGTCCTATAAATTCAATATTATCTTTCAATTTCAACTTCATTAAAGCCGAGGTACCTTCACCTTGATCTAATTTTACTCCAATTAATATTTTTCCATTTTCAACAGAAGCTATAGAATAAGACCTCCTTAATTTTTCATTAAAAATAATTATTATGTACTGACCTGGCTTATATACAAACTCTCCATCATATTCTAAATAGAGCAAGATATATTTATTATTGATGATATTAATATCACTTATAAAAGCTTTTTTATTTATCATTACTTAAAACAACAAGAACAATAGGTTCTTGTTTAAATTTACCCAGAAATTCCTGTTCTACCTGACCAATTATAAATGTCTTTACCTCTGCAGAATCTTTCATTCTATCTTCTATTTTTTCGGCAAATGTATTTTTAATAAAATTTTCCATATAAGATAACATTTTCATATTTTTATTAGACATAGTAAAACCACGAGAAAGTATATAGGGATCTTTTTTGAGCTTAAATTTTGAATTTGAATTCAATACAATCAAAACCAGTCCATATTCAGATAATTGCTCTCTTTCTTTAAGAATTTTATTCCCAAAATCCCACATAACATTATTCGAAATTCTTACAGGAACATGCTTTATTCTTTCACCCCTGACAAAACCTCTTCCTGGGAAATATTCATATACTAATCCATTTTTTGGCATTAAGATTTGACTATTTTTTATTCCGACAGTTTTTGCTGTTTGGATATGAGCCGCAAGAAAAGATTGATATCCCTCTATAGGCATAAAGAATTGTGGCTTGACTAAATTTAGAAATAATTTGTGATCTTCTTGGTGTGCATGACCTCCTGCATGAACATCCATTATACTTTGATGTATAACATGAGCTCCTGTAGAAATAATAGTATCCAGAAGTTTTTGTACTAATATTGCATTTGAAGGTATTACAGAAGAAGAAAGTACAACTGTATCTGTATTAGTTATATTTATATATTGATGTTCGCCTGTAATCATTTTCATCAAACCTGCATTCTCTTCTCCTTGAGCTCCTGTAGTAACAATTAAGACATCACTATCTTTATACTTAGATACCTCTTCTGGCTTTATAAAAATACTTTCAGGAACTTTTAAATACCCTAAGTTTTTAGCAATCTTTACTGTTGTTTCCATTGAAATACCTGATATTGATACTTTTCTATTATATTTTTGTGCAAGAGTTATTAACTGATTTACCCTTGTAAGTAAAGATGAAAAAGTTGCTGCAACTATTCTACCTTGAGCTTTTATAAATATATTCTCCAAAACAGGGGTAATACCACTTTCAGAGACAGACATCCCTGTTTTAGTAGCATTAGTACTATCAGACATAGCTAATAAAACTCCTTCTTCTCCGACTTTCACAATTTTTGCATATTCTGTTACAGGTTCTTGAAAAGGAGTATTGTCAAATTTAAAATCTCCAGTATGTACTATATTCCCAAATTCAGTTCCTACTATAATACCTACAGAATCTGGAATATTATGATTAACTCCAAAAAAACTGATTTTAAATTTACCTAAATTAAAACTATCATCTTTAGAAAATTCAATTACATTAATTTTATTCTTTAAAGAGAAAGTTTTTTCAGACATTTTTTCTTTTATAATTTCAATAGTCATTTTAGCTCCATATATTGGTGGAAATCCTAATTCTTCCATAACATAAGGTAACCCTCCTATATGATCTAAATGACCGTGAGTTATTATAAACCCTCTTATTTTATCTTTATTTGCCTTTAAATAATCAAAATTTGGAATCAATAGATCTATTCCAAATAAATTATCATCAGGAAATCCTAATCCGAAATCTATTACAATAATATCTCTATCATTTTCTATAATAGTAGAATTGATTCCTACTTCTTCTACGCCTCCTAGCGTAATAACTTTTAATTTTTTATCCATAAATTATTTTTTAATTAAATAAACATATAACCTTTTTTTACTTAAGGTTATACTCTTTGTCCTAATCTTCTATCTCTATATGAAAAAGCAATAATTGCTTCATATATATCCTCTATATTAATATCAGGAAAATATTTTTTTTCAAAGTAAAGCTCCGTTGGAGCACCATTAAGCCATCCTATATCTGAGGTACGTTTTTCACCCGACGTTCTAATTAATAAATCTGCAGGAGGAATTATACCTTTCCCATCTAAAAAAGACAATAGCTCATTCATATCTATATCATTTTCTATATGCTGTTCTATCACCATATTTACTAATCTAAGAAATTGATCCATACCTCCAAAATCTATAGCTATTGAAGCAATTCTAGAATTATTATCTTTTGTATCATATTCTAATTTTTCTATTGTCTTTTTTAAATAGGCTGGAATTCTATCCTTCCTTCCTATATGTATAAACCTTGTATTCTCTTTTTTAAATTCTCCCGAAAAAGTTTCTAACATATTATTGAAGGTTTTCATTAAAAAATGTACTTCAGCAGGAGATCTTTTCCAATTATCCGAAGAAAATCCCCATAGAGTAATATACTTCAGTTTATCTAATTTAGATAGTTTTCTCAAAAGATCTTCCATAACCTTTGCTCCTCTTTTGTGCCCAAAAGATACAGCGCGACCTCTTTCTTTCGCCCATCTTCCATTTCCATCAGGAATAATCATTATATGCCTCGGAAATTTACTTTCTTGTATCTCAGTAACAAGACCTAACTTACTTTCATGCATATCTATACTTTACAAATTTATATAATCGATTAAAAAAACTAGAATCTTCTAACTCATAGTATATCACACCTGAGAAAAAGAGTACACTAGCTACTTCAAAAGAAAGAAAAGATACACTTAAAAATATACTTAATGTTATTAAAACTCCACATAACGGTAAATAATCACTGAAAATTCTAAATGATCTCTTATCCCGTATGTGTTTGTACTTCATGTTAAAAATAAAAGATGAAAGATTGATTAAGATAAATAAAAACATTACCAAAACTACAGCAACACTTACTAAAAAAGATGTATTGGAGAAGATTAAAAAACTAATAACTATTATAGATAAGAATACTAATGATCGATATGGAGAATTAAACCTATTAGTTTTAGAAAATTTATTCGAAATCTGTTTTTCTTCTGACATGAAAAATATGGTTTTTGAAGACGATATAATATTAGAATTAGCAGCAGAAAGAGTTGATATTAATGCAGAAAAAGGTAATAGTATAAACAATGGTCCCATCGTTTTTTCTGCAGCAATCATTACTGAGGATACATTGAAATTCCCTTTTAATACAGATAAAACAACAATATCAATTAATACATATAAAATTAAAACAAATAGCAGTGCTATCACTATAGCTTTAGGGATAGTCTTCTTTGGATTATTTACCTCTTCAGATATATTGGTTATTGCTTGAAAACCCATAAAAGAAATGAAAATTATACCAATAGTAGGAAAAATGGAGGATATACTACCTCCCTTATAATTTGAGGCAAATCCCCCTAAGTGGAAAAATCCAGAAATTATAAATATAAATAATATTAATATATTAAGAAATACAAGAGTTCCTTCAAACCATCCCGTTTCAGATATATTTAAAATCCCAACTATAAAAAGCACAACAAATGCAATTATAGAAGCATTTACATCTGTTAACGAGTGAATAAAAAACTCTGATAAATAAATTCCAAATACATGCAATACAAAAGCTATGAATATACAACTAGATATATATATTCCCCAACCTGTTAAAAATCCCCAAAAATTCCCTAATAATTCTTTTGCAAAAAGATAACCACCTCCATCTGAAGGATATATAACCGATAACTGAGAATATGATAATCCAGATATTAATATTAGAATAAATGCTATAACAAATGATATTAAAGAAAAATATCCAGAATTTTTTATAGCCATCCCTGTCAAAGCAAATATTCCACCACCTACTATACTCCCAATGGAAAATAAAATAGCCGAAAAAAGACCAAGATGACTTCCTCTATTAATTTTAATATTTCTCAATTTCATTTAATATTTATTTAATCTTCAGCTATCAAAGATTCAGAAAATTCCTTTGTCACACCAATCTTTTTATTTGGATTAAAAATAAAATCAGGGTCAAATATATCTTTTAATTGTTTAAAAATAGAATATATATCCTTCCCATACTCTTGCTCAAGATAAGGACTCCTTATTAATCCATCATTATGTTCTGCGGTAATAACCCCTTCAAAAGAAAGTACCAATTCATATACTCTATCAGCGATTCTAAAAATTTTATCTCTTTCAGTTTTTTTTCTTAAATCCATTAAAGGAATAATATGAAAATTTCCATCTCCCATATGTCCTGCAACTGTATATAAAAGTTTTTCTGAATCTAGTATTTCATAGATTTTAGGTAAAAATGCAGGAAGATTTTCTGGACTTACAATAATATCATCTATAAAAGCGGCAGATTTTAAATTTTTGATCCTTTGTCTCAGCAGATTAAAACTTTCTCTCCTAATAGCAAAATATTTTTCAATATCCTTGTCTGTTTTTGCTTGTCTCATATAAACATTCTTATATTTAGCCAGATCTTTTTTTAGATTCATAATATTTGTATCAATAATTCCTTTATCATTTTCATTAAATTCTACTAAAAGAATTAATTTAGGAACTCCATTTTTTAAAACAAGCATAAATTCAGGAAAAAATTCAAAAGGCATCTTCACAACATTACTGCCTAATAATTTTGAAAATGCAAAAAAGAATTTAAGTGCTAATTTGAATGTGTAGTTATCAAAAGATTCAAAACTTTCAGGCTTGTACTTTAGGACTTCATTAATGATCTGAGGAAGATTATCAAAACTTTCCATAAATACAACTAACATACCTTCATATTTCTTTTTTTCAACAAATTTTATTTTTGCATCAGTCATAACACCAAAAGTGCCTTGAGCACCTATAAATGCCTGAGAAAGATTAAATGTTTGAGCCTCTTTATCCCAAACATTCCAAATGTTATAACCTGATGAATTTTTCGAAACTTTTGGTTTAGATCTTTTAATTAAATCATCATTTTTTTCAAAAAGATCAAAAGCTTTTCTGTAAATCTCACCCTCTAAATCTTCTTTTTTCATTTTTTCATCTAATTCAGATTTACTTATTTTTTTAAAATTATGTAAAAGACCATCCCTGAGTATCATATTTACTTCTTCTACATAATTCTGAGTTTTTCCATAATTTAGAGATTTTTCACCACCTGAGTTATTATTAACTATTCCTCCCCAAGCACAAATATTTTTTGAAGCTGGATAAGAAGGATAGACTACATTATTTTGATCTGCCACTTTTTCAAAATCCCTATAATAAAGGCCAGGTTCTACCACTGCATACATATCCTCTTTAGAAAATTTCTTAAGTTTATCAAAATATTTCATATCTAAAGCAATTGAATCAGTAATCGTTCCTCCAGACATACATGTTCCACCAGAACGAGGAGTAATTGAAAGGTTCTTTATTTTATTTTTATTTTCATTTACTATCTTTACTAATTCTTCTATATCTTCACTATTATGAGGGAAAACAACTAGCTGAGGTCTTCTTTTAAAAATAGATGTGTCCCTACTATGAAATTCTAAAACCTCATTATCTGTAGATACTTCACCTTTAATCCTTTTTTGTATTTCCTGTTTTAAGTCTGTTAAATCATTCATAATGCTTTTTTTAATAATTTATATACTGAAGAAGTAATACCTTTATCATCTATACCATATTTAGATATAAGTTCACTTGAAGTTCCTGATTCACCAAATTGATCATGCATACCTACAAATTCAATTAAAGAAGGACACTCTTCTGCAAGTATTTCAGATATTAAAGACCCTAAGCCTCCAGCTACCTGATGATCTTCTACTGTCAATACTTTTCTCACATTCTTCACACGAGATACAATAAATTCTTTATTTATAGGTTTTATAGATGAGACATTGATAACTTCTACATCTATATTATCTTTCTTTAAAGTATTCGCAGCAAGTAAGGCATAATATAATGTATATCCTGTTGCAAATATCACACATTTAGGTTTTTCACTTATCCAGTAAGAATAGTTCTCGCCTAAGGAAAAAGGAGTATCTTGAGTTGTGATGATTGGGGTTGCTTCTCTTGTAAATCTAAGATAAAAAGGCCCATATGTTTCTCCTGCAATTTTTGTGACTTTCATTGCCTCATAATAATCACATGGGGATAGGACTTTCATATTAGGCAATACTCTCATCAAGGCTATATCTTCTAAAGCTTGATGAGTAGCTCCATCTTGTGCAGTCATTAATCCGGCATGATGACCCGCAATTTTAACATCAGAATCATTATATGCAACAGTTGTCCTGATTGTTTCCCAATTTTTTCCTGGAGAAAAAGTTGCATAAGAAGAACTAAAAGCTCTTTTCCCATTTACTCCAAAACCTGCAGCTACAGCTACCATACTTTGCTCTGCTATTCCACATTCAAAAAATCTCTCTGGATATTTTTCTGCAAATTTATCTACTTTAGTAGATTCTGTCAAATCTGCTGTAAGAACTACAATATTCTCATTATCTTCTCCTAGTTTTAATAATTCATCCCCATATCCATCTCTTGTAGCTTTTTTATCTACACTATCAGAAAAAATATTCTTATTTAAATATAAAGATTCATTTAACATAATTTAATAATCATTTTCAATTTTATTTTTAAGAGTTCTTAGCTCCTTTAACGCAATCTTAGCTTGTGCCTCTTGAGGAGGCATACCATGCCATTTAAAATCATTTTGCATAAAATCAACACCTTTTCCAGGTACAGTATGAGCTATTATAACTACAGGCTTCTCATGAATACTTCTTGTTTTGGAAAAAGCATCTGCAATATCTCTTATATTATTACCATCAATATCAAAGACTACCCACCCAAAAGATTCATATTTATTTTTTAAATCATCTAATGGCATGACATTTTCTGTAAATCCATCAATTTGAATATTATTTCTATCTACAATTACCGCTAGATTATCTAATTTATACCTAGCTCCCATCATTATAGATTCCCAGATATTTCCTTCGTTATGTTCTCCATCTCCAGTCACTACATATACTCTATAATCTTTCTTATCTAATTTAGCTGATAATGCAATACCAATAGCCTGAGAAATTCCTTCTCCTAATGGTCCAGAGGTAGTTTCCAACCCTGGGAGAGCACTTCTATGAGGATGTCCTTGCAATCTAGTATTTAACTGTCTTAAAGTATCAAGCTCTTTAAGTGGGAAATACCCAGAAAGAGCCATTGAAGCATACCTAACAGGGCAAACATGTCCATTTGAAAGAATTAATCTATCACGATCTTCCCAATCTGGATCATGAGGAAAATGATTTAAAGTGTGGAAATATAGAACTGAAAATATATCTGCTAAACCTAAAGGACCTGCAGTATGTCCTGATTTTGCTTTTAATAACATACCTATTATCAACTCCCTTATTTCTAACGATTTTTCTTCTAGAAATTTTACTTTTTTATCGGAAATATCATCTAACATACTCTACAAATATAACATCTATATATCTAGGTTGCAAATCTATACACTATCATTAAATCCGATACATTTGATGGTAATTTACCAGTATTGATACCATCTCCTATTTTCTGAAAAAAAGGTAAAGTATTATTATCTTTAAGGAAATCATCTACTTCTAAAAATTCTTTTTTTGCACTACTAATTGACTCAGAATCTGCAATAGCCCCTGCCAAAAAGTAATTGTCCCAACCATCTGACCCAAAAGAACATATTACTATATCTTTTGATATACATTTAAATGCACCTGCAACAACTTCTTGATTTCTTCCACCAAGACCTTTCCCTTTAACTAACACAGTAGTCTCTCCTCCTGCAAGAAGAATTTTACCTTTAGGACAATTTTCTATAAGAGTACAGCCCAAATCTTTGGCAATTCCATTAACTCTATCTGAATATATAAATGCATCAAGACCTAAATCTTGTGCTTTTTTCTTCATAGCTCTAAGTGGCGTCATATTTGTAAGTATTAAAAAATTTTTAACATTAATAAATATATCCTTATCTTTAGGAGTCTCTTTTATGTACTTTTCATCAATATTAATTTGATATTTTTTTGCAATATTAATGGCATCTTCCTTTGTAGTTTCATCATAGACCATCGGACCTGAAGCTATAAAGGAAAGATCATTTCCTAATACATCAGAGAAAACAAGATCAATTACAGTTGCTGGATAACAAATCTTTGCAAAATTACCCCCCTTAACAAGAGAAATATGTTTCCTTAATGTATTAATCTCATATATATCTGCACTAGAATGTAAAAGTTGATTCTCTACTTTAATTTTATCTTCTAAACCAATAGTACTATATTCAAAAAGAGAAGAACCTCCTCCGCAAATTATAGTGATAACTAAATCTTCTGAAGATAATCCATTAAATTCAGAAATCATTTTTGTCGCAAAATCAAAATTAATCTCAGAAGGAAGAGGGTGAGATCCTATCGTGGTCTTTATCTTTTTACTATCTTCTTTAATAAGATCTATTGCAAAACCTTTTGTTATTACACCTTCTAATTTTATATTAATTAAATCTGATATATAAGATGATCCTTTCCCTATACCTAAAAGGTATATTTTTTTATATTTACTAAGTATAAATTCTTGATTCTGAACCGTAAGTATTCCATTATTATATAAAATACTCTCATCTAAAATATTTTTAGGGTCGATAGATTTATAAGCACTTTCTACCAAACTCAAAACTGCGCTTCTTTGCTTATTTTTAGAAAGTTCCTTAATATTTTTAATATAACTCATAATATAAAATATTAACAAATAACAATACACTTGTCTATTTAAAGATAAAAGGAAATACTTTTCGATTTTGCACAAATAATAAAGGTTATGACAATCTAAAAACCCTTATCCCAATAGCATTAAGCATTCATTAGTTCTCAATATTTGACAAAAACTATAAGTTCGTGCAAGAATGACTGATCCTTTGTATTTTGTAACATAGCCTATGTATGAAAGAGAACCTGTCTTGCACAGGGATATAATTCCTGTTGCAATAGCAAAAGAGGGTGACCATCTTATAGCAGATGAAAAAGAACTTTTATCAGCTTCTATAAGAAGAACATCTTCAGCTATAGAGAAAAAAAAGCCTAATTCAGGGAATATAAGTATGGATAGTAAAACTATTTATGCTTTTTCTGTTTTTTTTAATGAAGCTAATGCGGCTTTTCACCCATTAGACCCTGAAAAGTTAGCTATCATTAATAATGCAGCATTAAATAGCAATATTCCTACCAGAGAAAAAGTAGTAATTAAAGATAGATTGACTGCATTTAAACAAAAATTAGGACGAGGAACATTAGCCCTCGCAACATTACTGCCAATTATTCCTATTACAAATTCTCCAGAACAAGGATTACTACCAAACAATCTTATACCTATAGCAACAAGCCTACGACCAATTACTCCTATAATAACAAATTCTAAAGAAGCATTATTGAATAAAGAAGCTGTAAATAAACTCATTCAAGAAGAAAATACTCAATTAACAGAGCAAAGCCCTCTTAAACAAGTTAAACAAGTAAATCAGAGCTCTCCTAAACCAGCAGTTCCAAGCCCTCCTAAACCAGTAGCTCCAAGCCCTCCTAATAGTATTTTGCCTATACCTACAGAATCATCCTATCCTACTGGAAGAGAATATTATATAAATTTTATAAATCAAGCAGCTTCAAATTATGGAGTAAATTCTATATTAATGAATAAGATAATAACTTGTGAAAGTCATTTTGAACCTACAGCACAAAATCCATCAGGAGCTTATGGAATAGCTCAATTCATGGCTACTACTTTTAATACAGCTAAAAATCCTTATGCCTCATTTGGAATAGAAAATCCTTATGCACAAATTGCAGATATGGCAAGAATGCTACATGACGGAAAAGGTAACCAATGGAGCTGTTATTTTATAGTACAAAATAGTAATTAATACTACTCTTTCAATTAAATATCTGTGATATAACTAGTAAATCAACTTATGAAAGTACATCTTACTAAATCATCATTTTTAATCAAATTTCAGAAAGAGTGACAACATTGTACTTCCCAAGAATATACCTTGAACTATGAATGGAATAGAAATGATTTTTTGTTCCATATAAAGATGTACATGCATCTGCTAAAATTTCAAACTTAATTCCTTGTATCAAAAATCTATAACCCCCTACTAATACAGATCGATTATTATTTTCTCAAAAAAATAATCCTTTCTTCTCAATAATCCTTTCTTCTCAATAAACAAAGTTAATATTCCCCTTACATTGTAAATTTTTCATATTATCTATCATAAAAACCAAAGATTTAAAATAAATGTATTTGGCAAATTATCTAATTCTATTTTGCAAATATTCTCTAACTTCAAATACCCTACCTATGTATCTTATACATACCTATTTAACTTATAACCTTATACTAACATCCGTACTATATGATTTTGACTTTTATAAAAGATTTGTGTTAATATTAAACCCATAAAGCTTCTTTTACTAAAAAATATAATATATGTATATGGCTCTGTGATTTTGAGCTGTTTTTGTTAAATAAAAACCATGGTTGATAAAGAAAAAAAAGATAATCAAATTAATTTTCTAGGAGAAAGTAGGGATACTATAATTAAAACTTTTGCAACTCACGAAGGTGATAATGGATCTCCTGAAGTACAAGCTGCATTATTTACTCAAAGAATTCTTCAATTATCTGAACATCTGAAACAAAATAAAAAGGATAATCACTCTAGAAGAGGATTATTACAACTTATTGGAAAAAGAAGAAGAATTATTTCTTTTCTTGGATCAATAGACGAAGAAAGATATGCTGTATTAATAAAGAAACTGGGTCTTAAGAAATGAGTGTGATAAGAAAAGAGGTTGAAATTGCCGGAACAAAATATTCATTTGAAACTGGTCGATTAGCACAACAAGCTCTATCTTCAGTTTTAGCTTCCGCAGGAGATACAGTTGTTTTAGCTACTGTAGTTACTAAAGAAAAAGATGAATATATAAATTTTTTCCCATTAACTGTTGAGTATTTAGAGAAGTTATATGCCAGTGGGATAATATCATCTTCTAGATTTATAAAAAGAGAAGGAAGACCTTCTGCTGATGAAATATTAAAATCAAGAATTATAGACAGATCTTTACGACCTTTATTTGCAGAGGATTTTAGAAATGAAGTACAATTAGTAGTAAATGTGCTATCTTATGACAAAATTAATGATCCAGGAATATTAGCTATCAATGCAGCATCTCTCGCTTTAATGTTGGGAGGAATACCTCTTGAAGGTCCAGTAGCATCAGTAAATATAGGATTAAAAGACGATGAACTTACATTAAATCCTTCAGTACAAATAATAAATACCCTACCTTTAAATTTAACTTTATCAGCTACTAAAGATTCTATATCAATGATAGAGTGTGGCGCAGATAGTATTAAAGAAGATTTAATGATAAAAGCTATCGAATTCGGGAAAAAAGCATCAGAGGATTTCATCAAATTCCAAGAAGATTTTATAAAAGAATTTAAACCTGAAAAATTAGAATATAGAAGTGTAGAAGTCCCACAAGAATTATTAGAAGATATAACCAAAGACTTCTATAAAGATATAGAAAAATCAATGTGGGAAGAAGAAGATAAGCACTTGCATCATAAAATTAAAGACGCTTTTAGTGAAAAGTATGAAGATGGACAAATTAGTGAAGCTATCGAACTATTAACTAAAAAAACAACAAGAGAGGGTATATTGAAAAATAAAATAAGGCCTGATAAAAGAAAATTTGATGAAGTCAGAAAATTATCTATAGATATAGATATTCTTCCTAGAACACATGGTTCAGCTCTTTTCCAAAGAGGAGAAACTCAAGTATTATCAATTGCAACTATAGCACCATTAAGGCATCAACAAACTATAGAGAGTATTGATGGAGAAGAAACAAAAAGATATCTTCATTATTACAATTTTCCTGGTTGGTCAGTTGGAGAATTAAGTAGAAATCTTTATTATCCAGGAAGAAGAGATATAGGACATGGAGCATTAGCAGAAAGAGCTTTAGAGAATGAAATTCCAAAAGTAGAAGAATTTCCTTATGCTATTAGAGTTGTATCAGAAACGCTTTCATCTAACGGTTCTTCATCAATGGCTTCAGTCTGTGGATCTACTCTATCTTTAATGGCTGCAGGAGTAAAAATTAAATCCCCAGTATCTGGTATTGCCATGGGATTAATTAAAGAAGAAGGAGAAAAAGACTACGTTATTCTTACTGATATACAAGGACCAGAGGATCATTTTGGAGATATGGATTTCAAAGTTGCAGGTACTATTAATGGTATTACAGCACTTCAAATGGATAATAAATTAAAAGGTATCCCTGCTAATATATTATCTGAAGCCCTAATTCAGGCAAAAACTGCTAGAGAATACATACTTTCAGAGATGTTAAAAGTACTAAAAGAACCAAGAGAAAAAATTTCTGAATATGCTCCTCAAATTGAGGTTATGAAAGTAAAACAAGATAGAATAGGAGAACTTATTGGTCCTGGCGGAAAAGTTATAAAAAATATTATTGAAAAATCTGGAGCTGATATAGATATTTCTGATGAAGGAGTAATCTCAATCGCAACAACTTCAGAAGAAAGTAAAAATATTGCACTTGAAATGATTTCTGCTATAGTACAAGAATTAGAAATAGGAGAGATATATAAAGGAAAAGTTGCAAAAGTAATGAATTTTGGAGCATTTGTTAATATAACACCTTCAATTTCTGGATTAGTACATGTATCTGAAATGTCTGATGAATTTGTTAAAGATGCTAATACTGTAGTAAAAGAAGGTCAAGAGGTTTTAGTAAAATTAATAGGAGAAGATGATCAAGGAAGGTTAAAATTATCTATGAAACAAGTTTAATATTAGCTATTAACTCTAATACATCTTCAATATTTTCACTATCTGAATTAAAAGAATATACCCCACTATCAAATTTCACATCTTTAAATTGACTTAAAAGAACTTTCTCATTGAGTCTATTTTTAAAATCCTTAATATAAATCTTTAATGAATCTCCTTTTACTGCAATACAGGTCAAATCAACATCTTTCATATAAATCTCTGAAAGATATGAAGAGCGAATATCCCCTTTATTTATAACTGAGTATAAATATTTCTTTCCTTTATATTTATATTCGGTTATATTTTTTAATATATTAGCCTTAATTTTAAAATCTTGTATATCCAAAGGTGAATATACTTCCAGTATAGAATTTCTAATACTGCCTCCCTTAGTTTGTAATATAGACAAATTTTCGAAGGTCTTTATAGGAATATTCCCTACTGATAAGTTCTCTGTATTAGATAAAATACTCATTAATACTAATTGATACTCTTTTTGAGAAGTAATACTATCAAACTGAGAAATGAGATTAAATACTATTTCAGATGTAGAAGAATATTCTGTTGAAAGTATATTTAAATCTCCAAATTTAAGATTCTTATCATGACTATCTATGTTCACAATTTTAATAAAATTATCAAAATCAGATTTATATGTCTTATAAAGATCTCCTATAAAATTAAGGTCCTCCACATCTAGAGTCACTATTAAATCATATTCAAAAGAAGCTTTATCTAGTTTTACTGAAGATAAATCTAGTGCTCCTTTTTTAAGTGCAATAAAAAAATTAAAACTTTTATTGTCATCAGCATATCGGACATGATCTACTTGTCCGTCTTGTTTTTTAACTGACAATTTATATTCTCTTAAAAATAGATTAATGATATCCTTTTTTTCTAACATAGAATAATTGAATAAGTATTCTAACCTATGAGGAAAATTGGGGATATAAATATTAACATTTTTTTTAAAATTAACTGTTAAAAAATGCCACATCAAAAAAAGAGATGCAACACTATCAAGGGTTGGTCTAGTATTTGTAACTAAAAGAATCTTATTACTTGAAGTAATTATTTTATCTAATTTAGTTAGAATTTTTTCTTTATCCATTTAAATATTATAAATAAATGGGGCAGAAAATTGTATTACACTTTATCTAATATATATGAAACTATAGTATCTCCTATCTCAGCTTCAAAACTAGGAGATACTATTATACCACACTCTGTACCAGAACTTACTTCTTTAACCTCATCTTTTAAATGCTTTAAAGAGATAATTTTGCCTTCAAAAACAATCTCATCTTTTCTAAGTACTTTACACTTACTCGAATTTAATATTTTACCTTCAAAAACTAAAGATCCTAAGACTAAAGATTTGTTGGATAATTTTATTATTTGCTTTACTTCAGCCTTTCCATTATTAATTTCTATATACTCAGGAGGTATTAATGACTCAGCTGCATCTTTAACATCCTCAACTAATCTATACAGAATATCATATGTCATAATAATGACATGCATATTTTGAGCCATTTTTTTAATTCTAGAATTAGATTTAATGTTAAATCCAATTATTACAGAATATGTATCTTTAGCAGTATTTAAATCTTCTTCAATTACATCTCCTAATTCTTTTCTAAATATATCAATTTCAATATTATTAAGTTCTATTCCATTTAGAGCTGAGACTATAGCATCTAAAGAACCTACTGTATCAGCTTTGACAATTATTGAAAGCTTTTTAATAGGATTTTCAAGTTTAAAAATCTCTTCTTCAGATAATTCTTCAGTATTCTCTATGACCTGTTCTTGTGATTTTATTTCCTCTGGTTTTATATTTAATTTTACATCTGAAAAAAGTACTTGCTCTCCAACTTGTAAAAAATTATTAGAGCCTGATATATATATAGGACAAGATTCTCCTGCTTCTTTTATACTCATCATTCTATCATTTTTTATAGACCTTATTTTTCCAAGTTCTCCTGTAGATAAAGAGTAAATATATTGCCCTACTTTAACTATTCCATTTTCTACAATACACAGACTAATATTTCCTACATGATTATCTTTATATGACTCTAATACAACCATTGAATTATTATTTTCAGCAGTATATATATCATCTAAAAAGTCATATTGAAGAAAAATTAACTCCATTAATTCATCTATTCCTTGTTTTGACTTTGCAGATATTTCTTGAAATGGAACATCTCCTCCATAACCTTCTAGTAAAATCCCCTCTCTTGCAAGATCAGATTTTATTTTATGTATATTATTTGAAGGAAGATCAATCTTGTTAAAAACTACTATTGTTTTTAAATTATTTTCTTTTATTATATTTATAACCTCTTTTGTTTGAGGCATAATACCATCATCAACAGCAATAACTAATAGAACTAAATCAGTTATTAAAACCCCATTTTTTCTCATATTAGAAAATAACTCATGACCAGGAGTATCTATAAAAGTTATATGCCTTGTTTTAAATTCAATATCAAAAGCACTAATATTTTGAGTAATTCCACCAGCCTCTTGAGTTATAGTATTAGTATTTTTTATAGCATCAAGGATAGAAGTCTTTCCATGGTCAACATGACCCATAATTGTGACAACTGGAGGTCTTTTTAATTGTATCTCTTTTTCTTTTTTATGCATTATATATAGGCTAGTATATCACTAAAAACAGCTTAAAACAAAAACATACTATACTTATTGGATTTTTTTAATTATTTTCTTTCGTTTTGCTTGTTGAATTTTTAGTAGAAATTTTCTCATCAACTTTATCAGTATTTTCAATAGGTTCTTTAGCGTCTTCAGTTACGACTTCATCAGAAGTTACTACACCATCAGATTCTATATCTATATTCCATGAAGTTAGTTTAGCTGCTAACCTTACATTTTGACCATCCTTACCAATAGCTAAAGATAGTTGTTCCTCAGGAACAATAACACTTACATGATTTTCTTCTTTATTAAATCTTAATGCAACCGGTTTAGCTGGAGATAAAGAATTTTTTATATATTTTTCAAGATCATCATCCCAAAGAATAATATCTATCTTTTCACTACCTAACTCATTAGTCATAGAAATTATTCTCATACCTCTTTGCCCAACACAAGCTCCTATAGGATCTATACCTTGAGCGTCTGAATATACTGCAACTTTAGTCCTAGAACCTGCTTCTCGTGCAATATTTTTTATAATAACAGTAGAATTAGCTATCTCAGGAACTTCATTTTCAAACAAAGCCTTTATAAATAAATCAGAGGATCTAGATACTATTAATTTTCTACCTCCAGTTGGAATTTCTTGAATTTCCTTCAAATATACTTTTATTTTTGCCCCTGGACGAAGGATTTCTCCATAAATTTGTTCAGATTGAGGCATAATTGCAGATATTTTCCCTACCTCAACTATTATATTTTGGCCATCAAATCTTTGTACTGTAGCTATTTCCAAGGATCCCATTCTTTTTTCTATCTGAGAAAGTAATGTATCCCTCTCCTCCTCAGAGACCTTTTGAAGTATAACTTGTTTAGCTGTTTGAGATGCAATCCTACCAAAGTCTTTAGGAGTAGAATCTTTTCCATTAACAATAATAATGAATTGCCCAGTAGTATCATCTATCTTTGCCTCAATAATATCTTCCTCTTCAGCAGGATAATCCTTTCTATATGCAGCAATCAAGGCTTCATTTACAGCATCTATTACAGATTGAGTATCAATGCCTCTTTCCGAAGCAATTTGATGAATAGCAATTAAAAAATCAGATTGTGCAGCCATAATATTTATCTATAATTTATATATATTTATACGCAAGTATAACATATTAATAATATTCTGTAAAAAAAATAGATTCATTTTTAATAAAATCTATGATATATTTGAGTGATGAAAAAATTCAGAAATGACCTTCTATACCAAATCAAACAAATTGTATTTGGTATCCAAGATGGACTCGTAACGACAATCATACTCACTACTACATTAGCATATGTGACCGATACTAAAATATTAATTATATCAGCTTTAACAGCAGGTGTGGGTGGGGCTATTTCTATGGCAACAGGAACATATCTAGGATCAAAAACTCAAAGAGATGTTTTGGAAGTAAAAGCTAAAGACTCTGAAGAAAAATCCGATTCATTAATCAAGAAAGAACTTCAATTAGAAAAACTTGAAAATGATGATATATTTGCTTTTTTAAAGATCATTCAAAAATATCCTGCATTTGAAAGTAAGCTAATGTCTAATTTAGTACTTGGATTTGATAAAGATAAAATTTCAAGCCCAATAATTGATGCCACATTTATGGGAATATCCTTTCTTATTGGAGCTATAATTCCAACTTTATCATACATGTTTTTTGTACCTCATATAGCTATCATTATTTCAGTGTTGTTATCAGCCCTGACTTTATTTATAATAGGATTAGTTAAGACTACTGAAAAAGGCAGATCTAGATTGATAAATGGTATAGAAATAATGACAATAGGTATGATAGCTGCTTTATTAGGATATTTAATAGGAAGAATAGTATGATAGATGACATCCAAGTATTAAAAGATAAAATCACAAATAATTTCCTGCCTGATGCTTTAAGAGAAAATAGCGAAATTATATTAAGAAGACTAGATAGGATGTCTAAGTTCAAAAGTTATTCTTCTGATTATGAAATTGCCTCAAAATATATAGATACTATAACTCAAATACCTTGGGATAAAAAAACTGAAGATAATCTTGATATTAATAATGCGAAAATGATAATGGATAAAAATCATTATGGAATGGATCCTGTGAAAGAAAGAGTTTTAGAATATCTAGCTTCTATGAATTTCAATAAGCAACAACCAGCTCCAATTTTGTGTTTTGTAGGACTACAAGGTATTGGAAAAACCACAATAGCAAATTCAATAGCCGAAGCTTTAAATAGAAATTTTGTAAGAATAGCTCTTGGAGGACTAGCCTCTGTATTAGAAATTCGAGGTCAATCAAAAGTAAATGCTGATGCAGAACCAGGATATATTATAAAAGCATTGATACGTGCAAAAAGTATGAATCCTGTTATTTTATTAGATGAATTTGATAAAATTTCAGATGAAGGTAGTGTGCGATCTTCTGTAATGGCAACATTTTTAGAAATATTGGATCCAGAGCAAAATACTGCATTCCTAGATCACTACATAGATTATCCGGTAAATCTATCTAATGTTATGTTTATCTTGACTGCTAACAATTTAAGCACCTTATCTAGTGCACTTCTTGATAGGATAGAAATTATTAGATTCTCGTCATACTCAGATGAAGAAAAATTAAAAATAGCTAAAGATTTTATATTACCAAAACTCTATACTCGACTAGGATTAAATTCTTCACAAATTAAGTTTGATGATGATGTTTGGAATGACATGATAAGACCTCTTGGCTATGAAGCAGGAATAAGAGAACTTGAAAGAGTCCTTATGAATATAGGTAGAAGAGTATCAAAAAAAATACTCATGGATAAAGTGGATTCAGTACAAATAACAAAAAGCAATTTAAAAGAATATTTACCTATAGGATATTAGTGGATAAATTAAGAAAGGAAATCCTTAATTGTAAAAAATGTAATCTTTGTAAATTAAGAACTAATGCAGTTCCAGGAGAAGGATCTATACAGTCTAAAATATTTTTTATAGGAGAAGCGCCAGGTGCAAATGAAGATAAAGAAGGAATTCCTTTTTGTGGAAGATCAGGAAAATTACTCGATGAACTTCTAGATAGTATACACCTTAAAAGAAATGATGTTTTTATAACCAATATTGTAAAATGCAGACCTCCAGAAAACAGAGATCCTAGTGAAAACGAAATTAAAAAATGTTCTCCATACTTAAAAAGACAAATAAAAATTATAAATCCTACTGTAATTTGCACTCTAGGAAGATACTCGGCATCTTTATTTATAAAGAATAGAAAAATATCAGAGATTCATGGAAAAGTCTTTAAGTTAGGAAAATATAAAGTAATCCCACTTTATCATCCAGCAGTTGGATTATATAATCCTAATATGAAAAAAATTTTATTAGAAGATTTTCTCGTTTTAAAAAATTTATAATTTATATATTTTTTAATTCCTGATACAATTTTTTTTCTTGAGAACTTATTCTCTTTGGAATATTTATCTTAACAGTTACTATATAGTCTCCGACCTTATGTCCATGTATAAAAGGAACTCCTTTTCCCTTTATTTTAAACTTTTCTCCGTCTTGAACTCCTGCAGGTATTTTTAAATTGACTTTATCATATATAGTTTCAGTTTCAACTACCCCACCCAGTACTGCAGTTGGAACATCAATAGATATATTTCTCAATAAATCATTCCCAGATCTTTTGTATAACTTATGACTCTGTACTCTAATATTTATATATAGATCTCCACTTGCTCCACCATTTATTCCTGCAGATCCTGACCCTGAAAATTTTAATACTGTTTCATCACTAGCTCCAAGTGGAATTTTAATTTTCATTTTTTTTAATTCTTTTGTCCTTCCAGTTCCGATACAATAACTACATTTATCAGTAATTACTTTCCCTGTACCTTTACATACATTACAAATACTTTCCATTGCAATATTCCCAATAAAACTCTGGGTAACCCTCCTTACCTTTCCAGTACCATTACATGTTGTACATTCTGATACTTTTCCACTTTTAGATCCAGTACCACTACAATGAGAACATTTAACCATTGCATAAAAAGCAATTTCTTTTTCTGTTTGAAAAATAACTTCTTCTAACGTAATATCCATAATCGCATGAATATCTTCTCCTGAATTATCTCTCCTGCTATCAGATCTAGATTGAGAAGAATTAAAATTCCCACCAAAGAAATCTGAGAAAATATCTTCAAATCCTCCAAACCCTGCAGAAGAAAAATCTGAAAAATCTCCTGATTGCTGTCCATAATTAGCCCCACCAGAATTTGGACCAAAGGGTTCTGCATTTCCAAATTTATCATAATTAGCTCTTTTTTGGCTATCTGACAATACTGAATAAGCTTCATTAATTTCCTTAAATTTTTTATCAGCATCTGATGCACTATTTTTATCTGGATGATATTCCCCAGCAAGCTTTCTGTAAGCTCTTTTTATTTCCTTTTCATCTGCTGATTTGGATACTCCTAAAATTTCATAATAATCTTTCATACCAAATTATTTTAGCATATAAGTCAACTTGCTGATAGTGTCTAGATATAATGATATAATAAATTTATGACCAGATATATGTACGTCAAAGATTATAATACTAAACCTATTAAGGCTAAAAATAGGGATAGGAGAACAATAAAGAGAAAAAAAAAGAGATTTAATTTTGGATCTTTATTTCTGTTTTTTATAGGAGGATTTTTTATTGTAATAGCACTATCTCCTCTTATTAACTATTATATCGATCAAAATATTTTTCATAAATATCAAACAAAAATAATTAATGCAGACCCTAATGCTGCATATTTTTCTCAAATTATAAATGCAGAAAAATTTCAAAAACAAAATACATATAATGGGTATTTTCATATATCTATACCACAGATTAACCTTAAAAATATACCTGTTAAAGCAGGTGTTGATGGATTTAATACAGCAACTTATGAAAAAGTTTTAGTTAACTCAATAGCACAAATGAAAGGAACTGCCCTTCCTGGACAAGTTGGGAATGTATACATATATGGACATTCAGCTCCACAGTGGTTTGCAGATTTATATCCAAATTCTTTTTTAGGAATATTTACTAATATATTACAACTCAAAACAGGAGATAAGATTTATACTAGATTTAAAGGAAATAATTATACTTATCAAGTATTTCAAACAAAAGTCATATCACCTACTGATGTGTCTGTATTAGAATATCCTCCTGGTAAAAAGTATCTGACATTAATGACTTGTATCCCTCCTGGAATAGGGACAGAAAGATTTATTGTTAGAGCTAAATTAATCAATTAATTATTTTATTTAGCTTGATCTTTTGGGAATTGACTAAATGAATATGTAGATCCTAAATTAGGATCTAGATTGTCAAATGAAGTTGATACTGTCTGATCTTGAGTATTACTTGATACTGCTCCTTGATTAGCATTTCCTGTTGTTAAATTTACAGATGGTGACTCTTCTTCACTTTTTGAATTATCATTTTTTTGAACTTCAACATCCTGATTGTTTGTATATACTGGAGAAACCTCTTCTTGTTGTGTATTAGGTATAGTTTGATTTAAACTGGGGTTAGAATCAGTCACAAATGGAACTTCTGAGGTTTTTTCTGATACAAAATCTTGATTATTTATACCCTCTGTAATATCAGAATTAGTATCTTGAGCAACCTGACTATTTATAACTCTATCAGAAGGTACATTATCCATAGGTGGGTTCCCGCCAAGATCAATATTACTATTCATACTAGGATCAGAACCAGGCAAAGGAGAATTTCCTTCCATTTGTAAATCGCTATTTTCAATTTTCACATCTGATTGATTACCTGTTGCAGAGCTAGTTAAATCTGCATCTACACTCTTTGGAGCAGGAGAAGAAGCCTCTGTATTTGAAGGATTTCCATTTACTTCATTGAATAAATCATTATTATTTAAAGATTCTTTCCCTGTATCACTAGGAGTTTCCTTTTCTTCAGATTGTACAGGTTGATTAGTCTTTTCTTCTGTATGTAGTGTAGAATTTTTTATATCAACAGTATTTGGTACTATTCTATCCAAAGAAGATTTATTTTCTCTCATTTTCAAAATTTCTTCTGGATTAGTAGTAATAAGAGTATTTTCATATTCTGAAGAAAGAATCTGTATAGCTACATGATTTGCACCTACAAAAAAGATCCCCTCTCCTACATCTGCACTAAGAAGTAAATTTTTTTCTCCTGCAGATAAATAAAAAACTTCTGCCAGATGATCCATAGCTGTAGGAGATTGCCTTAAAAGAATCTGTATTGAAGAATTTGTAACCACAGCTTTTCCATAATCACTAGTTAAAAAATCATCTACATCTTGAGATATTGTTGTTAAACCTAAATAATATTTTCTAGCTCTTTTTGCAACTGCATATACAAATTCAGCAGAATCAGGATATTTCATTAAAAGCCAAGCTTCATCAATAATAAAGATTCTCCTTCTTAATTCTTTTTTTACCCTTGTCCATATAAAATCTAACATCAAATACATTGATACTGGCCTTAATTCATCAGATAAATCTCTTAAAGAAAATACCACAAAATCATTATCCAAATTAACATTAGTTTGCTGATCGAAAATTCCTGATGCAGATCCTTTAACATACTTTTCTAATCTTTGCGCCATAGAATGAGCTTCAGCCTCTTCCATAGAAAGCAATATTTTATATAAATCTTCTAATAAAGGAGGTTGTCTCGTTTGAGTATCAGGATCAAAGGTTATTCCTTTATCTCTATATGTCAAAATCAAAGCCTTATCTAAAATTGCATTCTCCATACTACTAATCCCACCATCTTCCCCTAACATCACCTTGAATAACCCATGAAGTGAAAGTATCTTAAACCTTAATTCATCTTCACCTTCTTCATATACTCCTGATAAATCAAAAGGATTAATTTTAGATGCACCATCTTGAGAAAAAGTAATATATACACCATTTAAAGACTTACATAATGTTTCATATTCACTTTCTGGGTCAACTATTATAATCTGAGTCCCTAACATTAATGATCGTAAAGCTTCTAATTTAACCAAATAACTTTTTCCTGCTCCAGATTTTGCAAAAATAACAGAATTTGCATTCTCTAATTCAAATCTATCAAAAACAACAAGCGATTTATTTGCTTTATTAATACCATATAGTACCCCTCTATCTGATGTAAGTTCTGATGAAACAAAGGGAAATGTGGTAGCTATTGAGGTGGTATCCATATTATGAGTGTAGTACAGGTTATCACTTGCAGCAGGAAGAGTAGAAAGGAATCCTTCTTCCATTTGCAATGTAGCTGGCTTTATTATTAAGGACATTGCCCCCATTGTAGATTCTAAATTTTTAGAAATATCTTCTAATTCATTCTGACTATTAGCTCTTACGGTAACATATAGAGCAAAGTGAAAATACCTCTCAGCACCTTTTGCTAAATTTTCTTGTAAATCCTTTGCATCTGCAAGAGCGACTTTCAAATTAGGATCCATAACCTTCCCAGATTCCATAAGATTATTAGTAGAAGCTTCCATTTCTGCTATTTTATTTCTCAATTTTGATAATACTGCAGCAGCATTAATAGGGTAATAAAACATACTTATATCAATTGAATGCTCAAATGTAATTAATGGAGATAACCAGTTTGGAACTACATATCTAGGATATGCTAAGGCAAAATATGTTCTATAAAATTTTTCTCCTATCTTAATATGTGAAAAATCTACTTCTATAGAAGGTGGAGCTATTATATCTTTTATTGAATTTATACCCATACCAAAAGAAGATAGTGGGTCAGTATTTTGATAATTAGGATTACCTTCTATAACAGGATTATCTATAGAACCTTGTACTACATTATTTTGAGTAGGTTCTTTTTTATTATTTAATAAATTAAAAGGTATTTTCATTTCATTCTTTATTTATAACTAACAATTGGACTAGTATATTCATCAAAACCCTCTCTTATTTTAGCATTCATTGGATTATATATATTATAAAATAATTTTATTAAATCAGTACTTTCAAGTTGTTTAGATTTCAACCCCATTCTGGTAAGTTGCCTTATAATATGATCTCTTCTAGGAAGCAGTCTAGGAGATGCTTGAGAAATCATTTCATCTGTATCGAAAATTATATCTTCTTTTTTTAAAAATTTATCCATAAGAGATGGCTTTTTAGGCATAAGTGTTAAATATGGGATAACTATATAAAAATGTTTATCTAATACATTATTTTTAACTATAAGATCTTTCACAAATTTCCTATAGATATCTATCTGATATTTTATTTTAGGATCCTGCTGTTTTACTTTATATTCATCAATATTTTTAAGGTAAGTAGAGATATCAACATTCTCTGTATGAATCATCACTTGTATATAAAATCCTAGTGAATTTAGCATCCCTGCAAAAGCATATATCTTTGAGCTTTGCTCTACTTCAGAAAGTAAATAAAAATTTACAGCAGAAGTCTCTATTACTAAACATACATTTTTATCCTTTAAAACTAAGAAATTATCCTTTATATCTTGAATATTAAGATGTGCTTGAGTAGTAGCAACAATTGGTGCGTTGAGTTGTGAATTTGATGTATTTCCAAATAATGCCATAATATTAAGCTTTAGAATAAATTAACATAGGTTCTTTTACAGAATCATTCAATTCTATAGAAATTGGATCAAAAATTAAACCCTGATATGCAATTTCTAAATTATATTCTCCAGATTGTAAAGGAGTTCTTACAAAAAATTGACCTAATTGATTTGTCTTTATAGCCCTTACAGGTTTTTGAGAAGAATCTTTAATTATAATAACTGCATCTGGTAGTATATCACCAGTCTTTTTCATAATAACCCCTGATACGATATTAGGATTTTTAACAAAATCAGGAAGATATTTTAAAATATCTTCTTTACTTAATTTATTCTGAGAAGAAATATTATTTGAAGTAGGCTGAGAAATAGAGTTACCCCCATCTGTAGTACTATTTACTCCAGAAGAGGGAGTATTAGAATTAGGGATAACAGTTTCTGGTTTAGCATCTTCTACTGCATTAATATTTATATTATTGCCAGTATTTAATGTAGGTTCATTTTGCAATTTTTTATTTTCTATCTCAAGTTTTTTAATACGATCAAGTAATAAATTTATATCTTCTTCTTTTTGAGTATTATCCCCTGATGCTATAACAGTTGAATTCTGAGGAGAAGAAGTTGGAATAGGATTTGGATTTGTGTTTACACTATTATTCACGTGATTAAAAGAATCATATGAAGTTGGAATACTGTCATTATTAAGATTTATTCCCATACTCTCATTACCACTATCACTATTTAAAGAACCTGTGACATTGGATGTAATTGGAGATTTAGTATCTAGAGAGATATCTGAGTTTTTTGAAACAGAAGCAGTATTAATAGGCTGTTTGTAAAAATTCAATGGATCCTCTTGATGTAATAAATCAGAAGATACATTATTTACAGGAGGGTTTTGACCTTGCGCAGGATTAATATTTCCCATGTTAGGGTTAGGTACATTATTTACAGGAGAATTCTGTCCTTGTACAGGATTAATATTTCCCATGTTAGAGTTAGGTACATTATTTACAGGAGAATTCTGTCCTTGTACAGGATTAATATTTCCCATGTTAGAG
>JAJZWL010000001.1:0-65240 GCA_021846685.1 bacterium | reverse complement strand
GTTAGGTACATTATTTACAGGAGAATTCTGTCCTTGTACAGGATTAATATTTCCCATGTTAGAGTTAGGTACATTATTTACAGGAGAATTCTGTCCTTGTACAGGATTAATATTTCCCATGTTAGAGTTAGGTACATTATTTACAGGAGAATTCTGTCCTTGTACAGGATTAATATTTCCCATGTTAGAGTTAGGTACATTATTTACAGGAGAATTCTGTCCTTGTACAGGATTAATATTTCCCATGTTAGGGTTAGATACATTATTTACAGGAGGGTTTTGACCTTGCGCAGGATTAATATTTCCTATGTTAGGGTTAGGTACATTATTTACAGGAGGATTCTGCCCTTGTGCAGGATTAATATTTCCCATATTTTGGTTAGATTCATTATTTACAGGAGAGTTTTGTCCTTGTGCAGGATTATTTAAAGAAGGTGAAACCATAGTGTTATTTCCTTGAGAAGGAGTATTCATAGAATTATTTAATTTATCTATATTCTCTATTAATGTTTTTTCTCTTTGATCTAAAAAATTAGATGTATTAGTATTTGCAGAATTACCAAGATTGCTACTCATTGGAGATTGATAAAGAAAAGTTGAAATCTCTGGATCTTTTTTTTCTTGAGGAGTTAAAACCTTTGGAATTCTTAAAATCTCTGGAAATTCAGGGTTTTTTCTCCAGACCCTTTGAGTTGGATTTTTAATTGCCACCAAAAAATTTATAATAAGATCATCTAGAGGTCTGTCATCTATAGGAACAAAATCAATAAAAAATGCTATTAAAAGTAAAAATGCGGTAAATATTAAAGTAATATAATTATTTACGTGAACTATATACATCAAAAAACCTAAAACAAGTGGGATCGCTATAAAAACAAATTGTTTTAACGATAAATCTCCTATCAATTTGAACTCTACACTCATTATATTTTGAGGTATTGCGTGTGTTTTTTCAGTACTATCCATACTAATATAAGATATCACAAAGACAATAATATTTAAAGTTAAATTTTGCATTTTATATACTAAATAATATAGAATATTCATATGAAGAAAATTACAAAAGCAGTAATTGCCCTAGCTGGATATGGAACTAGGTTTTTGCCAGCAACAAAGGTACAACCTAAAGAAATGCTTCCCATAATAAATAAGCCTATTATTCAATATTTAGTAGAAGAACTGATAGATTCAGGAATAAAAGATATAATAATGGTCACGAGGGGACAGTATGCAATAGAAAGTCACTTTGATAATAATATCGACTTAGAAGTATATTTAGGAGAAAATGGAAAAACAGATATATTAAAAGAGCTGAAAGAGCTGCCCAAAAGAGCTAACTATATATATGTCAGACAAAAAAAACATCTTCCTTATGGAAATGGAACTCCACTTTTAGTTGCTCAAAATTTAATAAAAGATGAAGAGAATTTTGTATATATGTTTGGAGATGATATTGTAAAAGCAACTATTCCTGCAACAAAACAATTAATAGATTTTTCATATACACACCCAGGAAAAGTTATTCTTGCAACACAAGAAATTGAACATACTGAAGTTAATAAATATAGTAATGTAGAATTAAAAAAAGATGGGATTACTGTTAATAATGTAATTGAAAAACCTAAGATAGAAAATGCAAAATCAAATTTAGCTTCTTTTGGAAGATATATATTGAATCAAGATGTTATATCGGAATTAAGCAAGAAAGAACTAGGTAAAAATAATGAACTATGGCTTATTGATGCTATCTCAAAATTAACACATACAGACAAAGTCCTAGCTACAAAAATTCAAGGAAAATGGTTAACCACAGGAGATCCTTTGAATTTTTTAAAAACAACACTTGAATATGCCAAAGATGATCCAGTACTATGGACTGAGATCAAAGATTATGTTAATAATAGATAATGCAAGATAATAATCAAAATATAAATAGCCAAGATCCTAATACTAACTTAGGTACAGAAAATGCTTCTCCTGACAGATATGATACTGATATAAATAATAAGAACTCTAATTCAAATAATAATAATAATGCCAGCAATTCTCAGAATGCAATCTCCAATAATGCTTTTGTAGAAATAAATGAAATCAGAAAAAAGAAACAAAGATTAATATACTGGACTATAGGATCAGTAATATTAATACTTATAATAGGCATAACCATAATTTATTTTACTGAGTTTTATAAACCAAATAAATCAAAATTAATAACTCTAACTATGTGGGGAATCAGGCAACCGGGTAGTGTTTATACTCCAGTTATAAAAGAATATGAAAAATTAAACCCTAACGTAAAAATAGTATATCAACAAGTTCCCTCTACATATTATGAAAGTTCTCTTTTTAATAAACTTTCTTCTGGAGTAAATGAGCCTGATATAGTTTCTGTAGGAAACACATATATACCTATATATCAAAAATTCCTTTCCCCTGCACCAGCATCTGTAATAACAAAATTACAATTTCAAAACCTATTTTACAGTACAGCTGTTTCAGATTTTACATCTGGAAATAATGTTTATGCTCTTCCTTCAAACTATGACGGACTTGCTTTATTTTATAATAAAACAGAATTTCAAAAAGCAGGATTAACTGCTCCTTCTTCAAATATAAATACATTTATATCTCAAATTCCAAAATTAGTAGTAAAAAATAGTGCAGGAAATGTTACCCAAGCAGCAATTGATATTGGAACTAATACATCTAATATAAATAACTCATATAATATACTTACTTATCTTATGTTCTTAAATAAGACAAAAATGATTTCAGGAAATGCAGTAACTTTTGCAAATGGTCAAAATGGTCAAGAAGCTTTGAATATATATAATAAAATCGCACAAGAAGATCAATGGGGAGCAACATTTCCAAATTCAATATCTGCATTTGCAGGAGGTTCTGTTGCTATGGTATTTGAACCTTCTTGGGAAGTACAAAATATTTTAAAGTTAAATCCTAATCTAAATTTAGGGATTGTGATGCCTCCTCAAATACCTGGAAATACTGTGAATTTATCGTTATATTTTGGACGAGCAGTAACAAAATATTCTAAAAATCCTACTGCTGCATGGAAATTTATACGTTACTTAGATTCCAGGAATGTATTACTACAATTATATAATAGTGAAATTCAAAATGGCGAAGTTCTGGGAGAAGTATTTCCTAGAGTAGACATGGCTAGTCTTGCTAGTAAATATAAATATATGTCTCCATTTGTACAAATGGCTCCGAGCTCAAAAACTTGGGCTATGGGAGATTATAGAAAAACTGCAAATATATTTGAAAATGTTATAAATGGAAAAATAACATTGAAAGAAGCGCAAAGTAAAATATACTCAATGTTAATACAGATTACAAATGGAAATTATTCTGTACCTCCTAACGAATAATGGATATAAAAGATTTATTAATAAAAAATAACTATATAACTAGTGAGGAGTATGAAAAATTAGAAGATAAAGCTAAACAAATTTCTAGTTCAATAGAAGAGTTGGTAATAGGAAGAAGTATTATTACAGAAGATCAACTAGGAGAATTAGTTACAAAAGAATATTCGATCCCCCATATCTCTCTAATACATAAAACTATAGATGCAGACATAGTAAAAATACTCCCGGAAAAAATTGCTATTGAAAAAAAAATTATAGCATTTGACAGAACTGAATCCACCTTAAAAATTGGAATGACAAACCCTAGAGATATAAATACTATAGAATTTGTTAAAAAAGGAACAGGATATATGGTTGATCCATATTTCATAACTGAATTATCCTTTTTTGAAGGATTAAAAATGTATAAAACTTCTATAAAAGAAGAACTAAAAAATATTATAGAAAAAAATGAAAAAGCTACAAAGGGCCTTAAAGGTAATGATGCAGATGCACTTCCTATTATAAATATCACAGATACCATCTTGGAATATGCAAAAACAATGGGGGCCTCTGATATACATATAGAACCACTGGAAGAAAGGGCTATAATAAGATACAGAATTGATGGAATATTACATGATCAAGCTATGTATTCACTTGATATACATAAAGCAGTAGTGGCAAGAATAAAAATTTTATCTAATCTTAAAATTGACGAGCATAGACTACCTCAGGATGGA
The DNA here is from genome assembly GCA_021846685.1 of bacterium. Lineage (GTDB taxonomy): Bacteria > Patescibacteriota > Dojkabacteria > JAKAPS01 > JAJZLI01 > JAJYFR01. Next base: position 61,126 of record JAJZWL010000001.1, on the reverse strand, counting down.
AGATTTAAAACAACTCTAAATGACCAAGACATATCTTTTAGAGTCTCTACTATGCCTGTTTATTTTGGAGAAGTAATTGTAGCCAGACTTTTAGAAGATAATGCCAAAGCATATAATCTGGAAGCTTTAGGATTTAGAAATAGAGATTTAGAGGTAATTAAAGATTCTATAAAAAGAACTGTCGGAATGATACTTGTTACAGGACCAACGGGATCAGGGAAAAGTACAACCTTATACACTATCCTATCTCAAATTAATACTCCAGAAGTAAATATAAATACTGTAGAAGATCCAATCGAGTATACTATGCCAAGAGTAAATCAAACTCAAGTATCTACTGGAATTGGATTAACTTTTGCAACAGGACTAAGATCTTTTTTAAGACAAGATCCGGATATCATAATGGTAGGAGAAATTAGAGATAATGAAACTGCAGATATAGCTATAAATGCAGCAATGACAGGGCATTTAGTTTTGTCTACTCTTCACACAAATGATTCATCTGGAGCTATTCCGAGATTAATTGATATGCAAGTAGAATCCTTTTTAGTTGCATCAACTTTAAATGTAGTTATTGCACAAAGATTAGTTAGGAAATTATGTAATACATGTAAGAAAGAATATAAAATGGATCCAAAAGCTTTGAAAATTTTAGATGAACAATATAATAAAAAAGGAGTTAATAAAAAAATAGAAAATAATAAATATTATAAAGCTGTAGGATGTGAATATTGTAATAATGGATATAAAGGTAGAATCGGAATATATGAAATATTAGAAATAGACGACAAAATTAAAGAATTAATTACAAAAAAAGAAAGTGGAGAAATTATTCAAAAAATAGCACAAGAAAACGGAATGAGTCTTATGATAGAAGATGGACTTGCTAAAGCTACAGAGGGGATAACATCTATAGAAGAAGTATTGAGAGTTGTTAAAGAATAAATATTATAATACAAGTAAAAATAGAATATATGGAATAGATATAACATTTTCATCCTTATAAATTTCAGTTGTATCTAAAAGATTAAATATATAGTCAAATTTAAATTTTTCAAATACATTCTTTTTTCTTTCAGAGATATTTATAGCTATTTTTTTAGATGAATAATTAAGTATAAAATTTATCTCTTTATCTCTTTCTCTATAATAATTAATAGAAAGAGCTGAAGAATACCTAATTAAGGATAACATCGACAGATTCTCAATGTATTTAAAAAATAAAACTTTATTGCCAATAATTTCTTCTTCTTTAATTTTTAAAATACTATTCCTAATACCTATATCTACTAAGAAAATCTTAATATTAGATATTTTATTAGCATTTTCTCCATATTTAGAAAGGGTAAATATTAAGTTTGAATCTTTGAGAAGAGAAATGTATCTTTCTATTGTATCTCTATGAACACCCATGTCCTTTACTAAAGAATTTAAACTATATTCTGAAGAAAAATTTTCGGAAAATTTAAAAAATAAAGTTGCTAATGTTTTTGTATTCTTGATATCTTCAAGTATGTATATATCCTGCAAAAGAACTTTTTCTATTTGAGTCTGATATAGATATTCATATTGCATATCTGAACCTTCCATACTCCAGCTCTCTATAAACCCTCCAATTATTAAATATTCATAAAAATATGTAAAAACCTCATCTTCGTAGAAAATAAAATCTGGGAGTACTTCTGAGAGTTCATTGAAAAAAACTAATGGATTTGAAAAAATATGCAATTTAAATTCATGTATCTTAAAAATCAATTTTAACAATATTTCTTTCTTTGCAATATCTACTTTATCATCAAATGAAAGTTTATAAAAAATATATTCATAAAAAGAAAATGTATATATCTTGAAATTTTTAATTCTCCCTGCTAAAGATTCTTTACTTTTTCCTAATATAGATTGCTCTACTGATCCTGAAATAACAAATTTTATATTAATACCTCTGTCATAGTATTTTTTTAAAAATAATTGCCAATCTTTAAATTTATGTATTTCATCTATAAGAAAATAGATCTTTTTTTCTCCAATTTTTTCTCTTAAAATATATTTTTCATATACTTCTATTAATCTATCAAAAAAAATAGAATCTGAAGAATTTGAATAAATATATGGATCATCCATAGATATATATAAAATTTGAAGAGGATCTATATTAGATTCTTCAATAAGATCAGCTATAATTTGACGCAACATTGTAGTTTTCCCTACTCTTCTTGGTCCAGTTATAGATATAATCTGCTTAATATCTTTTACCGACTGAAATACTTCATCATATACATCTCTCCTAAGCAAAGGTATATCATTTAGATATGAACGATTTCTCCAAAAAGGATTATAAAAATCTAATGTTTTTCGAATAAGATTATCATCCATATTAATATTAAATACTAAAACAGAAAATTTTGCAAACTATATTTGGTGTATCACTATATAATATCAACTACAATTTATTATATATGAGTGTTAAATTCTGGAGATATCTCTTTTTGAAATACTATTTAAAATCCATTTTAAAACAAGCCTTATTCTAGATCCTCTCCCATACATTAAAGCTAGGTATATAAATTTCCAAAGTATCCAAGCTGTTTTTCCTGTAAGCACAATCGTATTTATAGATACTATTGCATTATTCCTACCTAATGATAACAATAAACCCTTTTCTTTATACTCAAAAGGGATAAAGTCTTTATTTTTATATAGTCTATAAATATTTTCTGCACATATTTTAGATTCCTCTGTTGCAACCTGAGCTAACTGAGGCAATGATTTTCCATTATAATCAGTAAATTCAGAAACATCTCCAATAGAGAATATATTCTTAAAAGGCTCTATATTAAAAAATTTATTTACTTTTATTTTTTCTGTGTTTTTTACAGAATCTATATTTATTTCTGGCGTATTGGGTTTAACCCCTGCTGACCAAACTAATACATCATAGTTAACTTTCTTTCCATCTGACAAAATAACCTCTTTCTCATTTACTTTTTTTACATTTGAATCTGTTTTAATAAATATATCACTTCCTTCCTTTGAGAGTGTTGTCATTATTTTATTCCTGACTTTTTGAGAAAAACCAGGAACTATTTCTTCTGAAGAATTTAATACTTCGACTATTATCCTTGTATCTTCTACCTTTAAATTTTCATAAAAAGGCTTCATCTCTTGCCCAAATTCGAAAATTTCAACAGCTAACTCTATTCCAGTAGCGCCTCCCCCTACCAGAACTATCTTAATAGTCTTCTTTTTTAATTCATTTGCTAATTCAAAAGTTGAAATTATCTGATTTTTTAATTTTATTGCATCTTTTATATCTTTCAGAGGAATAGCATATCTTTCGGCACCCTCAATTCCCCAAAAATTAACTGAAGCACCAGTTGCTATTACTAAATAATCAAAAGATATACTTTCGTTTTTAAGAACTATTTTTTTCTTATATGCATCAATGGAAATTACTTTTTCTAAAATTATCTCTCTTATACAACATGAAAAATTTTCACGCAATGCCGAAGTTATATCCCCTGGAGATAAACTTCCTGTTGCAACTTCATGCAACAAAGGAGTAAATAAAAAATAATTATTATCTGAAATGATTATAAACTCAAGATTATCGCCTTCATTATGCATTAGTGCATGAAGATTTTTATATAAATTTACTCCTCCAAAACCTCCTCCTAAAATTACTACTCTCTTATTTTTTCTTAGATTTCCTTTTTTCTGCATACATTCTTTGATCTGCTAAATTTATAGTCTCTTGTACATTATGATCACAATCTGCAGATAGAGCAACCCCTAAAGAGGCCTTTACATTTTTTTCTAAAAGAGAATTTTTTACTCTATTTTCAATAACAACCAAAATATCTCCTGCTGTAGTAGAATCCAATGCATTGACTATAACTATGAATTCATCACCCCCCTTTCTTACAACAATATCTCTAGAGGAAACAGCTCCTAATAAAGACTGTGCAGCAAATTTAATATATTGATCCCCTTCACCATGACCTTTACTATCATTAATTACCTTTAAGTCATTTAAATCTAAAAAAATAATTCCAAAAAGTATACCCTCTCTAGATAAAGCTTCTAATTTCTTTTTTACTTCAGTATCTTCAATATAATTGTTATTAAAAACACCGGTCATTTTATCAATTTGATTATCACGCCTCAATCTTTCAAGTTGCTTTTCAAAAATTTGATTTTGAGTGCCTCTTATACCTTGTTGACTTAAATCGTATAATTCAGTCACCCTTTTAAGCTCACGTCTTAATGAGTCATTCTCTTCTCTTAGTCTTGTTACTTCAATTAATAACAACTCATCTTCAGGTGTACTTTTTCCTTTATTTTCCATAGCACAAATTATATCATAAATTATATACTCCTTGCTTTTGTTACATAAAATAGATATATTTTATATATGTCAGAGTTTATTTATGAAGCTACAGATCAAGAAGGAAATATTAAAAATGGATCTGTTAGCGCAGGAGGAAAAGATGAGGCCTTAGAGATTATTCGATCAGATGGTCTAACTATACTTTCTATAGATGAAGAGAAAGCTAAAGTTAAAAATGCATCTAAAGGAAGTGTTAAATTAGTAGAAAAATTACTTTTTTTTGACCATATGGGAAAAATGCTTAATGCAGGACTCTCTTTATCTGAAACTCTAGACTCCTTGGTACAAGATGCTGAAACAAAAATATTTAAACAAGTAATAGAGGATCTTAAATATAATGTTGAATCTGGAAATAAACTCTCAGACTCTATGAAAAAATATCCCAAGATATTTTCACCATTAATAATAAAAATGATGGAGATAGGAGAAACAAGTGGAAGCATTGCAGAGAATACAAATCTTATCAAAGACCAAGTACAAAAAAGTTATGAACTCAGAAAAAAAGTAAAAAGCGCTATGATGTATCCAGTAATAATAATGAGTATCATGCTTGTTGTAAGTATTGGCCTTATTATTTTTGTTTTTCCTCAATTAAATACAATGTTTAAAGGAAGTGGAATGACACTACCTTTACCTACTCAAATAATGATAGATGTATCTAACATACTAACAGGATATGGAGTAGAAGTTTTAATAGTAGTTATCATTCTAATAATAGCTGCCAGAGCTCTCTTAAAACTTCCTCAGGCAAAATATATTTGGAATGTGATCTCTATAAAAATCCCTATTATTGGAGACATAATAAAAAAAATAAATATTATAAATTTTGCAAGAACACTAGGAAATCTCTTGAAAAGTGGGATTCCTATAAATCAATCTATAACAATAGTAAGAGATACAGTTTCAAATGAAGCTTACAAAAAAATAATCGATGAGTTAGAACGGAATGTTGAAAAAGGAGATCAAATATCTCCTACATTATCTAAATATCCGAAACTCTTTCCTAATCTAGCCACAAGAATGATTGCAGTTGGAGATAAAACAGGAAATACCTCAGAAATGCTTCTTTCTGTTAGTGAATTCTATCAAAATCAAGTAGATGATACACTTGCAAACCTTTCTGTAATAATAGAACCGCTTATGCTGTTCGTAATGGGAGGAGGAGTTTTGCTTATAGCACTTTCTGTAATAATGCCTATATATCAAATGACTGGAAGTATCGGAAAAACAGCTGGTACTTCAGCCGCAAGTGGAGCCGGAGGAAATGTACCAACAAAATAAAGGTTTTACCTTAATTGAAATTTTAATAGTCATAACCATATTGGGAATACTTGCTCTCATGATAGGATTTTCATATTTATCTCTAATGTCTCATATAAATGTAGACTCTTCCAATCAAATGATATATTCAATTGTAAAAAAAGCTCAAGACAATGCAATGAATAATTTAGACGGATATAGCCAATATGGGATTGAGTTTCAAAGTAATCAAATTACAATCTTTCCAGGAGGAAGCTACTCTTCAACTAACAGCTTGAATGACACTTACTACTTTCCCCCAGAAGTAACACTTTATAACCTTTCACCAGCAGATAATAATCCTATTATATTTAATTCCGTAAATGGACAACTAACAAATACTGGGGTATCCTTTGATATAGGAAATCCTTCTTATTTTATCGTAATGAATATTAATAATAATGGAGCAGTATATTAATAACAAAGGACAAGCATTTATAGAACTACTATTAACAATAACTATTATTGCTATAGTATTTGGATCTTCTCTATTTGCAGTACAACTAGTATACAAATCTATAGAAATTTCAAAACAAAAATTAGAAGCAAAATATCTACTACAGCAACAAATAGAAAGCCTCTATGCTGTCCAGAATCAATCTTGGTCAGATCTGACTTTAGCAGGAACATATTATCTTCAATATAATCCTACAAATACCCCTCCTCATATACTACAAGGTTGGGTACTTGTCCCAGGAAAAGAAACTTATAATGAGTATACAATAGATATTCAAATTGCTCCTGCTTATAGATCAAATTCAAATACTTTTACCACGAATACTACATCTCCAGTAGATCCTAATTCAATGGAGGTTACTGCAAATGTAACCTTTACATCTTATGGTCAGAATTTTTCTTATTCTGAGACAGAATATTTAACTAATTGGCAAGCTTTTTAATATGAATATGGGTAATAGAGGTCAAACATTAATAGAAACAATCCTTTATGTACTAATATTAGGATTAATAATCATAGTTACAACTACTATACTTATAGACTTAATATCTACCCAGAATAAAATAACAACAATTGCCAATTCAAATGACACCGTAAGAATAAGTATGAAAACTATGACACAATCAATAGAGGACGCTTATCAAGTCTTGACTCCAAATCCTACAAACACAACTACTAACAAGCTTGTCATACAAACAGATACAGGAGGAAATAAAGTAACTTACTATTCATCGGGAGGAACTATATATTCACAAAATAATACAAATACACCAACTCAAATATCATCATCAAACATCTATACTTACAATATTTCATTTAAAGAAGAAGCTAATACGGGGCTTTCTCCTACAGTATTTATTACAATTACAGAATCTAATGTAGGAACAAGTGGTATTATAACTAAAAAAACATATGAAACAACAGCAACACAAAGAAGACAATAATAAAGGACAAGCAGCTATAATAGCTATTATAGTTCTTACTGCAGTACTTTTGACTGTAATGACAACAATCCTATCAATAGCAACTTCTGAGTATCAATTATCTCAAAATGATATATTAGATTCTCAAGTAAAGTACTTGGCAGAATCAGGAATAGAGAATGCTATGCTACAAATTGGACAAACAGGAACAAGTTATACTGGTGGCACATTCACATCCCCTATTGATACACAAATAAATGCTACCGACTCAGTAAGTGTCACATACAACACTTCTGTGTCCCCAGAACAAGCGACATTAGTTTCTACAGCACAATCATACCAAACTGGAAGTACTACAAAAATAGAAATCCAAAGAAGTCTAAAAGTAGTTATACAATTAGGGCAAAATCCTGCAATATTAAATTATGCACTTTTTGCAAATAACACTATTTATGGAGAATGGTTTCAAACACAAGGAAATGTACAATCAAATAACGAGCTTCAACTTTATCAGGTAAATTTTAATTCCACAAACGTAAATGCAGTAGGTAATGGAGGTGGATTTGGAAATTATTTCTATCAAGTAAACGATACAAATACATCATCAATCGTAAATTTAAACTCAAGTTTTTTATTTAGCTGGATATACTCCTCTAACCTTGCAGGAGAATTAAGTTGTGCAAATACAATAGGAGGCTCTGCTTCTTGCTTTATCTCTAATTCTACAATAGGTTCTGAAGTAGCTCTTTCACCCCCACCTTCAATTAATTTACCTACATTTCCTTTTGCTCAATGGATTACACTTGCAAAGACAAATGGAACTTACTTTAGTAGCCAACCTAGTTTTATATCTTATTTAAATAATTATTCTACTATTTCTTCAGGAGTCGATACTATCAAACCGCCTGCAGGAATATACTATATTAATGCTAATGGACTAAATCTCCCTAGTACAGATAGTGGTGGAAACCCAATAACGTATAATTTTACAAATTCCTCCCTTTTTGTAAAGAATAAATTATCTACAAATGCTAGTTTTATAGATACTTCACCTTACTCACCTTCTACAGGAAAGTATTTACCAGCATTAATTGCAGGAAATCAGGGAATATTTATAGGAGAAAATGGATCAAATTTAACTTTTAATGTAACAGGAATTATTTTTTCACCTGGAAATATATCGATAAATGATGATATAGATTCTTCGTCAGATATAACACCTGGAGATGGTACAGGAACAATAAATGTAAATGGAGCTATTTGGGCAGGAGGAAAGATTAAGATAAATAACTTATATTATAATGATTATAATTACATACCAGGGACACAGATCACTCTAGATCCAACTATAATAAAAGAAACTACAGGATTTAACTTTACAACAGGAACAACAAAAATACTTTCCTGGAATGAAATAAATTAAGACGTTAACTAAAATGTAAAAATAATGTAATATATAGATATATGGAAAGTCTGCTCAAAAATATAATAAAAAGAGAAGAAGTCTTTGGTATAGATATCTCTTCTGGTTCTGTTAAGGTTGCAGAATTTAAAAAAAAGAAAGACCATTACACATTAGTAAATATAGGAGAAGAAGAACTTCCTGCTTCTACCTTTATTGCTGGAATAATAAGGCAACCCGATGCTGTTATAGAAAAGTTAAAAATAATTATTTCTAAAAAAAATCCTAAAAAAATTAAAACTCATTTTGCAGTAGTTATACTTCCAGATGACCAGATATACTCCCAAATTGTAAAAATTCCTAAAGTAGAATTTAAAAAAATAGAAAAAGCAATTCAATTTCAACTTCCAACACTAATACCAATGAAAGAAGAAGAGATATATTGGACTTATGATGTACTGTCCGAAGATGATCAAAATTATGAAGTCATAGTTACAGCTGTAGCTAAAGAGAGTGCGGATTCTTTTACAGAAACTTTAAAACTTGCAAAAATAGTCCCCTTAATGTTTGAATCAAGAGCTCAATCTGCTCTCAGGGCTATAACTCTAAATACAGAAAATGATGATTATTTGCTTTTAGATATGGGAAAAAGTATTACCAACATTGCTATTAATAAAAAGGATGCCATTCAATTTTCCACTTCTTTTTACTTTGGATTAAATCAAATTACCAAGACTGTAGGTGAATACTTAAAACTTAATGATGAAAAAATCGAGGAATATTTATTGAAAAATGGAATAAAAAGTAAAGATATTGAATTTAGCAAACATATAGAAAGCCTTTTTGTACAAGTAGACCAAGAATTAAAAAAATCTTTGAATTTTTATGGCGAAGACAGAATAAAAAAAATATATATTTATGGAGAAACAGCTTCTATTGACGGAGTTTTAGAAAAAATTCAAGAAATGAGCAAAGTTTCTGTTGAAAAAGCAAAGATTAATATTAAAATTTATCCAATATTGCAATGGGAAAAACATCAACAAATTTCACCATATATACCAATAATAGGAATAGAACTTTTAAATAAAATTTCATCTTCAACATATATAAATTTACTTCCAAAAAAACAAAAAGTAAAAACTATTGAATCTTATTTCTTGAAATTTGGATTATCTACATTAAAGATACTTCTATTCAACACACTTTTACTGTCAATTATATTTGTCTTTTTATCAATAACTAACAACATAGAGATATCAGGAATAAATCATCAAATAAGTTTTTATCAGTCACAGCTCAATAACCCTAAATATAAAGGTGTTTCGTCAACTATAAATACCATGAACTCAAACCTTTCTACATTAACAAATACATATAAGGCACAAAATAAATGGTCTTATGTCATAGAACAAATATCAAATCTTGTTCCAAACGGAGTATATCTTAATAATCTAGATATACAGAATATAGGCAAAGGGTCTCAGGCTGTATGGCAAATAAGAATAGAGGGTAATGCACAGACACAATCACAAATAATACAGCTAGAAAATAATATACATTCAGCTTCTGATTTTTCTAAATTAAACATGCCTATTTCAAATTTCGAGAATACTGTAAATCCAGGATTTACCATACTTTTTAACTATAATGAATAAAATTAAAGAATATAAAAACTACATAATATATACAATACTAACAATAGTAATAGTATACTGTTTGTATTTTACATATAATTTATATTATCAAACTAGAATAACTAAAAGTACCTTAAATACAACATTATCAACATTAAAGCAAAAAAACTTAGAAGAGCAAACTCTACTTTATCAAAAACAGCAATATACCAAAAAGGTTAATTTCCTATATAATACTTTAATCTCTCAAAATTCAATTACAAATTGGGTAAATCAAGAAAATATTATTGCGAATCTCACAGGAATAAAAGCAATTATAGCTTTTGGATCGGCTACAGTTTATACCAAGTCTATACAAATAGGGAGTGGAACTTCTTCTACTACCTCTTCTTCTGGGAAAATTCTCCCTGTCAGCTTAAATGTTACTGGGAATTTTGCAGGAATCCTAAATTATATCCGTATGTTGGAAAATTCTTACTACTTTTCAAATATCAATTTGATTAATCTAACTTCGCAAAAAGGAGGAGCAGCAGGACTTATAAATGCATCCATAACTTTAAACTTATATATACAATGACAAATAAAAAAAATAAAATAAAAAAAGAAGGATTATTTGAGAAACACCCTATTGAAATAATAGAGATAATAATAATTATTATTATTCTAGTTTTGAATATATTTATAATTACACTTTTCACATCTCACGAAAGCAATGTTACCTTAGCACCTACTACTACCTATGTTAATGTCAAAAGTTACAAACTCTTATATAATAAAATCTCTAAAAAATTTATTTATAATATGAATAGTCAGATACCTCAAATTAATGCAAAAAATATATTTTAATACTAAACCAGAGAAAAATTTAGGTCAAAATTTTCTATTAAATAAGTCTTTTGTCGAAAAACTTCTAAAATATCTTAAAAAGGACGAAAATATCCTTGAAATTGGACCTGGAAAGGGCTTTATAACTGAAGATATATTAAAGAAGACTCATAATATTACTTGTATAGAAAAAGATGAAAGATTAATACCTTTATTGGTAAATAAATTTCCTAAGATAGAGATAATTAATACAGATATATTAAAATATAATTTTGAAACCATCCCTTATTTAAATTTCTCACTAATTTCAGCTCTCCCATACTATATATCAAAAGATATCATATCTCTCTTTTTAAAAAATAAGATTAGAGCAAATAATATCTATGTAATATTACAAAAAGAAGTTGCAGAAAAATATTCTACTCCAGGAGAAAAATTATATAATACTTTAAGGATATATGCAGAAAATGTAGAAAAGGGAGATTTAATTAAAAAAGATAATTTCTACCCTATTCCAAAGGTTGATTCGCAAATTATATATATTAAAAATATATATAAATATAATAAAGAACAAAAAGAATTTGAAGGTTTTATAAATAGAGGGTTTTCAAATCCAAGAAAAAAATTGTCTAATGTTCTTGTTAATTTTAATTTGGATAAATTTAAAGATAAAAGAGCCCAAGACCTAATGTTTGAAGATTGGAAATACCTTTTTTCTTTAAATCAAATTCATTTCGATAAAATTTAATAGACAATAAATCAAAAGTCCAAGATTAAATTAATTAAAACAGGAATATTGATATGGCAGGATAATAAGTGTCTCATGCAGTAAATTTCCAAGGCCTAAAAGTATAATACTACTTGTTATGTACATTATTCTAAAACTTACAAAAAAACATACTAAATGTTACAAATCAGGAAAGATTTGAAATTTATTTTAAAATAACACACTTATTTTTCTTCATTACTATATACAATTTCATCTATTTTAGAAGACAAGTTTTTATCTCCTCCTGTAAAGTTCATAAGAGATATCTTCCTTAATACATCTTTACCACTAATATCTAATGTGTCATCTCTTTTCAGTCCTTCTTCGATAAAAAGACGAATGAACTCAGCCATAGATTTATTTTTTTTCTTAGCTAGATATATAAGTTTTTTGTGTAAATTTTCAGGTATATAAATTTGAGTTCTAATCATAATATGAATTATTACATCATACATATATGGTCGTCAAACTTTTGTGATTCATATTTCTATGAGACTTACAAAAATCAGATAAAATTGTGAATAGATATACGGGTATCAATAAATTATGTAAATATACAGAACTCAGAACAGAAAAATCTATAAAAGGTAATAATTGAGACTAGTTAGGAATACTAAGTTTTTTTAAGTATTATTTTCTAAAAAATAATTTTGTCTGAATATAAATAGCAAAAGATTGAACTGCCCAATAAATTGAAAGCGCAGCAGGAATAGGGCCTAAAATACCCAAGGAAATAACCAAAAGTAATACTGGCATTAAGTATAATAGTTGTTTAGATATCATTCCACTGAATGCAGTAGGATCAACGTCTAATGCTTTTTTATCTCCTTTTGAAGTCTCTTTTAGCTCTATCTCTGTTTTCTCTTCAGCTATTTCATTTGTCATTCCTGGAAGTGATACTTTAGATACTAAATATTGAGAATATCCAACTAATAAAGATAATACTATATAACTTAAAGCCCCTACTGTAAAAATACCTACAGTCATCGCATCTTTTCCTACATTAATATTTAAAAAATTTAAATTATAATGATAATTAGCAGGATAATGTAAGAAAGATGAATACATTATTTTATTCAAATATGAAGCTTTATGTTGAGACATTGCTAAAATTGCCTCATATACACCCCAAAGAATAGGTAATTGGATTACAAGAGAAAAACAACTTCCTAAAGGATTAACACCTTCTTCTTTAAAAATCTTCATCTGCTCTTCTCTAAGTTTGACAATATCTTTTTTATATTTTTTTTGAATAACAGCCAGCTTAGGCTGAATTTTTTGCATATTTTTAGTGGAAGCTAATTGAGATTTTAATAGAGGCCACAGAATAATTCTTAGAAGAATCGTTATAATTATAATTGCTAATCCTAAATTAGAACCAGAAATTTTATAGAAAAATACAAATATATTTATAATAGGATTAAATAGAACTGTATTCCAAAGTAAAACAAAAAATCCACCTATTGTTGTTAAAATATTCATATTTTATCTATACTTTTTAAAGTTTCAAATATATTTTTCTTAATCTCAAGATATGATACATTTTCCCAATCTTGAAAATTGTGATTTATTAAAAAAATAAAATCAAAGCCAGGTTTTATCTTATCAATTTCTGTTCTAATTGCAAATCTAAAACGTCTTTTAACCTTATTTCTAAAGAAAGCTTTCCCAAGCTTTTTTCTTACCACAAAACCAAAACGAGAAAAGGATAAATTATTTTCTTTATAAAAAAGTAAAAAATATTTATTTGATACCTTTTTTTTATCTTTATAAATTTTTAAGTATCCAGTTCTAAGTCTGTTTTCAGCAGGTAACATAAATCTATCTTATCTTATTTCTAGGTTTTTTTCCTATCTTCCTGAAAATATCAGATATAGTCAATACTTCTCTACCCTTCAGTCTTCTTCGTTTTAAAACATTCCTGCCTGAATGAGATGCACTTCTCTTAAGATATCCTAATTTCCTGAGTGCTTTTAATTTTTTTGGTTGATATGTTCTCTTCATAATTTTTTTACAAACTTGATTATACCTTATACTTCAAGGATCTTCAACAATCTATTTATATAGACATATTGTTGGATATTATAGCACATAACAAGAATATACTTAATCTTAATATAAAAGTTATATAGAATATATTGACTAGCCTATAGAGATGTAGTACTATGCTGTCTATGGATATTGAAGGTATTCCTCCCACAATCTTAGAATATACAGAACGGGCAAGAGAAGAAAAATTTGATAGAATTGACTCTATCTTTCAAAATATTTTTTTATCTATCCAAGATACAGAGACTGTTAGAACAATATTTGACAAAAAAAACTATTATACTGTTAGAACGACGCAAAAAAGAGACCCTTTGGGGAATATAGTGCAACAAGTTGACTTTGAATACATAAACCCGAGTTATGCAAAAACACATATTGTAATAACAAAAAAGAATTCTGAACCTATAGAAATCACCAGAGAAATCGAAGATCAAAACATATCTCTTCAAAAAGAAACACACCTCTCTTCAACGTATGAATCTGAGGGATATAATGATAAAGCTAGAATATTAGAAGATGAACATACCTTTCTTGACGTAGGAATAGATCTCATTTGCCAATTACAAGACTCAATAGAATTAAAAAAGACAGAGAAAATACAAAGAATGGCCCAATTGTCTTCTACATTCGATAACATTTTTACGAAAATCCCTAAAGATACAGAATTTAATAAAAGGATGACGCTATTAAGTAGAGATTGTGTGGTTTCAGCAAAAAATGCTACTGCAAAAAATGAGAATGAAAGAGATACCCAAGGAATTGCTATCAGTTACTATGGAGCAAATGGTCTTATAAATAACATTCTGGCACTTAAATTTTCAAATAAATTACTAATTAAATTTTCAAAAAAAAATAGAGGGGAAAATCCTATACCTGTACTAGAAAGGATAATAGATGATTCAAAAACAGAAATTAATTCAGATGATATTATTATTCTAAAAATAGCTACCAAAGCTCTTTCTGGAATTGAAAAGTATATACAAGAAAAACATGAACATGGCAGATATAGACGTTTACATATATTATTTGAAAATAAGAAGATCAAATAACAATACTTATTATAAAGATGGCCTGAAATAAGTAAAAACACTATCCAATGTATCTAATGCATTCAAAGCCTGAGCTATATCTCTTCCTTCCAGGAAAAAAGGAAATTCTAATTCATTTGGATTCTCAGCATTACTAGACATCTTATAAAAACCTTCCACATGCTTAGAATAAGCAATTAATTTATCTTCTTTAATTTCTCCAGTATCTTTATCACAAAGAGTTATCCCTATGAAAAAAGTTTTTTGGAACAAATCTACTGGTACAATTTTAAAAGGTAACCTAGCTAATTCTGTTTGAAAAATAGGAAGCTTTCTAGGATATTGAAATTCGATAATTTCTTTATGATTTGCATCAACATTATCATTTTCTACCCTTATGAATTTCATATCTGTTGAACTGCAAACCTCAATATCGCCATCTCTAAACCTAGAAAAAAAAATAGGACTCCTAGGTCGAAAAAGTTTGTCTACTAAACCAGAGTTAGGAAATTCTTCTGAAAATAGCTTATTCCTATTTATAAAATAAAAGATATTCTGAAATTTCTTTCTAGATACCCCCCATCTTTCTTTTAAAGTTTTTAAACCCGCCTCTTCAAGACTAATTTCTCCTCTATTTATATTTTCCATAAAATCCATTGCCTTATAAAGATTTTCTATTATACTACAAATTTATTTTATAAATAAAGATATTTGATAAAAAAAATATAACTCTTTATAATATTTTAGTTAGTTTAGTTTATTTTTAATAATGTTAAGGTACGATTACTCAAACATGCTATCTCCTCAAATAAAAAATAATATTTTCAAAAAGGAGGATTTATTTAAATTAAAAATTCAAAACTTTAATAAAGATGATTTAACTTTTAGAAACCTTATCTACAGTGATGTCACTTGGATTAAAAATTTAGGAAAAGAGATTAGAGAAAAATATGAAAATTATGTAGTAGTAGGGATTGGTGGCTCTGATCTAGGATCAAGAACTATAGTAAATGCACTTAAATCAAACAATAAAGGAATAAATGTTCTATTTATAGGAGCAAACACTGACCCTGATGAGCTTAAAGATTTTTTTGAGAATCTTTCTTTGGAAAAAACCTTATTTAATATAATTTCTAAGTCAGGAGAAACAATAGAGATTATTGCAAATTTTCTCTATATAGAAGGCGTTCTTGAAAATAAATTTGGGAAAGAAAATATTAAAAATCACATAACAATTACTACATCTGAGAAAAAAAGTACTCTTAGAGATATTGCAAGTGAATATGAAATAAGTGTAATTGAAGGAGTAGGAGATGTAGGAGATAGGTTCTCTGTTCTCTCTGTGATAGGATTATTAACTGCAGATGTTATAGGCGTTAATATAGATAATATTATTAAAGGAGCAATAGAAATAGATGAAAAAACCAATAGTCTAAATCCAGAATATAATGAGGCATTAGTCTTTGCAGAATTACAATATCTTTCTTTTGAAAAATTGCAAAAAAATATATCTGTACTAATGCCCTATTCAAAAAGACTAGAACGTTTTGGCTTTTGGTATAGACAATTATGGGCAGAGAGTTTAGGTAAAAAAATGTCTATTACAGGAAAAGAAATATTTGCAGGAATAACACCTATTGCCTCTTTGGGATCTACTGACCAACATTCACAAATACAACTATACAATGAGGGCCCTAATGATAAAACTATTACCTTTATTATTCCAGAACATTTTGATAGTAAAATAAAAATAGAAACAGAACTTCCCAATGTGTCCTATTTAAATAAAGTATCTTTTGAAAGTATTATAAAAAAAGAAAGATTAGCCACAAGTATATCATTAACTGAAAATAATAGGGCAAATGGGACTATTTTTATAGATAGTATTGATGAAAAGAGCTTGGGAGAATTATTCTTTTTTTTCGAAATGGCAGTCTCCTATTTAGGAAACCTTTTTAATATAGATACATTTAATCAACCTGGAGTTGAAAAGGGGAAAGAATATATGTATGCTCTACTATCTAAACCCGAATTTGAAAAACAAAAAAAATATCTTAATAAATATATACATGAATAAATGCAATAAAAATTTAAAAACAAGTATTGATCTTATTATCCTAGGAGCTACAGGAGATTTGGCTCATAAAAAATTATTTCCAGCATTATATAATCTATATGATGACTTTTCTTTTAAGGAAAAATTCAATATTATTGCATTAGGAAGGCAGGATTTATCAAACAGTGAATTTTGTTCAAAATTTAACGATACAATAAACCCCTCTCAGAAAAGAGATCTTTTTTATAATAAAATTGAATATATTCAATGTGATTTTACAAAAAAAGAGGAGTTGAAACTATTAAAAAATAATTTAGATAAAACTTGTTCTTCTAAAATACTTTATCTCGCACTTCCTCCTGTAATATATAAAGATGTAATACAAGCATTAATTGAGGCACAGTTTAATATTCCATGTGAAGAACATTCTACCTTTACTAGAATAGTCTTAGAAAAACCCTTTGGAAATAACCTTGAAAGTGCTATTGAACTAAATAAAACAATACTCTCTGGATTTAAAGAAAAACAGGTATTTAGAATAGACCATTATTTAGGGAAAGAACCTATTCAAAATATATTCTCATTTAGATTTGCTAATAATTCTTTTGAAAATATTTGGAGTAGTAAATACATAGATAATATTCAAATTAAAGTACTAGAAGATATCGGAGTAGAAGATAGAGGGTCTTTCTATGATGCAAATGGAGCCTTAGTAGATGTTTTTCAAAATCATATACTTCAAATGCTTTCCATCTTGACTATGGACAGACCAAAGGAATTTACAGAAGAATATATAAGAGAAGAAAAAAATAATATATTAAAAACTTTAATCTACAAATCTAGCCTTAAGGGGCAATATGACGGATATAGAGATGAAGATAATGTAGATAAAAACTCCAAAAGAGAGACTTTTATTGCAGTTAAATTAGATATCAATTCAAAAAGATGGGAAAATACACCGATATATATACAAACTGGGAAATATTTAAATGAAAAAAGAACTGAGATTTCAGTAGTATTCAAAGAAAATGAACCTAATTTATTTAAAGAAAAAAACAACCCAAATGTATTAAAATTTTTAATTCAACCAGAATTAGGAATTGAGTTAAAACTTTTAGGGAAAGTCCCTTCTATCTCTGACTATATGCTATCTGATATAGATATGGTCTATCGTTATTCTAATTTTTTCAGAGAACTTAAAAGTGAATATGAGAAACTATTAATAGACTGTATTTTAGGAAATCAAATTAATTTCACACGATCTGATGAAATAGATAACGCATGGAGATTAGTTGATGAAATAGAAGATGATATAAAAGAAAAAGAACCTTTAATTTATCAAAAAGAATCTAAAGGGCCTAGTAATACAGATACATTTATAGAACAAGACTCTAGGTATTGGCAATAAATCATCATATAAGCATTCTATGAATTAAACTTTGAGAAGTTTATTAAAATTATATAATATCTCCCAACTCTATATACTCTTTCTCTATATTCTGACTTGAATATAGAGCTGTATGAATTGCGAAATCATTTACTCCGAGAATACTGCATTTAGATATATTATCTTTACTAATACCACCATCTAGTTCAATATTTGTAAAATCTACAGCAGCTTCTTTTATTTTATCAAAAACTTTTGTATTAAAACTTTCTCCAGAAGCCCCCATATCAACAGACATCAATAAAATCCCAGAAAGTACATCTTTTAACGAAATTACGTCTTTTAAAGAAGAACCTATATTTACACCTCCATAAACATTAAAATAGTTGCTTAAAATACTTACTTCTTTTTCAAAAATATCACTTTCAGAATGAACAATTATCTTATATGGAGATAATTTTCTCATATAATTTAAATATATACTTGGAGTATTGATCATCAAGTGCAATTCTATAAGTACAGGAAGTCCAAGGGGGATGTCTGAAATTGAAAGAGTGTTATCCTTTGTCAATGTTTTATCCATAATATCAATATGAACAACAGGAGAAAAATCTTTTACTTCGTTTATCCTTTTTAATAAGGATTCTTTATTTTTTTCTAATATAGCAGGTATTATCATAATTGATCTATCTCCTTTATACGTCTATTATGTCTAGGCTCTAAGGAATGCTCTGTATGGAAAAATGTAACTATTATTTCTTTGAAATCTAATTTATCATATTCCGCAGAAAGTACAAGTATATTTGCATTATTGTGCAATCTTGCTCTATAGGCAAAAAATGAATCTATGCATAAAGCAGCCCTTATCCCTTTATGTCTATTTGCGGTAATATCCATTCCCAACCCAGTATCACAAACAAGAATTCCAAATGAGTTCTTAGTTTCTAATACTTTATTTGCAGTTTTATGAGCAAAAAGTGGATAATCATCTTCTGAATCATATTTAAATGGCCCTAAATCCTCTACTGACATCTCTTTTGTCTTTAAATACTCTATAATACTCGTTTTTAACTCAAAACCTCTATGGTCAGAAGCTATATAAATCTTCATACTATAAATTCCTCCTTGGCATTATTCCAATCTTCTAAAAATTGGGTTAGACCTGTATCTGTTAAAGGATGCTTATACATCTCCATTATTAATTTATAAGGAGATGTTACTATATCTACACCAGCAAGTGCAGCCAACCTTATATGTTCTACTGACCTTACAGAAGCAAATAAGACTTGCGTTTTATAATCATAAGTCCTATATATCTTAACTATTTCAGAAACAGTCTCCATTCCATCCATAGCAATATCATCCAATCTTCCAACAAAAGGAGATACAAAATATGCCCCTGCATTAGCACTCAATAGTGCTTGCATTGGAGAAAATACTAGAGTTATATTAACCCTTATTCCTTCTTCAGATAAAGTTTTACAAGCTTTTAATCCCTCCGGAATACAAGGAATTTTAACAACAACCCTTTCGTCTAAAGCGGCAAGAGCTCTTCCCTGTATAAGTATTGTGTCATAATCAGTTGCTATAACTTCAAGATTTATTATTCTATCTTTAGATAAAGTTGTGAAAATTTCAGATACTAAATCTTTAAATTTCTTCCCAGTTACAGAAGCTAAAGTAGGATTAGTTGTAATTCCAGAAATTACACCTAAATCTTCTAAAGCTTTTATTTCTTCTATTTGAGCACTATCTATAAATATTTTCATAATTTTTTTTAATAATATTAATTTTCTTTTGTAATTTTATGTCCGCCAAATCCATTCCTCATTAATGATATAAATTTATTAGCATCATCATCATTCCCCTTAGAAGAATATCTTTCAAATAAGGCCAGCGAAACACTCGCTAATGGAACTTTTTGTTCAATAGCCTCAACTATAGTCCAAGCACCCTCTCCATTGTCGTCTACAATAGGGGCAATTTCGTCCAAATTGGGGTATATTTCAAGTTGTTTTTCTAATATCTTCGTTAGATAGGACTCCACTATACTTCCGTGATTCCAAACCCCTAATAACGATTTCATATCTACATTCTCATATTTACCATTTGTAATTAAATTTAATCCTTCTGCAATTGATTGTAACATTCCATATTCAATAGCATTATGTATCATTTTTACATAATGTCCTGAGCCAGAAGGCCCTATATATCCAAATCCATTTTCTTCTGCAACAGAAGCAAAAACCCATTCAATTTTATCAAAAATATCTTTATCTCCTCCTATCATAAGACAGGCTCCGTTCCTAGCTCCCTCAACTCCACCCGAGGTTCCACAGTCAATAAAATTAATACCTTTTTCTTTTAACTTAGTATATCTCTCTACTGATTGCTTATAATAAGAGTTTCCTCCATCAATAATTATATCCCCTTCCTTGAGCTTATTTGCTAAACCTTCATTTTCTGAAAACAAAACAGCATCCACTGCTTGAGAAGGAACCATTAACCAAAAAATTCTGGTATTGTTTTGAAAATTAGATATAGTTTCATCTAATGTAGAGAATGCCTTAAATTCTTGATCCTTAGCATAATCCAAACCTTCTGATGTATCTGTATATCCAAATACATCAATACCCTTCTCTTTAAGGTTCAAACCTATATTAAGACCCATTTTCCCTAATCCTATTATTGCTATTTTCTTATCCATATAAATTTTCTACTAAAATAATTCTAGAAGGAGAAGCATCCGAACCTTCTAATTTTAAAGGAAGCCCTATAAAAAAATATTCTCCTTCTGGCACATTCTTTAAATTTAAACCCTCTCCTATTAAACAGTCATTTTCAAGTAAAACTGAGTGCACCTTATCAGGATGATGTCTGAACTTTTTTATAGAAGGGCCATCTGTTCCCACAAATTTTATCTTATTTTCAACCAGATAGTTCGCTCCACTATCTGACATATATATGAAGTCCTCATGAAAACTCTTAAAACCAACTATTGAGTTTCTAGTTTTTAAAAGAACTATATTTTGGGTCATATCCTTTTTCTTTAAATCTTTTTCAGTAATCTCAGTTAATACTGAAGTAAAGTCTAAAACATTACACATACCCATAAATCTATCTGCAGGAAATTCATCTATACTTTTTCCATTTTCAAGAACGTGATAAGGAGAATCTATATGTGTTGCAAAATGAGATCCAAAAGTTATTTCAGATACATTTGAAGTATCCCCTGGGAGTTTTTGAGTTTTTTTTATAGAAAAATGAGGATTACCAGGATATATTGGGGTTTTACTATTTAGAACATAAGAAATATCATATATCTTCATGCTTTTATATTACAATACCTATTTACAATTTTCAAGAAAATATTTCTTTACTCATTTTATTTTAATATTAATCTTCTAGTATTGAATATTATAAATTACCTGATACAATGTAGACAATGATTAATTTTCAATATATAAAACACTTGAACCTCGACGAATTACTCCCTGACGAAGAGAAAGTTAAGTTTATAAATGATTTAGAAATTATTACAGGACAAGATGATAATTTTGCAGTAAAGGTTGTTGCTAAAAAAGATTCAGTTAAAAAACTTACAAAAGCTCAAACTATTAAAATAAATAAATTTTTAGAAAAAAGCATTTCTAAAGGTTAAAAATTCACAACCATATTATCCCACAATAAATAATAGCTATTGATTATTAGAATAATCTAATCATTTTTTATATAGATTTGTACCAGAGCTTATTTTTTTAACAGTAGCACTTTTTATTTTTCTTTCTTTAATTAAAGCTTTTTGAGGATTGTAAATCAAAACTACATAAAAAATAGCCAGAAATGTAAAAAATATAAGAAACCCCAATATTAATAAAATATAAAGTTGCCATTTTGGAACATTTGCTTTTATATTTGTATATGTCCCTATACTATTATTAATTTTCTCCATAAATCATAAATAAACTAATATCATATAGTAGCAAAATATAAAAACAATACAAACAAACAATAAGCAGAGCAATTCTTCATTGTGAGACAGAATATTTAATCATGGAATATAGAATACCTTCTATTAATAACACTTATATGTAATCCCCTGTAAAAGATAATGGAAGTAAGGCTATAACAGTACTGCATGAGTTAGATAAGAGATTTTTGTAAAAAATTAAAAGAGAATGAAAATTCTAAAGGATTTTGAATTCTGATGGAGTAAAAATTTAGGCTCATCATATAGCGCTCAATTGACATTCATAGGCCTCTGTCAGTACTATATATTAATAACTCCCAAGTACAACGTAATACATAAATTCCAGAGGTATTACCTTAGGGGTTTCTAAATTACTCTCCATAAGAGCTCTTATATATTGATTTATCAAGTTTGAGCAAGGGAACACTAAAGCCCCCTTACTCAATACTATACTATTTTATCTCAAAGAACTTCTCCCTCTTTTACTTCATCTTCTGGTGGAGTATCTGAACTTTCTCCTCCGTCTGTGCTTCCTGAATCTCCTTCACCTTCGTTTGTAGGGGTTTCTTCTCCATTTGGAGTATCAGAAGGTGCCTGTTGATTCATATTTGTCCCAATATCTTGCATTAAACTTTCTAATTCTGACAGAGATTTCTCTACAGACTCCTTATCTGTATCATCTTTAGTAGCAAGATCTCTTAACTCTGTTATTTTAGAACTTAATTCATCTTGTTTATCTTGAGCTATCTTATCTTTGTTTTCATTTAAGAATGTTTCTGCCGAAAATGCTACTGTCTCTGCAGAATTCTTAATATCTATCAATTCTTTCTTTTTCCTATCCTCTTCTTCATGTTCCTTTGCTTCTTTTAATAATTTTTCTACCTCAGAATCAGAAAGAGAAGTATTTGCTGTAATTGTTATATGTTGCTCTTTTCCTGTAGCTTTATCTTGAGCCAATACTTTAAGAATACCGTTTGCATCTATATCAAAAGCTACTTCTATTTGAGGAACTCCTCTTTTTGCAGAAGCAATTCCGTCTAAAATAAATCTACCTAAAGTTTTATTATCTTTTGCAAATTCTCTTTCTCCTTGTAAAATATGGATTTCTACAGAAGTTTGTGAGTCAGCAGCTGTTGTAAACACTTGTTTCTTCTGAATAGGAATAGTAGAATTTCTCTCTATTATTTTAGTAGAAACTCCCCCTAATGTTTCTATCCCTAAAGATAAAGGAGTAACATCTAATAAAGTTACATCTCTTACATCTCCTGATAAAACTCCTCCTTGTACAGCAGCTCCAATTGCAACAACTTCATCAGGATTAACACTCTTGTTAGGTTCTTTTTTGAAGAAATTTTTTACTGCATCTGAAATTGCAGGCATTCTTGTCATACCACCAACTAATATAATTTCATTTATATCAGAAACTGTTTTTTTTGCATCACTTAATGCTTTTTTTACAGGCTCCATAGTTTCGTCAACTAAATCCTTTACCAAAGACTCTAACTGTGCCCGTGTTATAGTCATATTTAAATGTTTTGGACCATTAGAATCAGACGTTATAAAAGGAATATTGACTTGAGCTTGATTTGTAGACGAAAGCTCTATTTTTGCCTTTTCTGCTGCCTCTTTTAATCTTTGCAATGCTGCGGAATCACTTCTTAGATCAATTCCATTTGTCTTTTTAAAATCATCTGCAATAAAATCAATAATTCTTCTATCAAAATCATCTCCTCCTAAATGAGTATCTCCATTTGTAGATATAACTTCAAAAATTCCGTCACCCAACTCTAAAACAGACACATCAAAAGTTCCTCCTCCTAAATCATAAACAACAATAGTTTTTTCTCCCTTTTTATCAAAACCATAAGCTAATGCTGCAGAAGTAGGCTCATTAATAATTCTTTTTACATCTAAACCTGCTATTTTTCCTGCATTTTTAGTAGCTTGCCTTTGAGAATCATCAAAATATGCAGGCACTGTAATAACAGCTTCTGTAATCTTTTCTCCTAAGAAAGCTTCTGCATCTGTCTTAAGCTTAGAAAGTACCATTGCAGATATAGCTTCTGGAGCTAACCACTCTTCACCTACCTTAATTTCTACACCTCCCGTAGAAGATTTTTTAAGCTCAAAAGGAAAAACTTTAATATCTCTTTGAACTTCTTCATCATCAAAAGACCTTCCTATCAATCTTTTTATAGAATAAAAAGTTTGCTTAGGATTCAAAACCATTTGATTTTTAGCACTAACACCTACAGACCTTGATTTATCTGGAAGTATAGCTACCACAGAAGGTGTTGTTCTAGCTCCTTCAGAGTTAGTTATAACTACTGGCTCTCCACCTTCCATAAAGGCCATAGCTGAATTTGTTGTTCCTAAATCGATTCCTAATATTTTTGACATAATTAATAAAAAACTAAAATAAATTAAACTTCTTTCTTCACAGCAATAACTCTCGCAGGTCTTACAACCCTACCATCCTTCATATAACCGACCCTTACAACCTCAGTTATTACATTCTCCTTCTCTCCTATTACAGTCCCTACTACTTCATGAAGTAGGGGAGATACTAAATCTCCTTCCTTTACTTCTTCTACAGAAAGTCCTTGAGAGACAACAACTTCATTACATTGATCATAAATCATTTTTATACCTGAAAGAACTGCCTCCTCAACATTATTATTCTTTTCTAAGTGTTTCATATAAAGATAAATATTATCTAAAACATTTAGAAACTCTTTTAAAAGAATATTATTAATAACATTTATATTATTATCTTTTTCTGTATCTACTCTTCTTTTAAAGTTTTGATAATCAGATAAAGCAGATTTAAGTTTTACTTCTAAATCCTCATTCTCCTTTTTTAAAACGTTTATTTCACTCTCTTTAACATCCAATTCTTCTATTATTTCATCCTCTGCAATAGGTTCTTTTGTTTCTTTTTTAATGTTTTCTTTTACTTTTTTATTTGCCATAATTTTTTTTAACTAATATTATTACCACCCAGAGGTAGACTCTTCTAAAACTTCTGCAGTATATTTTAAATAAGGTAGAACCTTTTTATACTCCATTCTAAAAGGACCTATAACAGCAAGGTACCCCTGATCTCCTCTATGAAATCTAAATCCTGTATAAGCAATTGAACAAGAATTAAAACTATTAAATCCTGTTTCTTCTCCCATAAGAATTTTAACTCCACCTTCATATTTATTCCCTTTATCAAAAATGCTTTCTAATATTTCATAATTCTCAATAACAGATATCATATTTCTTAATACAGAGATATCTTCAAATTCAGGATAATCTAGAATTTCTGAAATTCCTGAATAATAAATAGAATCTGAAGCCAAAGCTATTGCTGTATATTTTAAAGATTTTGACAAAGAATCTACGGCACTTCTTAATATCTTTTCCTTTTGAAATCTTACTGCATGCAATTTTTCTTTTATTTCCATTTCCTGCAAATAATTCATCTCTTCTTCTAAAAGAATATTATCAATGTAATATCTAAAGCCAACTATTGTAGGAATTCTTCCAGAAGAAAAATGTTCTTTAGACAAAAATCCTTGAGTTATTAAACTTGCCATTTCATTCCTTATAGTAGCAGGAGATACATTAATTCCATATTTATTTGCCATAGAGACAGACCCTACAGCCTGAGCAGTTTCCATATACTCTAATATCACACACTCAAGAATTTTAGCTTGTCTTGGAGTCATATTCTGGCAATCAAATAAGTTAATTGATAATATATTAGCACTCAAGGCATTTACTTGTCAACTGTAATTAATATCATAAAAAATACAGGATTAAGTTAAGAAAAGTCCTTAATAATTTACATACAGACTGAAAACTGGTAATCTTTTTATATAATGCAATACAAAAATTTTTTTCATAAAAAGTTACCTACAACTGTAATCTTTCAAGGATTAAATTTTTTAGGAGAAAAATTATCAACTAATATATCTCAAAACGGGGGAAATGTATTAATTCTCGACGAAGTTACCAAAAAAAATACAGTAAATATAAGAAATATCCAATCTCTAAATAAAAATACAAATGGAGAAATTAAAATAATAGATACTATGTCTTCTATAAATTATGATGATATATTAAGAAGTGTCTCAGATATAAATTTTTCTATATTTTTAGCAAATTTTGAATATGAAGGAGAATTAAATATTGAAAAAAACTTGGCCCTATTGGATGTCTTTTTTGAAATTTCCAAATTATACCAAACAAAAGCTCTTGTTACAGTAAGCTTAAATAAAAAAGAAGCTCCAGCTTTTAATGAGTATCAAAGTTCTGTGGAAAATAAAGTTATCAAAGAACAAGAAGAAACAAAAGTTTCTTTAGTCAAAATTGCAGAGGTATATGGAGAGAATTTAGATACTTTTGTAAAAAACTCAATTAATAGCATCTTAGAGAGCATAAAAAGGGAAGAAAAAATTAAAATAAAAAAAGAACATTCTTTCTTCCACTATGTTTATATAGACGATGCAGTATCTGGACTTTTTAATATATTATTTTCTCAAAAAAGTGGGGTCTTTACTCTCTCTAATAAAGAAGATATTTCAAATATATCATTAGCATTTAGAATATCTGATTTAACTGGATTTCCAGTAATAAGTATAGAGCCTAGAGACAGAAAGATAGAAGATAGAATAAAAAACCCTATTAATATTTTAGATGACTGGGAAATTAAGACAGTATTTGAGGAAGGCATAAGAAAAGTGATAGGAGATAAGCTCTCTTATTTGATAAATAATACTTCTAATATCAAAAATATTAAAACTCACATAGATGACATTAAAACTGAAGAGAAAGTTAAAAAAATTCAAGATAATAAAAACAGAGGTATAGATATGTTAGATTTTGATAATATAAAAAATAATTATCTTAATGAAAATAATACAACAAGACTAATAGACAGAAAACCAAGGAATCACAAGAAAAAATTACTCTATTTAATGTCCTTTATAGCCATAATTTTAGTCGCATTTATTATATATACAGCCCTTATAATCGTAAATTATGAGAATTCAAAAAATATCTTAATTCAAGAAGTTTCTACTTTTAATACTCAGAGCAATCAATCTTTAAATGTACAAAATAATAAACTAATTAGCTCAGAGCAAAAAACTATAAATCTTTTATCTATTACATATAATGCTTTTAAATACTTACCTTTTTATAATAATTTTTATAAAACATTTAAAATTTCATTAAATATAAGTCAGTCGGTTAAACAATCTCTATTTCAAAATAAAAATATAAATAATTATTATTATAATCTCTCTTACAATAATAAAATATCCTCACTATCTTCTGCATATAATGTTACTAATTTAAAATATGAAAATAAACAAATTAATAACCTAAATCTTTTAAGCTCAGGATTTAAAACTTCGTACTATACTTATATATCAAAGTTAGCACTCAACAACAAACTATACATACAAAATACCAACAACAATGCTCTTGCTATTTATGAAATGCTCTCTGGGAATAAAAATTATACGCTCGTTTTCTACACAACCAAAAATAATACAGGAATAAGAAATATAACTATATCTCAATATGAATTTATAAGTATAAAAAATGGAAACATAGTAAAAATAATAGACTCTCCAAATGCAGGAGATTTAAATACAACCTCAAACATACAATCATTACCACTAAAATCAGATGCAATATCTACTCTTGTAAATAATGCGTTTAAAACATCTAATTCTGGAGTAATCTATATTAACAAATCCATATATACAAATATAAGTACTATTGATAAAAATCCTAATTTTATTAAAGGAATATTACTTTCTAATAAAAAATTATTAATAATGAGTATGTTAGAAAGCAATATAAATAAAAATATCTACATATATATAACTAATAAGTCCATCAATAACATAAATAAATTCTTATGATATACTAATATCTATGAATTACGGGAAAATAGATCAAATACCTTTAGATATTAAAAATTCTTCAATTATAGAGAATAATAGAAAAACATTTTCTAATATAATAGATCAATTAATGCTCATATCTTTCTGGAAAAATTTCTATACCTGGATATATATCTCCTTAAATTTATTATTTATAATTATATATACTTTTTTTACTATCTATTACTATCCATTATTAAGTAATAAAATTCCATTATTACTTCTAAATAATAATTTTACACTTTATCCTAAAATTGTATTTTTTATTCCTTTAATTTTTTTAATTTCATGTTTCTTAGTCCTATTTTATATCTCATATAAAACCTACTACAAGCTTAAAAGAATGTATTTCCTTGTAAATACTCTAGGCCTCGTTGTAAACTTTTTAATAATATTAGATATATATAAAATATTACAAATAGTTATATGAGCAACTTACTTATTTCTTACTTTAAATACATATATTTTTTACCTATTTTTATAGAATCTATATTTATATCTCTATTACTTACCCCAATTATAGGCTCTATTGCTAGAAAATTTAAAGTGTATGATTTACCTCCTTCTGAAAGAAAAGACAGTACCGCAAAAAGAAGAATTCATGATTCAGCAAAATTAAAACTTGGAGGAGTCTCTGTTATTATTCCGTTTTTAATTTTAATCTTTATTTATATTAAAATTAATATAGACTTAGTAGTGTTTGCTATAGGTATAATAATTTTATTCATAGGAGGGATAATAGACGATATCTATGACCTGAGTGCAAAGATACAATTTATGATCCAAGTTTTGGCTGTTTTAATAATTACTTTTGCAGGAATAGATATTAATTATGTATCAAAACCTCTTGGTGGAATTTTTTCTCTTAATAAAATCCCTTTTGAATTTTTAGGAGTACATCTTTATTTTGTATCTTTATTTTTAACTATAATCTGGGTATTAATAATAATAAATGCTGTAAAGTGGATGGCCGGATCCGATGGACTTGCTGAAGGAAATATCTCTATTATAGCCATGATAATAGCTCTCCTTTCTATTAGATTTCAAACTTTTAATACGGCTTTTATGGGATTTATATTTGCTGGATTAATGATAGGTTTTCTTTTTTATAATTTTTATCCTTCAAAAATTTTTTCAGGAGCTTCTGGGAAAAGTGTATATGGTTTTATTATTGCAGTTCTTTCAATTTATTCAGGAGCTAAACTAGCGTCTACTTTAATGGTATTAGCAATTCCTATAATAGATTTAGTCTGGGTAATAATATCAAGAATAATAGAGGATAGACCAAAGTCACTGCTATCTTTAATAAATATTAATGATAAAAGACATCTGCATCATAGACTTTTAGACTTAGGTTTCTCTCAAAAAAAGGTTGCTTTAATAGAATATTCGTTTACATTTATATTAGGACTAATTGCATTAATTATTACAGGGTTTCATAAAGCTATAATACTTGCATTTATTATTATATTTATATTTATAGTTGTAGTATCTATAACCCATATATCTAATAAAAATAAATCTAAGGTACTAAATAATTGACAAAAGATATATAATTAATACATATGGATAAATCAAATAAAAAAAAGAAAAGTCCAAATAAAGATTTAAAAGATATACTCGACATGATTCCTTTATATTGTGATAAATGCGGAGCATATCAAGATAAAGGAATGGTTGAATTGATAGATAAAAATGAAAATTTAACTATTGTATATCTTATGTGCGATAATTGCCTTACAAAAAGTATTTTTTATGTTGTAAAACCTCTTAATAATATGATTAATAAATACAGATTAAATATAGATTTAGATTCTTCAGAAATTAAACAGTTTGCAGGAAAAGATTCTATATCATCTGATGATATATTGAATATGTTTAAATTTACAAAAGATGACAGATACTCAAAAGCTAATGACTTTATAAAAAAAATATCAAATGCTTAAAAAAATAAAAATAGATACTCTCTCTATTTCAGATATTAATGAAAAAATAAAAAAAAGAGATTTGATATACAACTCCATAGAAAAAATTTTACAATTTAAAGTAAAAAAAAATATTAAATTAAAAAACACAAAAAAGGGGAATATAAGGTTAATATCAAATAATCCTAATATTGCACAAGAAATTCTATTAAGAAAATTTGAAATAATAGAAATATTACAGAAAAATTATCCTGAAGAGATTAAAGATTTAAAAATAAGGGTTGAAAAAATATAGCAATTTAAATTTCATATGACCACCTAGAATATAAGGAATATAGTTTTAATGTTATATAGGTCATTTTTTATATTTACTATCAATATAGGTAGTTTTACTTAATTTTCAAATCCTCTAATAATTTTCTTTAAATATATTCTATTATTACTTTCCTGAGTTGTCCAATTAGTATGCACGGATTATGTATATAATTCTTTGATTTTGGAAAACACATCAGAATCTGGAAATTCTTGACGTTTAATGAATTCTCGTTTTGTTAATTTATCAATTAATACAACATCCACAATAGGAAATATATTTTTCTTTATGACTTTTATGGATAATCCAGTTTTTAATTCTAATAATTTAGATATACATAGTGCTACAAAAACTATTAGAATATGAGTTTTTATCATATCTTCTTTTCTGTGGAATATTGGTCTTGCTTGTAAATCACCTTTTGTAATCCTGAAAGCTTTTTCTACATGCCACAGATCATGATATCTTGAAATTATTAACTGTGGAGATATATTGTTTAGATTAGTGTAATATCCTTTTATTCCTTCTTTAAGCTTATCAAATTCTATTAATTCAGTATTTAACTCAAAATTCTCTTTATCTAGTTTTAGTACGAATCTTGGTCTTTTATGTTTTGTAGGGTTTTCTATATGGTAATTTGCTTTCTTTATCTGTTTTTCTCTATCTGATTTATCTTTGGATGCTCTTTTGCGAGAGTAATCACATATTAAGGCTCCATACTTTGTATCTGATTCTATATATTTACCTTCTTTCATGTTAAGTTTATTTACAATCTCTTTTAATAGATCCCGATCAACCTGAAAGAGTCTGGCTCCAACAATGAAGGATATTCCTTCATTATTTAGCTCTTCCATATTCTTGTATGAGAGCATACCTGCATCTGCTACTACTGTGAGAGTCTTAATATTGTATTTTTCCTTTAAACCCAATATTACAAGGAGGAATGTGTGTCCTTCATACTTCTTACCCTCAAACATATCTATAGCTATTGGATATCCATCTTGATTTACCACAAGTCCTATGGCAACTTGTGGTTGCATAGATTTACCATCTTTGTTAAATCCAGGTTGTCTAAAATCATCAGATTTAAATGATTCAAAATACAGATTGGTAACATCATAAAATACCAAAGAGAAATCAAAATTGAGTGTCTTCTTTGCATATTCTACGGCAACATTCTCTATCTTATCTTTCTTCTCGAGAATTCTTTTTAATCCTCTGTGAAGATCTCCATGTGAATATTTAACATTAAAATATTCTTTGAGCAATCTTATTGACTCTTCCTTGGATACTGGTTCGAGAATCCTCATGATAGCTAAATCACGAAGTATGGAATCATTAATGTTATCAAATCCATTTATATTGTATATATGAGATAAAAACTCATATGCAAAAGTATGATGAGATTCTTTTACAGAGAGGTTATCTATTGATATTAATGAACTTTTCTTATCATTAAAGAGAGGGATGAATCCAGAATCAAGATTATGTTTCTCTATATATTCAGATCCAAGTTTTTTGAGATCTTCTAACTCTTCTTCATTTTTAGCAGATCCAATATGCTTAATTATATTAACAGTATGGGAGGAATTCTCCACAACTTGTACAGCAATATTTCCAGAGCCTGTCTTTGTAGTTCTAATTTTCCACATCATTACAACCTTAGTATGCCATTTTATTGCTTTTTTGTCATTTTATGGCTCTAATACAGTATCACTATTTTCTATTATACTCAGTTGGACAAGTCAGGAGAATATAAGGAATATAGTTTTAATGTTATATAGGTCATTTTTTATATTTACTATCAATATAGGTAGTTTTACTTAATTTTCAAATCCTCTAATAATTTTCTTTAAATATATTCTATTATTACTTTGAGTAAGATGATACTACGCGAATTTAGATGAAGAGACAGATGATGCTATCATAAACCATTATAATAATCTATGGCATATAGAGAAGTCATTTAGGTAGCAAAATCAAATCTTCTATCCAAGTCAAATACCACCTCAAGAAAGAAGCAATAATAAAGAAACATCTACGAATATGTTTCATAGCACTTTCAATATGTAAATACATTGAACTTACATAAAGGAAATCTATAAAACAAATAAATAAACTATTAAAAAGTATTACAGAGTCAATAATACTAAATAAAATTACAGAAGAAAAAGTAATATTACCTCTACAATTAACAGATGATATTAAAGAATTGCGGATAAAACTATCCTAAACTTTATAAAAACACACTAATTTGGACAAGTCAGGAGGATAGTTATTTACACAAGTCTACTAATTCATATATAATTGATTGACTTGTATCTACCAATTCATATATAATTAAGTTATGATATTTCATAGAATGCTACAAGATAATATTGAAAAGCATCTATACAAAGGGAGAGTTATCATTTTGTATGGGGCACGCCAGGTTGGAAAGACTATTCTTAGCAAAAAAATTTTAAATACATCTTCGAAAAAAGGACGTTATTTAAATGGAGATGAACCAAGTGTAGTGGCTAATCTAACAAATAGAAGTGCTGCAGAATTAAAAAGTTTTATAGGGGATTACGAACTTGTGGTAATTGATGAAGCCCAAAGAGTAGAAAATATTGGGATTACTTTAAAACTTCTTGTGGAAAATTATCCTGAAATGCAAATTATTGCGACTGGTAGCTCTAGTTTTGACCTTGCTAATAAAATTAGTGAGCCATTGACTGGAAGATCTTGGACTTTTCATTTAGAACCTCTCTCATTTATAGAAATTACTCAAGGTGATAGATTAATCTCAGATCAGACCATGAAGAGGATGCTTCTATTTGGTTCATATCCAATGATATGGAATATGTCAGACAGTGAAGCTGTGGATGCACTTACAGAGCTAAGTTCCAATTATTTATTCAAAGACATATTGAAATATGAAAACCTCAAGAAGGCTCCTTTATTAACCAAGCTTCTCCAAGCATTAGCCTTACAATTAGGAAATGAGGTTAGTCTTAGGGAATTGTCAAACCTGTTAGAAGTAGATATCAAAACTATTGAGAGATATATCTTTCTACTGGAACAGACTTTCGTTATTTATCGTCTTCCAGCTTTAAAAAGAAACCCGCGCAGTGAAGTAGGAAAACTACGCAAAATATATTTCATAGACCTTGGTTTGCGCAACAGTCTTATTAGAAATTTTAATGAATTGAATCTACGTAATGATGTAGGTGCATTATGGGAAAACTTTTGTGTGACAGAGAGAATAAAATCAAACGAATATGGAGAATATAAACCTAACTATTTTTTCTGGCGTAGTTATAGCCAAAAAGAAATTGATCTTATTGAAGAGTATAATGGTAACATGAGTGCTTTTGAGTTTAAATGGAGGGAAAAACAAGCCAAGTTGCCTAATGAGTTTAATGTACTGTACCCTAAAAATACGTTTACTGTGATTACGAGCAACAATTTTGCTGATACATTATTTTCTAGGAAATAAATCAATATTTGGTTGTGTATAAGTTCAATCTATTTTGACGATATATTGTTTTACTTAATTTACAAATCCTCGAATAATTTATTAAAATAATATTACCTTTCCATTAAAGGCATAACTAAGTATGTAAATTTACTATTATCTTTTTCTTGAAATTTTGATACTTTTTTTAAAGAAGATGGATTAATATATATATTAATATATTCAGAATCTATATGATTTAAAAAATCCATAATGTATTTAGAATTAAAACTTGCAATAACTTTATTTCCTTTTATTTTAGTTTTTATTATAGAATTACTTTCTCCAACTTCCTTTAATGAAGATTGAAATTTAATAATACCTTCTTTAGGATCAATATCTAAATATATTCTAGAAATATCCTTAAATCTGAATATACTAGATAATTTTACTACATCTTTTAGATCCTGAGTTAAAAGAGTAAATTCAGATTCATAATCAGTAGGAAAAATTTTTAAATAATCAGGATACTTACCTTCTATTAACCTTACTACAAAAGTTACGTTTTCAATTTCAAATATGATTTGATTGTTTTTTCCAAATATATATACATAGACATAAGAATCATTATCCATATCTAATTCTTTTATTATTTTAGACACACTATCAAGAGAATAAGAAGGTACAATAATATTAGGTAAAGTTTCTTTAGTTTCTTTAATTATATTATCTACTTCAACACTTGAAAATCTAAATCCATTAATACCAACCAATTTTAAGTTTTTATCATCAAATTCAAATAAAACTCCAGATAAAATTAATTTAGAAATATCTGTAGAAGTTGCAAAAGTAACTTTATCTAAAGCTGTTGAGAAATCAAAAGCAGGTATTTTTAATATTAAATTACCTTTAGAATCAGGTATATCAGGGAATTCTTCTGAAGATATTGTATTTAATGAAATATGATTATTTTCGTCAGATATGGTTAATATATTATTATCTAATTTAATATTTATAATTTCTGACTTAAGATTAGATACAAAATCATATATATTTTTCAAATTTACAGTTGTAGTACCTTCTTTTATAATTTCTACTCCAGAAACAGATATAATACTATTTTCAAGATTAGTACTTTTTAATATTAATTTACTGTCTTTAGCTTCTATACAAACATTCGAAAGTATAGGAATACTAATTTTTGTATTTTGTGTCTTAATATTAAAATTTAAAAGTTCTATAAAATTTTCTCTTGTAATATTAATATCCATATTTATTATTATATTATATATAAAAATAGTAGTCTTAGTAGTGTATGTTTATAACTCTACTAAATATAAATTTTATCTATATACTTAAAGTAAAAATTAATGTGTATTTCGTGTTCATAATATACATTATATATTTTTATTGCAAACTTAATAATAGCTCATATTTTTTTTAATAAAATACATATATATTCTATGTGTAGGATTGTTGGATAAATAGTTTATATATAAAAATAACTAAATTTTTATATACACAATATATTTAAGTTATAAACAATTTAAACACATATATATCACATTAAATTCACAATACTTAATTTGTTTCTAAAGAGCCTCTTATATCACTAATTTCTTCTTTTAAGTACATATCATTTTCAATTAACTTCTCTATCTTATCCACAGCATGTAAAACTGTTGTATGATCTTTTCTTTTAAGTATATTTGCAACTTCCATAAGTGGTAAATTTAGATCTTTTCTTAACATATACATAGCAATCTGTCTTGGAAGAACAATTCTATTAGTTCTCTTTGTTCCAATTATCTCTCTTTGAGATATACCAAATTTTTCACAAACTGTTATTATAATATCCTTAGGTTTAAGTATCCTATTTCTTTTTTTTATATGAATTCCTATTAATTTAGATACTTCATCTTTATTTAATTTTTTATTCAGTATATTTTCAGTAGCAACTATTTTTGTTAAAACACCTTCTAATTCTCTAATATTAGATTTTACATTTTCTGATATTAAATTTATTATATCTTCATCAATATTTATATTTTTTTCTTCACACTTCTTTCTTAAAATTGCAATTCTCATTTCTTCATCAGGATTTGTTATATCAGCTACCATACCTCCTTCAAAACGAGAAACCAATCTTTCTTCTAAATTTTCTATTTCTTTAGGATGTCTATCTGAGGCGAGTATTATTTGCTTATTTGATTGCTGAAGTGTATTGAAAGTATGAAAAAATTCTTCCTGAATACCTTTTTTACCAGATATAAATTGTATATCATCTATTATTAATACATCATTTTCTCTATATTTTTTTCTAAAATTCTCATTTTTACCTTTTACTATAGAGTTAATAAAATCATTAAGTAATGTTTCACTACTCATATAGGTAATTTTTGTATCTGGATTTTTTGAAAGGATTTCATTTCCTATAGCTTGCATAAGATGTGTTTTTCCCAAACCAACCCCTCCATATATGAAAAAAGGGTTATATAATGTACCAGGAGATTCGATAATAGCTAATGCAGCAGCATGTGCTAGTCTGTTTGAAGAACCAACTATAAAGTTTTTTATTTGATATTTCGGATTTAAATTTGAAGATAATAACATTTTTTTATCTTCTTGTATTGAAAATATAGGCTCTTCTTGAGTATTAACAGTCTCTGGTCTTACTTTAAAAACAATATCAATATCTCTTCCATAAACCTCCTTTATTGAATTCTTAGTTATATTAAGATAATTTTTTTGAATATAATCTGAAGTAAATGAATTTTGACATGAAATTGTTGCAATATTATTATCTATAGACTCTAGCTTAATTTTATTAAACCAGATCTTAAAATTATTCTCATTAATTTTAAGTTTTATTTGAGAAGATGCAATTTTCCAAACAGCATTTACATTATTTTGCATAATTTATTTTTGAAAATAATTTTCGGGACAGATTTGTAAGTACATAGAGTAGCAAATTGTGGATAACTTTTCAAGGGTATATTTAAAAAAAAATATCACTATGCTATATTAATATATAATTATGGAAAAAAAGAATTTTGGGATAGCAGAAATACTTTTATTCTTAGTAACAATAGCTTTATTCTCCCTTATTGTTTTTTTTGAGATTAATCCAGTAAAGGCAGTTTCAGATTCATATAATATTAAAAAAGAAAAAGCTGTTGAAACAATAGTAAATGCAATCGCAGAATATTCAATTGCAAATAAGGGGCAGATTCCTTCTTCTATTCCATCTATATCTTCTCCTTTAGTAATAAATAACACTCAAGCTTCTGGAGTAGGGGCAGGATTTGATGTTATGGGAAATTCTCCTGGAATTCCAAATTGTATACAGGCAGGAGCATATGACAATACATGTTTAGGGGTTGTAACTAATACTCCTTTTGCCTCTCAAATATCTCCATACATTAAAGGAGGATTGCCAAAAGGGGATTTTTATGTGGCAAAAAATATCTATGGAACAAAAGTTGTTGTTTTTTGTACAGACTTAGGACAAGGGTCAAATATTGATAAGAAGGGATTTGCAGTTGCTTACCAAATTTACAATTTTTAATTATTGACAAAAAAAGGGGACTGATATAAATTATTAAATATATAAAACAAGGGAGGTGAGAAAAAATGAAAAAAATTACAAATAAAAAGGGTTTCACCCTGATTGAAATTTTGATAGTTATTGTTATTATTGCTATTTTAGCTTTAGTAGTATTTATTGCCTTGGATCCAATTGGAAGAATTGCAGATGCAAACAATACAACTACTGAAAGTAATATACAACAAATATATAAAGCTATTCAGACATATACAGTTGATAATAAAGGACAATACCCATCTGGGATTCCTACACCTTCTTCAGGAAGTGTAATTGTTACATCTACTGCATATGGATTTAGTGTTACTGGCTCATCTACTGGGACACCTTATTGTGTTACAGGAACAGGAACTATTCCTAATGCATCCGTTGCTATAGCAACAGGAACTGCCGCAGGAGATTGTGAACAGTTAACAACAGGTTCTGCTTTATATACTGCAATTAGTGCTGATCTGGGATCTCTTCCAGCAGGAAACTATTATGTAGGGGAAAATATAGCAGGAAATAAAATATTGGTTTTCTCTACTGGAACTGGAGCTGCTTTACCTAAAGGAGCTACTACAAACACAGCAGGATACCCATTAGTATACGAATATAACGGAGGAAGTTAATTTTTCTCTTTATCTATACTGCTCAAGAAAGGCGGGGTTTTTATTCCCGCCTTTTTTTGATATACTAAGATCAATTAATTTATAATGATTTAATATAATGTCTCACGTAGATTTAGATTCTCAAACATTTCAAAAAGAAGTTCTAGATGAAAAAGAAAAAATTGTTATTGTAGACTTCTGGGCTGATTGGTGTATGCCTTGTCATATGCTCTCTCCTGTAATAGAAGAAGTTTCTGAAGAATATAAAGATAAAGTGAAGGTATGTAAATTAGATGTAGATGCAAGTTCAGACAGGGCATCAGAATATCAAGTTATGAGCATTCCTAATGTTGTCTTCTTTAAAGAAGGAAAAGAAGTTGCAAGACTCATAGGAGTAAGACCTAAAGCTGATTTTGTAAAACAAATAGAAGAGCTTTTATAAAAATAAATGAAAGTTAATATTATTACTCTGTATCCTGAATTTTATTCAAATATATTTAAATTTGGAATAATACAAAGGGCAATAACTCAAAAAAAACTTCAAATAGAAATACACTCTCTTAGAGATAGTGCAATAGATAAACGCGGGTCAATAGATGATTCTCCTTACGGAGGAGGAGCAGGAATGATTCTTAGAGTAGATGTGTTATATAACGCTTTGAAAAAGATAAAAGAAACTCAAGATACTTACTCAATAATATTTTCAGCTTCTGGAAAGAAATTTAATCAACAAAAAACAATAAATTTTTCAAAAAAAGAAAATATAACATTAATCTGTCCTAAATTTGAAGGATTTGATGAGAGAATTTTAAAATTTGTAGATATAGAATTAAGTATAGGAGACTTTATTCTCTCTTCTGGAGACTATGCCTCTTTGTGTGTTTTAGATTCCGTATCACGTCTTATTCCAGGCGTTCTAGGGAATAATGAATCTTTATCAGAAGAGTCTTTTTCTGATCCCAATTTGCTTGAATATCCTCAATATACGAGACCTGCTATTTTTATGGAGGAAAAAGTTCCTGAAGTACTTATTTCTGGAGATCACAAAAAGGTTGAAGAATATAGAAAAAAAGAAAGTCTTAAAAAAACTAGAAAAAATAGATCAGATTTGCTATTGTAATATATATAGTTTTTGATACAATTTAATGTTTTATGAATAAATTAACACACTCTATTAAATCTAGAATTCAAGAAAAAAAATTAAAATATAAAATATTCTTCTTGAAGTCAAAAATTATATCCAAAAAATTAGGAATTTACAAAAGAGACACAATAGATATAGTAGAACGATCTGCGGAAACTAACTTTAGAAAAACCAGCTTTTTAAGTATAAAAACAATATTAATAGCGTTTCTTGTCTTTGGCTTTGTGGCTGCAGGGCAAGTTTTTGCAGGAAGTTCTTCAACTCTTAATACCTGTGCTCCATCTGGAGGATCTGGATTGTCTGTTTGGGAATCTTGTGGATTTACCCCTGCTATTTTTCAAAGTGGATCTATTGCTATAATTGGAAATTATAC
This sequence comes from bacterium, assembly GCA_021846685.1. Taxonomy (GTDB): domain Bacteria; phylum Patescibacteriota; class Dojkabacteria; order JAKAPS01; family JAJZLI01; genus JAJYFR01. The sequence goes on along the minus strand of JAJZWL010000001.1, from coordinate 21,607 downwards.
GCAATATAACTCTCCAGGCGCAACATCTAGAAATTTTCAATATACTGGAGGGTATGGAGCATTAGGGGATACAAGTTCTGTTATGGCTGATTTATATACTAATCCTCCAGTAAGTGGAGTAAGTTATTTCGCATATCTTTACCATAAAGCAACAAATTCAAATTCTACATTCGCAGCTACTAATTATAGTGGCCCTGTCTATGGATTTTCTTTCTTGTCTCCAGTATATCCTTTGTGGGCAGTAGCTAGAAATATTTCATTTTTACTTTTAATTTTGGTGATTTTATTTACAGGAATCATGATTATTATAGGTGGAAAGGTAGGAGGACAAGTCCCGATTACTTTTTTAAGTGCACTTCCTAATATTGTAGCGGCAGTAATTCTTATAACTTTTAGTTATGCAATAGGAGGATTTATGGTTGACTTAATGAATATACTTTTGGGATTTATATATTTTGCATTCTCAGCTTTAAATGGAAACTTAACCTCGGGTTCATTTCATAGTGCTTTTAGCTCTTATAATTATATATTTAATGTTTATGGAGATGTATCATTTACTACAACAAAGCAATTCTTGAATGGGGCGAGCATAACTCTTTCTCAGGTTCATTCTAAAGGGATACTAGAAACACTTATTGTGGATTTAGGGAAATTTGCAGGGCAGAATGTGGTTATATCTGGGATTATTGTTTTTATAATTGCAGTAATACTTCTTTTCACTGCATTTAAGATAGTAATACAACTTTTAAAAGGATATCTAATGTTTTTATTCTTACCAGTAGTTGCTCCATTTCTATTTCTAGCAGGATCAGTTCCAGGGCAGACTAAATTTATAGGGACATTCTTTAAAGGAATGATTAAGGCAGTTTTGATATATACGACAATATATACAATGTTTAATCTTATATATTTTTTGCAACATGCTCCAGGTTTTACAAATGGAAATTCTTTACCCTTGTTAGGTTTAGGTCAATTGTTAACAAATAGTAATTCGCAAACAATTTCTCTTTTATTAGCTATTGCAGTCTTCGTTCTTATTCCTAAGGTTATAGCGGATGCTACAAAGGCATTAGGGTTCGACTTCTCTTCTTACTCTTCAGAATTGAAGAATAGATTCCAAGGCCCATATGGAAGCGTTAGGAAATGGGCAGGTTCTGCAAGAAAAGCAGTAAGTTCAGGAGCATAATGTTACTTAGAGATTACTATAACAATAAATTTGGATATAACTTTTATCTTTTTGTAGATTTTATAAAAGGGTTAGAAGAATATCCTGAAATAGAAGATTTTCTACTTCGAAAATTAGAAGATATGACCTCTTCGATAGATGAGTTAGAAGCACCTTTATATGATTATCTATATAGGGCAATATATACATATATACAAACACAAAATAAGGGAAATCTATCTTTCTTATATGAATTCTTTGAAAAAGATTTTCTAAATCTATTCTTCTCTAAAGAAGGGTACTCCATTATGATTGACAATAATATTTATGAAGGAAATAATCCTGTTTCAATAGAAAATGAAGCTAAAATATCAATAGAGAATTTTGATAATCTAGATTTAAGATTAAAAATAACAATGGATGCTAATTATAGATTTATAGAAAAATATAAAGAATTAGGAGGGTTTAAGTATATACAGAATTGTATTATTCTCTCTAAAATAAGAAAATATACAGAACTTGGAGGAGATTTATCTTTTTTTAGTGATGTAGAAGAAAATAGCATTTTATATCCTCTGTATCAAATATTTTCAAATGGGGTTTTCTCAGAAACAGATATTAATAATTTTTATGCAAATAGGACTTATTTTGAGAATATTTTTTATTATAATTATGATTGAATATAAAATATGAAATATGATTTATCGGACTTAGCAAATTTAATAACCTCTTTATACACAGATCAATATTACACAGTAATTGATCTTAAAAGGGATCTTACTTTAAATAGAATAAATCTTTCAAAATATGTTCAGGAGTATAGGGATACAAGGGTTGTTCCTAGAAAATTAATAGAAAAACTTTCTCCCATTGTTAAAGAGTCTCAAGTTAAAAGATTCATACAACTTACAATAGCAGAGAATCTTAATAGAGATTTTTCAAAACATTTAAGTGCAAGTTATAGAAGAAAATTTAAAGAAAGAGAAGCATACCTCTTGGCTCAATCTTTAGCCCCAATTATATCAAAAACTTTTTACCCACAATCTGTTAGTGGTTCAAAAAGAAAATATGTAACAGGAGTAGAAGGATTACAAAGAGCATTAAAAAATAGAGCCCCAATATATATAGCCGCAATAGAAAAACAATTACAAACACTATATACAAAAGGATATATGTATGCTCTTGATGAAAACTTGAAACCAATAACTGTTGATGGGAAAGTTCAGCTGTTAAAAGATCATAAAGGTGTAGATATAAGTGTTGCTCCTCTTCGTAATAAAAATTTTAAATATTACAATTTGTGGGAATTTGTTATGGATAACAATGCTCACAGAAAGAGGAAAAAATCTAAAATTTTTTCTGTACCATCTTCTTGGAAGGTTGTCTATAACTGGGAAAGAACTCTAGTATTTTCTTCTGTAAGCTCAAAAAGTTCTGAGTATGCAAAGATTTCTGCAGAATTTGCCAAAGGAGACAATCCTCTTGTCAGGCGTCTTGTTGAAGAGAATTCACGTTCTTATTATGGATTACTTACTGCATTAGCTAATTCGAAGAAATCAGGAATGGTTAGGTCTTCTGATTCTGCAAAACTTACAGGATACAGAAAAGTTCAAAAATTGATTTATCCTGAAAGAAAAAATTTACGCTCAAAATTTAAATCAGGATTTTTATGGGCAGATTTAAGTAATAATTTTTCTGGAGAAAAAAGATTTTCAGATAATTATGAAGATGCTTTTGGTAAAAAACTAAATAAATTATCTCCAAATCAAAATACAGGTAAATTTACGCGCAGGCAATTTATTTCAAACACAATAAATAATACGAAATTGTCGAAAAGACTCAGGGGAATAAAAAATATAGAAGCGACCAAAAGACCTTCAAAAAGAAAGAGAAAAAATCTTTTAAAATTTTTAGATTTTATAGTTTTAGCTCCTGCTTTTGTATTTGCTTTTTTAAGAGGTATTGTAGATAAAGCTCTATTTGAAGTAGCAAAGTATGTTGGAGATGAACAAGGAATAACATATTCCTTATTAAGGAATGTTGATGGGGAAGGTTTAGCTGGAAGATTATTAACTTCTCTTGATGGAGTAAGGTTTGGTTTTGGAGTGGCAAAAATGATGTTGAAAGATGGATTCGAGGCTTTAATTCCAGGATTGTTAGCAGGAATAGCTATGTCGTCTCCTGTAGGAGGGGTAATTGTAGGTTCTGTTTATTTTGGATCTAAATTCTTTTTAGACTTTACCACATATTTTTCTGAACAAAATCCTTTAGTAGTAAATATGGTTCAGAGAATAGCTACTACAATGACAGACAGGGCTTTATCACTTCCTGAGTTAATAGTTAAAACTGGGACTTTTGGAATAACAAGTGCCGTTATAGGGACAATAGTTGCTGCAATCTTTGGAATTAGTGGTATCCCTTTAATGTTTACAGGACTTGGTATATTTGCAGTAACTTCTGTTTTTAGAGCGGTAGATTTATCTTTTGTTGGGAAAGTTCTTGGAGACTATACAGAGGCATCAGATCTTGTAAGGTCTTCTTTTTTATTTAAATCTGAATATCTTTTCGAGATTGGAGGGCCAAGTGCTATTGTTGGGATCTTAGGATTTATTCTTTTTGGGGGGAATCCTTTATTCTTAGGTTTTATGGGGGTGGGACTAGTAAGTGGTTCTATTGCTGATTTCTTTAAAAGTTCTTTATTTGAAGATTCTGTTTTGCATGATATTTCTGGTGTTTCTGCATATGATATTTCTCACGTTGGAATTGGATTTATAGGAGGGGGGGCTTTGATTGGTTCAGTTTTTGGTCCTATTGGGGCTGTAGTAGGAGCAATTGCAGTAGGTGTTCCTAGTATAATAATTACTATCGTTGGAAAAAGAGGGGCTAGGTTTATAGTTCACCCCGACATAGTGGATTTAAAATTTGAACCAGGAGTTTTTGATCCTAAAATTTTATCTGGGCTTGATAGATATCAACTTTATGATAAATTGGCAGAGAGCGGATATAGCTCAGATATGCTAGATAAATTTTATGGAGAAAAAGGTTTGTATGAGTATTTACATGACCCTAATTTGATTGATCATTGGGATTTGAATTATATTTCAAAAGAATTTAGAGATATTAGAGCAGATACCTTATTAGAGAGACAAGAATTACTAAGGACTTATGGAAGTGTAGATCCAAGTGCTTTTTATAGAGAAAGTTTAGATAGAATTGCACTAGATAAAGCATATTATCTCAAAGAATTTGGGGAGAGTAAAGATTTGGCAGATGCTTTAGACAAATTTGGGGCAAGGGCAGATATTAGAGATGTTTTATATCGAAGTAAGGATTTAACTGATGCTACCGCCAACTTAGGAACTATTCCTGAAAAAATGAAATTTGAAGATTTTCTTAAATCTCTCTCCCAAGGAAATCGATTTTTAGATACCACTCTTGTTGATAATTTATCCAGAGATACAACTCTTTCTGATCTGTATGCAAGAGGAGATATGGAGAATCTTTTAAAGGAAATTTACAGAGAAGATATAAAATCGATTGCAGGATTTACTGAGGAAGATATGAAAGCAATAGATAAATCTTTAGTAAATTCAAGAGATTTGTCAAAATTTGGAGTAAAAGCTGTTTCGAAAGAAATGAATTCTTATTATAGAATGTCTGATGTATTAAAAAATCCAGAAGCATCCAGTTTTGTAAATCCAGAATCTTTGAGAGCAGGGTTAATAAAGTTTGTTGAAGACAAAGGTGGCAGTATAGGAGATTTAAGTAATCCGCTTACAGTAGATAGTCTTAAAAATACAACAGATTTCCGTCAATTTTTAAGTGACAGGGGGTTAAATTTATCTTCCAGTTATTCTGATTTTATTAAAAGCTTTAATGATTCTATTTTCAAAGGTTTTGATCTGAGTTCAAGTTTTGCAGGATCAGATTTTTTTAAACTTTTAGCAAATACAAATCTTCCTGTAGGTACTATTTTCCCTAATCTAGTCGGATTAGATGCAGAAACTGAAGCAAATTTAAACTTAAGAAGTTTCTTGCTTACTGATCCTGCAAGATTTGAAGCAATCTTCAATTCAGAATTTTTGAACTCTAGTCTTGTTGGAATTGATTTACCAAATCTTATAAGAGAATCTTTAGTCCAATCAGGAATGGGTTCTTTAGGGAAAATAGCAGTAACTGCACAAGTAAATTTGTCTGAAACTTTAAATCTTACTACTGCAGACTTATTTAAAAGTTTAAATTCTGCAATGATAGGAGGAGCTGTTTTATCAGTTATTTTTGGAATTACTACTCCTGTTGGGTTTATTGCAGTAACAGGAGCATATTTAGGAATTAAAACGGGATTAACTATATTAGGGAATATAAAACCAGAAACAGCTGCTTTAAACACATTTTTATCAAAAGCTACAATAGGGAAAGCTTCAGAGTTCATAGGAGATTCTCTTACACCGGGTTTACTTGGCTATCTTGTAGGTAGTTATCTTTTTGGCCCAATTGGAGGTGCTCTTGTAGGAGTAGGAACTGGAGTCGGTTGGGCAACATATAGAATGATTAGTGATTCTAGTAAACTCTCTGAGGCAGTAGGTGGATTTACTAAGTTTGTAGGTGAAAAAATTTTAGATCCAGCCTTTTTAGTATATCTAGATACTCAATTAACAACTTCTAATTTTTGGGAAGGATTGTTTTTTCAACATGGAGGAATGGCGGCATTTCAAAGTTGGAGTGCTCTTGTTATGGGAACAATGTCTGCATTTGCATTAGGGGGCACTTTGGCAAGTATTGGAGCTTTTGTATTAGGAGCAGCTTTTGGGATAACAGGAATAGCAGGGATTATTACCGGAGGAATAGGATTCGTTGTTGTTGGAGCAGCTGTTTGGAGCATAAATTCACTTTTAGTATATTTTTTTCAACATGGAATATTCTATTATATAGGTGATTTTTTAAAAAATATCTATCAAACTGTATCAGGTTGGTTTTTTCATTCTGCAGCTATTGCCTCTATTGGATTAGATATATTGATAGGAATAATAGCCCTCTTTTTTAAGGGAGAATTTGATATTGATGATTTTTTAAGAACTATTTTTATAATGGTTTTAGGCTGGGCATTAATGATGTCATTAATGGGGGCTGGAGCTACTAGTGGAGGAAATAATAATAATACTGCTAATGTAGTTAATCATAGAGCTCCTCATGCTGCAACCTTTTTATATACATCTGGAAAAATTGTAAATATTCAGAATAATCCCTCAAATTCTTTAGCAGATACTGTATTTATAAAAACATCTGCGGGAATTGTAAAAATTAACACTACCAATCCTTACCTTTATAAAGGGGAAATTTTAAATAAAGGAGAATATTTAGGACAATAAAAACATGAAATATATAAGATTATTATTACCATTTTCTATTTTTTTAATACTTTTATATCTGTATTTTAACTTCAGATCTAATTTTACTAAAAAAAATACCCCTCTTAAGTCAGTTAAAACACAAATTGCTAAGCCTTCTGTCCCTAAAATCTCATTTTTAAGTGATTATATAAATAATACAAACCAGTCTTTTTCTATAAATCTTCCTTCAGAAAGAAGTTCATATTATTCTTTTTCTTTTAATAAAACACCATATCAAATAGCTTCAAATTTAGGAATATCCTCTCCTCCTGTATCGAGTACTAATAATCAGTTTGTTTGGCAAGGAAAAAATAACTCTTTGATATATTCTAATAGTAGTTACTTTTATACAATCAAAAATAAAGCTAAAAAAACAAATATCTATACATATGCAAATACTATTCTTTCTCAAGATTTTAAAATAGGTACTGTGAATTTTTACAAAAACATTAAATTTTTAAACGGAAAAACTGTTCTTTATTATTATCCTACAATAAATGGAAACTTTATATATAAGCCTGATGGAGTAAAGTTTTATGATGAATTTATATTTACAGACAGTAATATTCCTGTAAGTTTCTCTATATATCCTTTTAATATAAATAAGAAGCGTGGATATCCTCAAAATTTTAATTTAAATAAAAATACGTTGAGTAAGTCCTTTTCATATATAAATACAAGTTTAGCAATAAATAATATTTCTTTTACATCTCAATCTCAAGGATATTTTATAGATCTTAAAAATAACTATATTGTTCCTATATATATCCTTTCTGGAAAAGCTGATATAATTAATTCTACAACTTTACCTATATTTATATATGTTCCTGAAATCAAAACAAAATCTTAAATATTTCCTAATTATAACGATACTTGGAGTTTTTTTTCTAGGAACTGGGAAACTATATGCATCCTCTGAGCCTTTAAATGTTTGTGGAAATGCAGGGGCAAATCCTTTTTCTTTTCCTAACCACATGGCAACATCATGCAATACATCTTCTTCGCAATATTCTGTATCTGTACCTTTACATGTTATTTCAGATACAAATGGGGTAGAGACGTTAAAAGGAAGAGGCACTTATGCATTTAATGTAACTGTTAATGGTATTGGGTTATTAAATTATTTTAACTCTATTAACTCTAACGGAACTACATTTAATGGGGGTTATGGAAATCCATACACACCTTTTGGTTATATGGTCGAAAAGATGGGAATAGATCCATATGTAAATTTTAGTGCCCTTGCAAAAGGAGTCTCTGGTTTAGGAGGATTTAATGTTAATACTGGATCATTTTCATTGAAGACGGCTAATTCTTCTGGGACTGTAAATATTACGGCTCCTGCTCAAAGCTCTTCAGTAGGAGTTGTATTTTTTCCTGTGCCTACATTAGGAACAGCTGCAGATCTTTTTACTCTCGGAAGTTCTTTTATATTGAATAATCAATATAATCCACTGCAATTACCAAATAATTCCGTAGTAGGGAGTGTGCCTAGTCAACAATTTGATACTTCAAATTCACAAGCATTAAAATCTAATTGTGCTTCTTCTTCAAATAATTCTTCTGGGCTTACTTGTAAACTTTTAGCTCCTTATGGAAGTCCGTATAACCCAACTAGCTCTAATAGTAATACTGTTGGAGGATATGTACAAAGTAATGGAGGGCTAAGTATACTTACTGATATAGTTAATTTTTTTGGTAATATATTTTCTAGTATAACAAATATCTTTTCCTCTTCTGCTATTGGCGCTCCTAGTGTTAAAGGAGGTTACTGTCCTACTAAACAACAAAATAATACAGACACATCAAGTTCTACTTCTGTAAATCAGAGTAATTCTTTTTCTATTAATGTAAGTGAGACTTGTAATTCTAAGGTAGGATCTTGCCCAAATACATACACAGATACTTTTTCCCCGAATTTATATTTACAAGGATTAAATAGGATTCTTGCAGATGAATGGTATATGGAAGCATCTTTAAATCAAGGGCCTCCTATTGGACATACAAATCTTAAAGCTTGGAGTGAGTATGTTAATCCGAATACTGATTATTTATATTCGGGTGTATTATCTGCAATGCAGAATAATGGGACATATAACGGGAAAAGTGCTCAACAAATAGAGGCTAATCTTTTTGACGGAATCGGTATTAATGCAAATGTATCTGCTAGTATAGTTTCACCCAGTGGTAGTTCAGTCGCATGTTTATCTACAGGAGCATCATCTACTACTGGTTCTCCTGTTGTGAACTCAAATTATGAATTTCCTTGGTTAGGAGATGCTCCAATAATACAGCAAAATCTAGATATTCATAAATTTCAACCATATTTTGCAAATAGTGCCTCCACCTCTAGTAATTCAGGTACAAATGCCCCATTGCCAAAAGGGGAGTATTATATTAAAGATAGGTCACAGTTTCCAGATCCTTTATTGTTATATTTAGTATATGTAGGAGCTTTATCCTCAAATGACCCAGTGGTAGCTGCTAACTTAGGAAGTTACAATCCATTTGCATGTACTCAAGGATCTTCAAGTAATGGGGCTAGCTCTGGAACAGGAGGTGCAAACTCTAGTTTTAGTCAATCTGCTTGTTTAAAGGTTCTAAATTCGAAACCTTCTACTCCTAATTATTCATCATCCCATATCATTAGTGATGCCGAAAAGTTTATAGGCGGAAAATATCAAGAAACTAACCCTGTGAGTTGTACTCCTTATGGTGGGCAAGGAAATGGAATTGATTGTTCAGGTTTAACTCAAGCTGTTTATAGGGCTAGTGGATTTAATAATATAGGAAGAACTACATTTGCTCAATTTCAAAGCTCTTCTTTACACATTTTTTATAATGCATCTCACGTAGTTCCAGGTGATCTGATTTATTATTATGTAGCGGGAGATGGTCCAGGAGTAGGTCATGTAGGAATAGTGAAAACATGGAATGGAACAAACAATTATACAGATATAGAAGCATCAGATCCACAACAAGGGATTCATGTGGTTACTGATACAAATATTCCTGTATGCTATGATTATAATCCAGGAACAGCATATAGTTTTGTGGGATCTTCGGGATACTGTATAGCTGGCTACGCACGTCCTGCAGGAGGGCAATTACATTAATATTCTTTATTATGGATTTAGTTAAAATTACAAATTTTTTAAAACAATATGGATTTATAATATTAGGAATAATAGTTTTGATTTTTATCATGTCATTCTTTATTGGGGAAAAACCCTATCAAAATACAATAAATAAAAACATTGCTTTTAGCAAAATTGGGCCTATCTCTGGGAGTATTCCAAGTGAGAAATTATTTACTACTCAAAGTTTTTCCAATACTATTTTTTCAACTAATGTTAATATAGCTACTGGGAGCATTACATACTTTAAATACTACAAAAATACAAATTCATATAAAGAATATTTCATGAAATCCCCTAATAACTATACAGGGAAAAATTATAATAACCCAATATATCTAGGGTATTACCTCTCTTATGACATATATAATATTCCTTATCCTCAAAATCAATCAAGTCTGGTTAACTATAAAGCATACTTAATTGAGCATTTCTACTCTATTCCTGCATTTTTATACTCTAATGATAATTCTATGCAAGCCTATCTTGCTAATAATTATACTAAGTTCTTATTAGCTTATCCTTCTTTAGAAAATATTAAAATATTAAAATATATTCAAAATAAAGAATATATTGTAGAATATAAATACGTATTAACTCTTGATAGTGGAAATGGGGGAGTAAACCAGTATACTCGGAATATGAGCGTAACTTTTAAAAAATATAACAACCAATGGAAAATAAAGACATTAAAACTGTAAAAAATATTTTTATCGCAACTTTTATAATAGTTGTAGCTATTTTCATACTCCATCCTAAAAATATCTATGCCGTAACATCAGAAGTGCAACCTTGGTGTGCGGTTCCCTTAACGGAATATAATAATCCGGGAGGGTCAGTATATGCATCTGCAGGAACTATCCCTCCGGGAACTCTCACCCCAAGTGCAGCTTGCAATTCAAGCTTATTTACCCCTGGTTTAAATGGGGGGTACTGTCATTTGTCTACTAATTTATTATCTGTATATAGTACAGTAGGGACACTAATGAATATCCCTCCTGCATATTTAGCTGCAGAAAAAAGACAAGAAAGTGGCCCAAATTGTTTATTTAATGGAACGATAGCACATGGATCAATTTCTAATATAGAATCTATTTATTATCCTGATACAAATCCAACATCACCAGGCCCTTATCAATTTGAACCTTCTACTTGGGCAGGATACGTTTCTGGGGTATCAACCATTCTAAGTTCAAATTTCCCCAATATATATAGTTTGGGGATTAATCAGAGTATATTTCTTGATTCAATGATTGGGGCAAGTATTTATCTTGATAGCTCTGTAGGAGTTACAAATATAAAGCAGTGGACAGAAGCAAAATTATTAAATGCTTCTACTAAGTACAACGGAGGTGGTGGGATCTATTATGAAGATCCTAATGGAGGAGGTCCGCAAGCTACAGCATATGCAAATAGCGTATATGCTTATTACTTAGCATACTTACAGACTTGCAATTTTACATCGTCATGAATTTAAATAAAGTAAAACACAATTTTATATATATAATTATTTCTATTATTATCTTTGTTGCAATAATATTTTTTAGCATGTTTCTCTCTTTTAGTAAAAATAATAATGTAAAGACTAACCATAAAAGTAATGTCTCTGTAAAAAAATATTATGCCAAATCTTCTCCAGTTTCTTTGTCTGGATTTAGTGTAGATGAAATAGGGAAAAGCTTATTTGTAAGTATAACTGGTACCCCGTGTACTTATTATAGAACTCAGGCTATTAACTATTTAAATAAATTTAAAAAACCTAGTAGTCCAGAAGTTGTTAATTTTACTGTTCAAGGGAATGGTGTAGGCGCTTCTGTGTCATGTTATAAAAACTATATCCTTAAATAAATTTATACTAATAGAGCCCCTTCTTCTTATTGTGGATTTCTATGTTATTAATATCTAAAAAATCCATATTTAGATCTTACGATATTAATAATTTGCTAAAATTCTGTTAAATAGTGATATTATAGTGCTATGTTAGATAAGGAAATAATAGATGAGATTAGAAATATCATATTTAATATAGTTGCCAAAGATGAATACTCAATATTTATCTTTGGTTCTTCTGCTACAAGTGATAGAAATAAATTTTCTGATATAGATATAGGCTTTGATGGGAAAAATAAAGTATCTCCTAGAGAATGGGTGAAACTTAAAGATGCATTAGAAGAACCGGAAAATACAATAATTAGAGATGCCTCAATACAAATGAATTTACTTTCGAGCTTTCATGGAAATTCATATATGAAATCTTAAAAAATAATGGAATTAGAGATGTGTATGGTTCTAAAAATATATTTAGAGATGCATTGAGATTGGGTCTTATAGATAATATAGATACCTGGTTTGAATACTTAAAACAAAGAAATTTAACATCCCATGCCTATAATGAATTAGTTGCTATAAGCATATATAACTCTTTGCCTAATTTTGTAGATGATGTTGAAAAAGTAATAGAAAAAGCAAAGAATTTTTAAGTAGAAACTCTTTTTACTCGATAGATATTATTAGATATTATTTATATTTTATATTACTTATATATAAAATAGTATTTAGGTGGACAATAGATTTTATTGTATTATTCTGGAGTTTCTTCTTTCTTCTCATTTATGATTTCTACATCATCTGGAGAAACTTCCCCCTCTTCTTCCTCGGCTTCTTCTGTAGGAGGTGAAATTGTGACTATTGCAATATCCATATCATCCTCATCTTTTGAAACCAATTCTAAGCTCTCATCTAATACAAGATCTTTTATAAGAATAGAATCACCTATATTTTCTAATACAGAAATATCTACCTTTATACTTTGTGGAATATTCATAGGTAAAGCTTCTATTTCAATTTCTTGAAGTGAGTGAACTAATATTCCGTTATATGTTTTTATAGCAGGAGCTTCTCCTGTAAGTTCTATTGGAACATTTTTATTAACTTTTTTCTCTAAAGAGACCTCTTGAAAAGTTACATGTAATACGTCATTTGTTACTGGATGTACTTGTATTTCTGAGATAAGAACATTGTGGTTTGTTTTTTCTAGTATTAGGTCTATTATTGATGTGTATTGAGCTTTCTCATAAGTTTTAATAAAAAGCTTTTTACTCAATACTATATTCAGATTTCCATTAATTCCAAATACAGCTGCAGGAATATTTCCTTCAGTTCTTAATTGAGAAACTTTTTTCCCAGTAAGTATTCTTTTTTGAGCTTCTAACTTTATACTGTCTTTCATAAACAAGAGAATAGTATCATACTTTATATTATTTTATCAATATTAAGAGTATATTTTTATTGATAGAGGTTTTTGAAAAATATTAAATCATTTGCTTTGTAATTCTTTAAATTTATTAAAGATCGCTTTAGTACTTAAATATAAACATATGTATTCGCAAATCCCTATACGTCTTTAAATTGTTGGATATTTTTCATACATTATTATTTTTTCTTGCGTATCTATAAGATTTTTTTCTAATAATGCTTGATATATATTCTCTGTAATAAAAGGAATAAATGGATGCATTATTAAAATATTTTTTAAAAATATATTTAATAATTCTGCCTTAGACTCTATCTGCGAAAGGTGAGGTTTCATTTCTTCTAGGTATATATCGCAAAAGGTGTGATGATAAAAATTTTGTATTTCAAATGCAGCTATTCCTATTTCAAATTTCTTCATAAATCTATGTATATTTCGAGTATGGTCTGTCATTTCTTGATTGATATTAACATTAACTTTTGTGGTCATTTTATCCTCTCTAATATATTCTTTTATCTTTATTTTATCTTCTTCTGAAAGATTTTCTAGTGTTAAGAATACTAATCTTGCAGAGTTATATATTTTGTTTATAAAATTTCTAAACCCTTTGATCTTTTCCTCATATAATCTAAAATCTTGATCAGGTGAAACAGAAGATACTAGAGCAAGTCTTAATGCATCTGTTCCAAATTTCTCTATCATATCTGCAGGATCTATTCCATTTCCCTTAGATTTAGATTGTTTTTGCCCCTCCTTGTCGAGAACTAATCCGTGTAAGTATACTTCACCGAAAGGAACCTTTCCTGTTGTATATAGCCCCATCATTACCATTCTAGCTACCCAGAAAAACAGAATATCTCTTCCTGTCTCCATTACATTTGTGGGGTAATATTCTTTATAATCTTTATTTCCTATTCCTCCAAGAGATGTATAAGGCCATTGAGTGGAAGAGAACCAGGTATCAAAGATATCTTCATCTTGAATCATATTTGTGTTTTTACAGTCAGGACATTCTTTTGGAGTATCTATGGATGCTACAATTTTTCCACAACCTAGTATTTTTTCTGTAATATCTCCATTCTCATCAATTATTGTTTCTTTCCCTCCACAATAATATGCTGGAATTCTTTGGCCCCACCATTGTTGTCTAGAGATACACCAATCTTCTATATTCTCCAAAAATCTTAAATAATTCTTCTCCTGTCTTTTAGGGTAAAATTTTATCTCCTCTTTCTCACTTGCCATTATTGCCTTTTTTGCGAATTCCTTTGTTCGTATAAACCATTGATAAGATATTAGGGGCTCTATATCTTGTTTACATCTTTCGCATATTTGAATATTATGTTTTATATCTTCAATCTTTTCTATTAATCCAAGTTTTTTCAAATCATCTACAACTTTTTCTCTTCCTTCTTTAATCTTTAGTCCTTTATATTTCCCATATGTCATTTTCCCATATGTGTTTATTACAGATATAATTGGAAGATTATTTTTTTCTCCTATTTTAAAGTCCTCTTTTGAGTGTCCTGGGGTTACTTTTAATATCCCCGTTCCATATTCAGGGTCAACACTTCTTTCTCCTATTATAGGTAATGACCTTTCTCCCTCTATAGACTGTATGTTTATACTTGTCCCTATTAAATGAGAATATCTTTTATCCTTTGGGTTTACAGCTAAAGCCACATCTGCCATTTTTGTTTCAGGTCTTGTTGTTGCAACTATTAATTCTCCATATTTAATATAATAAAGCTTACTGTCTTCTTCTTTGTATTCTGTATCTATATCTGCTAGTGCAGTCTGATCTTTTATACACCAATTAATGATTCTTTTTCCTCTATATACTAAGCCTTCTTCAAACATTCTTATAAAAGTTTCATAAACCATTTTTGTGATATCTTTGTCAAGTGTAAATTTTTCTCTACTGTAATCTGCACTAAGGCCGATTCTTTGTTCTTGATCCCTTGCTATATCTGAATTTAGTATACAAAAATCATAACACTGCTTATAAAACTCTTCTCTTCCTAAATCTCTCTTTTTTATACCTTTTTTTTCTAAGTATTTTTCAAAAACAACTTCTGTCTGTATTGCAGCATGGTCTTTTCCTGGAACAAGTAATACTTTATCGCCTATCATCCTGTGATACCTTCCTAGTATATCTTGTATAGTATTGCCACTCATTGTTCCTAAATGAAGAGAACTATTTGCATTTGGGGGAGGGAGTATTATTGTAAATGTATTTGTCCTTTCTTTTTTGTATTCTGGTGAAAAAAATTTAGATTCTTTCCAAAATTCTAAAATTCTATTCTCTACAATCTTTGGATTATATGCTTTTTCTTCTGTATTCATAGAATAAATTATATCACATTTATAAAAGGGATCTATGAAACTTATATTTTAGGAACAAGGCTAGATGAATGAGTTTGTATTCTATTTTTTAAACTTACATATTTTGAATTAACAGAATAATCTTTGTAAATAAGATAAATAATTACTAAAAAAAGAATTATTATGACTATATCTCTTATCGTTATTTTTAATTTTTTTTCCATATGTATTTATTATACTATTATTTATCCTTGTGACAATAGTACTATAGTAAGAACTCTGGACATAAAAATTAGATTTGCTATAATTTAGAGTATGAAATTGAAATATTTATTACCTGTAACTGTTCTTGTATTAGCTGTTTCCGCTGGAGCTGTATATGCTAGATCAACAGCTGCTTCTAACTCAAGGAATGCTTCTTCTCATAATGTAAGTACTGCTTCTTCTCATGCTAGTGCTGCATCCACAAATGGATCGAATGCTAGTAGTGCTAAGGGGGCTGGAACTTCTCACTCAGGGAATGGATTGCAAACTGCATGCATCAAAATTGCATCTAGTGTTAAAAATAGAGATAAAAAGTTATATGAATTATCAAATAATATAATTAATAGATTCTCTACTATTGTTTCTAGGGTTCAGGATTATTATAATAACTCTCTTTTGCCTAAAGGTATTGTAGTTTCAAATTATGCAACTTTATCAACAGCTGTTTTGACAGCTCAAGATACAGCTCAAGGTCAATTAAATCAATTTAGTTTAGATTCTGGTAATTTTTCTTGTAATAACTCTGCTCCTCAAACACAAATATTAGCTTTTAATACTGATATGAAAAATGAAATTACAGATCTGAATTTATATAAGAAAGCAGTAATTAATCTTTTAGTTGCTGTTAGAAGTTCTACCGGTAGCACGAATAAAAGTACTTTATCTACTACTAAATAATTATGTCTGAAGAAAAAAGTGAATTTGAACAAATAAAAACATTGAAAAAAGATATTACTATATATCGAGTTTTAGGAGTAGTACTTTTATTGCTTTTTGCTATAGCTCTCTTAGAATTAGTAAATGCTGCTAATTATCAGTCTTATGTTGAAAGTAATATGACTATGAAAACACCAACAAGTACCCAAAATTCAGCAACTTCAGTACCAAAAGTTACTTCATATACAGGACTTTCAAATGCTATAAATTATGTTAATTCTACTAGTTTTTCTCAATTGAATAGTCTTCTTTCTCAAAATACTTCAACTGGATCATCTCTTTAATTATTTAAAATAGAAGTTCTTCTGTAAGGAGTAAATTCTTATACTATAAATATAAAATTATTTTTTTGTTATAACTAATTTAGATATTTTTAATATATAGTATATCTGTATTCCTATTACTACTGTGAAATTTGTAAATTTACTGTGTTTTTTAAGATAATGCTTTTTATAAAATATATACATAGCATCTGAATAGGCTTTAAGCCATTTCCTTTTTGTTTTCATATCAGCACTGCTTAATTTTCTACTTGATTTTTTAAGTCCTCCAGAAGCCCCTTTGTAGTGGAGTATAGAAGTTTTAGGATAAAAAGTTATTCTCCACCCAGATTTTTTTATTCTATAGCATAAATCTAAATCTTCCCCCATAGCCCAGAAATCTTCATCAAAAAAAGAAACTTTTTTATGATGTTTATCTCCTTTAAAAATCTCGCTTCTGGCAAACATAAATGCCCCAGAACAAGCATCTATGTCAGTCTGAGTCCTATTGTCTATGTTGATATTATATCCTTCAAATTTAGTGGATATGCGCGATAAAAAGAAAATTTTTCCCAAAGCACTTTTTATAGTTGGGAAATTTCTTCTACATGCTTTATCTAATGACTTATCTGGAAGGTATAAAGGGCAAGTTGAAAGCCCAATATCTTTATTCTCTTGCATAAAGTTATACATAATAGAAAGGGTATTTTTTTTAAGTTTTGTATCTGGGTTAAGTATTAATAGATATCTTCCGGTAGCTTTTTTAAGAGCAATATTGTTAGCTTTTGAAAATCCTAAGTTTTCTTTATTTTTTATATATATATATTCTTTTTTATTCTCAAAATATGTATATGTATCATCATCTCCATTATCAACTACAAAAATTTCTTTTGAAAGAGTGTCGTTCGAATTCTTTATTGATTCTAAACAATCAATGAGTAATTTCCTTACATTATATGTCACTATTACTATAGATATGTCTTTTCTCTTCATTATTTTTATGATAGTATACCATATTGTTATTATTTTATGTTTATAAATATGGAAAAATTAGAAAGTACTGAACAAAAAACATGGGATCCTATATTACTTGAAAAAGATGCAGTTGTATTTTTGATGGGAGATGAGAAAGCTATTTCAGAAGAGTATTTAGGACGGATCAGAGAGGATAACAAATCTTCGGGCATCAAGATTGATGGTATAGAAGTTAATTCTGCAGAAGATTTAAGAGAATATTTTGCAACGAATCCTAATATTAGCAATTTAGGAGTTATCTTTGTAATAACTGAATGTAGCGATATACAAAGAGAAAAGTTTGTAGATTGTATATATGAAAATATTAAGAATAAAACTCTTCCCAGTCATGATTGTAGATTCTCTCCTATAGCTTCTAGATATGATTCTAATTTAGATACTGTATATCTTTTAATTAGGTCATTTAAGAGAGGAATAAAAACTAGACTAGACAATTTTGTCGTAGATAAGACATCAAATATATAAAGATTACTCTAGTTTTATTTTTTTAATTATAAAATTTAATATATAATGTTAATATGAAAAGAACGGATAAAGATCTCCTGTTAGAATTTGTTAAAACTGATTTTACATTAAGGTATAATAACTCAATATTAGGGTTTCTTTGGGTTGTTATTAAACCTCTTTTGATATTTACTGTAATGTATATAGTATTTTCACTTCTTTTGGGAAATACCGTTAAATTTTATGCATTATACCTACTTTTGGGAACTATTATGTATACTTTTTTCCAAGAAATTACAATTAATGGATTAAATTCCCTTTTACAAAAAAAAGATATGATGCTGAAAGTTAATTTTAAAAGATATTTAGCAGTTGTAGGGTCTAGTCTTATAGCTGTAGTGAACTTTACCTTTAATTTGGTTGTTATAATTATCTTTTTTGCATTTAATCATATATTGCCATCTCCTTTAGATATATTAATCTTTTTATTTGGTATAGTCATTCTGTATATATTAGGATTAGCTATCTCTTTTTCAATAAGTATTCTTCATGTTCTATTTAGAGATTTACAACATATTTGGGATATTTTTATGTTAGTTTTATTTTATCTAACTCCTATTGTATACCCACTATCTCTTATTAAGGGGAAAACTTTATATTTGATTGATGCTAATCCTTTAACTCATATATTCAATTTTACGAGAGAGGCTTTAATTTATAATAAAATAGAGTCAGTTTATTCTACTTTGATAATATTTATTATATCTGTAGTATTTCTTTATTTTAGCTATAGATTTTTTAGTAAAAAAATAATGAAGATAGCAGAGGACTTTTAATTATGAAAGAGACAGTAATAGAATTAAAAAATATAACAAAAAATTTTAAAATTCCAATAGAGAGAAGAACTCAAATGAAAGATTATTTTATTCATCCTTTTAGAAAGGCAAAATATAGATCCTTTGTAGCAGTTGATAATGTTTCTTTTTCTGTTTCAAAAGGAGAATTCTTAGGAATAATAGGTAGAAATGGATCAGGGAAAAGTACCCTTTTGAAAATAATATCAAATATATATCTCCCGAATAAAGGAGAAGTTATTTCTAAAGGAAAGTTAATTCCATTTTTAGAATTAGGAGTAGGTTTTAATCCAGAGCTTACTGCAAAGGATAATGTTTTTTTAAATGGAGTAATATTAGGGCTTACTAGAGACCAAATTAAAGCTAAATATAAAAGTATAATTGAATTTTCAGAATTACAAGGATTTGAAGAAACTCAACTTAAGAATTTTTCTTCAGGAATGCAAGTAAGATTAGCTTTCTCGATTGCAATTCAGTCTGAAGGGGATATATATATATTAGATGAAGTTCTAGCAGTAGGAGACCTTGCTTTTCAGCAAAAATGTTTTGATATGTTTAGAACTCTAAAACAACAAGGGAAAACAATTATTTTTGTGTCTCACTCAATGGGTGCTATTGAAGAGTTTTGCGATAGAGTAATACTTTTAGAAAAAGGATCTATCAGTAAAGAAGGAAAAGCTTTTAATGTACTACAAAAATATAGTGAAATATCTTTTAATAAAAGTAAAATAAGCAAGACTGACAAAATAGATGAAAAGTTGAAAATAAAGCTTTTAAATTCAAAAGGAGAGGACACCTCTATTTTTGATTCTAATGAAAAAGTGACAATATCTTTGGAATATAATTTGAAAGAAATAATCGTAAATCCTAATATAGAATTTATTATAACAAGAGATGATGGGACTGTTGTATCTTCTATTAGTACATATAATATATTTAATATAGATAAATTAGAGAAAAAAGGACATATTAATTTTGTATGTAATAATTTAAAATTAATATCATCTGAATATTTTATTTCTATAGTTATTTATAATAAAGATTTAACAGAACAATTAGTCTCTATAGAAAGAATTAAAAATTTTAAGATTTTTTCTAAAAAAACTAATATTAAAGGTTTTTTTGAAATAGATGGAAATTGGAGTTTTTAAGGTTTATTTATAGAAGTCTTTTTTTTTTATAACCCTGAAATCAAATTCTGGAATGTAATGATTTGAAATTTCTGTATTTTATCTCAAATGTGTACATAATATTGTGTCTGCCAAGTACCCATATTTTCGTAAAAGTTTTCTAAGAATAAATTAGGAGAATAAACTACTATATGAGTAACCATTAGAAAAAGTATATATAATAAAAATATAGAAATTGATAGGTTGAAATATTAGTTAAAATATTAATTATATATAACTAAAATAGTGATTGAGCATATATATAAATTTTCGATAAGCTGTCCTGTGGGTGGAACCCTATTTTAAAAACCTCACTTTAACCTTTGAAAAAACTAGATAAATTGGACATGATGAAAATAATAGAATTACTTTTCCTAAACTATATTAGAAATAAAGCAAAACCTAATTATAAGAAGGATTATTTTGTAATTTAGTATATTTTTTAATTAATTCACTCTGCATCTTATTTGCTTCTTTTGCAGCTTTAGTTATTATATCTATTTTCTCTTTTTCAGGATAATCAAAGAAACTTGTAGTTCCTGATTTTTTGATTTTTAACTTATTAACTAAATGTTTCATAATAATTTTTCCAAATTTTCTTTATTATATTCATTTTTAATATAATTATCAACTTTATCAATATCAAGATATACTTTTTCTGTTTTTCTATGATAATTTCTTTTCACTAACCAGATCTCAATAGAATTACCAAATTCTTCTTTAATTTTGGTTACATTTTCATGAGCTTTAAAAAAAGATCTGATAAATGCTTGTTTGGGAATAATTCTTTTTTCAATAAATGCTCGCTTCTTTGTAAAATCCCATGCAATTAAAGGATCCTGGTAAATATATATTACAGCAACTTTTCTTCCTTTATTGAGTGAACGTTTAACATTTTTATAAGAAACCTCATAATTAGAAAAAGTCCCATCAAGTAAAAAATCTTGATTGTTTTTTAGTACATAATCAAGAATTTTTTCCACTCCAAGAGCAGTTGCACCTTGAAATATATCTGCTTGTTCTGGAATATAGTTGGGTAAGAATTCTCTGATTTCATCAGGATCAATTCTCACTATAGTTCTGTTAGGTTCTTTATCTATAAGAGTTTTAATAAACGATTTAGACCATTCAGTTTTACCTGCCCCTGGGGAGCCTGCCATAAAATATGCTGAAAGATCTGTAATTGAGGAAAGTTTTCCAATATTAATAAATTTTCTATACAAAAGTTGTTTATTCTTCTTTATGAACTGTTTTGCAATTTCTGACTCATTCATAACATTTAAAGTATATCAGAAATATAAACTCATTATAATTCCTCGTGTTGGCCAATACAAGATTGCGCTCAAATAAATATTAAGACCACTAGTAATAACACTCAAGGTAGTAAAGAAGGTGTGAATCAAATAGAATTGAATCGAATGAAGATACAATTTAAAGATTCACACCAAGATAATGATACAACAATTAATGCTTTATTTGAAGCAAATAAGTGTACTCAAATATCTTTTGATACTAAATCAGAAAAGATCAACTGGGTCAAACAATTCCTTAATAAAGTAAAATATAAAAGGATAGAACAAAAGACACTGAAAAC
>JAJZWL010000028.1 GCA_021846685.1 bacterium | reverse complement strand
AAGCAAGATACGGTAATCGATCCTGGTACATCATCAACTATAAGGTCAACTCCAGTGACTTTCTCAAATGCTCTGATATTTCTTCCTTCTTTCCCTATTATTTTTCCTTTTATATCATCATTTGGAAGTTCTATAATTGAAGTAGTTGCAGTTCCTATATATTCACTAATTGTTTTTTCCATTGTATCGATTAGGATTTCTTTAGATATATCTTCTGATTTCATTTTTACCTCATCTTCGAAATCCCTTATTTTTTTAGCTTTTTCATTTATTAAATCCTTGTCTATTTCCTTCAATAATAATTTTTTTGCCTCATCTTTGCTTAAAGATGAGACATCTTCTAATTTTTTAGATAATTCCTCTTTTATTTTTTGAGCAGATTCATTTAATTCTTGAATTTTTCTTTCTTTATTTACAGTTTCTTCTAATTTTTGATTTATTAGATCTTGCTTTTGAAATACCTTTTTTTCATTTTCAGCTATTAATTTTTGAATCTCGATCTCTTTTTTTTCAGAAGCTCTCTCTAATTCTATGGCCTTATTTTTAGCCTCCAATATAATCTCTTTTGCACTTGATGATGCAAATTCTAATTCCCGTTTTTCGGAATTTTTTTCTATTTCTTTAATTTTTTTCTGAAAATCTTTTTTTTCATTGTTGAGTTTTTGTTGAAAGTATACAATAGTACCAACAATAAGTACTATTAATACTGCTATTAATATATATTCTATCATTTGTTTTTATATCGTTAAAATAAATCATACTTCTATGATATCATATATTTTATATGAAATCTAAAATACATAAAAATGTAATTTTTTTTGGGTCTTCTGATTTTTCTATTATTATTTTAGAAGGTATATATAGGGAATTAAATATAGAGTTTATTGTTGTAAAGAATTTTGAATCTGAAATTAATAAGATTGCAAAGAAATTAAATATAAAAACTGTTCTTTTTTCTGAAATAACCTTAGATTTATTTGAAAAAATTGATTTTGCTGTAGTAGCTTCATTTGGGGCATTAATAAAAGAAGATTTTTTAAATACTTGTGATTTTATCAATGTACATCCATCTTACTTGCCTCAATTAAGAGGTGCTACTCCTATACAGTCTACTATACTTCAAGGTTTAGATAAAACGGGTATAAGCATTATTAAGATGAATAAAGGAATGGATGAAGGTGATATACTTTTTCAAAAAAAAATATCTATTAAAGATAATTTAAATTATAAAGAATTAGAAACAAAACTTGCAATAGACTCAATTGAATCTTTAATCTATTGCATATCTAATTTTTCTGATATTACTCCTATAGTACAGGATTCAACACTCTCTAGTTATTGTTATGTAAGTGATTTTTCAAGAGATAAGATAAAAATTTCATGGAATAGAAATGCTGATTATATAGAAAGGCTTATAAGAGCAGCTTACCCTGCTTGGTGTACCTTTAATGGGATGAATATAAATATTAATAAAGCTACTGTTGTTAATATTAAATCAGAAAAGCCTTCTTACATTTTTAGAGAGAGTAAAGATTTATTAGTTGGTTGTAAAGATTTTTATTTAAATATAGAATCTATTCAAAAAGAAGGTGGAAAGTATATTACTGGTAGAGAATTTAAAAATGGGATATCAAATATTAATATTTTTAAATTCGATTAATATTTCTCTAATATTATCAAAAGAAACTTTTTTTATTGCCTCATCTATATAAAACCAATCTCCAGAGAGTTTTTCATTATATTGTTCTTGTGTATGAATTCTTTCAGTATTAATTAATTTCATTATGAAATATAAGGAGTTATTTACTATATCTGAAAAAACTATTGATTTCTTTTTTTATAAATTTTCTCTTAACTATACTATTGAAGATTTAAGATCATAGTAGTATTATTCAATTAAGTATGCATGTTTAATCAAATTAGGAAATTAAAAAATAATTCTAAAGGTTTTTCTTTGTTGGTGGCACTGATATCACTAATAATAGTTATAGTTAGTATTTTTATAATTAAGATTATCTATAATAATATTAATACATCTAGGGTTGCGAGTAATAATACACCTCCTGTTAGTTCTCAAACTAATTTAGGAACTAATACCACTACAGTTAAGCAACCAGTTGTCAGCCAACAGATTTTACCGCCACCAGCTGGATCTTTTAATATTATTAACTATGGAGCATCAACGGCTTCTTCTAATAATAAGGTCGCCATTCAAGATACAATCAATGCAGCTGGAAAAAATCACGGTACAGTTTTTGTACCAGTCGGTATTTTTAAAATAGCAGGTTCCTTAAGAATTTCATCAATGATTACGTTAGAAGGATCTAATGAGGCAAAATCTATATTACTAGAAACAGTTCATCCAGATGATTTATTGAGTGATAGGGCTAATGGTACAACCGTAGAAAATATAACATTGAATACTCAAGAATATAATGGTGGTCATGCTTTTGGAACCACTGCATCTTATACGACACTTCAAAATGCCATTATTTTAAGCGGTAGTTCACCTGGTCATTTTGCGCTTTATTATGCTGGACATCCTGGCGCAACTCCACATAATCCTAGCTATAGTACTAATAATAAGATGATTAATATTATTGAAAATGATCAAATATGTGACGATGGGATATCATGGTCATTTCAAGAGAATAGTTCAATAACTAATCTCAATGAAACTGGTTCAAGATTAGCTCTCTATGTTGATAAAAACTTATTGATTAATAATTATGTCTATCATCCTGGAGTTCAGGCAACGTCTTGCATTCATTCACATAACGGAATCCCAACTCAAGGCTTTTGGATCACTCCACCAAGTAATGATATTACTATTAATAATTTCGACAC
>JAJZWL010000027.1 GCA_021846685.1 bacterium | reverse complement strand
TTGAAAGTTCTTCTATAGCTTCTATTACTTCTGACAACTCCTCTTTTAAAAGACTTATCTTTAAATTCTTAATATTATCTTCAATATCTATGGTGGGACTCTCTTTTATTGGTATTCCAAATGCTTTTGAAAATTCTAACACTAATGATAATTGCTCATTCATAATTCACGGTTTTATATAAAATAAAAAAGAGTTAAAATTCCTTTTTTAGGTAATAGATATACATATATCCTAAATTAGCCTTTAGTATAGAAGAAAGAGGAATCATCTCTAATCTCCCGTTATTAATAGTGCCTATTATTAGATTATTATCAATAATAGTTAATGGAACAGCCCCTATTACTCCACCCACATTATAAACACTCAGTAAATTACCACCTAGAGCTGAAAATGCATATATATTGCCTAATGCATCTCCAACATACACTATACCATTATAGATAGTAGGACAAGATTTTATACTTCCAGATACTTTACTTTTCCATAATAAAGCACCATTTTTATAATTTAAAGCATACATATAATTAGTTACAGGAGAACCAGCATAAATAATTCCTTTTGATATAGTAGGAATCCCTGTTGAAAAATTTACAGGTAAGGTTCCTAAACCTTCAAAATAACTCCAAATTGTATTCCCTGTTGTGGCAGAAAGTGCATATATTGTCTGAGAATATACCCCCTTAGAATTTGCTCTATTAACATTAATTGTATATATAATACCTTTGTATTCAGCAATACTCTCATCTGAAGTTCCTCCCCAATCATTATAAATTCTTTTTCTCCATTGTATTTTATGAGTATTTATATTTACAGCATAAACATAATGAGGCACATCTCCTCCAAATATTAATAAATTTTTATATAAAATAGGTGAAGACATAGATACAAAAGAAGGTATATGTAAGGACCAAAGAAGCTTTCCTGTAAACGAATCCAATGCATATACCATATCAGATCCAGAAGCTACATATACTACCCCATTAGAGTACACAAATGTAGGCATATTTTCGCCAGGAGTGTTATATTGCCATATAACTTTACCCGTTGTAACTGAAAGCCCATATATAGAATTTTTACCAGTACCCCTAATGAGATTCTTTCCCTTATTCCAAGAAGCTGTAACTTTAGGAGAAAATATCATATTTCCTGATCCTACAAAAACCATACCCTTTTCTACTAAAGGTTCTGTCATTACCTTATTATTTGCTTGCATTTTCCAGACAACCTTTCCAGTTGTAAGTGAGAATTTCACAACACCAGTGCTATCTCCAAAATATCCAAATCCATTTGCAACAGAAACTCCAGTATAAATATTCTTAAATCCTGGAAGAGTTTCTTTTACTTTTAAATTACCACTTCCAAAAACCTCATTATGCCTATTATTAAGGGCAAATTGTCCAGATTCTTTAGGAAAAGTTACCTTTGAAGATATAGGAGGAATTGTAAAAGTTTTTAAAGATAATACTTCTATAAGAGGAATCGCTGCCACTATAGCTACAATAACAAACACAAAATACATTAAATATTTTACAGTTTTATTCATATGCAGATGATATCACAATTTTTAGGTTAAAATATAACCTACAAAGAATACTATCCAAGCCAATAAAAAGCCTAACCAAACAACTGAAATATTATAAAACCTAGAAATAGAAGATACTACAGCTATTAAAATTACAGCTATAAAGATTAGAAATACCCCTACACTTCTTTTAGATATAGATTTATTTTTTACATCCTTTAAAAAGGAATATAAAGATACATAGAGTAACTCTATAGTTCCAATAGTATTTAGCGCTACAAGAGGAATTAACCAATTTCCATTTCTTATTACACCAACTCCTAAAAGAGAAATTTTTATATCCTGTGCTGTCACAATATTTTTAAATATAAGTTGAGTAAGATTATTAAAGTTAGTAATTGAAACAGAAGAGAAAACAAATAAAATAATCAGTAATATTGAGAGTACTATTGTCAAATATAAAAGTATAGTCTGTACCTTGTATTTTCCTTCTTTTAAAAGATATATTGACCCTAGTCCTAAAAGAGCAGGAGTTAATCCAGCTCCCAAAAAGTAATAGATATAGAAAAATATATAGCTTTTGGTGTATATTGATATTAAGAAAGAAGTAACTGCTATAAAAGCCTGGAAAAAACCTATTGTCCAAAGAAGCTTGTTGGTATTCTTTCTTAGTAAATACTTCTTAAAAGAAAATATGAATAAGATTAAAATGACAAGATCACTAAAAAATATACTTACAATTGACATATTACAATGATTATAACAGATAATAAATTTTGGTACAAAAAAAGTGTATGGTATGAAGTATATATTGATTTATTCTATGATAGCAATGATGATGGCATAGGTGATATACAAGGATTAATTCTCAAATTAGAATATTTTAAAGAATTAGGGGTGAATACTCTTTGGTTATTACCATTTTTTGAATCCCCTATGAAAGATGATGGATATGATGTATCTTCTTATACAAAAATAAGAAAGGAACTTGGAACTATAGATGATTTTAAGCAATTATCTCAAAAAGCCGAGAAATTAGGTCTGAGAATAATAATTGACCTACCTATTAATCACACATCATATAAACATCCTTGGTTTTTAAAATCAGTTCAAAAAAAAGATAAATATAAAGACTATTATCTTTGGAACACTGATAATACTAAATATTCTAAAGCAGAAATAATATTTGGAGATCATGAAACAAGTAATTGGCAATATAATAAAACCAGAAAAGAATATTATTTTCATCGATTCTATAAATATCAACCTGATTTAAATTGGAAAAATAAAGACGTATTTAATGAATTTGTGAATATTATAAAATTTTGGGGAGTTTTTAGAGTTAGCGGATT
>JAJZWL010000026.1 GCA_021846685.1 bacterium | reverse complement strand
ATGAGATGAAAATAGCTCTTTCGTATTTAGTTGAAAAATATAAAATAACCACTTATTTCAATTCACTAGTAACAGGATGTGAATTATCTGAAGATAAAATAAAATCTGTAAAAATTGTTGGTAAAGACGGAATGCATGAAATATCCGGAAAAGAATTTGTCGATAGCAGTGGAGATGCAGATTTATCATACTATTCAATATCTAAAGCGATGGAAGGTAAAGAGGGGGAAGGATGGCACCAAGAAACTACTATACCTTTCAGAATTGCGAATGTAAATGAAGCTGAAATTATAGAGTTTTCAAAAGAACATCCTGAATTAGTCTCAGCACCTTTAGTTGATGGTAAAGTATCTAAAATACACATAAACCCTCCTTTAGTAGAGAAAGCTAAAAAAGATAATGAATTATACCTTCCAAATGAAAATTCAGAGTTTCTTTTCAATACAAGTAGAGAAGGAGAATTTATATGCAACGCAACTCATGCGAAGATAAAAGATTTTAGATCGGGAGAGGAAGTTGCAACAGCTATAAATGATTTAAGACACCAGGTTATATCATCATTTGAGTTCCTAAAGAAAAATGTACAGGGATTTGAAAACTCTTACCTCATGGATTCTTCCCCTGGAATAGGAATGAGAGAGACTAGGAGAGGAATAGGAGAATATATCCTTAAGAGAGATGATGTATTAAACGGAGGGAGATTTGATGACCATATTGCTAGATGTGGGCATCCTTTAGAAATACATGATCCGAATAAGGGTCTTGTATATATACATCTTAATAAAGGGGATTCTTCATGGTATGAAATACCATATAGATCAATTGTTCAAAAAGGAATTGATAACTTGTTTATAATAGGTAGATGCTTAAGTGCAGAATTTGATGCTCAAGCTAGTGCAAGAGTTAGTGGAACTGCACTTGCAATGGGTCATGCGGCAGGAGTTGCTGCAAGAATGTGCATAAATAACAATATAGCGGCGAAAGAAGTAAACGTGAAAGAGCTTCAGGAAACCTTAAAGACGCAGGGTGCAATATTGTAATTATTCTATTTTTATTACTTCTTTTAAACTATCTAGGAATAAGTTATAATTTGACATATTTAGTAAAATCTAATTTGTATACTCAGATTAATATATAGTAAAGATTATAAATTTATAAATAAAATTTATATGAGGCAATAAAATGGGATTTTTATCAAATTTGAAGAATAATGTAGTGGGTCCAGCGATAACTGCAACTCCTGATGAGGTTTTTAATTTTCTTACAAATGAGGGTTACCAGAGCTTACAAAATTCAGTAGGGCTTAATGGGGTTAGTGGAGTTTTAGCTAATATGATCGGTAATAATATAAAAGATATAAATATGAAAAGCTCTGACGTTACTAACAAAACAATTAATTATTCTTATAAATCTGGAATTGATATAATAGCAGGTAGGCTTACACTCAAAATCGTTTCTGCTAATGATCATAAAGCCAGCTGGTTAAAGTTTGAATCAATAGGTGGGGGTTATGAACTTCCAAGACAAAAATTTGAATTCCAAATACGTAATATAGTAGCACAAAAATTTGGTACGACACCTCTTATTCACATTGATAAAAATAATAATACTTTGTAAAATTTATAATTTATTTTTATATAAAATTTATCGTTTTTAAAACATTTTTCAAAGAATTCTTTATTACCTTATTTGTATAAAAATAATTTGTATGTTTAGATACTATCTATAAGCAGAAAAATCAGTAATATAATACATTTTATAATATAAATTTAAATAATATCTTTAGATTACTAATAAAATTTAAATCATCTAATTTTATAAAAATATTATATTTTTGTAAAATTTTCATGAGTTTACCTATTTATATATGTATAAACAATCAATAGTGTGGTAAACATGAAAATATTATTAAGTGTGGATTCTGAAGAAAAAATTGCAATGTCATTAATAGCAGCACAACATCTTTCGGAGATGGATGAAACAGAAGAGGTAGAAGTAGTATACTTAAATGGAGGAATATCCGCGGTTGTAGAAAAGAATCGTATTAAACCATTACTTGAAAACAAAAAGATAAAAGTAGTTGCATGTGGTACTTCAATGAAAGCTCGTAATATAAACGAGGATGAACTCGCAGAAGGAGTAATATATGTACCTGCTAGCTTAAAAGAGATAATAAAAAAGAAGCATGAAAATTATGAATATCTTGTATTATAATTAATTTTTATTTAAAATTTTAAATTGGCTTTACAGATAAAAAATTGGAATGTAATATATATCTGTATTATTAACTTTATTTTTTGAAAATTCATTCAGAGTTATAACAATTGCCCTCTTAGGTCTGTAAGTTTCTAGAAAACTGTAGAAGCTTTTTCCAATTGCTTTAGAACCTCCGATTTTTACTTCTATGGGTATTATTTCGTTATTTTCTTCTATTAAAAAGTCCATTTCTGCTCCTGACTTTGTCCTCCAATACTTAACCTTTTTTCCTAATCTTATCAACTCACTAAAAACAAAATTTTCAGCCAACTTTCCATTATCATCCCTATTTTCATAAGGCAATAAATTATCAAGTATTGCATTTCTTAGGCCAAGATCAAAAAAGTATACTTTTGGTGTTTTCTTTATTGAACTGGAAATATTGCTGTAATAAGGATAAACTCTGCTTGCAATATAAGTATTTTCTATTATTCCTAAATATGAATCTGCTTTGTAAAAACTAATTCCAGAATCATTAGCCACGTTGGAGATTGTAAGCATTTGTGAATCGTTGAAAGAAAGGATCCTTAAAAAATTCTCAAATTCTTTTGTATCTTCTATTTTGAAAAAGGATATTATGTCTTTCTCTATATATAGGTTTACCAAATTTAAAAGCAAAGATTTTTTTATATCAAAATTA
>JAJZWL010000025.1 GCA_021846685.1 bacterium | reverse complement strand
TTCTGCTATTTTAAATACAAATTTTTCAGATGAATTCAACATAATAGCAGGTTATAGAGGAGCAAAAGAGCTTTTTGAAAATCAAAAGTTTTTGGTTACAGGAGGGTCTGCAAAAAAAATGCTTTTAGGATACAATTTTGGAAGTATGCTCATAACCTCACACGATGCTGATGGAATATATTTAGGTTCAAGTAACGAGTTAAAGAATAAATTTAAAGATTATGGATTTGTTGAAGGATACCTTATAGATAGTAGTAAAACCATATTAGAGGGAATTGGAAATTATAGGATAGTTTATAATTATTCCCCTTTTAAGAAACTTGCAGATAAAAAGGATTTGATTGATGTATTCACCTATGGAACCGGTCAAGGTTCAATACCAATAGATGAAAAATTAGGCAAACATAAATTAACACTTGAAATAAACTATGTTACAAAAGATGGCGATAGCTATAATCACAAATTTAATATTGATAGCTTACCACACCTTATAGCGACAAGTTTTAATCCTCTATCTACACCTTTAGAGGGAAATGGAAAAAGAATCTTACCTATAATTTACATATTATCAGAACTCAGTGATTCGATAGATATAAGAAAAGAAGTAAAAGAATCTTTATATTATTTAAGGGGAGGTAGTAAATCCGTAAAAAGGATATTGGAGGATTCCAATAATAAAGAGAAATTTGAGAATAATCCTAATTATACAAATTATGATGGTATTATAAGGGAACTACCTGATTATTTGACAAATGGTAAAAAATTTGATTTGAATTCTGTTAAAAAAGGACTTAATAATTTCAATTTAAAGGAAGTATCTGATAGGGTAGATGAAACTATAAATGATATAAAGGGTATACTAAGAGATTATTGATATAGTATCTATTTTTTAACTTTTGTTGATAAATTTTATCTGGTGACTTATTGAAATTGACAATTTATACAGATGGTGCATCAAGAGGTAATCCAGGTATGAGCGCATCTGGATATCAGATATATGATGAAAAAGGAGAATTGATTGCAAAAAATGAGATATACAATGGAGAAAAAACAAATAATTATGCAGAGTATAATGCGATGATAAACGCGCTTATATGGTGTAAGGACAATATTAAAAGTTTAAATCAAGTAGATATAGAGTTACACTCTGATAGTAAATTGGTTGTTAATCAGATAAATGGAAATTATAAGATAAAATCTCCTGATATGTATGAGTTGAATCAGAAGGTTCAAGATTTGATAAAAAATTTTAAATCGGTTAAATTTATCAATGAACCTAGAGAGGTAATAGGTATAAGTAAGGTTGATAAGGCAATCAATATTTTCTTAGATAAAAAGACTTTAGAATTGAAAAAATCATAAATTTATTTCTTTTACCTCTCCATTTGGGGATTCTTCTTTGAATATCTGTGTTTGAAATTTGTAAACTTTTGCTTCAGGTTTATTCCAGCAGTCTTCACATACACCAGCTTTTAAGCAGGTTTCCTTTAAGAATTCTTCTGAATTAAACTTTTGTTCTACTGCAACTATTGGTAATAGTAATCCATTATAAACCCCATATTCTATCAAAAGTCCGTCTTCTCCTATCTTTATTTGATCTGGAAAACTATTTGGATTTCCTTTAAGCTGCTTCATTTCAGATAGTATGCTAACTTCTATAACTATATGATCAAGTTCATCTCTTTTTATATTACTGAATCTATAATCCTCAAATGCAGCAGATAAGGCAGCATCTACTATGCTATCTTTTAACTTTTCAATTGGTCTAGGAAATCCCACACATCCCTTAAGTTCGTTGTCTTTATGACTATACAATGTTACGAATATTCCAAACTTTGAATTCAATTCTGGACTTTTCAACTTACTAATAATAAGTGTTTTATCGAAATTTTTGTTTTTCTGATATTCTTTAATAGATTCCCGAGCTGCAGAAACCAATAATTTACCCTCATCTAAATTTAATACCTTCATAGTTATCATTGTATTATTGTGCGTTCAAATATTTATAAAATAGCAAATTTGGAAATATAGGATATTTTATTTATTATTTCCATTATAAGTTCCGTATACTGTAAATTCTCTTCTATTATGAGGTAATTTCTTTATTTTTATATCCTTAAAATTTTTAGAAAGCCCAGTTATTATTGTATTAATATGCTTGTTGAAATCTTTGGTCACCAATTTAGTTGTCATTATCAATGACGCATTTTTATTTAACAATTCAGTTAATGAGTTCACAATTGCTGTACTTTCTAATGGAGAGGTGTTTGTATCTATAGTCAATAAATCAAATTTTTCAAAATTTCTGAAAATCTTTGTTTTATTATTAATGTCAATACTTGTTTTTATGTGGATTATATCATATTCTTTATATTGCAATTTTTTTGGGATATGCTTTATAGCAACTTCCAAACTTGAATTTTTTTCTTTTATTATTGCTTTGGTTTTATCTAAATCTTCATCCCCAGTTAGAACAAGAATTCTTTTATTATTACCAATTTTTTTATAATCCAATCTAGTTTTATCTACAGCAACCATTCTTATACCTTGCTGAGATAGATAATTAGTCCAACCACCTGGTGCAGCGCCTATATCTAAACCCAATTTATATTTACTTAAATTCAGTCCAAAAAATTGTACAGCCTCCTTTATTTTAAATTCTGCTCTATTGAGCCTTATTATGCCCTCTTTATTTGATTCTCTGAATATATCTAATGTGTAATTATTTTGCGTATTGACATTTACATGCCCTATCATAATGGATTTTTTAAGAATAATTATGTATATGATAACCGTAGGTTTTATCAGATCTATATTATACCCTATATATTCCAAATCATTTCCTAAATTAACTTCTATTGACTTTGCACTTTCTGAAAGTAAACGATCAACTTTTTTTACTTCTAATTTGAAGAGTTGATTCTTTTTGATTATTCGCATTATTGAACTCTCTATACTCTTATAATCAATTTTTTCTTCATCTAAAATTATATCTATTGGAAGTATGAAATCAACAAATGATAGATTAGAATTTTCAATTTTTTCAGAAATGTCGTTTGATATATCTTTAACTCTTAATTTAAAAAAAATTGTATCCATGTTCTTATTATTCTGGACTTTATATGGTATTAATTTAGATTTTGGTAAAATTTGCTTTATTTCAGATTCTGCTAGTTTATCAAATCTGTGATCCACAAAAATTAGATAGGTTCTATTTTTTATTTTCTCAGCATTATGCATATAAATTACCGATT
>JAJZWL010000006.1 GCA_021846685.1 bacterium | reverse complement strand
ACTATACTACTGATTTTCTTTATGGTTATTCAGATAAGATAAAAACAAGAACTCTAAATGCCTTAAAAAAACATCATCCTTATGCTATATTGTATTATAATGATGGATTCAGTTTTCCAGGGTTTTTTACTTTTTTAAATAAACATTATTATTTATATAAAAGTGAGGATGGAGGACAATTATATAAATTAAAATAAATTTTGTATTATTAAAGGAATATTTTGAATAGTACAAAAAAAAGATATTGGTATAAAGAGGGTAT
Source organism: bacterium (assembly GCA_021846685.1). Classification (GTDB taxonomy): domain Bacteria; phylum Patescibacteriota; class Dojkabacteria; order JAKAPS01; family JAJZLI01; genus JAJYFR01. Next base: position 59,741 of record JAJZWL010000006.1, on the reverse strand, counting down.
TTGGTATGAGCTCTATATAAATCTATTTTATGATAGTAATAATGATGGTATAGGAGATATACCTGGAATAATAGCTAAGATTCCTTATTTAAAAAAACTAGGAGTAGATACTCTTCTTATATTACCTTTCTTCCCTAGTACTATGAAAGATTATGGATATGATATAACAGATTATTACAATATAAGAGAAGAATTAGGTGATATAGAACAATTTAAAACCCTTGTTAAAACTTTACAAGATAATGACATAAGAGTTGTAATAGATTTAGTTATGAATCATACATCTTTTGAACATCCTTGGTTTAAACAGTCAGAAAGAAATATAGGAAAATATAAAGATTATTATCTTTGGGAAAAAAATATAGATAAATTTAATGATAATGATATACTTTTTAATTCTGAAGAATCAAGTAATTGGGAATATAGCAAGAAAAGACATGAATATTATTTTCATAAGTTTTATAAATATCAAGCCGATTTAAATTGGAAAAATCCTTTAGTCTTTAATGAATTTTTAGAGATAATATCGTTTTATATAAACATTGGAGTTTCTGGATTTAGAATAGATGCAGCACCTTTTCTTATAAAAGATAGTAAATATAATACTAATTACAAAGAGAGTATTAAGATTATTAAGAAACTTAAAGATAAAGTAACTTTATTAAATAAGGATGTTATATTTATAACAGAGGTTCCAGATTCTCTTAAAACTGTACTTAATTTTTTCAAATCCAATCAGATGAGTTTTAATTTTGACCTTATGCCAAGATTACTTTTAAGTATAAAAGAAGAAGATAAAAAATACCTAGAAAAGAAACTTCCTTTATATGAAAGAATAATAAATGAAAATCAATTCGGAAATTTTTTAAGAAATCATGATTCAATATCATTGAATTCATTAAGTAAAAAAGAAAGAATACTTTATTTTAAAAAATTAAATTCCAATAATAGTAAAGTTATATTTTCAGGAGAGATAGTAGAACGATTAATAAGTGTGTTTGATGATAATATTGATAAGGTTATATTGGCATATGCTATACTTCTGGTCTTGAGTGGAACCCCTATTATATATATGGGAGATGAAAGAGGGCAAAAGGAAATAAATCAGAGAAATTACACTGATGGAAGGATGATAGTAAGAGGTAAAATTTTATGGAATGAAAATATAGCAGAGATATTTGAAGAAATGAGTGTTATTATATCAATGCGTAAAGAATATATAGTAGATATTGTATATTCAGATATTAAAATAAATGAAAAAACACCTTTGCTTTCATTTAAAAAAAATAATCTAGTTTTTTTATTTAATCTTCAAAAAGTAGATGTAGAAATTGAGAATAAAGGAAGGATAATTTATAAGCGAAATATTACTATAATGGCACATAAAATAATTATTAAAGAGTTTGGAATACTTTTTTTTGAAGAGTTAGTTTAATGTAGTATTTTGAATATACTATATTGATTGACTTTTTAATTTATAATATAGTACAATAATATAAATCATTCTAAGAGATCGCCTTTGGGGGGTCTCTTTTTTTTGATCTATTTTATTCCATAATGAAGTAGTAATGAGCCTAGATCTTCAAGTTCTATAATTTTATCTTTATGCATTTCCTTTATTTTAGAAGATGTTCTTGTACTCTGTGGATATCCAAGTGGTGTATATACCGTAACTTCTTTTTTCAGTTCATTTACTACATATTCATATACAATAGAAAAATCTCCATCTCCTGAAAAAACAATAATTTTATCATATTTTTTCCTAACTCCCCCATTTATTATGTCTAAGGTTAATTCTGTGTCGCAATTAGCTTTTAATTTACTATTTCTTGTAATTATTTTTTGATTTATTGTATGGCAATTTGTACATTCTATTTTATATGTAAGAGGTTTTTGTTTGTAGAGCATTACTTTTTTTGCAGATACTGTATATCCTAGTGCCTTTAGTTCTGCAAATTGTTCTTCTTTTTTAGTATCCCCATTCTCTATTCCAACGTAGATATAGATTCTATTTGCATTTTTTTTCTCTTTGAACCAAGAGTATAATTTTGCATAATCTAGATCTTTATATCCATAACTTTCTACAGAATTTCTAATATTTTCTCCGTCAATAAAAACGAAAGTTCTTGGTGTTATATTGTCCATAATTTTAAGGTATAGTTGAAGTTTGAGAATTTAATGTAGGATATGTATATGATGGATAATTCACTACAGGTAGATTATTTTGTTTAATATAATCCATGATAAATGAGTGAGCTATAGGTCCTGTTTGAAATGCACCAACTGCATTCTGTCCCATTAAAGAATTATTAACATTTCCTGCCCATACTCCAACAGTTATTTGTGGAATGAATTCATAATCAGTAATGCCTCTTGGTCCATTAGTAGTTCCATCTTTTGATCCATAAGGTCTACCTTGTATTGAGTAATAATATGTATAAGGCCCATATAAAGGAGCTTTTAGAGCGGTATTACCAAGTACATGATCCATTTCAGCAACATCATTTGCATTGAGTATTCTTGCATGTGTCACTTTACTAAGATCAAATATCGTTTTTCCGTTATATGTAATTTTTTGGAAAGGTGTTGATTGAGCATAGTATCCACCATTGTTTAATGCATTATATGCGCCAACCATTCTAACTACAGGAATTCCAGCTGCACCTAGTACTAACGGTAATCCATAGAATATTTTAGGATTAAGTTTAATTCCTTCTGATTCAAGTGTATTTAATCCATTTTGATAACCTATTCTTGCAAGCATCTTTATAGCAGGAATATTAATAGATTGGTTAATTGCTCTGTCAATGCTAACCCAACCTACAGTATATCCTTCATAATCAGTAGGGCAATATGCACTTGGTCCTGATCCATAACACACAGGAGCATCATCTATTAGCGTTTTAGGAGAGTATCCCATTTCAAATGCTTTAATATATATTAAAGGTTTCATAGCGGAACCTTGTTGTTCAGGAACATCTGCCATATTAATTTGTTGTTGTGAGTAACTTCCTCCACCAATCATTGCTATAATAGCTCCTGTTTGAGGGTTATCTGCAACAAAAGCAGCTGAAGATCCTCCAACGGGAACTATATATTGAGATATATCTTGAGTTACTATATTTTGTGCAATTGTATTCCATTGAGGAGATACAGTAGTATATACTTTTAATCCACCGGATATAACATATTTGTCATAATTTGCTATAAGTTTATTCATAGTATATTCAGTAAAATATGGAGTATGAAGAACTTGGAAATATGGAGTATCAAAATTGTTTATTGCTTGAGTATAATTTGACTTTGATATTACATTATTATTTTTGAGTAATTTAAGGAAATAAGATTTAACTTGTGTAGCCAAATATAAAACATTAGTATTAGAAGAATAAGGAGGTATATTTATCAGGTGATAAAGAATAGATTTTCCTTTATATTGAGCAGGATTTTTTAAGTATTGATAAGCGGCTTCTTCAGAATTGTATATTTTTCCTATAACTTCATTATTGGATGCATAAATTGTAGTTGATGCAGCTGGTTTTTTTAAATTTAGATATTCATTTGGGTTATTTCCTGCAAAATTTATTATCTGAAGGCTAGATGTCGGGTTAAAAAAAGGGTATATCACTGAAAATAGAAGCATTAATACAATAAGCCCTAAGACAAAAAACAAGGTTATTTTAAGTATAATTTTCATATTCTTTTTTTTGTATAATTATAACTAGATTACAGCTGAATATTTTTAATAAATATCAATCTTTTATTCATTTTATTAAAAATTTAAATTTCACTTTCTATCAAAATTCAAGTCAAAATATATCACAGTACAATCTGTATGATTATAACATTTATATATAAAGATGCCATATTACTCTAATTATTACTGTTAATATAATATTATATTTAATTAGAATTATAGAAAATAGATTTATTAAATTTATTGCAGTATAGTTTAAGGAATAGTTGCTGTTGTAGATGTTAATTGGGGGTATACAGGAGTAGGATAATTTACTACTGGCAAATTCTTCTCTTTTATATAATCCATAATGAATGAGTGTGCAAATGGCCCTGTTTCAAATGCTCCAACTGCATTAGGACTTATCAATGAATCATTAGCATTTCCTGCCCAGACTCCTACTGTTACTTGAGGTATAAATTCATATACTGTGATCCCCTTAGGTCCATTAGTAGTTCCATCTTTTGATCCATAAGGTCTACCTTGTATTGAGAAATAATATGTTTCTGGACCATACATTGGTTGTTTCATCGCAGTATCTCCGAGTAATGTATCCATTTCAGCAACAGGATTAGCTTGCAAAATTCTTTTTCTTTGAACATTTGCACTATTATATAGAGTCTTGCCATTATATACTATTTTTAAGAATGGAGTAGATTGAGCATAATATCCACCATTATTTAATGCATTATATGCACCGACCATTCTAACAACTGGAACACCTGTATCTCCTAATATTAAAGGTAATCCATAATATCTTTTTGTATTTAATTTAATACCTTCTGAGAGCAAAGTATTTAATCCATTTTGATATCCAATTCTATTAAACATCTTTATAGCAGGAATATTAATAGATTGGTTAATAGCTTGTGTTATTGACATCCAACCTTTTGTTTGGCCTCCGTAATCAGTAGGGCAATATGCATTTGATCCTGATCCAAAGCATACTGGAGCATCATCAATCATAGTTTTAGGAGAGTATCCCATTTCAAATGCTTTAATATATATTAAAGGTTTCATAGATGATCCTTGATGCCTAGGAACATCTGCCATATTAATTTGATTTTGTTGATAATTTGGACCTCCTACCATGGCAATAATCTGTCCATTGGTAGGATTATCAGCAACTAATGCTGCATCACTAGCTCCATAAGGTAACGTATATTTTGCAACATCTTGAGTCACTATATTTTGTGCTACTGTATTCCAATATGGAGAAACAGTTGTATAGACCTTTAATCCTCCTGTTAATAAATATTTTTGATATTTTTGATATAATTTTCTTATTACATATTCAGTAAAATATGGGGTATGTAAGACTTGAAAATATGGTTGTCCGACATTGTTTATTGCTTGATTATAGTCTGTACTTGAAATAACATTATTATTTTTAAAAAGTTTAAGTAGATAAGTTTTTAATTTTGTAGCTATTGATAGAATCGTAGGATTTGATGAATAAGGAGGTACATTTATAAGGTGATAAAGTATTGATTGTCCTTGCTCAGTAGGATTTTGCATATATTGATAGGCAGATTCTTGAGAGTTATATATTTTCCCAATAACTTCTCCATCTTTTGCATAGATCACAGTAGCTGCAGAAGGAGGTGCCATATTTAGACTAACAGAAGGATTCTTTTCATTATAACTAGTAGTTGCTAATGTGCTGTTATTTACAAATGGAAAAAGGATGGAAATAACAAACATTAATGCTATTAATGCTATAAGTATATACTTTTTTGTTTGATTAGTATTCCTATTTGTATTCATATTTATAGTTCTACATCTTCAATATTTTTATTAATTGTCACTATCTTATTTTTAGTCTCTTCTAAATACTTAATACAGATCTTATATAATTTAGTTGCTTCTTCTATTTTTTCTAATTGATCTTCTATTGAAAGATCTTGATTATTTTCTATCTCCTCTGATAATTTCTCAAAATTTTTATATGCCTGTGTAAATGAAATCTTCTTTTCCTTAGTCATCCTTTTTTATAATTTTACTTAAAAATGAGCCATCAATTAAACTCAATTTTATTATATCATTTATATTTAATGTGTCTATACTTTTTATAATTTTATTATCTTTATATATCAAAGAATAGCCTTTAGACAACAAATTCAAAGGATTGTAAGAATCTATTATTTTTTTTCTATTTTTGATATCTTCACTTAATACTTTTTTATTGTTATCAAATGTACTCAGCATGTTCTTCATTTTAAAATTAAGTATACTTCTAGTATTTGAAAGTATATTTAATTTTTCTTTTATTTTAAAAAAAGATTCATTTAAAAACTGTATCTCTTCATTTATTTTATATAAAGAGCTTTGTTTGATAGAAGAGAAAGAATAATTAATTTTATATTCCATACTATCTACTTCCTTTTTTACATTATTATTCATATTTATTAAATGAAAATGAAGATTTTTTTTAAGTTCTTTTGAATCAGGGGAAACTAATGTAGCTGCATGAGTTGGAGTAAATGCGTGTATGTCTGAAACAAGATCAGATATAGAAATATTTCCTTCATGTCCTACTGCTGAGACAATAATTTTTTCTGATGCGTATATTTCTCTCGCTAGGAGTTCAGAATTAAAAGTCATTAAATCCTCAATAGATCCTCCACCTCTTGTTAAAACTATAATATCTATATATTTTTTGTCATTAAAATATTTTATACCGTTTATAATGTCTTTTTCAGCATCAATTCCTTGTACTTTGGCATCATAAAGATATATATCTATTAAAGGAAATCGAGTTTTTATTGTTTTTACAAAATCCTTATAAGCCATTGATGCTTTCTCAAGAGAAGTTATGACTCCTATGCTTCTTGGAATTTCTGTTATTTTTTTCTTTTTTTCTTCATCAAATAAACCTTCTTCGTAAAGTCTTTTTTTTATCTCTTCTATTTTTAAAAATAATGCCCCATCATCTTTTAATATAATTACATCTTCGATATTACACTGATAGCTCCCTGTTTTTTCATATATATTTATATAACCTGATACTATTATTTCATTTCCATCTTTTATTAAATCTTTATATTTATATATTGACCCTGAGAAATTAACGCATTTTATAATAGCAGTCTCATCTTTGAGCTCAAAAAAAGTCCATTTTTCAGATCTAAATTGTAACCCTGAAATTTCTCCCTTTATATATATATTAGAGAAAGATTCTCTGAGTATCTGAGAAGAGAGTTTGTTTATTTGTTTAACTGTATATATTTCTTCATTATCCATTATTATATGTTTTTTGATTGGTATAATTTATTTAAAGTATAACCTCTTTTTCTATAATATTCTCTAGTTCCAATTCCTGATATTACAGATATTTTTTCAAAATTATTTTTTTTAGATATTTCTTCGGCTTTTTTAATAAGTTTTGTACCTAATCCAAGATGTTGAGCAGATAAAGATATTTCTTTTATAGCTAAAGCCGGTCCATATATATGAACCTCTCTTATTATTGCAGAGTTGTTTAATTCTTCTATAAAGTGATTTTTATCTTTTGGAAGAGAAAGTCGTAAAAATCCTAATATTTTCTTTTCAGAATTAAAGGATAGGAATTTTTCAAAAGATACTTCTGTTTCATATTCATATAAGTCAAAAGTAATATCTTTGATTTCTTCATTTTTAATTTCTCTACATCGTATGCATTTACAATACAGTCCTTTTTTAGCCATTTCTAATTGAACTATTTGTCTGAAATTTGTTTTTTTATTACCAGCTTCTATATATGTAGATGGTATATCTCTGATTAATCTATTTATTCTAGAGTACATAGGAACTACTGTTTTTGCATGAATCAATACATCCATTAGATCTTCTTCAGAGTAAGGTTTAAATTTTTTTTCTTTCCAATAAGTGTATAATTCAGCACTTTCAATGACAGAACAAGGATATATTTTAATTTCATCGGGCATATAGGATTTATTATTGTAGATTATTTCAATATCTTTTTTATCCATTTCAGGAGTAGATTTATATAGATTTGGCATCCAGTGTATTTGTATTTTAAATCCTGCTTTTCTTAGAAGATTAATAGAATTTTTCTGTTCTTCTGATCCTTCTCCTCTCTTATTTTCTTTTAATATTTCATCATTAGTGGTTTGTATTCCTAATTGTATTTTTGTTGCTCCCAATTCTCTTAGATGTATAACCTCTTTTTCAGAGATTCTATCAGGTCTAGTTTCAAGGGTTATTCCAATGCATCTGTATTTTGCAGTTTCATTAATTATTTGAGCTTTTTTAAGTTCCTCTATATCCCATTCTTTTATTAAAGGTTCATTATCTATAATTTTATTATCAAAATTTTTTACATTTTTAGTATATTTATATTCTTTAAATTGAAATTCATTCATAGCATCGAGGCATCTTTTAATAAACCATTCCTGATATACTCTTGTATATACACTCCAAGTTCCTCCTAATACTAATAGTTCTATTTTTTCTGTTTTGTGTCCAATATTTTGTAATGCTTGAATTCTATTTTTTACTTGTAAATATGGATCAAATTTATTCATTAGTGCTCTTTGTGCTCCAGGTTCAAGAGTTAAGTAGCTTTTAGGCATCATAATGTCATCAGGACAGAATATACACTTCCCTGGACAAGGAAAGGGCTTAGTTAATACTGTTATTGGGACTACTCCTGAAAGGGTTCTGGTAGGTTTAATTTTTAGTTTCTCTATAAATAGATTATCCTCTTTTAAATTTCTTTCTTTACAGATTGTGCGATAATTACTTATTATTTCTGATCTGGGCGTATTATTTCCATTAGTTATTTCACTCAGTTTTATATTGTTTTTATCTTTTTGTGGGAACATAATAGTATAATTATATTATGAAACTCAATAAAAAGGAATTATTAGAAATAAACAAAAAATTTTATGAAGATTTCGGAGGATCTTTTTCTTCAAAAAGATCCTTTCCCTGGGAGAGTTTTTATAAATTAAAAGAATATATTAAAGAATGTGATAGTGTATTGGATATAGGGGCTGGAAATGGAAGATTTGCTGAATTTGTTGCAAGTTCTCAATATACTGGTATAGATTTTTCTTCAACACTTACTTCCTTGGCAAAAGAAAAATATCCAGAGCATACTTTTTTAAATTTAGATATTACTGAAGTTGATTGGAATTTGAATTTAGGAAAGTTTAATAAAATATTTTTAATAGCAGTATTACATCATATTCCTGATTATAAAATCAGATTAAAATTATTTAAAGATATAAAAAAAATATTAGACAAAAATGGATTATTTATATTCTCTATTTGGGATTTTAATATTAAAAGTATTTCAACTAGGATTTCACCTTCTGATTATCTATTATCTTGGGATAAAAATATAGATTTGAGATATGTACATAGATTTGAAGAACAAGAGATAAGTCAGTTGATACATGACTCTAAATTTAAATTAAAAGACAGTTTTATTTTAGAAAAAAATACTTATTTTATATTAAGTTGAATTTGTGATATACATTATAGTATGAAAGGTAAACATAAAATTATATTCTTAATATCTTTATTTATTATATTTGTGATAGTACTTATTGTTTTTCTTCAAAAAGTAACTAATTATTTCCGTATTTCTCATTCTATATATTCCTTATTAATAGGTATATTGGTTATAATTATAGGATCTTTTGTTATAAATTTTATAGAAAATAGTATTTTTAAAAAGTTTTTTAAATTTGCAAAAATGAAGAAAAGAAGAGAACAGAATATTTTAAATTTTGTCTTTTTGTTGTTTTCATATTTTATATTAATCCTTATAGTATTAAGAGTCTTAAATATTAATATAACGGGTATATTACTAGGTGGTGCATTTATAGGAGTAATAGCAGGATTGGCTTCTCAAAGTATACTTTCAAATTTATTTGCAGGAATTGTAGTATTAATGTTTAATCAGTTTGAAATAGGAGAAAGAATTAAAGTTACTACTTGGCAATATAGTTTTCTTCTCCCTAGTTATCCGAATAAGTTTTTTTCATCAGATCTTCTATTACCTGGATATACTGGTGTTATAGATAATGTAGGAATCTTTTATACAGATATTATGGGTGATGATGGTTTTCCTTTAAAGATACCAAATAGTATTCTGATTCAAGCTGCAATACAGAAATTTGATAAAGTTCATAAATTTAGATGTCAGGTAAAATATGAAATAGATAAAAAAAGGAAATTTGAAGATATAAAAGAAATACTAGATAGCATAATAGCTGAGTCTCCTTTTGAAGTTATTAATTTTCAGCTATATATAGATGAGACTAGTTTTGCAACTTATATTATAAAGGTGGTTATATTTAGTACCGAAAGAGATATTGATCTAGTAAAAAGTTATATATTAGAGTCTTTTATAAAAAAGGTTTAAACTTTTGATTTTAAATCTTTCAGAGCTGTATTTATTTCTTGTAGTATTTCTTTATAGTTTTTTTCAGAAGAGAAACTGCATGCATTTTTATGACCTCCTCCTTTAAAGTCTGAATATTTATTAATTTCTGTTAAGTTAATCTTATTCGTATAAGATTTTCCTCTAAATGATATAATATTAAATCCCTTTGCCTCTCTTATTATCACAGATATATCATAATTTGTAAGATTCATTAAAAAATTAGCCCTATATGTATCTAGGTAATTTTTTAAATTTTCTCTATCTATATTCATTTTTTTTATTAATTTCTCATCTATATATAGAGATGTATATTTTAATTTTTTATGGAATTTTGTTCTTTTAACGAGTATATCTAGTATATTTGCAAATTTATCATCAATATTTTCAAAATATATATTTGAAAGTTTATCGTAGTCTAGTTCCTTTTTTAAAAGTTCAGATGCTGCGTGAAAAGTATATGGGTTTAATTGCCATCTAAAAAACCCTGTATCATATGCTATGGCATAGTATAATAGTTCTGCTTCATCTAACGATAGATCGTATTTATTTTCAATGAGGTATTTAAATAAAACTTCTGCAGTAGACGAGACTTGTTCATATAACTTATATTTTCCGAAATTAGTATTTGAAAAATGATGATCTATATATAAAATATCTAAATTATCTGGAAATTTAAAATTTTTATATATATTATAATTATATAGTTGTTCTAAGTTTGCAGTATCTATTGTTATTAAAAGATCATAATTATAAAAATCTAGTTTTACTACATTAGTGATTTCAATTTCCTCTATTAATGGTAATCTTTTTAAACTATTATTTATAGGTTTATTTGAATATAGAGAAACATATTTTTGCTTACTTTCTAATAAGTGTTTAAGTACAATAGATGTACCTATACTATCTCCATCTGGGGAGGATATAAGTATTAATATTTTTTCTGCAGACTCTATTCTTTTGAGAGCATTTTGTATTTCTTTGTTTTGCATAGGCATAGATAGAGGGTATTATATCTTATTTACTTAGTACTCTCAACTCTTGTCCATATATCTTTAAATTTTTTCCTTTTTATTTTTATATCTATAAGGATTATTATCCATAGATATATTCTTGCAATAAAGAGCATAGTTAGGTAGAAATATTCTTTTAAATTTTCAGGATAAATGAAGAATAATTTTGCACCTCTAATTGCTTCCTTTAAAAAAGATCTATTTCCTTGAGTTTTTTCTATATTTTTTCTGGTATAACCTCCTGTACTACGTTTTTTTTGAATTATCCAATCTTTAAAATTTGTGGGATATTTTACATATACTTTTGCTGTAGGTATATATTTAATTTTGAATTCTTTATCTTTGATCATTTTAGAAATCACAGCATCTTCTGATAAAGAATTTGAAGGAATTTTTCCTAAAAGATTTTTTCTTACTGCAAGTAGATATCCAGATGCTTCAAAAAATTCTCCTTTTTTATATTTTTCATTTCTCATAGTATTGGCAGCATATGTAAGGAAATGAGACCAAAACCCAAGCATGTTGTTTTTAGTATTAAGAGAGATTACTTTGCCGGTTATAAGGCCTGTCTCACTATCAAAATTATCTATGATATTTTGTATTGATTTTGTTGTCGTATATACATCTCCATCTGTGAGTATTAGTATGTCTTCTTTTATAGTTTCTATTGCAAGATTTAAGGCTGCAGGTTTTCCTTTTTTATTATCTTTAATAATTTTTATATTTCCAGTGAGTCCATAATTTTCAGGTGTTACTACATATATGGGTATTTTAATATCAGAAATATGAGAGAGTGCTTGTAATAAATTTTCTTCTCCTGCGGTAGTTATAACTACTGCAAAATTAGGGGTATTCAATTTCATATAGAGATGCTTTCCATATTTGAAAACCTCCTTTAAGATTTGAGATTTTATCTTTATGATATATATTGTTCTTATTTACTACTTCAATTAATGATTCTGATCTAGCTCCTGAATTACAATAGACGACAATATGTTCTCCATTATGCTCTTTAAAGAATTCAGTTAATTTATAGATATCTAATTTTGAGCCATTGATACTCTCAGAACCAGGTATAGCTCCATCACGAGCTCTTTCGTGATCTTCTCTTATATCTAGAAGTATATATTGCTCTTTCTTGTTTTTTATTTCGTCTGGTGTTATATGTTTCATGATAATTATATTCTAATATATAATGTCATTATGATCAAGTTTAATGAAACTTCTATTAAAACTATGGAATTAATTGTAATAGAAAATATTTTTAAATATTTATATCTATAGATACAGGACAATGATCAGATCCATAAATATTAGATAGAATATCTGCATTTTTAATGTTTTTAACAATTGAGTTTGTTACAAATATATAATCTATCCTCCATCCCACATTACGTTCTCTTGCTCTTGTTATAGGATCCCACCAGGTATATAGTTCTTTGTCTTTTTTAAACGTTCTAAGAGTATCTGTATATCCTATATTTATTAATTCATCTAGAAGTTCTCTTTCTATATCTAAAAAACCAGATACTTTACTATTTTCTTTTGGTCTTGCAAGATCTATTTCTGTATGTGCTGTATTATAATCCCCTACTATTATTACATTATCATTATTTTTTTTATGTTCTTTCAATACAGTAAGGAGAGATTTATAAAAATTAAGCTTATATTCTAGTCTTTGGTTATCTCTTTTTCCATTTGGGAAATATATATTATATAGGATGAATTTTTCATATGTAGTTTTTAATACCCGTCCTTCAGTATCAGGTATATTCTCAGATAATCCAAATTCAACTTTTTCGGGTTTAATCTTTGAATAAGTAACAACACCACTATATCCTTTTTTTTCAGCAGAATGATAGTATGCCCAATAGTTTTGTAATTTTTGGGGAATATCTTTTATTTGATCTTCATTTGCTTTTATTTCTTGAAAACAGAGGACGTCGGGGTTATATTCAGTTAAAAATGAGTCTATATTTTTCTTAAATATTGCTCTTATTCCATTTACATTCCAAGAGATTATTTTTTTATTTTCCATGGATTATCTTAATTATGTATTACATACACGTATTCATATTTATAGGGAGATAAATATATCTCCCTACTTTAATAAATATATAAAGATATTTATTTAGATTCAGAACCTTTAAAAGCTCTTCCTACTGCTATTACAATTACTGATAACACTACTACTGTAATAAATGCTTTTGTTGTAACTGCACTTAATGCTGATGTATTAAAAATAAGTTTAGACAATAAATCTCCGATGATAGCACCCACTAAACCTAAGACTATATCTTTTGTATAGTTCGGTTTAGCTTCTTTAACTAACACCGTAGTAAGAGCTCCTAATATCAACCCTACAATTAAATATATTACTAATCCCATATTCATTCACCCCCTTTTTACTTATTTTTATTATATCATAATTATATTTTTTTTCACTGGATGTTTAAAAAAGCATATATATCAATAATAACTGAAGGTTATAAATTTGATATATAATTTCTTGCATTAAATTCTTATTAAAAGTATGTTATTATAGTCTCATGGTTGCATCAGGTTTATCATCAAATGAAATATATTGTTTAAATCTTAAAGGTTTGACACCTAATGATATAGTTATAGGAAATAGTGTGTATGCATTAGGTATATTAGGTGGATTAAAATCTGGAATGAAGTCATTTTTCGGAGGAGAAATGGTAAGTTATACTGAACTTTTTGCAGAAGGGAGAAAACTTGCAACAGAGAGAATGATTTCAGAAGGAGAAAAAATAGGAGCTCAAGGGATAACCGGTGTTGATAGTAGTCTTATTTTTCATCCAGAGAATATTGAGTTTTTATCAATTGGTTCCGGGGTAAATTCTTCTAATAGTATTAAATTTTTCTCATCTTCATCTTCAGGACAAGAATTATATTCTCAGATAGATGCTAATTATATTCCTACTAAGTTTGTTTTTGGAAATGTAGCATATTCAATTGGTGCTATGAAAAATTTTACAGGAGGGTTTAAGTCCTTTGTAAAAGGTGAGGTTAAGCAATTTACAGATATATTTGTTAAAACACGAAATTTGGCATTAGAGAGGATAATTAATGAATCAAAAGATTCAGGTGCAAATGCAATTGTTGGTATAAAAACAATGATTCTATCTATGAATTATGAAATTGAAGTAGAAGAAATGTTAATGACAGGAACAGCCTCTTACAATAGTAATTTGCCAATAGAATGTAATTCTAATCCGGTTACAACTAATCTTTCTGCTGAAGAAATTTGGAACATTACTAAATTAGGATATATTCCTCAAAAATTGGTTATAGGAACTTCTATTTATTCTTTAGGTGTTGTTGGTAACTTTGCTTCAATTTTACGATCTTTTGTGAAAGGTGAAATTTCTCAATTAACTCAACTTATTTATGAAGCTAGACAAAGTTCTATTCAAAAAATAAAAGATGAGGCAATTGAAATTGGAGCAGATGAAGTGATTAATATAAAGACATATGTGAACTCTATTGGAGGAACTTTAATAGAATTTTTGGCAATAGGAACGGCTGTAAAAAAAGATCCAAAAGCTGTGACATTTAGTGAAAATATTATTCCTCAAGCTGTAACTCAAAACAGAGAGACTTTTTTCTCTTATGCTCCTGATAATTATGGGTTTAATGCTAATAAAGGAAAAGCTCAACCTATAAATTAAATTTTTTAGAGATGTTATAATTCCAAGTAAGAATTGTATATCCATCTACTTTATATTCTTTATTTGGTTTCCCAAAAAAATTAATAGCTATTTTTTTTGTAATTATCTTTGTTTTTTGATTATCAAATATTACAAAGTTTGCGTTTTTCTTATACCATAGATAATTAGATAACCATAAATAAGGATACAGTTTATTATTATATGATAGTACTTGCCTTACCTTAACTTTATTTTCAGAATATAAGGTTGTAGTAGCTGAATTCCAATATGATCCATATCCATATTTCAAATTATGTTGTTCTAGAAATATCCCTACTTGTTGCTGAGGTATATTGTAAGGTTTATGAATATAATAACTTTTCTTAATTAGTACAAAAAACAAAGATAATACTATTAAAATAGTAAGAATAGTATATATTTTATGTTTTACTATATATGGAGATAGGTATCTGGCTAGAATTAATCCTCCTAATATAGGTAAAAATATTAAGTATCTGGATGTATAGGCATTTACAGTTATTCCTGCAAGTATAAAAGCTAATATATTAAATATAAAAGCAGTTACTAGTAAAAAATTTAATTTATCTATATTTTTTATTTCAATATGATTTTTAAAACTTTTTTTAAAAAAAAGATAAATTGTAAATAATATTAGTATTAAGATTATAAATCTAAATAAATCTAGTAATGTACTTTTTGCAGTTATACTTTCTCCAAAAAAATAAGCACCTTGTAGTTTTAATAGTGAGTAAAATAAATAATATATATGAGTCGTTAATTGAGGAAAATTTACAAATGTATTAGGAATTTTAACTAAATTGAAAAAACCTAATTTGATTACATTATTTCTTATGATGAAAGATAATATTAACGCCAATATTGAACTGGTTCCTATTAATATATATGAGATTTTATTCTCTGTTTCTTCATAAAAATAAAAGAAAATTGAAAAGATTATTATTGGAATTATGCCTATATATCTTGATAAAGGATCTCCAAATAAATACATGAAGGAAAGTATGAAAAATGGAATCACATAATAATAATATTTCCCTTTTTTTAGTATTTGAAATATTAAAATAAAGGATATTAATATAAATAATATAGTTCCTACATGGTCTGGTCCTGTTAGGGTCTGTGTGAGAAAAAAAATAGGAGCGGTAGCTATTAATCCAAATGTTATTAATAAAGAATATATTTTTTCTTTTTTTAAAAGATTAATAGTAGATAAATATAATCCGGATATTATAGTTAATATATAGATAATTGTCGGTACAAGTGCAGGAAGATAACTTTTTATTCCTGTAATGGATTCTGCTATCACATAAAAAGGTAAATCTATTGTATAAAAATTATCACTAGAAAGATTCCATCCTTTTAATTTTATATTTCCTTTTAATATTGAGTGTGCTTCTAGTATTGGCGCAGCATTGTCAGAGTCAAAAACATATGATGAAGATATATGCCAATATATTAATCCTAAAACTATTATAATTATTATAGATATTAAATAAAATAGAAATTTATATTTATGAGTTTTAAAAAAAGAGTATATTTGCATTTTTGTTATTTTAATTTAATTTTAAGAAAATATCAAATTATTGAATGAGTTTATATCCAAAGTCTCCTTGTATGTATGTAACTCATTCATCAAAAAGCACAAAGAAATGCTATCATACGATAATAAAGTTGATATAAAGAGATTGGATGATAGAGGTTATTGTAATTAAAGACAGTATAACTGGAAGAATATTCTTATTCCAGTTTTAACTTTTTTATTAATAAATTAATGATAATTGTTTTATCTTTAAGTAAATAGATATAGCATAGTGTAGAAAACTCATCATTTAATTTATAGACAGGGCCATTTTTCTGATGCATCTATAAATAACAGTATTCTTTAGTAGAAATTAAAAAATAAGATATGTTGTCATTAATTAGTATGGTGAGAATTTATAGATGTTTATCTAACAAAAATTGATATAAAAATTATTGTTCTGATATTTTTACTATTACTTTTTCCCCAATCTTTTCTAAATTATTTAGTTTTTCAGCTTCAGGAACCATAAAAAACATTTCATCTATTCCTAATTCTGATAGTATTTTTGCATCTTCTACAAATTTATTTAAATTGGATAAATCTATTCTTGCTAATGCAGTTTTATGTATAGAAGAATAGTCTCTTCCTAAATCATCACAATGATTTTTTAAAACTTCTAATTTATGTTTGATGATATCTTGTTCTGCTGCAAAAAGATTACATGAATCTGCATATTTAGCAACTAATTTTAATGTTTTTTGTTCTCCACTTCCTCCGATTAAAATCTCAGGATGAGGCTTTGTTAATACTTGAGGACTATTAAATGGTTCTTGAAGAGAATAATATTCTCCTTTATATGGAGTACTATCTCCACTCCACATTTTCTTTACGATTTGTAAAGTTTCTTCCAATCTTTCAAATCTTTCTTTAATTGGAGGGAAATTAAATCCTAATGCCAAAGATTCCTGTTCATTCCAGGCAGCACCTATTCCTAAAAATGCCCTTCCTTGTGATAATACGTCAAGAGCTGTAACTTGTTTTACTAGAAAAGCCGGATTTCTATATGTAACTCCAGTTACCAATGTTCCTATTTTAATTTTTTTTGTATTTGCTGCAATAAACCCAAGAGTGGTATATGCCTCCATCATAGGATCTTTATATTCTCCTACTCCTTGTATTTGAAAATAATGATCCATTACAGATAATCTCTCAAATCCAACCTCTTCGGCTTTTTGTACTATATTTTTTAAATTCTCTGATATATCTGAATCAGAAGTTCCATAATTAAATCTTGGAATGTGTAGAGCTGCTTTCATAATAAATTTGTATAAGATTAATATATATATTATACCAATAATTATTAAAAAATAGTTAAATGGCCTAAAGAGATTTAAGATAAGGCAAAACCTCTTCTCCTAGCATTCTTATAATATTTTCTTGATTTTTCCCAGTAGTTTGAATTCCTATATAATCAGAATGTAGTTCAGTTATCAAAGGTGAATAGGCATTTATATATTCTTGAGGAGATGATACAATTTTATATTTACTAATTATATCGTCTTTATTCATTAAATCTGCCTCTTTCTGTAATTCTTCTGGGTCAGTAGCAATATCTCGTGAAGGGACTCGTAGTCCTCTCCAAGGAAGTAAAGCATCCCAAGCTTCGATTTGATTCTTTGCATAAATTGTCCACATAGTTGAAAGAACAATTTTATTTAGTTTTTTTGTATTTTCTATCTTATATTTTATTTCATTAATATCTTTTACACTTGTAATCAATCCATCTGCATATTGATTAGCAATAGAGATTGATTTTTCTCCTGAAGCTGCAAGTAGTATTGATATATCTGATACGGGAGGAGAATATAGTTTTGCATTTTTTAATGTATAGTATTTACCTTCATATGTTAATTTTTCTCCTGAAAATAATCTTTTCATTATTTCTAAAGCTTCAATCATTCTTTCTGATCTTTCTTTGTATGGTGGAAAATTTATACCCAGCGGAGTTTCATTTATAGACTCTCCATTGCCTACTCCCAGGGTGAATCTCCCTTTAGATAATCTATCAATAGTAGCTGAAGCCTGAGCTATGATTGCTGGATGATATCTAAATAAAGGTGTTACTACTCCAGTGACAAGTTCAATTGTTTTAGTAGATACTGCAATAGCTCCAAGAGTAGAAAATGTAAAACCAGCAGATCCTTTATCTGCTACCCAGGGATGAAAATGTTCTGATATTAGTATTCCATCAAATCCATACTTTTCTGCTAAAACTGCATGTTTTACTAATTCTTCTGGTTGAAATTGTTCATGACCACAATAATAGAGTATTTTTGTCATTAATATATTATATGAATTAGAAACTTAATATAATATATTATTCTAAAGTATCAAAAAATACAAATGAGTAAATATGATAAAAAATTTAAATAAATCATCCAATTATTAGTACATACAAGAGATTCTCTACATTAACAAGTTCCTAACTCATTAATGTATATGTTACACGAAAAAATAGATTTAAAATCGATTATACTTATATACTTACATAATATAGAATATCAGTTATTATCTAAATAATACTTTTGCAAGTATTAGATCATGACTTATAAATCCAAAATTTCTACTATCTGTGCTATTTTCGCTATTATCTCCAATTACAAAATATTTCTTTTTATTTATTTGAGAAATTCTTTTTATAATTTTTATATTTTTAGAAGGGTGTATGAGTACAACAATATCATTTATTGTAGGTTTCTGTAATAGATATGGAATTATACTGACAACTATAAATTCATTATTATTAATTAAAGGAGACATACTATCTCCTTTAACTTTTAGTATTTTGAATAAAATTTTCTTATTTTGATTTTCTTTGTTCAACAACTTTATTAAACATATCAGCAATAAGTTCTACTTGAGAGTATAACTCTTCTGCTTTTTCAGCATCCACATTTTGTTTGTTGTAGGAGCATAATTTAACAGTTTTCCATATTTCTTCATGTAAATTAGGTACTGTTGATAAATCTTCTTCTTTAAAATAATCAGTCCAAAGTATTAATACTTCTTTTTTACATAATTCAGCATGTTGTTCTTTTGTCAAAATTCTTCTGGTCAAGTCATTTTGTATTTGAATACTAGCAGGAGTTGCTAGGTATTGGTCAGATTTTTCTATATCTCTTATTTGTTTTACCATAACTCTTACTGTATTAGCAGCCATGAGTGCAGCTTGAGGATCATATAATCCACATGGCACATCACAGTGAGCATAAACTTCATCAATTGTTATTAGATTTTTTATTTTTTTATACATATTTTTATATTACTATTAATTTTGAATTATTTCAATTTTTGTTCTCTAGGTAATTTTAATGTATTTGCCCACCACTCTAAATCGTTTATCATCAGTTCAATATTAGAAGCTTCTTTTGTTTCTTCTTTTAATAAACCTTCTTCACTAAATTGATTGAATATAAAAGGTATATGAACAGATGATCTTATAGGCACCATTTGTAATTCAATTAATACTAGTCTTAATTGCTCTACTGCTCTAATTCCACCAGATATTCCTCCGTAGGAAACAAATGTAGCAGGTTTTAGTTTCCATTCATTATAAAACGTATCTATCATATTTTTTAAAACCCCAGTATATCCATGATTATATTCAGGCATTACAAATATAAACCCATCTGATTCACTAAGTTTCTCTGATAGTTTTTTTAAGTTGTCAGAATAACCTGGGTCTTCCATATAACCAGGACTTGAGGCAAGATTGAAAAAAGGAATATCATAATCTTTAAGATCAATTAATTCAGATTTTATATTATTATTTTTATCTGATTCAGTTAAAACCCAATCAGCTATCTTATTTCCAAATCTGGAGTCTCTAGTAGATCCTAAAATTATTTTTATATTTATCATATTTTTCTTTTTACTAAATTAAACTTTTATTAGTATAAAACACATACTTTCTTTTGTAAAGTAATTATTAAAAGTATAGTATATATAATGCTTTTAATATGATATAATATGTTATATGACTAATTGCGGAATAGAAAAGACATTAAAAATAATTGGAGATAAATGGACAGTTCTTATTATTAGAGATCTTCTTGAGGATAAAAAAAGATTTGGAGAATTAGAAACTTCTTTATCATGTATTTCACCTAAAACTTTATCTTTAAGATTAAAAGATTTAGAAAAAAATGGAATTATAACTAAAAAAATCTATAAAGAGATACCTCTCCATGTTGAATATTCCATTACGGAAAAAGGAAAATCATTAGAAAATATATTAAATGATCTTCGAGTGTGGGGTGAAAATTTAAAAGAATAAATTACATTCTTATTTTATTTATAATATGGTAAAATTAAAACAAGATGAATGTTGTATATGAATTTTTATTAGCGATAATTATATTTATAATAGCTAATCTTTTCTGGACTTCTTTTCTATCTAAAAAAATTTATAAAAAAGAACAAATAAAGTTATTAAAAAGTAAACCTGATTTCATTCCTCTAACAATACTTCATATTATATATATAATTGGTTTAGTATTTTTTGTATTAAATCCTTCTATAACCACAAATTCTCTTGATTTTGCTCTTATTGGCGGATTTTTATTTGGATTTATTACTTATTCAACTTATGATTTAACTAATTTAGCTACTTTAAAAGATTGGAGATGTTATATGACCATTATAGATATATTTTGGGGATCGATTTTAACTGGAATTGTGTCCCTTATAGTATTTACTGTATTTACTCATTAAAAAATATTTATAAATTTTCTGTTACATAATAATTATAAAAAATGAAAACGAATATATTTTTAATAAGACATGGGCAAACTGAAAGAAATTTAGAAAGAAGAATAACTGGACAGGAAGATTCTGATCTCACTCCTTTAGGAATAAAACAAGCAGAATTAACAGGACAATATTTAAAAGAATATAATATTACTTCAATTTATTCAAGTGATCTTAATAGAGCATATAATACTGCATTAATTATAGGAGAAAGACTCAATAAAAAACCCATAAAAGATGAAAGATTGAGAGAAAATAATTTAGGATTATGGAAAGATTTTACAATTGAAGAGATTCAAAAGAAGAGAGCAGAGTTAGCATTAGCCGGATTTAAAAGAGAAGATATAAAACCTCCTGGAGGAGAAAATACATATGATCATATAAAAAGAGTAATGAATTTTTTAAATGAATTACTAGATATTAAAAAAGGTGGGAATATAGCAATAGTAGCGCATTCTGGAACTAATAAAATTCTTATTTCATATATAAATAATGCTCCAATTAATCAATATTATAATATTGATCAATCAAATTGTTGTATTAACAAAATTGAGTATGATAATAATGAAAAAAAATTTAAAATCATTACTATAAATTTCATAAATCACCTAAATTCTTTATAAAAATTACCTATATTAATCCCCTGTATTAAGGTGTTTTTTATAAAATTTGCCATGCATGGCAATGCGTAATTTTTGGTTATATATTATAATCAAAAAAAAATTATGCAACAGATACCAGGAATTACACAATTTGTTAATAATATAGCCGGAGTTATGATTACTACAGTAGAGGCTGTTTTGATATTAATAGTTATAACATTTGGAATTCAATTTATATTATATTCTGATAATCCTCAAGAGAGATCAAGATTAATTAGAAGAATAATTTGGGTTTTAGTAGGTTTATTTATAGTTATAGGTGCTCAAAATTTTACAACTTTTATTCATGCGATTGTTGCTGGTTAGTTTTATAATATTTTTCATGCTTTTTAGTCCTGTTTTTGCTAAATCAGCTACAACAGTATCTTCTAATACCCCATTAAATTGTAATTATTCATACTCATTCTCCATAAATGGAATAATATGCTCATTAGGTTATATCATAGATCAATTTACAGAATTCACACCTAATATATTGTCTTCCTCCGGATTTGGAGGTAACTTAGCAGGGATTGCATATAACCAATATGTAAATGGAACAGAAGCTTTGTCTTTAGCTATTATACCTTTAATAATATATATATATGTAATGCATCTTATAGGAGAAGCCTCAATAGGTGGAACTCGGTTCTCCCCTATTGATCTTTTATATAACGTAATCATTGCTGTTATAATTTTATTTTTATCTGTATACATAATTTCATTTTTTATAACATTTATAAATGTTATGGATAAATTTATAGTACAGCATATAATATTATCTTCGAATCCTAGTTTATTTCAAACAATAGTGAATTCAATTTCTTTAGATAGATTTAGTGGAGGTATATTTTCAGGTATTACTATTTTTATATTATATATATTTTTGATTATTGCTTTATTTATATTTTCTTTTCAATTTATTTTGAGATTTATACTCTTATGGATCTTTATACTTCTTTTTCCATTTGCAGTAATAGTTTCTATTTACCCACCTTTTAATGGAGTTTTGAAAGTAATTTTTTCAAAAATAGCTGAGTTATTATTTGTACAACCTGCATTTTTAATAGGTGTGTCCGTATTTATTATAATTGTAAGGGATTTTGCTATTAATCCAATTGAAAAATTCATACTAGCTATAATAACCTTATTTGCTTTATCCCTAATCCCTACTCTATTAGCTAGATATCTCAATTTTTCACTCTCCTCTGAATATACAAAGGTAAGAAGAAGTATTAACAAAATTAAATATTCATGAATAATAACGAAGTAAAAGTATATAAAATAAAAAGATTAAAATTTAATTATATTAATATAACAAAAGATATATTAATAGTAATGCTTTCTTTAATTCCTATATCTTTTATTATATTTGCTAATTTGATATTACAAGTTAAAATTTTTATTTCTGCTTCATTTATTATTTTCTTTTATATGATTATTAAACAGTCTTTTAGAGGATTATTTTTATATGAATATATTTATTACTTTCTTATTTTTTCTTTTAGAAAAAAAACTTATTTTTTAGAGGAATCTTATATAGAATGAATAGTACAAAAAAATTCTTTGATTTATTATCTATAGAAAATGACATATTAATCTTAAAAAATTCTTCTTATGCTAAGATATTGGAGATATTCCCTGATAATTTTATATTATCAGATATAGAAGAGAGAGAAAGATTTTTAAAAAAATATGAAGAATTTCTTTTATCAATAAAGTTTAATATTCAAATAACATCCATAAATTTCAAACTTAAAAAGAAAGAGAATTTAAAATATATAAATAATATTTCTAATAAAAAATTAAAAGAGTTGTATAGGAATGCCCTGTTAACAGATAAGGATGAAATATTTAAAAATATTTATAATCAAAGATTTTTTTTAATATATTCTGTTATAAAAAAAAGAAAACACATAGATTATAAAAAAGATCTTAAAGAAGTGGAAGATCTTTTTATTTCTCAAGAAAAGCAATTGAAATATATGCTTTCTTCTATTCCCTTATCTTTTAAAAAATTAAAAGACAAGCAAATTAAGACTATTTTAAATTATTTTTTCTTATAAATTATGAAAATTTATTATAAAACCAAAGAGGATAGATTACTTCCTAAAAATATAAAAGAGGAAAAGAATAATATAAAAGTTAATAATAAATTTTATAAAACTTATTATATATCAGATTTCCCTGTGAAAATAAATAAGTTTTTTGTTTCTGAATTATTTTCATTAGGTGGAAATTTAATATTAACTCAATATATATCTCCTTTAAAAAAAGATGAAGTTCTAAATTCTATAAAGATTCGATTATCTTCCTTAGAGTCTCAAAGACATTCACGTCTTTCAAAAGGTAGATTAAATGATATTTCTTTAGATTTAGAGGTAACAGCACTAGAAGATTTCAGAAGGATTTTAGTTTCAGGGAAAGAAGGTTCCTCTCTTTTGAGCTTTTATATTACGTTGTATTCTACTAATCTTTATAATTTAAAAATAAATGCTAAAAATTTAGAGTTATTAGCATCTTCAAAATCATTTACAATGTATTCTTTAGATTTCAGAGAATCCATTGGTTATAAAAGTATTGTACCTTTTAATATAAATAAGGGAAATAAAACTTTTGTATTAAACTCCTCATCAATATCAGCAGCTACTCCTTTTGTGATTAATGGGTTTACTGATTATAAAGGAATTATATATGGTGTTAATTCTATAACTAATTCATTAACTCTTTTTGATATTTTCAATTATGAAAACTACAATGGAGTAATCTTTGCTAAATCTGGATCTGGAAAAAGTTTTTTTGCAAAAACTACTATTATAAGATTGATAGCAAAGGGAATAAAAGTTGTTATTATTGATCCAGAGGGAGAATATAAAAATTTATGTAAAAATTTAAAAGGTAAAAGAATTGAATTTTCTCATAACAGTAAATACAAGATTAATCCTTTTGACTTATATCAAGGTGAAAGTATTGAAGATAAGATTCAATTTATTAAAAGTTTTTTACAAAGATCCTGTACATATTTTGATGGTAATGAATTGGACAAAGCATTAGTAGAAGTATTTAGGACTATAAAAGAACCTACGTTTAAAGATTTATATAATTATTTGGAAAAAAATAAAAGTAAAATGGCTTTAGAAATATATAATATTTCTGCAGGATCAAATGCTACCTTATATTCAGAAAAGACAAATATAGAGATATCCAATAAAGATAATTTAATTGTTTTTGATATTTCTAAACTTGATACGTATAACATATCTTTAATGATGTATATTGTTCTTAATTTTGTATGGAAATTTCATGATGGCAAATCAAAAAGAGAAGTTTTTATAGATGAGGCTCATAGGTTATTTGAAAGTAAAGAGTTATTAACTTACTTGAAAATGATATCTAAAAGAGCAAGAAAATATAATTTGGGATTAATATATATAACTCAGGATATAGAAGATTTTATATCTTCTGAAGAAGGTAGATCTATCATTGCAAATACATCTTTAAAAGTGTTAATGAAACAAGAGAAGGTGAATTTAGATAATATTTCAAAAACATTTATATTATCAAATGAAGAGAAAGATTCTCTTTTAAAATTTAATATAGGAGAGTCTCTTTTATTTTTTGGAGATTTGAGGCTTTATAATAGGTCATTTGCATTTAATTTTGAAAAGGATATGTTTGACTAACATAATCATAATAGAGAGTTTATTTATATCTAGTCTTCCTTATAATATCAGCATAAGTAGTGGCACTTTTTCTAGGAGTTCTTTTTTGTGTTTTATAATCTACTTCAATTAGTCCAAATCTCATTGCTTTTCCTTTATCCCATTCAAAATTATCAATTAATGACCAGTGCAAATATCCTCGTACATCTATCCCTTCTCCAATAGCTCTATTAATAGAGCTTATTGCATTAATCAAAACTTGAGATCTATTAGTATCTTTTTTATCTGCTACCCCATGTTCTGTAATAATAATAGGTTTTTTATATTTTCGTAAAGATAATAATACTCTGTATAAACTATCTGGGTTTAGATTCCATCCAATATCAGATTTTGGTTCCCCTGTATCTATATATTTTATAGGAATTACTCCTCTTTGTACGTTATGAAGATAATGATTCAATGCAATAAAGTCTATTTCATCTTTAATTTTTGGGAGGAATAGTGTATTTGACATTTTTTCAGATAAAGATGTGCCTATTTTGTCTGATTTTCTTGAAGAGGAGGGTTCTATGTCTTGTAAATTTACAGATGCTGATATTAATATTGTATCATCATATTCTTTTATAGTAGAATACATTTTTTTATGTGCTTCAATTAAATTTTTTCTTACATGCATCGCTTTTATTAAAGCAATTTTTCTCTCTTGAGGCCATTCTCCTGCTATCCACCCCATAAAAGTATATACTTCAGGTTCATTAATAGTTAAGACATGTCTAAATTCTCTATCAAGTGACTGTAACAACGATTTTGTATATCTATTATAACTTTCTCTAATATCTTTATTTTCCCAACCACCTTTATTCTGAATCCATAAAGGATTAGTGAAATGAAAAAGTGTAGGAATTGGTTCTATCCCTCTTTTTATACATTCATCAATAAATTTTCTATAATGTACTATAGCCTCTTCATCTAATATGGGGGAAGAAGATGGTTGGAGCCAAGATCTTTCTGGGGAAAACCTTATAGCTGTTAACCCCATATCTTGAGCTAAGTCTAGATCTTCAATGTAATGACCTTGTCTCCACCCTGCTGCACTTCCTGATATATAATTTAAAGGATCTGAAAGCTCATCTTTTAGTAGTTCATATGTTTTAGGAGGTAAAGATCCATTGCCATAATCTTTATTGTTAGCTTTAGAATCTGCAGCAAGAGATATGGAATTTCTTTTTTCAAAATCCTCCCAATCGCTATTATGATTTCCCTCTACTTGGCCACCAGCAGTAGATGCACCAAACATAAAATCTTGAGGAATATTTTCGAATATTTCTGTCATAGGAACTATATTATATCATAATCATACCCCATAAAGTTTGT
Source organism: bacterium (assembly GCA_021846685.1). GTDB lineage: Bacteria > Patescibacteriota > Dojkabacteria > JAKAPS01 > JAJZLI01 > JAJYFR01. The sequence goes on along the minus strand of JAJZWL010000006.1, from coordinate 32,877 downwards.
AATTTATTTATTTTATTGTTTTATTTCTATCCTAATAAAAGATTCTGCGTATTGATACCCCTTTTTAGTTCCAGCTATATTACTCATTTTCAATATCATCTCTTTCAATTTATCAAAATCATCATATTGGCTAGTATGCATTTTTAATGCCTCTATTTTGTTATCAATAGTAGAAGATATATCTATATACATATTTGCTTTTGCAGAACCCATTGATATCAATAATAATTCAGAAACTTTATGAGGTTCTAATCCTTCTTGTAAAAGTTCTTTAAAAGAAGGTCTATTTCTAGAGAATGGATATACAGAAAACATTGTAGCTCTTGCTGCAGCAATATGATCAGGATGATTAATAAATCCATATTCAGAATTATATAAAAATTCAGGATCCATAGTTATAACAATATCTGGTTTAATACTCCTAATCATTTTTACTATCTCTTTTCTAACGATATTATTATCCTCAAGAGCCCCATCTTCAAAATTTCCAAAAAAAACTTTTTCTACTCCTAAAACTTTTGCAGCATTTTCTTGTTCTACCTGTCTTTCTTTAATTAATTCTTGTTCATTAATACTTTTATCATCAGAACCTTTCGATCCATCTGTTAGAATAAAATAATATACTTTTGCTCCTTCATTTATCCATTTAGATATTGTTCCTGAACACCCGAAATCTAAATCATCTTCATGGGCAGAAATTGCTAATATAACTTTATTATTCATTGTAATTATTTACTAAATGTTTTTAATTCTATTACTAAAAGATTAATATTACAAATATTAGACTTATTTTTAAAAAAGCTTTATCATATATGTAATGAATCCTTATAATAATAATCCCGATATAAATATGACACCTGAAGACAAAGAATTATTATCAGAGGTTATTTCTGTAAGAACTGTTACACTTTTACACCCTATTTCTCCAATTCAGTATAAGATACAGGTAAGGTCAATAGAAAAGACTATTCTTCATTTAGGAGGTATTACTAAATCAATAGAAGATATTGGTATAAAAACCATAGATAGAGTATTAGTGTATCAAAAGATTTTTTTTGGTAGAGTAAGAATTATTCATATGGATAATTCTGAAATTATAATAGATCAAATTTCAAAATCAAATACTATTCTTATAAAAGAATTTTTCGAAAAGGTAGTCGAATTTCAAAGAAGAAATGTTGTAAATATAGCTAAAGATTAAGTTTTTATGTTGTGAAACATTTTTCTATATATAAGTGTATATTATGTATATAAATTTATTTCAAGGACAAATTTTGTGAAAAAAACTTATTATATATATTTAACAGTACTTGTCCTTATAGTAGTTACTCTGATTTTAATTATACATCTTCAAAAAATTGTTCCTAATACAACGTATTACTATAGTAGTTATAATCAATATTCTAATAATGGGAATGATAATAATATTGTTACTGGAGCTGAAATGACATTATTATCACATGTAATATTAGCAAAAAATATTAATGGAGTAGGATTTGATACTACTCCTATTGTGAGTGGAGATATCATCTATGTTGGAGTAATGAACCAATCAAATACTACAGGAGCTCTTTATGCAATTAAAAGAAGTAATTTTAAGGTTTTATGGCATGATCAACTACCTAATTGGGTAATGACAAATCCTGTAGTAGTACCAACTCAAGATATGGTCTATGTAGGGACAGGTAATAGTATAAAATATGATTTAAAGAATAAGGCAGTTTTATATAGAGGATTAGGTCCTAATGCCATGTATGGAATAAATCTTGAAACAGGAAAGATTATGTGGAAATATAGTACACCAGGAGAGGATATGCCTACTCCTGTATATAAAAATGGAATAATATATTTTGCTAATGGAAATAAGAAATTTTATGCCTTATCTGCTTCTTCTGGGAAATTATTATGGTCAATTAATCTAGGTTCAATAGTGTCTATGTCATCGGCTGTATTAGTACATAATAATATATATTTTGGAAGTGCATCTCCTTATACTTTTTTTGATATAAATATAAAAACCAAGAAAATTCAGTGGAAAGATAATTTCCCTAATATTACTGGAGCTTTAGATGATACAACTCCAACCTATTCTGCAGGATATATATATACCAATGCTACTCATCTTACTAATAATAAAGCTGATGTGGGGAATGAGTATCTTTATAAGATTAATGCTAATACTGGTCAAATTATATGGACTATAAATGAAGGAAATGGATTGATAAATCTACCATCTGACCCTATGGAAGGAAGTGTATCTACTATTATTAGAAATACTCTATATACATCATCTAATACTGTAAGAGATATATTCGCAGTGAATATAAATACTAAAAAGATATTATGGAGATATCATGTAAATAGCATGATAAACGCACCATTTATAATAAATAATAAATTAGTGTATGCTGTTACTACTGCAGGGAATATTTATGTATTAAAATCTAATAATGGATCATTTATTGCAAAAAGAACCCTTGGTGGAAATGAAATCGCTTCAGGTTTGAGTTTTTATAATGGTATTTTTTATGCTATTACAGGAAATGGGAATATTTATTCTTTTAATTAAATTTTAACTACTACTATCATTCTACCATTAGCAGTTTCTTTATGCATTTGAGAATATCTATGAGAAAAGCTTATTTTTTCTTTTGCATAATTGAATGTATCTAGATCATAATATTGTATTTGTGTATTTTTTATTCCTATATCTTGATATTGTTTTAATAGTAGAGATTTTAGATCTAGATATATATAATTATTTTTTTTCTTACTATAATTTTCCCAGATTATAGGATTCTTTAATTCTTCTATATTCTGAATAAAATAATTATCAAATCCAATTGATGGTATTATCCCAATTTGTATATTAGATATATTAACTTCATAATGTTGTATTAAATATTCTATTGATTTATATGGTAAAGATAGATCTAATCCTTTTCTTCCTGCATGAATTAATCCTATTATTATTTTGTTATTTATATCAATTGCTTTTATTATTGAAACTGTGCAATCTGCAGGTTTTATAGATAAAGCTATATTTTTAGTGTTTGTAAATAATGTATCGCAGTTAATGCTTTTGCCTACAGGAGTAGATCTTAAAGAATTATATTTATTTCGAGTTATAGAAACTATATTATCACTATGTTCTGGTTCTATATTCACAATACTTTGTATATTATTAATAGATATTTTTTGTAAAAATTTAATAATTCTCAATTTAACTTCTTTTCTGTCTCCATAGTTAAAGGACATATTCCCAACATTTTCCCCCCAAGAAAATGCATTTGTAATAGTATTATTAAATATTGGGAAAAATCCTATATTTTTGTCTAAGTATTCTATTGTATCTAATCTTGTACTCATATGTTTATATTTAAAAGATATTATCAGATATATTGATAAACACAAAATAAATAATCTAATTTGTTATACAAGTACTATCTCTTATTGATGTAAAAATCGCAAGAGTATATAATTAGAGAAATGAAGATTAAAAATCTTTTTTATCCAAAAATTTTATATATATATTTAATAATATATATAGTATTATCTATAGTTAGTCTGTTTTTATATAGATTCCAATATTTAACAATTATAGTTTTTTATTTGCTATTGCTATACTCTATATCTGTTTTTTTTGTTATAGGATATAGGAATAAGCAAAAATTAAAAAAATTATCTATATATTGTTTTTCTTTTTTATTAGTCCTTCAAATTATTGTTTTTATTATTTCTTTTTATATAGAAACTTATATTACAAAACCTTGGATTTATTTTTATTCACAAAATAGTCAAAATATCATATTAACGAAAGCTCAATATATAAGTATCTTGGTAAAGGAATTTATAATTGATATTATTATTTATGAAATTATTGTTATAGGATTTTTAATATTAGGTAGATATTTATCAATCTATAATAAAAAGAATTAATATAGTTTTAATTTATTTTCTATATGCTTTATATATATTATATCTAAATAATCATGGCAGTAATCTCATGGATAATAGCAGGTATATTGATTGGTCTAGCTAATTTTTACTTTTTTCATAGTAAAATTAATAGAACAAAGAGTATTACTTTATCAGTTATAGGTAGTTTTATAGGAGGAACTTTAATAAGTCTCTTAGGTGGTTTCGGATTCAAATTATTTAACCCCTTTAGTTTATTATTAGCTATAATAGGAGGGAGTGTATTTTTGTTGTTAGGACAAAATTTAATGATTTAAAATGGAAATGCAAATGGAGCTGTTTTAGGTGTTTCTGTGAAAATTTTATATGTATTTGGTGCATTAATTTTAAGACTCTCATTAATTTTTGAAAAATCTATTGTTAATGTTACTTGAGTATTTGTTTGTATAAATATATTGTAGTTATAAACTTCTTTATATATTGTATTATTATTTGATAAATATATATGCTCTGTTAGGTTACTTATTGTAGGTTTATTAATAGCAGATGAAGTAAGTTTGATAATTGCTTCATCTTTATTAATTATTCCTTTTGCATATAAATTATAAAAATTTGTATTCTTTATATTAGAGTTTGAGATATTAGCACTATACTCTTTTACATTTTTCCCATTAAGTTCTGTGTTTCCTAAATACTTTATATTATTGGGATTAATATTCAAGAACGGAGATTTATTAAGATAAGAAAAATGGATTATTGGGTATTTATTTTCATATTTGTACCAAACATTAGAATTAAATACTTTAGCAAAATATTCTTTATTAATTTTGGTAAAATTTAATTTCACATTAGATGCATTGCTTAAAGCAGTTTTCCCTATTGGTACAAAATATACTCCACTTTCAGCTATATTTGAATTACTATATTTTTCTGCCCCTGTTATTTCAAGATTTTGAGAAAAAATATATGAATTAGAATTATTATTCTGTAAACTTCTAAGTGTAAAATTAAAACTATTTATTTTAGATTCTCGAGATTGGATATTTTTAGATAAATCTTTTAATGTAGAATTAGAATATGATAGAAAAAAATATATTCCTAAGATTAAGATGATAACTACTATAATTATTAATGCAATATTATACTTATTTTTCACAATTATACTTAATTATTAATGAGTATTAATAACGATATTTTTTTAAATACGTTTATTATATACTTTTTTTATTAATTAAAATTTTATTAATCCAGTTTTCTGAAATTCTATTAATTTCTTTTAAATGCCCAGTATTTCTAAATGTATGAGGTGCGTTTTTTATAATATGAAATTCTTTTTTCCCTGGTAAAGATTCATATAGTATTCTAGCATGATTAGGTAGAATAGTTCTATCTTTTTCTCCAATTATTATAATGACTGGCATTATAAGATTTTCTATTAATGAAAATAATGTATAACCTAGTCCTTCAAAATATGCAAAAGGTAAATCTTCTATTTTTTGAGGATTATACATATATATTTTATTATATGCTTCTAAACTTAAAAGCCCAGATATAAAAGGAGAAATTAATTCTAATGCGCATACTTTTTTTGGATATTTTTCTGCATAAAAGGCTACTGAAAATCCTCCTACACTATGTCCTATAAGGGTAAATGGTTCAGAATACCAATCTTGAGTTGATGCCCAATTAATTACATCTTCTAAATCATTATAATAGTTTTTAACACAAGCATTATTTATATCTCCATCACTTTTTCCATTAGAGTTAGTAGTATCAAAAGAAATTACATTAAAATCTTTATTTTTAAATGTTTGGGAAATTTTTTTTATTAGGGTTTGATTTTGAGAACCTAATAACCCATGCATTACAAATACTAATTTAGTATTATTCTTATTTATATTACTTGTAACTGATATTTTTAATCCTTCTCTATTTTGTATGAAAAATGTTTGTTTATGCATATTTACCTCTTGTATTTTTTATTTAAAAAATATATAAGTTTTTTATATTATAAAATTTGAGGACAAAGCTCTTTTATAAATGTTTGAATTGAGTCTAATTGTTCTTCAAATAACAGATATTCATATAAATTTTTATAATCAGACCATAAATATTTCCTTACTTCATTTTTTGATAATTTTATATCACTCTCTATTCCTTTAAATTTTACTAAGAAACATTCCTTTTCCTGACCAATATATTCTTTTCCATCTTTTATAGTTGGTACTTGGAAATTAAATTTATAAATTGTATTTGATTTTTTAATAATACTTATTTTATTAGGTTCTATTCCTAGTTCTTCAAAAATTTCTCTTTTAAGAGTATCTGTACTACTCTCTCCCTTTTCACTACCACCTCCGGGTATTGAATAAAAATTTTCTTCGAAATTAGTTAAATTTACTAATAAAATTTGATTTTGATTATTTAGAATAATTGCAACAACACCTTTTCTATACATATGTACTTATTATATACATATTTTATGGATAATAGATATAGGAAAGAGAGAGTTGCTTATTTTTTACACTGTTTAGGTGTGAATAATTAAGCAGAGCTCTCTCTTTGTACATGATTAAATGACTTGATCCTTTCTTGATTCCCCGAATTTTACGATTTCTATATTTCGTGTTTTGTCTTGTATGATCTGAATTGTTACTAGTATAACTAGTAGAACAACTAGAGTTGCCAAGCTCATGAATTCTGTGGTATTTAACCATAATGGGATTTGAAGCCCTAAGGTGAAAAACCCAGCAGTCATAACAAGTGGTACTCTGAATTGTTTTGGAACAATCATTATGATCCCAAGTACAATTGCGAATATGAACAGAGATGTCGTCCTAGAGGATGGAAGTATTGTCGAGTTGATTAGCAGCCAGGGAGTTAAACTACCTAGAACTAGCATAATTACTGCTATGACAACCATCTTAATTTGGAATTTCTTTGGTAATTTAGCCATTATTTATCCTTTCTTTTGACGTCTGACGGTTTGTTTTTCGCAAAAAGTTTATAAGAAATAGAACTTTTAACTGTCAGTATTACTGCTATGACGATCACCTTAATCATTTTTCTCCGAAATATCTTTGGGTATCTAGCCATTATTTATCCTTTCTTTTGACAGCTTACGACCTGTATTTTACAAGTTTTGAGCATGTTTTGTGAATGTACGGACATATTTTATATTAAAAAAAAGAGAAAGTCAATATTCTATAGGTCGTGATTATCGATGTATGATTTTTTAACTTAGTAATTAGAATACCATTTTGCAAATTTATATCAAATATAATCTTTAGGATCATAGGAGATCTCATTGAGATCATGTTTTTCAGCAATAGTAACTCCATTAAATTCAGCAACCTTTTCTATACTGTTACCTATTTCTCCTCTAGGTGTATCAATAATAACCCCTAAATAATCATCATTAAAAACTTTAGTGTTATTTTTATCTTTATATACAATAGTCTCTCTAAAACTAATACTTTTATCTTTTTTATTTTTTAATAAATTAATAAAATCTTCTGGTTCAAACCATGTTGTTATATCTTTCATATATCCACCTGGAAATCCATTTAGGGAAGGAATTGACCATGAAGTATCTGTTACTACTACGGGTTGATTAACTAATTTAAATGCTTCGTTTGCCTTATATTTTGCTATTAATAATGTATCTTTTGATTGAATCTCTTCTATATCTAGTTTAATTTGATTAATTTTTATTCCAAATTCTTTACATCCTTCTTGAGCTTCTCTTAATTTTCTATTATTAGTTGTTGAGAATAAAATTTCTTTATTTTTTATATTCATATTAAATGTTTTATTTAAAGTTAAAATTTAATTTTTGATATCGCTTCATCTTGAAATTCTGATTCTTGAGTTTTAAGATTTTCATAACTGTGGCCTGCACCTTTAATTTCATAATATGTAATATTATCTGATTTAGAATTTTGCATATCTTCTTTTACTTGTTTGATATTCCCAAATCTATCTAATTCACCTTGAATTATAGTTATATCTCCCAAAAAATTATTTAAATTTATAGAACCCAATACATATCCTAATACAGTAATTGAGTATTTATTCATTTCATTGTTTTCAAGTGATGATAAATAATATGCAGATATAACTCCTCCTAAAGATTTTCCTATAAATCTTATATTTTTATAATCTTTATAATGACAATATTCTAATATTTCAAGCATATTAGTGATTTCTTCTTTGAAATTTCTTGAAGATGTTTGTTTTTCTCCTCTTTCATAAAAAGGATGGTTAATTGCAATAGCAGAGTGTCCTTTTTTAAATGATAATTCAGATATTTTTGTTATAAAAACACTATCTATTCCTCCATTTCCTCCTGGAAGTATAATATCTAATGAAATATTATTTTTATTATAGTAAAACTTAAAATTTGTCATTTTTAATATGTGAATATTGTAGAGTAACTAAGTATTTTATGCAAATACTTACATTTAAAATATTTTTATTTAATATAGTCTTCTAGTTTGTTTAATCCCATTTCACTTCGTCTTTTATTAACATTTTTGATATCAGTTATTTTATGAGGTATTTTTATTCCATTCTTAATTTTAAATTGGGTTCCATATATTTGAGGAAGATGTTTATTAATTAATACTCTATCTTCTAAATATGCTATTTGCATGTTTGTGTTTTCAGTTTCTGAAATTAATTTAAGTATATTTAAAACTTCTTCTTGGAAAGATAAGTCAAAATCAGAGTGCTGTATAATTAACCATGCATATAGAGAAGCTTCTTTCCCTACTATCGAAGTTTTAGGCCAACCGATTTGTTTGATTATTTTTTTTAATTCTTCTGTATTTTTCTTTTGTAATTCTATAATCTCATTATTAATTATATTATATTTTCTCAAAATTTCTTGATCCTTTTTCCCCATTAGTATTATTTTTTTAGAATATTTAATATATTGTGGATCTATATCCATATTATTCTCTGTAGCCTTTTGCCTGTAAATTAAAAAGTTCTGCATATTTACCTTCTAATTTCATTAATTCTTGGTGATTTCCTTCTTCTAATATTTTTCCTTTTTCAAATACAAATATTTTATTAGCATTTCTGACAGTTGAAAATCTATGGGAAATTAATATTACTGTTTTACCTTTAGCAGTATTTTCTATTATTTTGAAAATTTCATTTTCAGCTTTAGCATCTAAATTAGAAGTGGGTTCATCCAGTATAAGAATCTCTGGATCCCTGAAAAATTCTCTTGATAGTGCCAATTTTTGCCACTGTCCTCCAGACAGATTTGTATCTATATTATTTAAAATTGTATCATATTGATTATTTAAGTTTTGAATAAATTTATGCGAGCCTCCTTTCTTTGAAGATTTAATTATATCTTTTAAATTATTATCTTTCTTTTTTATATCTCCTAAATATATATTTTCTTTAGCACTAAAATTATATTTTATATAATCTTGAAAGAGTATTCCTATATTGTTATACCAAGAAAGTATATCTATATCTTTAATATTTATACCATCAATGAGTATTTCACCTGAATTTACATCATAGAATCTACATAAAAGATTTATAAATGTTGATTTTCCTGCTCCATTCTCCCCTATTATTGCAATTTTTTCTCCAGGTTCTATAGTTAAAGATAGATCTTTAAAAATATATTTTTTTGATTGTGGATATTTAAATGATACATTCTTAAATTCAATTTTGTGTTGCTTATTATTTTTTATTTTTATCTCTCCATTTATAATATCATCTTTTAATTCAAATTCTAGATATTGATGAATATCATCAAGATATAGACTTGACTCATAAATATCTATAAAACTGCTTATAAGATATTGGACACTAGCTATATAATTCCCTAAAATAGAAAAGAATGTTACGATTGATCCTATGGGGATTATTTTGGCTAATGCCTCATAAATTATATATACAGAAGAGAATATATATATAACTGTATCCAAGAAAGATCCAAATAAATTAAAAGATGTTCTTTTTCTAGTTAATGACATTTCTCTTTCATATCTTTGATTATTTAATGTAACTACCTTTTCTTTAAGATATTCTCCTGTATTATGTATTTTTAATTCTTCTGAATTGTTTCTTCTAAATATATTGATTAAAGAGTAGTAAGAATTTCTATATTCCTTTGATTCACTCCATATTCCCCATGACATTTTAGAGAAATTAATTTCATAGATTACAGTAGGAATCATTGATAACAATACAAGGATCCCTATTATTGGAGAAAAGTAGAAAAATACTATTATTGAAAAGACAAACGAGAGTAAAGCTGTATTAATACGTGATGAATAATTCCCAACATTTCCTGCAGCAATCTGATATTGTTCTTGAGCTTTATTAAAGTAATCATAAAAGTCTTTATCATATAAAGTTTTAATTCCTACATTATTTATTTTTTCTAAAAATTCTTTAGTATAGATTTTATTTAATAATAATTGTACTTTTTGCCATATTATATAAGAGAGTGTATTTAAATATGTAGATATAAAATAGATTACAAACCAAAGACTTATTAATATTATTAAAGGTATTTCTATATTAGTTTTCTTTTCAACACTAGATATCACAAGATCAATTATTGCTCCATAAATAAAAGCATTTATGATGGGAGTAATAGAACTTATTAAACTTTTAAATAATGACAATAGTAATACCTTCTTATCATTATTCCATAAGATTTTATTTACTCTAATGTAATTTCTAGAAACTACATCAAAGATAGTTTTTATTTTTTTTAAAAAAATCTTTACCTTTTTCATTTATTATTAATATATTTTATATATATTACCACGTTTTATGCATTTTTCTATTGCCATCTGTAGCAAATTTATATATAAATTTACGAAAGCTGTATCTGCATGGTTTAAGTTTTAGATTTGGAGTTGATAATCTTATTTGTATATTGCAATTATTTGCCGAATTATTAATTCATTTGGTTTAATATATTCTCCTTTAAAATCAAACCAGATAGTCATAAAATCATTTTTTTTAATTTTTCTAATTTTACCTATTTCTGGATCTTGCAAATAAATATATTTATCATCTATTCCTTCTACTACAGAGTAGTGACCATCAGAAACAGCTGAATCTGTATAATCTGTTCTTCCTCGTGTAAACCAATTTACGATTACAGGTACTTTTTTATCTATCCATTTTTCTATATCATTAAAACTACTATTATTTTTTATACTTACTTTAAACCCTAATAGTTCAGCAGTATTTTTTAACCCTATATCATCTGTGCCCAGGTTATTTGTATTACAATTCTTTGCTAATTCTGATTCTGATTTTTCTATTCCGTAAAAAGATAATACTATTTTTAAAGATGCAGGTGCACACATACCTTTGTATAAAGTTTCTTGGAATGGTTTTATATTTAAATGTTTTCTCATTATTTATATGTTTGTATTATTATACTCTAAATTATTATATTTTTAATATTAATTTTATTTTTGAAACATTTTTCATAGAAAAAATGTATAAGTATTAATAACTTTATATTAATTATTATTATGAAAAACGAAAAAGTCAGAAATATTATTATTTTAGTAGTAGTAGCAATTGCATTTGGAGCTATTGGTTACTTTCTTCCTCACAATGTATTACATCATAAAGGGAAAAGGAATATATCCAGGAATACTAATAGCACAAGAAAACTTGCTGGGAAAGCAAAAAAGCCTGTATTTGTACATGAAGAAGGAAGTATAAGTAGTATTACTAAAAATACATTAAATGTTAATGGTACAAATATAATCGTAGCAAAGGGTACGAAGATATATAGTGGAAGTAATTTAGTAAATATCAGTACTTTGAAAAGTGGAGTAACAATTAGTGTTGTAGGGACACATACTAAGAAAGGCATTGTTGCTAGATTTATAATTGTAATGTAATGAAAAAAATAATAAAGGGAAGTCTTATTGCAAAAATAGTACTTGTAGTTGTTGGATTAGGTATAATATATTTTGTATATTCTTCTTTTGTAAAAACAAAGACAAAAACTACTAAATTATATACTGTTAAAACAGGAAATATCACTCAAAATGTTTCTTCTGTTGGAAATGTTATTTTTGGGAATATGGCAGAATTAAATTTTCCAATATCTGGGAAATTACAACAGGTATATGTTAAGGATGGGGAAAGTGTTCAGGTTGGAGAGAAGTTAGCATCTTTAAATACAGCTACTCTTTCTCAAAATGTTCAAATAGCTCAAAATAACTATGATACAGCGCAACAGAAAATAAATGCTTTTTATGGACAGTCTGCTCAAAATGTACAAAGTGCACAAAACACACTTAACCAATCTAAAGCAACTTTAAGTGCAGATCAAGCAACACTCAATGCTACTCCTTCAAGTTCTTCTAATTATTCTACAATATTAGCAAAGGTACAATCTGATAATGCACAAGTACAAACAGATCAACAAAATCTTGCAAATGCACAACCCGCTTATTATAATATTGCTCCCCTTCTTGATGCTAAGAATAATGCATATATAAATTTAGAACAGGCTCAAAGTGCTCTTTCTGAGGCTACTCTCACATCTCCTATTTCTGGAACCGTTATATTTCTTTCTTCTATTGCTCCAAACGAGCAAGTAGGAGCTTCTTCTCAGGGTGGATCTAAGGGAATAGCATCTGCACAAAGTGGAATTTCAAATGTTGCTGGAAATTCTTTTATAACTGTTGCAAACACATCTTCTGCTCAAATATTTGCATATGTTAATGAAAGTTCAATTGCTAGTGTAGCTAATGGGCAAAGTGTAAATATAACACTAACTGCTTATCCTAATCAAACATTTAAAGGTACTGTAAAATCAATAGAACCTTCTTCTACAATAATTCAAAATGTAGTTAATTATGGAGTTACTATAAGTATTAATAATGCACCTTCTGGGATTAAGCTTGGAATGAGTGCTGATGTGAATATAATAACTAAAAGTGCTAATAATGCTTTGTTAGTACCAAATTCTGCATTAATTTATGAGGCAAATGGGAAACCTTTTGTAATCCTTAATCATAATGGTAAGGACATAAAAAATTTAGTAAAAGTAGGTATTAGTAATATATACTTTACTCAGATCACAAGTGGTCTTTCTGCTGGTGAAAAGATTGTAGTAAATGGAAATAGTTCATTTCATATAAAAACTTCACGTGCGAAAGGGGCTTTAGGAGGAAAGGCAAAAGGTATTGGTAAACAATTGGGATTATGATCACTTTAAAAGGTATATACAAAATCTATGGTGATACTGATAATGAGGTTATAGCGCTAGATAATGTTAATCTTAACATAGAATCTGGAGAATATGTTAGCATTATGGGTGCTTCTGGTTCAGGAAAATCATCTCTAATGCATATCATGGGACTATTAGATAAGCCTACTAAAGGAGAATATATATTAGATGGGGTCAATACTATAGATATCAATGAGAAAGAACTCTCATCTGTGAGAAATAAATATATAGGGTTTGTATTTCAAGCATTTAATCTATTACCTCGTACAACTGTAATGGAAAATGTTATCTTACCGCTTATATATAGAGGAGAAAATACTGAGATTGCAGAAAAAAAGGCAATGGAAATTTTAAAAAAACTGGGTATAGATAAACGTGCTTATTTTAAAATCAATCAAATATCTGGAGGGCAGCAACAAAGAGTTGCAATAGCAAGAGCCCTTACACAAGACCCAACATTAATATTAGCAGATGAACCTACGGGAAATGTCGATTCAAAATCAACATTAGAAATCATAAAAATTTTACAGGATTTAAATGATGAAGGTCATTCAATAGTGATAGTTACACATGAAGAAGATATAGGAGATAGAGCAAAAAGAAAGATTACGCTAAAGGATGGATTATTAATTGAAGATAAAATTATAAAACAAAGCAGAGTATGAATTTAAAAAATTTATTTTTTACATCTATACATTCTCTTACTATTAATCTCGGTAGAACCATACTTTCAGCTCTAGGTATTATAATAGGAATAGCCTCAGTAATTGCATTAATATCAGTGGGTCAAGGGGCTCAATCAAAAATCACTCAGAATATTCAAAATTTAGGATCAAATCTTATTATAGTCACACCTGGGAATGCTAAAGTAGGTAATGTAAGACAGGGAATAGGAACTGCGGGTGCTCTTAATCAAAATGATATAATTGCACTGCAAAGTAGGAATAATACTCCTGATGTTATAGCAGTATCTCCTGTTATTAGTAAATCAGGACAGCTTATTTATAAAAGTCAAAATGCAGTAACATTAATAGAGGGAGTAACCCCAATCTCACAGAGTGTAAATGACATTACAATGGCAAAAGGATCATTTATTACAGAGCCTGATGTAAAAGACAGTTTACCTGTAATTGTATTAGGACCAACTGTTGCAAGTGAACTTTTTCCAAATTCAAACCCAATGGGTAAGGATGTTACTATTGGAAATACATCTTTTACTGTAATTGGAGTGACTCAATCGAAGGGGTCTGCAGGAGGGGGGTCATTTAATCAAGATAATCAAGTAGCAGTACCTATTAGTACGGCACAGAATGAATTATTTGGGAATATTGGATATAGTACTATTGTATTACAGGCAAGTAATGCTAATGTTATGAATCAGGCTACTTCTGAGGTTGAAAATACCCTAATGAGAGTACAAGGAATTACTAATATAAATCAAGCAAATTTTAATATTACTAATCAAACTCAAATACTTACAACATTAAATACAATAACTGGGACATTTACTCTACTTTTAGGAGGAATTGCAGGAATTTCTCTTATTGTAGGTGGAATAGGTATTATGAATATAATGCTTGTATCAGTTACTGAAAGAACTAGAGAAATAGGATTAAGGAAAGCTATTGGGGCTAAAAATAGTGATATATTATATCAATTTTTGGTAGAAGCTATACTTATTACTATAATAGGAGGTTTTATAGGAGTAATTATAGGTATATTTCTTGACTATATTGTAGCCTCTTATATAATAAAGGTTCCATTTATCATATCTTCTATTGCAATAATACTTTCAATTACTGTATCTATTACAATAGGACTTATATTTGGTATTTTCCCGGCATATAAAGCGTCCAGGCTTTCTCCTATAGAAGCTCTTCGATATGAATAAAGTTATTATTAATTCCATATGATATAATATTGATATATTAATTGAGGTTTAATTATGGGAATAGTTTTGTGGTTAATTTTAGGTCTTATTGCAGGAGCTCTGGCTTCTGGATTTACTCATAGTTCTGTAGGATTATTCATGGATATAATATTAGGGATAATAGGAGCTTTAATAGGAGGCTTCCTCATGAATTTTTTAGGATTCCCAGGTGTTACTGGATTTAATTTATATAGTATATTAGTAGCTTTTATAGGTGCTTTAATACTTATTATCATAGGAAATTCAATTTCTGGAAATAAAAAATAAGCCGAACTAATGCTATATATCATTAGTTTTATATTTAATTCTATATATACAAGATTATTAAATTCTAAAATATAATAATGAAATTATGTTAAATTTTTGGACTAATTTAAAAAAGCCTTTTTTTGTTCTTGCTCCAATGGATGACGTAACAGATATTGTTTTCCGTGATGTAGTTGAAAAAGTATCTCCTCCTGATGTTTTTTTTACTGAATTTGTTTCAATAGAGGGGTTATCTTCTCCAGGAAGAGAGCGTGTTATAAGAAGGCTTCATCGTAATAAGAATAGTAATATTCCATTAGTAGCTCAAATATGGGGTAGAAATTTAGATTTTTATTATAAAGCTGCCAAAGATATAGCTCAGATGGGGTTTGATGGAATTGATATTAATATGGGATGTCCAGAAAAAGGTATTGTAGCACGTGGTTTTTGTGGTGGATTAATTGGGCAATATTCAGAAGTGGCAGATATTATAAATGCTACTAAAAAAGGAGCTGGAAATCTTCCAGTAAGTGTCAAAACTAGATTAGGAATAGATCATCTTATAACAGAAGACTGGTTTAGTTTTCTTTTAAAGCAAGAATTATCAGCTATTAGTATTCATGCTCGTACAGTAAGAGAAATGAGTAAAGTTCCTGCCAGATGGGAAGAAATTTCAAAAGTAGTACAACTTCGTAATAAATTATCTTCGAAAACTTTAATTATTGGAAATGGAGATGTATCTACATATGCTGAAGGTATTGAATTATCTTCGAAAACTGGGGTTGATGGAGTAATGATAGGAAGAGGAATATTTAAGGATATTTTTATTTTTGATCCTAATGTAAAAGAGCATTCTCCTTTAGAAATGATAAATATACTTCTTTTCCACTTAGATAGATATGAAAAAGAAGGTGACTATAAATCTTTTCAAATACTTAAAAAATTTTTTAAAATATATGTTAATAATTGGGAAGGAGCATCTGCATTACGAATAGAATTAATGGATACAAACTCTATCGAAGAAGTGAGAAATCTTTTATCCAGTAAAAGTTTTTAAAATAATCAATTAGATTATTTATTATTTAATGTGAGCTGGGAAATATACACCGTCAAACGTTCCGGAAACTAATAAAGTAGGAATTCCATTTGATATATTATATAGCCCTGGTATATGATTATAATGTTTTGTCCCTATACTATCAGGATTTGCACTTCTAAATACTGCCAATACTGATTTAGAGTTGTACCCTATTCCATCTATATATTGATTATTAACATTTATTAAATTTGTATATTTAAGCGTCTGTAAATTTACCAAGTATACACTTGCATTGTACATTCCTGAAGATTGGTAATAATCTCTTACTACATATAGTTTATTTTGATAACCAGCTACTCCATCTGCATATCCACCAATTTGTGTAACACAACCTGAAACATTCCAGTTTATAGGGTTTACTTTAATTAAAGAACATTTATTATTTTGATAAATGTAATACTCTAAATTGATATATAGATTATTGTTATAAAAATATATCCCATGAGGATTAGTTAGTCCTGTTACTATAGCACTTGCAGAAAAATTTTGAATGTTTATTTTTACAATAACTCCTCTTATTACATCAGTTGCATATAAATAACCTTTATAAAAAGCAAGATCCCCTACTCCTTGAAAGTTATAAAAAATTCCATTCTGTGTATATCCTTTAATGATAGATACGAAATTTCCTTGAGAGCACTTTCCTGTTTTACATATATTAATTTGGCTGCTTTCATTAGAGATAGCATATTCATTATTTTTAATTTTTATTACTGAATCTGCAGCTTTTCCTGGTCCTAAATAACCACTTACTGTATTTTTTATTTTACTTTCTATATTGATACTATATAAATAATTTAATCCTGTGAAATAAGCTATAGTATTTAGATTAGTTTTTGTTAACTTTTTGATACTAATATTTTTAGTTTTATTAATTTTTGTGCTATGTATTTGAGTATAACTATAAAAAACAATTATAAGAGCGAATATAACCAATAGTATTGTAATCTTTTTTTTCATAATAAATTGGCAATAGATTTAATAGATGTTCTATATGTGGTAATATCTAAATATATATATAAATTGTTATAACATAATTTTATGAAATTGAAAACAAAGAAATCAATTTTAATTATTGTAATTTTAATATTTGTTTTATTGATATCCATATACCTATATAATCATTATAAAAAAATACCTACTAAAATAAGCAATAAAAAGGTTGTTAAGGTAGTAAAGAAAATAAAGGCAAAAGTTGCAATAAACAATGGACCTTTAGGACAAAACATATATATTTGTGATTCTAAAAATAATAGAATTATAGAAGTTAATCCTCAAAAGAAGATTATTTGGCAAATGACAGGAATAAAAGATCCTGATGATGTTCAAGTATACGCCAAAAATAGATT
This sequence comes from bacterium, assembly GCA_021846685.1. Lineage (GTDB taxonomy): Bacteria > Patescibacteriota > Dojkabacteria > JAKAPS01 > JAJZLI01 > JAJYFR01. Next base: position 15,088 of record JAJZWL010000006.1, on the reverse strand, counting down.
AATTGTTAATCAAGAGGATTATAGTAAGGTTGTTGAGATAAATACTAAGACAAAGCAAATAGTATGGAGTTATGGTCATTTAGGCATTCCAGGGTACACAGCAGGATATCTTGGTAAATATGTAGATGATTCTTTCAGATTACCTAGTGGAAATACTCTTATAACTGATGATGTTAACATGAGGGTAATCCAAGTTAATAGAGCTGGTCAAATAGTATGGCAATATGGTCATACTGGTGTTAGAAGTAATCAGCCTGGATATTTAAATGCTCCAAATGATGCAATGCCTCTTCCTGGAGGAAGTATACTAATAACAAATATTGGAAATCATACAGCTATAGATGTAAATCCTTCTAATAATAAAATATTATGGCAAATAAATATTCCGCAATTATACCCTTCTGATGCAGTTCCTCTACCTAATGGAAATATTTTATCAACAGATTGGGTAAATCCTGGGAAAATACAAGAAATTACTAAAGCAGGTCAGGTTGTCTGGACATATCAGCCACAAGGTGTAAATACTTTAAATCATCCTTCTTCAACCCAACTTTTACCAAATGGCAATTATCTAATAGTTGATGATCACAATGATAGAGTTTTTGTATTAAATCCTAAAACTAAAAAAATAGTATGGCAATATGGAATTACCGGACAAGCAGGTATTGGACCAAATATGCTTAATGATCCGTCAGGAGTTGCTTTATCTACTCCAATGCAGTCTCCTGCATATTAAATTTTATTGATTTAATATCATAAATAATTACAAATTCATCTTGTTTTAATCTAAAACTTTTAGTCTGCAAGGGTATAATATATGAGTAATTATAAGAAAGCAAAGCATTGTTGAATTTAGAAAATAAGGATAAGATTATTATTTCTTAAGAAATAATTGTTTTTCCTCATTAGAAATACAATTAAGTATATTATTTCAAGATCTTTATTGAAAATTCAAATAATTCAGAACAAAATAATCTATATAATAATAAATAATAGATTATGAACTGATTAAATTTATATTTTACTGGATTTTAATTGTCTTGTATGTGATAATGAGGACCATATTTTGTATTATAAAAAAATGAAAAATAAAAAAGCAATAATAATTATTATTATATTATTACTAATTTTAGCTATAGGTATTTTTTTTAAGAATATCCATAATAAAAAAGTTTCTCCAAAGATAATAAAAAAGAAAATAAAGGCAAAAGTCGCAGTAAACAACGGTCCTTTGGGACAAAATATATATATTTGTGATTCTAAAAATAATAGAATTATAGAAGTTAATCCTCAAAAGAAGATTATTTGGCAAATGACAGGGATACAAGATCCTGATGATGTTCAAGTATATACTAAAAACAGATTAATTGTTAATCAAGAAAATTATAGCAGGGTTATTGAAATAAATACTAAGACAAAGCAAATAGTATGGAGTTATGGTCATTTAGGTACTCATGGGTATACAGCAGGATATCTAGGTAAATATTTAGATGATTCTTTTAAATTACCAAATGGGAATACACTTATAACAGATGCAGGTAATATGCGAGTAATTGAGGTTAATAAAGCTGGTCAAATAGTATGGCAATATGGTCACACGGGAGTTGTAAGTACAAAACCTGGATATTTAGCTGCTCCAGATGATGCAATGCCTCTTCCTGGTCAAAGTGTCTTGATAACAGATGTTGCAAATCATTCAGCAATTGATGTAAGTTTAAAGACTCAAGCTATAAATTGGATAGTAAATATACCAGAATTTTATCCTTCAGATGCAGTAACTCTTCCAAATGGGAATATTTTATCAACAGATTGGGTAAATCCTGGTAAAATACAAGTAATTACAAAAGCAGGAAAAGCAATATGGACATATCAACCACAGGGTGCAAATACTCTAAATCATCCTTCTTCCGCACAATTACTACCTAATGGAAATTATCTAATAGTTGATGATCATAATGATAGAGTTTTTGTTTTGAATCCTAAAACTAAAAAAATAGTATGGCAATACGGAATTACTGGACAAGCAGGTATTGGCCCAAACATGCTTAATGATCCATCAGGGGTTGCTTTATCTACACCTATGGAATCTCCTGCTTTTGTAAAATAGTTCTAGATAATATTTTTAATAAAGGATTGAAAATCTATTCTTCCTCCAAATATATTTCCTATAGCATACCATGTATAGTATTTATATAGTTGAAAATTATATTGATAAAGATAATTTATAGGAAAAGCATATAAATAACCATTAAGATTTCCTATATATATTTCATTATCTACTAATGTAGGATTTGAAGCAGTAAAAGCATTCATTTTTTCTGTTGATATAAATTTATGTATACCTAATACTATTCCATTTGAAGCTTTAATAGAATAAAAATTTGAATAAGAATCAGCTAAATACAGTATTCCATTTTGTAGTACAGCCGCACTTTTTTGATCTCCATATAATTTTACATACCAATTCATTTTTCCTGTATTTATATTAAAAGAGTAAAATCGTCCATTACCTACAGTATTTCCAGTATATAAATTATTCCCTACAATTATTGAATTTGCTGTTTCCATATTTCTAGGTCGAATTCCAACTCCTAATTTATATGTCCATTGTATTTGTCCAGTTCTCTTATTTAGAACATACACAACTTGATTAAATTTATTTACAGTAGATGTTAAAGCTAAACCTTCTATAACAACATATTTTGAATTAGAAGAAGGAGAATTATCAGTAACACCTCCAAAAGACATAGGCAGAGGTTTAGACCATTGCAATTTATGTATTTTTATATTAATAGAATTAATGTACTGAGTAGTATCTATATTTCCAGATCCAAAATATACAAAATTTCCAGATAGATTTAAAGAAGACATAGAATCTATTCCTTTAAAACTTGTTTTCCAATTCATATGGCCATTTTTTGCATTAATAGCATAAAATTTACTGTTCCCATTAGCTTCATAAATAGTATTCTTTTTATATACAAATGATGACATATTTTCTCCTGAAGTATTGTACTTCCAAATGAATTTTCCTGTTGACAGAGATAATGCATATATAGCATTTTGTCCTGTTCCTCTTACTACATTACCTTTTTGAAAAAAATTATTACCTGAACCAACATATAACATACCATTTGCAATTATTGGTTGTGTCATTACTTGATTATCTGTTTTATATTTCCATATAAGTTTTCCAGTTAAATCTGATATAGCATAAACATAGTCATTATTTGCCCCAAAATAAGCTACACCATTCATGATAGTAGGAGTACTTACAATTGAAGACTTCGAATTAAATTTAAAACTTTTATTTATATATCCATTTCCAAAAACATTATTTTTCCCACTATTCATTCCTTGTTGTATAACATGATTGGGATATATTATAAGTGCGTTATTATTAGGAAAGTATCTTAAATTAAATATATTATTAAAATATATAAAAAATATACCTCCAAAAAATAATAGAACACAAAGAATAATATATTTAATTTTAATACGCATATATACATTATACACCTAAAAATTATAATTTGTTTCAAAATATAATTTAAATATATGAAAAGTTAATTATATATCTATGGATTACACTGACTACAGTATCTTGGATTAGCTAATTTCCCATATTGAGTCACTAATTTTTTTTGTGAATATTTACATTTTACACAAGTATATATTTCATATTTTGGTAAATCTGTTGGTAAAGAGCATTGCTTACAAATTAGTCCCTTTTCTATAGATGTTATAACAAAACCCGGTGTTGCACATTTTGGACAAGTTGATTTAATGTTTTTTATCAAATCAATTGTAGCTTGTTTTATAACTTCCATTCTTGTAGGATTTCTATGGGCTCGCATATCCATCTCAATAAAAATTTTTTTAGTAAAGGGTCTTGAAAATAATTTTTTTGCTGTAATTATCAAGTCATTCTCTGTATATAAATCTTTATATATTCTGTTTTTTCCATTTTTATTTGATCTAAGAATAATTCCATATTGAGGAAATCCCCATTTTTTAGCATATGTCATAACGTCATCAATACTATTAACATATAATCCCTCCATTTTTAATTTTGAAGAATGTGCATACCCGCTAATTTCTAAATTATTTTTTTTATCAATAAGTAAAACCAATTCTAAGTTTGATTGTACAAATGGAATAGAAGGATCTTCTCCAAAACTTCCTTCACTTGCAACTCCTAAGTCATACCCAAGTATATCCATTGCAGCTATTGCTTTTTTCCTAGCTGCTTCCTGTTGAGTCCCTATACGCTTTATATCTCTTGTAAACGTCCCAAAGAGATCACTATTAAAGTTATCTGGGACAACAATTTTAACTTTTAATTCATTTTCTAATATGGGAGTAATTACTTTTTCTTTTTGGTGCATTGTTGCTAATGCTAGTTTTCGTCCTTCAAACATATAAATAAGACTAGTATTATTATATTTATAAATTAATAAAATAGAGAATAATTTATATTATGATAGTTTCCATTCTTCACTAGTGATAACATTAGCTTGCCTTGGAAAAACTTTATTTATCAAAATCGTATGTACATCTTTATCAAAATCGTAACAAAGATCAGAGAGTATCGTAATTTTAAAATCTTTATCTGCAGCCTCTCTAGTGGTTGATAGTACTACACCACTAGTAGATATCCCTGCTAAGACAAGGTGAGTAATATTCCCAGATCGTAAAAGAATTTCCAAATCACTACCACTGAAAGCACTAAATCTATGCTTGGTTACTAACAAATCTTTATTAGTCAATTCAATAACAGGTGTAGGATTTATCATAGTGTTTGATAAATTTTCCTTTATAGTATTAAATGCTTTATTGTTTGTACTAATTTCAGGGAAACCTTCTCTGAATCCCACAACTACAAATATTACTGGTATGTTATTTTCATGTGCCACAGAAATGGTATTCTTAACTTTTTCCAAATATTCATCTTTGTTATCTAACCTATCAATAATCCCCTGCTGAAGATCCATAACTAATAGTGCTGTGTTTTTTAAATCTTTCATATATTAATATATTATAATATTTCAGCTATTTATTCAACAATTTATAAGATTAAAATAGTTCAAAAATATTTTCTTTTATATAATTAATTCTAATAGTCTCTAAGGAGTAAAATCTCTAAAGACAAAAGTAGATATAATTATTGGATACTAGTAGAATAATGCTACCTATTCGTGTCCCTAATATGAATGAAGGTGAGAAAGAAAAATTTAACCCAGAGTCTATAAATGACGTTGTTAATTCAATAAGGCTATCTATAAAAAATAATAGGAGTAATGAAGATATAACTTCTGCTTTATTATCTAAACAGGTTAAAATGGATGTTATTTTTGAATCTTTTGGAATTGCAAATGATCAGATTAATCAAGAAAAAATAAATCAAACCAATGATATGAATAACATTCCAACATGGATAGATAATAATATATCAAGTGATTATATGATACCTTATAATATTTGTCGACTTATTGAATAGATCAAGTGAATATTAGGCTGATGTGGTGAAGATATATATACTCAAAGAAGATCATATTGGCTGATACAAGATTATATTCAGTGGAGCAATGAATTTGGTTTATGAACCAAATAGAATTGAATTAAATGAAGATACAATTTAAAGATTTACACCAAGTCAGTAGAAAAACATGTTATATTATGTCCACTAGTAATATAACTAGCACTCTAAGCATAGGTTTTTATCTTGTTTATTTTAATAATGTCGAATTTTTGATTTATTTGTAGTAACTAATAAAATTTTCTCTTTCATATAAGTTTAAAATATTTTGATGTTATTAGATATTAAAAGCCAAATTATTTGGATTTACTCCATTATTCTTAGCTATTGTACTATACGTATTTCTAAATAATTCTCTTGCCTCCATACCAGTTTTTCCAGATCTTAGAACAGAATCTATTACTTGTGCTAATAAAATTGCTCTATGAGATGTCAGTGATTGATTTGATTCTTTTGGGTCATCTCCTATCCCTATACCTTCTGCAATAGGTTGAGGAACTCTAGATATTCTTCTTCCAATAAAAGCCTCCGGATTATTTTTTGCTATATTCAAAATTATACTAATTAATTTATCTGCTTCTGTATCACCTATATAAATAACAATTCCATCTCCTCTTAGATCTCTTGAATCTTTATGTACACTTGCAAATTCTGAAGTACGTTGAAACATTTTAAGTTGAATAGATAAATTATCTCTATTGGCTATTTGTAAAATTTGTTCAAATATTCCAGGAGTAGATATAGCTTTCGGATTAAGATATATACGTCTATTTAGTTTTTCAGATTTATGTATTAATTTTTCTTGTACTCTTTTGTCTGTATATGCCATAATAAAAGTTCCTGCAATCTGACGTTGAATTTTAATATTTGGCCTTAAAATATTATTCCCGTTATCTTGAGAATCAAGTATATCTTTTTCATCTATTATAAATCCATGATACTCAATTGCTTCTACAGGAAAAACCCTTGATTTATTATCTTCACACCAATCTACAATTTCTCTTGAAACAGGGTCAATTTGGCTATTTATTCTTTCTGTAAATTCCTGTTGTGCATCTCTTAGAAGTCTTTTATATCGAAAATTCTCTTTTGGATCTGTATGTTTCAATAAACTTATATGGAGATTTCTTAGAAGCATCTGCGTTGTTTCAGCATATAATTTTGCAATATCGATAGGGGATTTTATAACTTGCTGATCATCAATAGTAGGAGGTACTTTATCTAAATAATTTTTTAAAAAGAATATATCTTCCCCAAGAACTAAATCAATAAAACTATCGGAAAACTCTCTTCTATGTGTCTCTGCTTTTTTTAATGTATCAAATTCTATTTTAGGTAAATCAATAGAGTTATTATCTGGAGATAAGTTATTAGTATTTGTATCAGAAATAGGCAATTCTTCTGTCATACTCTATATTATATCTCAAAAGTATGGTTTTGCAATGTATTGTATAAGTATATATATATTCTATTGGCAATAATTAGAGTTTATTATATGCTTTTTATAGACTGCGTATTTAAAATTCCAGCCGTAATATTGTGGGAAGTTTATTAGAATTTTATAGATTTTCTTATTTCGTATCTGAATTCCTTTAATTTTTATATAAAAAACAAGAGAGTATTCTGTAGTATCTTAATACACAAGTGTTTTTATATAATTTTTTACTACTATTATTTAAATAATCTCTTTATATAAAGTTGTGATAATTATAAGAATTATTGCGAAGACGTTAGAGTCTTTTATAGTTATTAAGAAGAATTTATTTTTATAATCTAGATATTACTTAGAATTAATCTCTTCTATCCATTGCTTACTATCAATGACATTTGCTTGCCTTGGAAAAACTTTATTTATAAGTATTGAATGTATCTCTGGATCAGAATCAAAACAAAGATCTGATAATATAGTGATATTAAAATCTTTATCTGCAGCTTCTCTTGTAGTTGATAAAACTACCCCACTAGTAGATATTCCAGAAAGTACTATGTTTTCAAATCCACCTGCTCTTAAAACCATATCTAGATCACTTCCACTAAAAGCACTAATTCTGTGTTTAGTAACTAATATATCACTATCTTTAATATCTATTACAGGAACAGAATTAATCATCATACTTGAAGCTCTTTCTCTCATAGCACTGAATGATTTATTAGAAGAGCTAATTTCAGGTGTCCCTCTACGAAATCCAACTACAACATATATAACCTGAATATTATTATTATGAGCATTCTCAACTGCACTTTTAACTTTCTTTAAAAAACTATCCTTATCATCTAGATTATCAATAATTCCTGATTGTAGATCCATTACTAGTAATGATGTTTTTTCTAATTTACTATTCATATTTTGATTATAATCTTATTTAATTAGTAACAATCTATATTATGATATAGATTAGGATATACTTCAAGTATATTTTAGTACCTTTTTATCTTATAAAAAGATTTCTCATAGTCTTGTACTGTATTAGCGTTTAAAATATTTTTAATACTATCTATTAACAGTACTCATATCTGAATATCTGTCTCCTTTAACACTATCTTTAGTAAAAACTTCATTTAAAAAGTTTAAATCTTCACTAGAAAGTTGTAGTTTTAATGCTTCTACATTTTCTTCTAAATATTTTACATGTTTTGTTCCTGGTATAGGAATAATATTATCTCCTTGTGAAAGTACCCAAGCAAGAGCTACTTGAGAAGGTAATACATTTAACCTAGATGCTAAATTTTCTACTTTATGAACCAATTCTAAATTTTTATTAAAATTTTCTCCTTGGAATCTAGGACTATACTTTCTTGTATCTCCATCTTCTAAATCTTCAATTGATTTTATCTTTCCTGTGAGAAATCCTCTTCCCAATGGAGAATAAGCTACAAAACCTATGCCCAATTCTGCTACAGTTGATAGAACACTATCCTCTGGATCTCTACTCCATAAAGAATATTCACTCTGTACTGCTGTAATAGGATGTGTTAAATTAGCCTTTCTTATAGTTTCAGAAGATGCCTCTGATATACCTATATATTTAATTTTTCCTTCTTTCACTAAATCTGCCATAGCAGAAACTGTATCTTCTATATTGACAGTATTATCTACTCTGTGAATATAATATAAATCTATACAATCTACACCTAATCTCTTTAATGATCCTTCACATGCAGATTTAACATAATCAGGAGTACCATTTATTCTTATAAAAGAACCATCTGCTGATCTTTCATTTCCAAACTTAGTTGCAATAACAACTTTATCTCTATATTTTTTTAACGCCTTTCCAACTAAAATTTCATTTTTAAATGGACCATACATATCTGCAGTATCAAAAAAATTTATTCCTAACTCTAGAGCTTTTTCTATTGTTTGTATTGATTCTTCCTCAGATCCTCCTTTATAAAAATCACTCATACCCATACAACCTAAACCTAATTTTGAAACCATTAATCCTTGTGATCCTAATTTTACTTTATCCATAATATTGTCCTTAATAAATTAAACTACAAGTATACAGTATCAATAGATAATTAATGCTAGATTAAGAAATTATTAATATTTACCTTCTGTCTTGGATATTTCTGTTATAACCACAGTAATAAGAATAGTATTATTCTATATTCCGAGATGCCTTTAATTAATTATTATTATGAAACTCATGATCTTTTTTTATAAGAGTTACAATCTTTTCTATTTCATTTTCATCTAACATATTATTTTTCTTTGAAAGAAATTTATATATATTTATATTTTTAATAGTAGCAATATAATCAACTGTTTGATTGTGTATTTTGTTCATTAAAGATGATTTATGCGAAAAGATAACCATTCTATAAATATGTCTATTTATAGATCTCGTTTTTAAAAACTGTTCTAATGCATTAGTAACTTCATTAACCTGTTGACTAGGAGATCTTCCATTCTTATCACCAATCTTAATATTAGATTCAACAAGATTTCCATATTTATCAAATTTATCTTTCCACCAGGTATCCCCATTACAGGAAATATGCCCATTAATATATTTAATTTCCATAGAAATAATTCCATATGGACATATTAATAATAAATCTACTTCTCCTTTATTATTACGATAACCTTTAATAGCTGTCCACTCATTACTTAATTGTTTATTTAAAGTATCTATAACATTATTTTCTCCTATATTCCCACTTTTCCATATTATCTCATTCTCACTATAGAGTGATTTAACTGGTTTTTTAGGATTAGGGGTTAGGTAATTAACTACGATTCTCAATATATTATAAAATCCATGTATATACTTTTTATTTGAAAAATCTTGAGATATTTTTAATTTTAATTCTTTCCTATGATTTAATTTATCCTCTATCTTATTACGTCGTTTACTAAGTAATTCCTGAAATACCCTTTCTCTATTATTTTCACTCTCTTTAATTTTATCCTGTGTGTGATCTGAAAGTATTATTATTTTCATATAATCAGATTAATATATATTTTTGTTTTTTTGAAAGTTCTTTATAAAAATCCTGTATTTGAAGATTATTACTTTTGATATCATATGTTTCATGTTATCAGAAATAAAATTTTAAATATATTTTTTTCACATTCTTCTTTAAAACTAAATCATATATCTAGCATGATGATATATTCTTTTTTATATAGAAAAATAACATTTTTATATAACATCCTCCCAAGGAAAACAATCTCTTCCAAAATGACCATATGACGCAGTTTTAAGATATATAGGTCTTTTTAAGTTAAAAGCATTTATTATTCCAATAACAGAAGTATCTAATATAGAATCCATATAATCTCTAATTACCTTATCACTTTTTTTTGATGTTCCAAATGTTTCTACCTCCTTCATTAAAGGTTGAGGTTTACCTATTACATAAGCAAGTCTCACTTCTGCCTTGTCTGCTAAATTATTAGCTACTATATTTTTTGCAATAAAACGTGCTGCATATGCTCCTGATCTATCTACTTTAGTCGGATCTTTTCCACTAAAACAACCTCCTCCGACCCTTGCATATCCTCCATATGTATCAACTATAATTTTCCTACCGGTCAGCCCAGCATCTGCAATTGGACCTCCCTGATGCCATACTCCGGTACCATTTAGAATTACATCACTTTTATCAACACTAAAACCGTACTTATCTAAAATTTCTTTTATTATAAGGTTATATATATCATCTTTTACTTTAGATATATCTATAGATTTACTGTGAGGAACTGCTATTACAACATTATTAATTTTATATGGTTTTCCATCTTTATACTCCACACTAACCTGAGTCTTTCCATCTGGATATAGATATGGGAGTTTCTTACTTTCTCTTATATGATCAATACTTTCTGCAAGACTATGTGCAATCATAATTGGAAGTGGCATATATTCAGGTGTTTCTCTACATGCATAACCAAACATCATACCCTGATCTCCTGCTCCATTATTGTTTACTCCTTTCTTGATTTCTAAAGATTGCTTAGATATATATACCTCTATATCAGATTTATCTGAAAAATTAAGGTTATCTATATATCCTAATCTTTTTATCTCTTGTCGAGCAATATCCGTATAATCAATATTCGTATTTGTACTCACCTCTCCTACTATTATCACTTTATTCTTTGTTACCATGGTTTCAACTGCAACATGAGATTCAGGATTATTTGATAATGCCTGGTCTAGAATAGCATCAGAAATCTGATCACAAATTTTATCTGGATGTCCAGCACATACTGATTCTGAAGTAAATAAGGATTTATATTTAAATGAAGAATTGTTCATAATTTAGATTGTATAAAATAAAAAAATCTCCCATGTGGATCTATACCAAGAGAGATTTTATCTTATACAATTAATTTATCTAAAAACTAGATCAAATCTCTCCTCATGGTTGGATGTAGCACCGCAAAATTTCTATAGAACTAGATCTTTTCGGTTGCTGGATGGATCATTGAGCCAATTCTCTCCCCATCACTCTTGATTGTTTTCTAATTATATATTATATAGAATTTTAAATCTAGCAATTGTATGTATCTCATACACTATGACATTTGGATATAAATTCAGAATAGCATTTATATGTGATAATTAATTTCTTAAAATGAAAATAGGAAAAAACAAATCTGGGTATCGTAGATGATATCAGAACCCCAAATACCTACAATTATTTTTTTAAATTTTGATTTCAGGGTTATTATTGGATTGGAATAGACTATCTACGTGTATTATATGAGTTACATACATTTATACTTAGGTTAAGGAAAATCAAATCTGGCTTACTTGATAATTTCAAAACATTAGTTATTATTTCATCCTCACCCTACACTAAATTCTCTCATATAGGGTTAAAAATTGATCTATGGTTTTTACATTATCCTTTAGAACTGCATCATATACATTTATTGAATTAAATTTTGAACCATATAATTTTCTTATAATCAGTTCATATTTTATTAACAATATAATATCTTTAGATTCTTGAGGAAGTGTTTTTAATCTATTTATATAAGTACTATCTATTATATTAGGATTACCTATACTTTCATCAATCCAATCAGGTTGTTGTATCCAACAATCAATACCCCATTTATCTTTTTCAAAAGGTATTTCAATTCCAAACCAATAACCTTTTGGTCTTCCTTTTACAGTAGAGACATGATTCACATTATCAACAAAGGAGACTTTTCTTACATATGATTTAGAAGCTATATCTTTTAAAAGTTTTGATGCATTATCTTTAGTTACGATATTATTTATTATTTCAATATCAATATCGGGATAAACCATCAATCCATAGCTATAGCTTCCTCCTATCTCAGAAACTTTTCCATACTTTGAGAAGATATCTTTTAGATCTATTTGGGATAAAAGTTTATCTGCTTGTTTTTGTAGTCTATATTGTTCACTTCTTAGATCTTTTATTGATCTTGTATCAGAATTATCTATACTTGGTATATATATCATATAAGTAATATTATATATTATCTTAGTAAAAGTTTAAATATAAAAAATCAGCTATCTGGGTATCGTAGACAATGTCAGAACCTTAATTATAGATTTATACCCAGGTCTTTACATTAGAATTTAGACATTTTATGCATTAATATATTTGTTATACTTTTAGGGACAATTTGATCTTCTAATATACCTAATGTTCTTAAATAATTTTTTATCTGAACTTTGGAATTATCTGAATTTTCTTTATTAGTTATTATTTCAACTTCAATTGTAGTTCCAAAAGTTTTTATTATATCTAGATTTGTTGTCATATTATGTTCTTTTATTAAATATGATTTCCTTATCTTATCCAATTTAAAGTAAGGTTTAAACCCTATCGATTCAAGAATCGTTATAGACTCCTCTAAAGAATTGACTTCTACTTCATGTTCCTCCCAAGCATTGTGATCTCCTTTGTGAGTTATAATTTTAGTATTCATTTGTATTTCTATTTTGGAATTACTTTTTTCGGCTTTTCTTAATCTTAGACTATAAGACCCCACTTCATTCATCTCTATGTCCTTAAAACTTTTTATTTCTTTTCTACAAAAATAGACATCTATGATCCTTTCTTCAGAATTAGGAATGCCTAATTTCTTTATCAATTCTTCTTTTTGATCCTTTTTAAGAATAGCTCTTATTTCTACTTCAATATTATTTTTCATTATATATCTGTTCCATACAATATACCCAGGCCCCTTATTAAATTAAATCTTCCTTAATATTTCTAAATATTCTTTAGTGGAAAGTCCAAGTAATCTTATATTATTCTTAATAACAAATTTGGGGAGATTTTTATACATGGGTAATACAATAGGTCTTTTTAAATCACTTCTCCAATATATTCTATGATCTCCTTTTTGTCTGTCATAAATACAATCTACATAAAGTAGAAACTTATCAAATTCTTTCCATGATATAGGTTTCATCTTCTGTCTGGGACGGTTATATTAACAGGCTCACTTGATATCTGAATTGGTGGTTCAAAAGTTTTTCCTGTTTTCTTCCAGCCATACTCCATCAAAACTTCTTCCAAAGTTCCTTTCTTTATGACCTCTTCAAAAAATAGACTACTAGCTTCATGAAAGTTTTCTAATGCTTTATCATAAGTATCCCCAACAGTAGATAAATCTAAAGCAGGGGTATATGCAACAAAAAGATTATCTTCCTTAAATATTAAAACTGGTAGTGTATAATTAATTTTATTCATATAAATATTATAACATATTCAAAATAAAAATAAGTTGCGAGTTTTACATAACCACTTGGCTTACTGGGACGATTATAGAACTTTCATATCTTTCTATTTACACCTTCCACACACCATTATTTGAAATTTCAATTAAAAAATGTTACTATAGCTATATCATGATGACTGGATAGGTCTAAGGTTTCGACCGAACACTAATGCCAGTCTTTTTTAGTTCTAAAGAATTCTTTAATTGATCTGCTCTAATAATTTTACTTGAGAATTTTCTTAATAAACTTGAATAGTGATTATTAGGAACAATTAGTTTAAATAGTTTATTTTTATCTTCAAGAAATTCTATTAAACAATAGAAATCTCCATCTCCACTAACAATAATTGCTTTATCATAATCATTAAAAGTTATTGCACTAGTATATAACACTAATTCTGCATCCACATTTCCTTTTATTTCTTTTTTGCCTTCTTTCATATATTGCATAGTAGGTTTGAAAACTAAGATGTATCCCATCTCTTGCAAACTTCTATACATAGATTCATTTCCTGGGACTTGTCCTATGAATAGATATACTTTAGTCACTTTATACTTATTCTTTAAATATAATCTGAATTTTTTAAAATCTAGTATCCAACCACAAGATTTAATTCCTAAGTTTAAATTCTGACTATCAATAAATACAAATATTTTCATATATTAAGAATACCTGTTGGGTAAATAAAAATCAATTAAATTTACATGCACATGACTCCTGAGCATCGTTGTATCGAACCTTAATAGCATTATAACTTAAGATAAATGAGACAGTTGGTTAAAATTCAATATACTTGATTATGTGTTCCTATATCAAATAATAATATTGCATCTTCTTCTATTTGATATATTACTCTGATATCTCCTGTGAGGGAAAAAGAATTATAAGATGATAATTTTCCTATCAATTTATGATTTCTTAAAATAGGATTTTGAGGATTAATAAGGAATATGTCTAATTGTTTCTGAAATTTACTAACTAATTTTGGATTTGAGGAGATTCTTTTTCTATAATTCTTTATAAAATTTTTATGGTATTTAATTCTCATTTAATTGCTTTATCAAATCTTTTGTATTATCTGCTGTATATATATTCTTATTATTTTTGAAATCTTTGTCTATTTTAAGATAAAGTTTTTCTGATTTATCTGATAAATTTATACTCTCTTGAAATGATATATCAATACTATTGTTTGACACTTTTACTAAAAATACTCTTATAAATTCTTGAAGAGATGAAAATCCTTTAGATAAAGCTACTCTCTCAGCATCATCTTTTAAACTTTTGTTCATTGGTATTTGTAATATTGCCTTATTCATATTAATAT
>JAJZWL010000013.1 GCA_021846685.1 bacterium | reverse complement strand
CCTTGTGAATCTCTAATAATCCTACCTTCATCTAAAGCAATTACTCTTTTTTGTAATGAATTTACTACATCAGACGCATGGGTTGCCATTAAAATTGTTGTACCCCAACCATTGATTTTATTCAGAAGTTGTATAATATCCCAACTAACAGATGGATCTAAGTTTCCAGTTGGCTCATCTGCTATAAGAATGTGAGGATTATTTACAAGAGCTCTTGCAATAGCAACTCTTTGTCTCTCTCCTCCTGAAAGCTGATAAGGAAATAATTTTGAATTAGAACTAAGACCTACCATCTCTAAAATATAATCTACTCCCTTTTTTATTTCTTTATTTGTATGATCTGATAATTCTAAGGCAAAAGCCACATTTTCAAACGCAGTTTTTCTTTCCAATAATTTAAAATCTTGAAATACAACACCAACTTCCCTTCGTAAGTAAGGAAGTGCTTTTTTATCTAATTTTTCAATATCGTATCCTGCAAAATGAATACTACCAGATGTTAAATTCTCTTCTTTTATAATAAGCCTTATTATTGTACTTTTCCCGGCTCCTGAATGCCCTACCAAGAATACAAATTCCCCCTCATCTATATTAAAGTTTATATCATCCAGCACTACTCTATTTTTATAATTTTTTGAAACATTTTTAAAAGTTAGCATATACTATAGAATATAATAAAAGAGATAAATTTTCAATTGAGCTTTATTTCTGCGTATACAAAAATATCTAGATCACCATTTAATACTGATTCTGTATCTGTTGTTTCTACCTTAGTCCTTAAATCTTTAACTAATTTATATGGATTCAAAACATAATTTCTAATTTGATTTCCCCACATTGCCATTTTATGCTCACCTTTTAGATCTGCTAATTCTTTTATCTGTCTTTCTTCTTCTAATTTATAAATCTGAGCTCTTAATTTTTTCATGGCATATTCTCTATTTTGCACTTGAGATCTTTCAGCTCCCGCTATAACTACTATACCTGTAGGAACATGTTTTAAAGTCACTTTAGTAGAGACTTTATTTACATTTTGTCCCCCAGGCCCACCACCTCGGGTTGCAGAAAATTCTATATCTTCATCTCTAATTTCTATCTCATTATTATCTTCTATAATAGGAGTAACTTCTACTAAAGAAAAAGATGTTTGTCTTAATCCCTGTGCATTAAAAGGAGAGACCCTTACCAGTCTATGAGTTCCACTTTCTCTTTTCATATAACCATAAACATATAAACCCTCTACCATTATACTGATACTACTTATACCTGCTTCATTTCCATAAACACTATCTATAATTTCATATTTCCATCCCTTAGATTGAAAATATCTTGTATACATTCTAAATAACATTTCACTCCAATCCATAGCCTCTGTACCACCTTGACCTGCATGAATAGAGAATATTGCTCCATTTCTATCAAATTTACCTGATAAATAAGCTTTATATTCAATTTTTTCGAAAGCAGTATCAATTGATATTAATTCTGTATCTACTTCTTTTTTTAAACTTTCAATATCCTCTGTAGAAAGTTCTGTTAATTCTTTTAAATATGAGATCCTATCTTCCAAGGAATTTAATGTTTCTATTTCTGACTTAGAATCTGTCAGTTCTTTCATTATAACAGTAGCCTTATTAGAATCATCCCAAAAATTTTCCACAACAGATTCTGCTTCTAATTCATTTATTCTTTTTTCTATAGTACCGAAATCTATATTTTTTTTAATATCAATCAATCTTTTTTCTAATACAGAGATTTTCTCTTTTATAATTTCCATTGTTGTATAGGTTTTATGAAATTTTAAGAATTGATTTTACTTCTTCTATTATTTGTTTAGTAGAGTGAAATGATTTGATAATGTACCCTGCAGCATCCCTAGCAAATCCTTCTTTAATAGTCGTATCATCCGAAAGATTTGTTAAAAGTATAACAGGAATTGCCATTGTTGAGGGAGAAGCTTTTAATTCTTTTAATACATCTAATCCATTCATTCCTGGTAACATAATATCAAGTAGGATAAAATCAGGTTTTTCATTTTTTGCCATAATCAAACCTTCTTCTCCTGTATATGCGTTAATTATTATAAAATTGTCTTGCTCAAAAGCTCTAGCATATAAAAATGCAATATTCACCTCATCCTCTATAAACAGTACTTTCATTTTTCTTTTATTATTATTCATGTATAAAGAATTATATTCGCATAGTATATAAAAGTAAATAGAATAAATAAGTTTAATTATGAACTATTCTCATAGCCTTAATATTTATCTAAAAATATAAAAAATAGGAGTTTTATGTATTGAATTTATTAGATTCTTTATTTTTTCAAATCTTTAAAACCTTCAGGGTTTTTACTATGCCAATTCCACGCTGTTTTGATTATATCATTAATATCATACTTTGCTTTCCAACCTAATTTTTGAAATATAAGGTCACAATCCGCTACAAGTATAGCTGGATCTCCCTCTCTTCTATCTGCGATTTTTGATGGTATATCTATTTTTGTTATTTTTTTAGAAATATCAATTATTTCTTTTATTGAATAACCCCTTCCTACTCCAAGATTAAAAATATGATTTTGTTGTTTTTCCATGAGAGTTTCTAAGGCAAATATATGAGCTTCTGCCAGATCATCTACATGTATATAGTCTCTAATACATGTTCCATCTGGGGTATCATAATCATCTCCATATATATTAATAGTGTCTCTTTGTCCAAGAGCAGTCTTAAGAACTAATGGAATAAGGTGGCTTTCATTTGGATGATCTTCTCCTATATTTCTAAAATGAGAAGCACCTGCCGCATTAAAATATCTCAAACAAATAGACTTCACCCCAAATATATTATCATAGTGAAAAAGTATATCTTCAAATACAGATTTAGTAAGTCCATATACATTAATTGGTTTTTTCCTAGTTCTTTCAGTAATTTTTCCTTTATTCTTATCACCATATACTGCTGCAGAAGAAGAAAATACCAAACTTCTTATATCTGCATCTTTCATAAACTCTAAAATTTCAGCAGATCTTGATATATTATTTTGTATATATTTGTATGGATTTTTCATAGATTCTCCAACTTCTATATACCCTGCAAAATGTATTATTCCATCGATTTTCCCGAATCTTTCATGTACTTCATGTAAAGTCTTTTGAGTTATATCTGCAATAATAACCCTATCTTCCAAATAATCAATTGATTTAATATGTCCAGAATATAGATTATCAAGAACAATAACTTTATACCCTTTTGCACTAAGCCTTTCTGTAATATGAGATCCAATATAACCCGCTCCTCCAAGAACTAATATCTGCTTATTATGCATTATTTATAATCTTAATAAAATAACGCCTTTAATTGTATCACAATTATTTATGATTATTAAATACATTTAATTTAATAGAAAATATAAATTCAGAATAAAATACAATGTGGAATAACACTATACTATACAGCATAGATTTATATATACTAATAATATATAATAAAATCATGAATTCAACATCAACTTCTCCAAAATCAAGTCCTATTTCCATTTTGTTATTTTTTGTGGTTTTTATTTTGGGATTAATAATCTCTACACCTATTATAATTGCAAATATATATGTAGGTTTAGTTTGGATTATATTAGTATTTATATTAGCTAGAATAGTGTCTTTAGCAGTAAGAGCTGCTTCTGAATGGGAAAGAGTAGTAATTCTAAAATTAGGGAAATATAGTAGAATCAAAGGTCCAGGAATATTTTTTATTATTCCTATAATAGAAACAATTGCATATTGGGTTGACTTAAGAACTGTATCAACCCCAATTAGGGCTGAACAAACTCTTACTAAAGATAGTGTCCCTGTATCTGTTGAAGCAATTCTTTTTTGGAAAGTTAATAATCCAAAAGATGCAGCTCTACAAGTTGCTAATTATAAAGAATCTGCAGGTCTTGCAGCTCAAACTGCACTTAGAGATATGATAGGAAAATCTGAATTAGCAACAATACTCTCAGACAGAGAGGCTATTGATTTAAGTTTACAAGAAATAATATCAAAAAGGGTTACTCCTTGGGGAATTACCGTAATATCAGTAGAACTTAGAGATGTTATTATTCCTGAAAACCTTCAAAATGCTATGAGTCAAAAAGCTCAAGCTGAGAGAGAAAGAGATGCTAGAGTCATATTAGGAGATTCAGAAAAAATCATAGCAGATAGTTTTATGGAAGCAGGAAGAAAATATGCTGATAATCCAACAGCCATGCATCTTAGAGCTATGAACATGCTATTTGAAGGGTTAAAAGAAAAAGGAGCTTTGATAATAGTACCTTCATCTGCTGCAGATACAATGAACCTAGGAGGAATTGTAGGATTGCAAGAATATCAAAAAGCAGAAAAAAAGAAATCTCAAATTAACAAAATAGAAAATAAAACAGAAAATAAAATAGATTAATTATGAGAATAGTAATACTTGGGCCAACAGGTTCAGGAAAAAGTAATCTAGCTTACGAAATTTCAAAAAAAATAAATGGAGAAATTGTGAGTGCTGACTCCAGACAAGTATACAGATACCTTAATATAGGAACTAATAAAGAACTTTTCTCTGACGTTAAAACTCATCTTATAGATCTTATTAATCCTAATGAAACATATAATGTTTATAATTTCAAAAAAGACTCTTTAAAGGCTATAAAGGAGATAGAATCTCAAGGAAAAGTAGCTATCATTACCGGAGGCACAAATTTTTATATACAAAGCTTAATATATAACATCAATTATAAAAAATCTAAAAAAATAATACCTCTAGAAGATAAAAGTAAAGAAGAATTATGGGAAATACTTAAAAACAAGGATTTAACATTTTATAATAACTTAAACAATTCTGATAAAAATAATATAAGAAGACTCATAAGATATATTAATATTGAAAAATTAGATAATAAAAAGAAACCATTGAAGATAGATCCTAAATATATTGTTTTTAATATTGATATTAACAAAAATGACATCATTAAAAATATAGAATATAGAACCCACCAAATGATCCAGAAAGGTTTAATAGAAGAAGTCATTAGTATTTTAGATATGGGATTTAAAGAAAATGATCCAGGAATGAAAATTTTAGGTTATTTGCAAGTAATAGATTTTAAAAATGGTAAGATAAAAAGTGAAGAAGAATTAGAACAAAAAATTAATCAAGCTACATATAAATTAATAAAAAAACAAATTACATTCCAAAATAATATTTTAGATAAAAAAACAATGTCTAAAGATAGTATTTTAGAATACATAGAAAAATCTCACTTCTAAGTGAGATTTTTTCTATTCTTATTTCTAAGAGATCAAGCTTATTTAACAGCTGCTTTAAGTGCTTTACCAGCTCTAAATGCAGGTGTTTTAGTTGCAGGAATACTAATTTTAGCTCCTGTTTGAGGATTTCTACCTTCTCTTTGAGATCTTACTCTTACTTCAAATTTACCAAAACCTGTTATAAGAACATCATCTCCTTTTTTCAAAGCAGATGTTACAGTATCTACAAATGCATCAACTGCATCATTAGCTGCTTTTTTTGTAAGACCTGTCATAGAAGCTACTTGGTTTACTAATTCTAATTTTAACATAATTATCACCTCCTTAAAATAATATGCCTTAATATATAGAAATTTTTATGTCGACAATAAAAAAGCCTATACTTAACACATTAATTTTGAGTATATCGCTTTAATACTGTAAATGCAATATATTTAGAAGAAATACTTAAATAATCCCGATATAAAGCTATTATTCAGGATCTTTTTCTTTGTAAATTTTTTCTAAATCATCATTACTTACCAGTTTATATGGCTTTTTCATTAAATCTAAAAACATAGATCCGTTCATATGATCTATCTCATGAAGAATTAAATGTGCATAAAACCCCTCAAATTGATATGATCTTCTTTTATTATATTCATTAAAATACTCAACTATAACTTTATGGGGTCTTTTTACTCTTCCAAATAAATTCCCATCTTCAAGAGACATACACCCTTCCCATTCATAAGAATTTTTAATATCTTGAAATAGAAGTTTAGGATTAACCATAACCTCCCAATTATCATCAACATAAATTACACTCATTCTAATAAGTTCCCCTACTTGTACTGCTGCAAGTCCAACACAATTATCAACTGATTTCCCATAATCAATCATTTCTTTAGCTAATATCCTTAATTTTTTATCGAAAACTTTTACAGGTAATGATTTTCTCTTTAAAATAGGATTCCCTTCTAATATTATTTTTATACTCATATCATTATTTATTCCAAGAAAAATTAAAAGTACTCTCTTTTGATACTAGGAGTTTAGAGCAATTTTTTTTATGAATCTTTATTACTCCTTCAGTACCTACCCTACCTACTACTTCATCTTCTACTGTAGGATTACAACATTTTGAAAGTTTTACTGCTATATTATCAAAATTTAAAATATTGTCAAAAGTTTCATTTTTATCTAATCTTAATATACTTTTCTTTTTTTCATTATTTAATTTATTTTGATCTGATAAGATAGTATTCTCTTCATTACTCTCGTTATTATCTTTTAAAAATTTTCTTATCGTTCTTTTTGTTGATATTTGTTTTGCTATTGTTATCCAATCTTTTTTTGGTAAAACATTATTTTTATCAGTAATAACCTCTACAACATCTCCTGAATATAATGGGGCATCTAAAGATACTAATTTGCCGTTTACTTTAACTCCTTTCATTGAATTCCCAATATGAGTATGTACAGAATATGCAAAATCAATAGGATTGCTTCCTACCCTTAATTCTTTAATCATGAATTGCGGTGTAAATACGAAAATTTTATCACTAAAAAGAGTTTCAGTATTAAATGTCTTACCTTTATAAAAAGATACATCCTTAACCCAATTAATATCTTTAACTCTATTTTTTGTATTACCACGTTTATAAAGAATATGAGATGCTGGTCCAAATTCGTTATATTCATTCATCTCATAAGTTTTTATTTGTATTTCTACCATTCTGTCCTCTAATGCATTAACTGTGGTCTGTAGTGATCTAAATCCATTTTCTTTTGGTCTTGCAATATAATCGTCAAATTTTTTCGAAATATATGGAAATAATGAATGTATTATTCCTAAAGTCTTATAGCAAAGTTCCACATTATTTACTAATATAGTAAACGCCAAACGATCATTTAAAAGTAATGCATATTCTGGATCAAAATAACCCTTTTGCTTCATTATTTTTTTATAAATACTGCTTATACTTTTTGCCCTACTGTAAACTTTTGATTTTATTTTAAACTTTGAAAGCTCTCTATATATGTAATCTTCTAATTTTTCAGAATATATCTCAACCTCCTTATTATCTTTAAATAACGTATTATTTAAAGATAAAAATTCATCAGGATATAAAATTTTAAAAGATAAATCATCTATTTCACCTTTCATAGAGTTTAATCCTAAATATTCACATATTGGAGAATATATATCCATAGTTCTTTGTGCATATTTATAAATATATTCTTTATTATAATTTTTCTTAGATCTTAGAACATATAATCTTCTAGCAATTTTTATAATCATCACCCTTACATCTATACAAGATGATATAAGATATTTTCTTAAACTTTCAAAATTTTGTTTATCAACATTTTCAGATTTTTTTAGAATGATATCTACACAATCGAATCCTTTTTTTATATTTAAAAAATTATCTGGGAAATTTGCAGCAATAAAGTCTTCATTATATATAGAAAAAT
This sequence comes from bacterium, assembly GCA_021846685.1. Classification (GTDB taxonomy): domain Bacteria; phylum Patescibacteriota; class Dojkabacteria; order JAKAPS01; family JAJZLI01; genus JAJYFR01. The sequence goes on along the minus strand of JAJZWL010000013.1, from coordinate 9,479 downwards.
CAATTAAAGAGGCAATAATAAGAGACTGGTCTGAATTATATTCGATTAAGATCAAAGCTCGTGATATATATTTATTTATTTCATCTTCAGTTTTATTTTTTTCTAATAATCCATAAGCCTTTCGAAGTAAAAGCATATCTATTTTGATTTTTTTAGTTTTAATTTTTTCAAGAAGATATGAAAAATTTACTTTTTCTAATTTATCCATATTAAAATTATACTACACTAGCCTTAATATCTATAACTTTTAACTGTAATTCACTTTTGTTATTCCATACATTTTCATTAATTGTAAAGACAATATCTATATATGAAAATTTCACAATATCCTGTGGAGTATATATAGAATTAAACCAAACTGTATCTATAAAAATATTTTTGTTTTTATCAGTGATCCTTATTTTAACAAATTTATCAGAAGATCCAAGATTTACTGCAGACATAACCATTGCAGAATATGTAACAAAAACAGGTTGAGGATTTCCTACTCCAAATGGTTTTAAAGCATTAAGTTTATAAAATAAACTATAATTTATATCTTTTAATAATATTTCACCATCAATTTTAATAATTTTTTCAGAAATTTTTCCTTTAAATTTCTTTTTAGTAAATTCATTAGAATGTTTTTTAAATTTATCTATATTTTCTTTTTTTATTTGTAATCCTGCTGCAGCCTCATGTCCTCCATATTTTAATAGTAAATCTTTAGCAGAATCAAGCATCGCAACTATGTTATATCGTTCAGTACTTCTTGCGGAACCTATATATACATCATCCTTATTAAGAGTTAATGCTATTGTAGGTTTCCCTGTTTCCTCTACCAATCTTCCTGCAATTAAACCTACTATTCCCTCACCCCACTTATCTGAATAAACTACATTGAAAAAATCTTCATCATTTAATTGAAATTTAGATTCTTCTACGGCTTCTCGCGTCATAATTTGCCTCTCTATATTAAATGCATCTAGTTTATTAGCAAGATTATCAGATGCTTTTTTATTTTTTGTAGCAAGTAATCTTAAAGAATAAATGGGATCTGTTAATCTTCCGGAAGCATTTATTTTAGGACCAATAACAAAACCTATATGATATACATCCACGCGATCAAGTTTTGAGACTTCTAAAAGAGATGCAATTCCTGCTCTTTGTTTAGAATTAATAATTTCCAATCCTGTTTTAATAAAAGCACGATTTTCTCCTATAAGTTTTGATACATCACAAACAGTAGCTAATGCGACTAAATCTAGATATTCATCAGTATTATGTACTGTATCTTGAGATAATGCAGTTACAAGTTTATATGCTACAGCAGCTCCACATATTTCAGGATTGTTATAACCTAATGCAGGATGAATATTTACAAAGCTATCCGGAAGAGAATCTGCTATTAAATGATGATCAGTTACAATAAGATCTATTCCTAATTTTTTTGCCAGTCTTGCGTTTTCCAAATCTCTTATGCCGCAATCTACAGTTATAATAAGCGAGACCCCTTCCTTAGCTAATTCTTTAATCTTTGAAGAAGAAAGACCATAACCTTCTACAAATCTTGATGGAATAAAAGGAGCTATATTGCAGTGCATTTTATTATATAAAAAATCCCAAACAATAGAAGTTGCACAGATTCCATCCACATCATAATCGCCATACACAACAACCTTTTCTTTTGTTTTTTCTGCTTTTCTTATTCGTTCAATAGCCTTTTGTATCCCATCAAATTTGAATGGATCAAAAAAATAATTTGATTCTAGAAAATATGGGACATCAGATGGTAAAATATTTCTATTTAAAAGTATCCTAGAAATAAGATCATCTAACTTGAGATCCTTATATTGAGATATGTCTTCTTGAGGATATACCTTCCACAGAGACATAATTTAAAAATTAGCTCTAACTTGTTTTTCTATATTTGAGTATAATTCTTTATCCTCCTTTAGAAGTTCTTTTAAAGAATCTTTTCCTTGTGCAAGTTGTTTCTCTCCCATTCTAAACCAAGCACCAGATCTTTCTAAAATACCCATAGATAAAGCAGTCTCAATTAAGGCACTTTCTCGAGAAATTCCATTTGGAAAAATAATATCAAAACTTGCTTCTTTAAAAGGTGGTGCCATTTTATTTTTTACCACTTTTGTAAGAACTGTATGACCAATTACTGTATCTCCCTTGGTAATTTTTTCTTTTCTTCTGATATCTATTCTAATTGAAGAATAAAATTTCAATGCATTTCCCCCTGTTGTTACTTCAGGAGATCCAAACATAACTCCAATTTTAGTTCTTAATTGATTTATAAAGATAACAGTACAATTAGACCTAGCAGAAATAGAAGTAAGTTTTCTCATAGCCTTTGACATTAATCTTGCCTGTAATCCGATTGAGGAATCTGACATTTCTCCTTCAATCTCAGCTTTAGGAGTTAATGCTGCTACAGAATCAACTACTACAACATCTATAGATCCAGAACGTATAAGTGTTTCTACTATTTCTAATGCTTGTTCCCCATAATCAGGTTGAGATAAAAACATATTATCTACATCTACTCCTATTCTTCGAGCATATTCAGGATCTAAGGCATGTTCTGCATCAATATATACGACTCTACCTCCTTGTTTTTGAGCTTCTGCTATTATATTTAATGCTAAGGTAGTTTTCCCAGAACTTTCAGGTCCATAAATTTCTATGATTCTTCCTCTAGGAATACCTCCTACACCTAAAGCATAATCTAAAGATATAGCTCCAGTAGAATATACTGCTACTTTCTGCCTAGGTTTATCACCCATTTTCATGACAGATCCTACTCCAAATTGCTTTTCAATCTGAGACAAAGCAATCTTCAAAGTTTCTTCTTTATCAAAATCTACTTTTTTCATATCTTCAATTTTAGTATTAGTTCCTTTAGCCATACTGTAATATATATAATATAATTATAACCTATTATAACAGATTAAAATTCATATTGACATCTGAATTAATAAATAATACTATGAAAATAGAGTTTTATATTAATCTAAGATTCATGGACAATACAAATTCAATAAGTGATACCAATAATGATATTACAAATGTAACACCTGAACCTAACACTACTGATACTACTCCTAATATGGATTCTGGAAATATCACAAATGAAAATAACCCTTTTATGAATACCAGTTCTTCTGTAACTAATAATACAGACCAGACTGTAACCCCTGAACCTGATACTGAAACTGCTACTGACACTAATACTGATAGTACAGCACTTAATCCTGAAAAAGATTTACCTAATATGGATTCTGGAAATATCACAAATGAAAATAACCCTTTTATGAATACCAGTTCTACTGTAACTAATAACGTAGACACGACTGTAACTCCTGAACCTAATACTGAAACTGATAGTATGGTAAATATAAAGACACACTGGAATTGGGGAGCATTCGTATTTAATTGGGTATATCTTTCAGCTTTTAGTATTAAAACAGGATTATTTTATCTATTACTATTTTATATAGCTCTATTCATACTTGGAATTATATCCACAATTCTTTCTCATTTAGGACTATCTGTATTAGGGATTATTTTAATAGTACTATTTATTATTGGATATTATATATATATAGGAATTAATGGAGAAAAAATAGTATTGAAAAAATGTCAATTTAAAAACGAAGATGAGTTCAGGTTATCACAAAAATATATTTCAAAAATGGGATTCATAATGTTAATTATATTAATTATTGTTGGTATAATTAGTACAATTGGTATAATAATGGGGATTAGTGTAATGCAGTCAATCTTTCAACATCAATCTAATTTAAATTCAACATATGGGCATATCTCTTATCCGCCTAATACAAGTACACCCACTACACTAAAATAAATTAGGATATTACTTTCAAAGAATTCTTACTTTTATTGTATCTGTATTTCCTATCTCTCCTGGAGTATCTCCGCTAACAGTTACAATAAGATCTTTTTTAGAAAAAACTTTCTTCTCATATAAATAATCTGTTATCTTAGTAGCTGCTAACTTATCTACAGGATGAAGAAAACTTCTTACTCCAGACACTATTGCTAATTGATTATAGGTCAGAATATCATCGGTAACTGCAATTATAGGGACAATAGGTTTAAGATCTGCTATCTCTAAGGCTGTAGCCCCTGATTTTGTTTCAACTACAATAGCTTTTGCATTGATATTTTCTACTAAGGTTATAACGCTTGAAGAAATAGCATTTCTTAATGATTTCTCTTTTTTATCTTTAAATATAACATTTAGAGGTGAATTTTCTTTTGTATAAGAGCAAACTTTTTGCATCATCATGACAGATTCTATTGGATAATTACCAGAAGCAGTCTCATCACTTAACATTACGCTATCTGCTCCAATTATAACAGCAGTAGCTATATCAGAAACCTCAGCTCTAGTAGGAAGGGGAGAGTCTGTCATACTAAATAGCATTTGTGTCGCAATAATACTTGTTTTAGAATATTTCAAACATAAATTGACAATTCTTCTCTGAACTATAGGAACAGACTCAGGTGGTGTTTCCACTGCTAAATCTCCTCTTGCAACCATAACTGCATCAGATACCTTAATTATCTCTTCTAAATTATCTACTGCAGCACGAGTCTCGATTTTAGAAATAATTTTTATATTACTATTTAATTTTTTAAGTATCTGTCTTAAATTTTCAATATCATCAGATCTTTGAACAAAACTTAAAGCTATATAATCAACTTCCATTAAAACTCCAAATTTTAAATCCTCTAGATCCTTAGATGTTATTATGTCTCCATTAAAATCAGTATCTGGCAAATTAATACCTTTACGTTTAACTAATTCTCCCTTATTTTGTGCTCTAGCAAAAATGATTCCATTCTCAATTCCTTCTATTATTGTTTTTATTTTCCCATCATAAAGATATAATCTCTCTCCTTTTTTTACTTTCTGAGATAGATCATATTGAATAGGAATAATACCTTCTTTTATATATTGGGTATTATATCCAAACTTTAAAATATCATTATTTTGCACATTAATGCTTCCGTCAAAATCTCCTAATCGTATTTTGGGTCCTTGTAAATCTTGAATAATAGCAATAGGGATATTTAATTCTTTTGAGATTTTTCTTACCCATTGAATTCTATTTTTATGCTCATCATGACTTGCATGACTAAAATTTAAACGAATTCCATTGACTCCATTTTTAATAAGTTTATATACTGCATCATAACTATCAGTAGAAGGTCCAATAGTAGCTATTATTTTTGTTGAATTATTTATGCTCTGTTTAAAATTTTCCATAAGATACCACTGTATCAAATAATACGGATTTACACAATATTAATATTACTAAGAAAAGAATAATTAAAGTGAATTAATTTATTTATTGAAGTGAATCATAGCTGCAGTTGCATCATCATTTTTAGAAAAACGAGGATACTTTTCACAATTAGGATCAGTCTCTTCAAGTTCACGTAATCCCTCTATTACTGGTTTTACTCCTTTTTCACTACATAGTTCTAATAATTCGGAATAAGTAAGTAAACCGAAAATTTCTACAAGTCTTGAGATTCCATCTGAACCTATAAGTATATCATCTACAGAATCTACTGAGAATTTGTGTACTTCCACATGCTCTGAAGCTTCCTCATTATTAGCAGCTACCCAATATCCATCTGGAGTATTTATTTTTGCCCTACTTTTTCGTAACATAGGACCAATTTCTTCAGAAGCCTCTTTAAAAGATTTACCTTCTGACATTAATATTCCTAGTTTCTGTATAGCTTCATTATCCTCTTGAGAATGTAGTCCAGTATCCTTTATTACAGTATACTGTTCCCCTTGTTTCACTACAGCAAAACAATCTCCAAGAAGCTCAATTACAATTTCCTCTCCTACTACTCTTACATCTACAACTGTAGATGAAGGAACAGCCCATGCTTCAACTCCATCTTTTTTAGCAGAGCCAATAGCACTTCTAAACATATCTTGAGTTGATTTTCCTTTTGCTTTATCAAGTGCTCCCAATAGCTCTTTTACATATTTTATTACCTCTTTTTCATGTCCAGGAGCAAGCGGGGTTTGCCCATCTGCTACTGCTACAAATCCTTTTCCAATAAATATACCATCTTGACCCTTTCCTGGGGCTGAAGATACAAAAGAGTCCACACTGACTGGATGTTCTCCCAAAAAAAGTTTCTCTGGATTGTTTTGATTATCAACTGCTTCTAACATATTAGTTACATTATACACTAAATAATATAAACTGTCTATTTTAAAATTCTATGGGATTAATTACCGTTTAGAAAGGTTTGCGAATTTAGCCTGTTCTTTAATAAATCTTATTTCTGTAGATCCAATAGGCCCATTTCTATGTTTTGATACGATTACATCTGCTATACCCTTTTTTTCTGAATTATCTGGGTCATATATCTCCTCTCTATGCAAAAATACAACAACATCTGCATCTTGTTCTATAGCACCTGATTCTCTCAGATCAGATAATTGAGGAATTTTAGAAGTTCTATTCTCTACAGCACGGGATAATTGAGATGCTGCTATTACAGGAACCTTTAACTCTCTTGCCATATTTTTCAAAAACCTAGATATCTCAGATACTTCCTGAACCCTATTTTCTTTATTTGTACCTGATATTAATTGCAAGTAATCTACAATAATAAGATCAATTTTATTTTCTAAATCTAATCTTCTAGCTTTAGTATTCATTTCCATAATATTTTGACCAGGAGTATCATCAATGTATAAATTAGCTTCAGATAATCTACCCATAACATCAGCAAGATTTTCTAATTTTGAAGAGTCAAAGTGACCCATTCTGTAATCCCATAAATTCATGCCCACTTGAGAAGATATTAATCTGTCAGTAATTTCAGAATTAGACATTTCTAATGAAAACATAGCTACATTTTTTCCAGCTTTCAGAGAAGCATTTCTAGCTATATCTAATAAAAAAGAGGTTTTTCCAACAGATGGTCTTGCTGCAACTATTATAAGGTTTGATTCTTGAAACCCACCTAAAATATTATCTAAATCAATAAAACCACTTAAAATACCTCTTAACTTATCTTTACTTTTTTCTATTTCTTCTGCTCTTTTATAACTTTCTGATAATAATTCTTTTAAATGAACAAAATCACTTTTTATATTAGAACTAGATACTCCAAAAAGTTTTTTTTCAGATTCATTAATTACATCTGAAATTTTAGTATTCTCATCAAAACTTAAATCTACTATATCTCCACCTGCCTTTATAAGTTCTCGCCTTATATATAGTTCCTTTACAATATTTCCATAATATACGCCTGATAAACTTCCTATACTATTCTCTACTAATTCTGCTAAATATTCTTCACCTCCAATCTTTGAAAGAAGTTTCCTTTTATTAAGATTGGTTTTTATACTCATTACATCTACAGGAGAACCTTCTTGAAAAAGTATAATAATTGAATTAAATATTTCTTTATTTGAGTTGAAGTAAAAATACTCGGGTTTTAAAACCTCAACGAGGTCTAGTAGAGAATCCCTACTCATTAAAATTGCATTGATACAGAGTTTTTCTGCATCAAGATTATTAGGTAATACTTTGTTCATTTTTTATATTTAAGATTTAAAAACTACAACTTTAGTTTTAAATTCTTCATCATCAAAATCAGTTTCTACAACATCTAAAGATTCTACTTCTTGTTGTATTCCTCCGAAGTCAGATAAAAACTTATCAATACCCTCTAGTGGTAATTGAGATGTTTTTTCTGTTTTATAATGCATAGGAACGACAATTGCAGGATTTATATCTTTTGTAATTTCAATAGCTTCTTTATAATCAATAGTGAAAAATCCTCCTACTGGAATAAATAACACATCTACTACACCTAAGGTTTCTATGGTTTCTTTTTCAAGCTTTACACCTAAATCACCTAAATGAACAAAATTAATTCCATTAAAATTTATTGAATATATAGTATTAAAGCCTCTTTCTTCTCCATTCTTTTTATCATGAAAAGTTGAGATACCTTCAACTATAACATTCTTGACATCATACTCTCCTGGATTATGAATTTCAAAAGTATCTTCTGTAGAATATTCTCTATTATTATGATCTGGATGTTCATGTGTTATTAACAGAATATCAGGAGAAGTCTTCAAAACAGGAGGTGTTAAATCTCCTAACTTAGTATATGGATCAATAAAAATTGTAGTATTCTTATCTGATAAACTAAAAAATGCTTGTAGAAAATATTTTATACTAACCTTGTTCATATATATGAGTATATCAAAAATTCCAACCTTAAACAATTTATTAAATATGATAAAGTAAATATAAGTAATTATAGATATTATTTAAGTTTTAATTTTTTAAATACGTCTTGGGATTTAAAAGAGTCATTATTTTCTTTTTTAATATCCTTTGCTATAGGTAGAGTAAATGAGAATGTAGATCCTTCTCCTACTATACTGTCTATCCATATCTTCCCTCCCATTCTTTCTACTAATCCCTTAACTACATACAACCCCAATCCTGTCCCTCCTGGTCTTACTAATAAATGCTTCCTATCCTTTGGATCATTTGGATTTCCTATATAATTATTTAATCTATGAAATTTCTGAAATAACAATGGTATCTCTTCTTCTGGTATCCCTACTCCATTATCTTTTATATGTACTGTTACATATTCCTTATCTTCTTCTGTTCGTATATCTATACTTCCTCTCTCTGAGTATTTTATAGCATTTGATATTAAATTACCTATTATTTCTTCTACCTTCGTTCTATCTCCATATATCATTGGTATTTCTTTTTTATGATATATTAATCTTAATCCTTTGTTATTTGCTTCTTTCTTAAATCCATCTACTTGGGACTCTATCATAGATACTATATCTAAGTTTTCTGGAATTATTGGTATATCTGATTTTCCCATCCTAGATGCTTCAAGTAATGTATTTATTAATCTAATCTCACTTTCTATACTCTCTATACTTCTTTGTATATATCTACTTAATTTCTCTATATACTCATTGTTCTGCTGGCTTTTAGGTAGTGTATCTATATATGACTGTATTGCAGATTGAGCCATATATACATTACCCTTAACTATACTTGCAGGGGTTCTTAATTCATGAGAAGATATAGATATTAAATCATCTTTTAACTGATCTAATCCTTTCAAATCTTCATTCGCTTTCTCTAACTTCTTATTATTATTCTCTAATTCTTTCGTGGCTTCTCCTATCTTTTCTTGAAGATTAATAATAAGATCTATTTTCTGAAAAGCGATAAAAAGATACCTGGAAAAATCTAGTATGAGGTATTTTTCTTGCGTATTGATAGGTTTTATATTTTTTTTATTATGAATAAAGATATATATCTCATTATTTGATATTAAAACTAATATTTTTTTCTCTAGAAGCGTTTTTATAACTTCTTTCTCTTCTTTTTTAAATTCTTTATTTTTATCGATTAATATTTCTTCTA
>JAJZWL010000024.1 GCA_021846685.1 bacterium | reverse complement strand
CCAACCTTTCTGATTGTCTATATGGGGCAAAGTCTCCTTTATTAAAAGGTCCTTCATCTGGATTTATTCCTGCCCACTTAAGAGAGTTTATTATATTCTCTTCTGATCCTGTAACAAATCTTTCTCTATCAGTATCTTCTATCCTTAGGATAAATTCCCCATTATTTTTTTTTGCAAATGCATAATCGAAAATAGCTTGATAGAGGGTACCTATATGTGGGTCACCGGTAGGGGATGGAGCTATTCTAGTTCTTACTTTCATAATTAAATTGAAATTATATCTATAAAATACTATTATATATTAGATATGTCTGGACTTACAAGAGTTATAAGTACAACTAAAAAAAGTTTAATCTATATAGGTCTATTTTTTGTCGCTTTTCTTTTGTTTTCTTTTGTAATATATTCAATAACTCAGTATGTACATAATTACTATCTAAAAAAGCAATCTCTTCTAGCTCAAAATGGTTTTGGGGTTATTCCTCAAGCTAATTTTAAGAAAATTAGTATTTCATCTAAAGTAAAACCTCAATTTATATTAAATAATACTGTAAATATAAATAATTATCCCAAATTATTAAATGTATATAAGTTGCAAAGGCCTCAATTGACTTTAAGTTCACTTGATACAGTTAAGAATTTAATATCCAATATGGGAATAAATAATCCTCAGGAATCTAATATTAGTCCATTTCTATATCAATGGAGTACACTTCATCACAAAATAATATTTAATTTAAATGATTTGTCATTTAATATATCACTTTTATCTAGTCTATCATCATATATTAATTATCAAACTTCTAATGGTTATAGTTTTAATTTTAATCAAGCCTCTAGTGCTGAAAGCGCTGTATATGGTTTTTTACAAGGATTATCTTATGAGAATGCTTTAGGTCAGACTGTTAATCTAATGAATATGAACAGTAGTTATTTTTCGGCTGTTCCAGTAACGATAAATAATAATAGCATAGGTCTTTCTAATACAACAGGAGAAATTCCTAATGCCTATTATGTATTTTATCGAAAACATATTAATGGATATAAAATTTATGGATCTAATCCAGAAGTAACCTCTATTAATTTCTTGGTAGATAATACTTCAATTTCCGGATTAAATGGAATAATATCAGCTAATTTTACAAATTATAATATAGGTAAAGGTTCTACATATAATATTATTTCACCTTATCAAGCTTTTATAAAAATGCAATCTGGCTCAGGAGCACTTGTGTCAACTTATCAAAGTCTTAATGGAAATCCATATATAGTTAATTATAATGCTGATTATAAAGTATCTAAGTTTTATGTTAATAATATTTCATTGGGATATTATGAACCTCCTTCTTATACCAATTATCTTATTCCTATATATGTTCTTTCTGGTGAATTATATCTTACTAATAATCAAATTCTAAATTTCTCATATTATGTAAATGCACTCTAAATTCTTAGGGTTCTATTCGTTTTACATCTCTAGGAAATAGAGAAGCTTCTTTTACATTTGGAATAGACAAAAATTGTTGAGTTAACCTTTCTAATCCCATACCAAATCCACCTTCGGGAGGCATTCCAAATTTAAAAATCTCTGTATATGATTCAAAATCTTTTGGATTTAATGATTTTTTCTTTATTGAATCTATTAATGAATCATAGTCATTTATTCTTTGAGATCCAGATATAATTTCCTCTCCTCTTAGGATAAAATCAAAACTTAATGTATATTCAGGGTTTTCTGGATCGGGCATACTATAGAATGCTGTTTTTACAAAAGGAAAATGAGTTATAACTATAAGGTCAGAATTATATTTTTCTTGAGATATTTCAAATAACATTTTTTCATCTACCGGAGAAAGATCTATTTCTTTTGTATTATCTATTCCTTTTTCATTTTTTATGAGTTGTTGAGCCTCTCTAAATGTTATAATAGGCACTTTTTTAGGTATTTCAGGAAGAGTAACATTTAAAAGTGCTAATTCTAATTGACATAGATTTTCTACTTTGGATTTTATAGATTTAATTATATCTATTCCACTATTTATTACATCTACATAACTTTCAATAAACCCCATTTCCCATTCATATTGTATAAATTCGGACATATGTCTAGATGTTCCAAATTTTTCTGCTCTATATGAATGTGCTGTAGCAAAAACTTTTTCAAAAACACCAACCATAATTTGTTTATACAGTTGAGCTGATTGAGCTAGAAAAGCTTTTCTATCATAATATTTAATTTCAAATAATTCAGCACCTCCTTCTGTAGCAGTACCTACTATAGTAGGAGGGAATATTTCAGTAGCACCATTTTCAATTGCATATTCCCTAAAAGCTTGTACCATTATTGATTGTATTTTGAAAATTGCTCTTTTTTGAGGTGCTCTTAATACAATTGCTCTATTATTAAAAAGTGTATCCAAATTTGCATTAATTTCTGGTTTATTAATTTCAAGCTTTAACGGTTCACTTACTTTTGAAATAATCTCTATTTCTGGATCATGAATTTCTGCTTCATTGACAGCTCTTTTATCATAAATACATTGTCCTGTTATATATAGAACGCTTTCATCCATAACATTCTGTATTTTCTTTATTTGTTGACTATCTTTTACTACTACCTGTATAAGGCCATCTTTATCTCTAATAATGAGGAAATTTATTTTCCCCATTATTCTTTTTTGAAATAAATGTCCTTTTATTAAGACTCTTTCTCCATTATGATTTTTTAAATCTTTAGATAAAATTCTATTCATAATTTACAATATACTTATGTTGCTTTAATTACAGAGCGCGTTTCTCTGATAAGTGTTATTTGAACGGTTCCTGGATATGTATTTTCTTTCTCCACTTTTTTTGCAATTTCATATGATAAAAGCTTCATTCTTGCATCATCTACTATATCAGATTTTACAATAACTCTAACCTCTCTTCCTGCAAAAATTGCATAAGCTTCTTCAACCTCAGGAAATTCCCTTACTGTATCTTCTAATTTTTTAATTCTAGATGAATACATTTCAGCAGAATTATTTCTTGCTCCAGGTCTACTAGCAGAAATTTTATCTGCTATTTTTGTTATAGCACTTTCTATACAAGAAGGTTCAGCCATATCATGATGAGCAAATATAGCATTTATAACTTCATCTTCTAATCCATATTTTCTTGCAATTTCTGCCCCAATTTCAACGTGAGAACCCTCTTGTTCTGCAGTCATTACCTTTCCAATATCATGAAATAGAGCACATTTTTTAGCTAAATATATATTGGCATTCATACTTTCAGCTAAATTTGCTGCTATTTGAACCATTTCAAGAGAGTGAGTAGCTACATTTTGTCCATAACTATATCTGTATTTCATTCTACCTAGAAGAGATATTAATTCTGGTCTAAGACCATTAATTCCTGAATCATATGCCATTTTTTCTCCAAATTTTCTGATTTCTCTGGAAACATCTTCTCTAGCTTTTTTTACCATTTCTTCTATTTTTCCAGGGTGTATTCTTTTATCCTCAATTAATTTTTTCATAGCAATTATTGCAACCTCTCTTCTTAGTGGGTCAAAGCAAGATACAGTAATTGATCCTGGTACATCATCAACTATAAGGTCAACTCCAGTAACTTTCTCAAATGCTCTGATATTGCGTCCTTCTTTCCCTATTATTTTTCCTTTTATATCATCATTTGGAAGTTCTATA
>JAJZWL010000023.1 GCA_021846685.1 bacterium | reverse complement strand
GATCTTTGAAATATGTAATTCTCCCCTTCCGGAAATAAGATAACTCTCACCTTGTATATCTAATTTCATAGCTACATTTTTCTCCATTTCCTTTTTTAATCTTTCTAAAAGCTTTCTTGACGTGACAAACTCTCCTTCTCTTCCGACTAAAGGAGATGTATTTGCTTCAAAAGCTACTTTTACAGAAGGTGATTGTATCTTGATATCAGGTAAACGTTTATTTTCAGACAAAGCTGATACTGTATCCCCAACCTTTACTTCACTTGCCCCTATTATTGTTACTATATCACCTGAAATAGCCTCCTGCACTTCTTCTTTTTTTGTTCCTCCTCTGTTTTCTAAAAGCTTTACAACTTTAAATTTAGTAACATTACCCTTCTCATCTAAAACATTTAAACCTTCTCCAACCTTAACTATACCTTGTAATATTTTACCAATTACTAATTGACCAAGATAATTATCATATTCAATTGAAGATACTTGCATTAAAAAAGGTAAATCTACTAGATAATCAGGAGATGGAATGTATTTTATAATGCCATCAAACAATATAGATACATCTGAAGAAGTATCAAATGAATCAGGAAGTTTATCATATACCTTACCCTCTCTTGCAATTGCATAATATATTGGAAATTCTAGTTGATTTTCATTTACAGCTAATTCTAAAAAAAGATCATAAATACGAGAAAGCGTTTTATCTATATCTGCAAACTTTTTATCAATCTTGTTTATTACTACAATAATTTTTTTATCCATTTCAAGAGCTTTTTTAAGGACAAATCTAGTCTGAGGCATAGGTCCTTCTTGAGCATCTACTATTAAAAGACATCCATCTGCCATATTAAGAACTCTTTCTACTTCTCCTCCAAAATCAGCATGTCCTGGTGTATCTATTATATTAATCTTATAGTCTAAATATGGGATTGATAAATTTTTAGAAGTAATTGTAATTCCTCTTTCTTTTTCAAGATCTCCATTATCCATAATGAGAGTTTCATTCATGATCTTCTCATTATCTCTGTATATATTAGATTTTTTCAAAAAACTATCTACAAGAGTAGTTTTTCCATGATCAACATGAGCAATAACTGCTACATTACGAATTTTAAAATCAGATTTATTCTCATCCATAAAGGTCAATATATCATAAATCAGAAAATTAATAAAGAAAATGATATACTTTTTACAAGACTAAACTCATATTTCTCAATTTAATTTCAGGGTTATTATTCAATTAGATTAGAAAAGACTGAAACTGAATAGGAAAAGGTCAAAAAAGCTAATTACTAGACAGGATATGTTTTTCGTTAGTTTTCTGTATGCTTAACATAGACTAATTAAGCCTATAACTTAGCATCACAATTTCCCATATTGCTGCCTATAATATCAATTACAAGAAGTAAGCGCAGTATTTACTTCTTGTAAATCTTGCGTTCTACATCCCAAGCTTGGTGATAATACTTACTTAGTTGAAATCTTATAATACTGATAAGACTGAATATCGTATTCATCTACTTTATATATATCAGCTCCTTCGTTATTCCATAAGGCGAATTCGGCAATTCCGGCTTCCATAGCTATTCGGCTACAGACAGTGCAGTAAGGATCACCAGCATCAGTAAAATTACCTGATTCATCGATCCTCATAAAGTACAATCGAGAACCAGATACTTTATCACTATTCTTCTTAAAAGCATCTATTATCGCTCTCCATTCTGCGTGTATACAGCAAGTTTTGTCATATTTTGGTTTTTTAGTGTAGTCCCAAGCAACGTTACAGGTTCTGTTATTTTCATCTTCAAGTGGTGGACTATTATAGCCCCGACCAATTATCTCATCATTTTTGACAATAACAGACCCACAATGAGTACGTTGGCAAGTAGCCATACCAGCAATCTCAGCTGCTGTTTGAAAATATGATCTTATATTTTCAGCGTTTTCCGCTTTGATTCTTTGCATAATTTTATTATATCAAAAATAAAGAAGTATTTTTTTTCTTGACGTAAATCTTGCATTATACATACTGAACTCACCTAGTAATTAGTCATTTGTTCATACAAATGTTTATAATGCCTTTCGGTTTGAATATCCTAAAAAACGATTTTTTATTAGTATCTCTTAAACATTAAGATAATAATAAATATTTTGGAGCAGACACTACATCTATAGTTATACCTTCGCTTTCAACTGAAGACTCATCTGTACCATAGGTTATGATTGTTCCATTACTCAATTTCAATGCTTTGCATGCTCTCACTAATCCAGTTATTTCACGTTTTCTAGTATCTTCTTTAACAATTGAATAAGATACCTGTATTGCTTTCTGAACTTTATTATTCTTACTCAAAATAAAATCACATTCACTATATTCATCTTTATAGAATGAAACTTCTTTATTGTACTTTACAAATAAATGAAGAAATATTACATTTTCTAATAATTTACTTTTATCATCAAATTCATTTATATTAACAGCATTATATAATCCGCTATCTATAGAATATATTTTTTTACTTCCTTGCTCTTTTAATCGTAAATTTGTTTCGTATTTATTTAGTACAAATACTAGATAAATTGCTTTAACATAATCCAAATAATTGTATAGAGTATTATTTCCTATTTTATAACCAACTAATCTAAAAGAATTGTATATTTTATTAATTGAAAATTCCTTTGCATTAGAATTAATGATTTGTTTAACAAAAAATCTAATAATACTATCACTTTCTAAGTTGTACCTTCGTATAAGATCTGTAGTAATCATAACATTAAAATAATTTTGTAAAGTTGCAATTTTCTCAATTTCTCTTCGCATTACAACTTCAGGAAAACCACCAAATAAAAGGTATTCTTCAAACGCATTATTTATCATTGCTCTTTCGGATGAAGAATAAATACTATTACGATTATATGGGATATTTTTAAATAAAAGATATTCTTTAAATGAAAGGGGATATACTTCGTAAGGCAATGATCTTCCACCTAATTCTGTAGCAATTTCTGATCCTAAAAATTTTGAGTTTGAGCCTGTAATGAAAATTTTTTTAGACACAGATTCATGTATTCTACGTACAAATTTTTCCCACCCCTTAACATTTTGAATTTCATCTAAAAAAAAGTATGTATCCGACATTTTATTTTTAGGATAAATCTGTTGATATGCCTGCAGAATATTATCTAAGTCTGCAGACCTTATATATTCCAATCTTTCATCTTCAAAATTTATATATATTATATATTTTTTTGAAATACCTGATTTTATTAATTTTTTAATTATATCTAAAATAACATACGTCTTCCCTGATCTTCTAGCCCCTATAACAGCTATTACGGCACCGGAATCTACAGGAATACTAACATCTCTAGGTATTATTTCTGGGAGTTCAGTTGTATGAAAACTGCTTATTATTTTTATAAATAATTCCTTCATATCCATAGTAAATTATACTATACACCAATAGTTTCGTCGTGTCAACGAAACTATACGCGTAAAGTTTCGTTTAGCCTATATTTGCAGGATAAGTTGGATGTTTTGTCAAGAAAATTTCATAAGTTTTAATATAAACTTTCCATGACCTTACGGTTCAGAGTTTTAAGTACTGAGTCTATAAAATAGAGAATAAAACCACTTTCTTATTTTTTATAGTATTTATTCATTTTATGGAATACCCCAATTCCCGATAACTACTAAGCATTTCAA
>JAJZWL010000022.1 GCA_021846685.1 bacterium | reverse complement strand
GTTATGATATCATTTTCTTTTTTCCCAAGTAATAGCGACCCAACAGGTGAAGTTTTTGTTATTTTTCCAGATAAAGGATCTGGGTTTTCATTTACAATGACAAATTTATACTTAATATTATTTTTTTCAGTATATACTATAGAACCTATTTTGACTATATTCTTAATACTATTCATATGCTGTTACTATATATAACACATTATGAAATTTTATGCATTGCCATGCATGGCAAATTCCTATTTTTATATTGATTTGAAAGAATAATTTAAAGATACAAATTACTGATGCTGTCAATGAATATGGTAATAACTCTCAATCTAAAATTATTTTCAAACCATTATTATTAGAACAAAATGTATTTATGTTTGTTTCATTTTTTATATATTTAGATATTTTCTTCCCCCATTCTTCATAGAGGATTTCTCCCATAGGATTAATATGAGATAATATTAATTTTTTACAATTTGAATCTTTTAATATATCTAATAGATCGAGTACAGAAAGATGTGTTTTAGAATTTTTATTATATTGAAAACTATCAATGTTACAAATTATAATATCTGAATGTTGTACTTCTTTTTTTATGGTTTCGTTTTTTAATATTATCTCATCAGCACCTATAGACTTTTTTATTTCACTTATTTTCATTATTTTATTTTTAACTTTAATCTCTCTAGAATAACCAGTATCTGAAATATATGAAATAAGTTTATCTTTATATTTTATATTAAACCCATAACACTCTACTCCGTGAAATAAAGGAAAAAAATTTATATTTATGTTATTAAATTTTAATTTAGTATTTTCATCTATACTCTGAGACTGGATATTATTAAATGATATTTTTTCTCCAGAATGAAATTTACTAATAGTATTAGTTTCATATACGGATTGTGGTGCAAATATTTCTATATTAGAATTTGATCTTATTAGATATTCCATGAGTGTATTAGCATCTGCAGAATGATCTATATGTAAATGAGATATATATAGTTTATTTATATTAGTGATATTATATTTACTCTCTGTTAATCTTAATAAAAAATTTACACCTGGATCTACTTCCATAACCAAAGAATCAACTTTAATAATGAACCCATTATAATGCCATGACAGGCCATATCGTAATTGTTCATTATTCTTACTTATTAATATCTTTGGGAAGAAGATATAATCAGAAGAATTTTTTAATTTAATATTTATTTTGTGGTGAAGTTTACTTTTATAAGATTTTCTTATTTTTAATCTTTTCTTGTCAATTTTTATTAATTCTGATTTTAAATTATTTTTATTCATAATATATTTAATCTATTTTTTATAATCTTACCGTATTTATCATTGATATCATTATCATATGCAATAAGTCCTGAGTCAAGTAATTTTTTTAAGCTTAATTTGGAAATTTTAGGATGTTGAATTGCTAAACGTAAAGTATATAAATACCCTTGATTTTCAATACATATATCTATAATTTGTCTATTAAATTAGAATTAATATCTTTTTGAGATATAATCTCCATTTAGACTATTCTCTAGTAATTGATTTTTAAATTTTAAATATAAACTATCTTTAATTAATTTAATAATTAAGTTTTGGGATATATTAATTGGGGTGAGAATGGAGAGAGGATGCGTCTTGAAAGATTGATAAGCTAAAAAGCTATACTTTCAAGAGCATTCTCTCTTCCATTCGTCTTTGTTCTTCAATTTCATGAAAAGGATTTTGTTTTGACACAAAATAACTTTTACAATTTAATTGAAGGTTCTAATTTTCTTGATTACAGGAACAAGTATGTATGGTCGAAGCCAAAATGCATCTATAATCACCACAAAAAATAGCGGTAAGGTTAATTGCCATATCGCAGGATTATTGGATGATATGCTAAATGCAAAGAAAACTAGTCCCATAACGAATGCCGCGCCTCTTATTACCGGAGAAGAGTATTTTAGACCTTTGTCATATCCATATTCTTTAAGAGAATAGATGGTCATTACTGTATAGTCGATAGTTAATCCAATTGCTATAATTATAGCTATAAAAGGATCAACTACATTATATACTGTATAACCTGCTAATCTCGATAAGATATCTGAAAGTCCTAGAGCTCCTGCTATGATAATAGAAGACATTACTACTAGTAGGAATGAAACCTGGATCGATTTTACTACATTAACATTTAGGAAGTTTTTGATATATATGAATATAAGTATAAAGAATAGTATTGCGACTAATCCTATATATTCATAGCTGTGAATTACAACTTGATCAAAAGTTGAGACTACAGATCCTGCTCCTCCTATATATGCTCCTGGTAGTTTGCTCTGGATTTCTCTTATTAACCCTCCTTGCTTTAAAGGTTGTATATTACTTGCTATTAAGGCCATTCCCTGTCCTACTATTTTTGCATGGAAATCTTTTATTGCAATCATTTCTTCTTTAAGACTCAAATGTGTTAAAGATATAGTGTACAAAGATACAGATTTTCCAAACAATGTAATAATATTTCTTGCCAATGCAATATCTTTTACTGGATCTTCACTTTTATTCGCAAGAGGAATTTCAAGAGAAAGATTTCGTATTAAATATATTGCAGGAAGGATTATTACTATAATAGCAGGAATCGTGAATTTTAAAGACTTAGATTTTACTTCAAATTTCTTTGAGAAAGAAAATCTTTTAACCTTGATCCTATTTTCCAATATTTCCATTAATGGAATAGTCCATAGATAAAGAACAGCAAGAACTCCTATTGTACTTCCAAGAACTGCAAGAACAACAGACTGTATAATAAGTTGCTTTTCTTCTATTATTGGAGGAATAGTAATTATTGCTAAAGTTCCAAGAGAGAAAACTACTACCTTTCTAAAATATTTTCTCGTGGTATTTTTCATATCATTTGTTTCTCTAAATCTTGATATTAGAATTAAAGGGTGATCAAATCCTAGGGCTAGTGCCATAACAGCTACAATAGATATTACTAAATTGGATATTTGCAATCCAAAAAGTGACATTATTTCTAGAAAACCTAGTGCGAATATAATACCCATAATTCCTGTGGAAAGAGAGATTACAGCAGCTGATATACTTCCCATTATGAATATAGCAAATATTGCTACAAGGATAATGGCTAATGCTCCTGGTATCACAGTATCTTTACTGATTTGTGAAAGAGCATCAGATTCAAGTACAGGAACTCCCGATAGTTCTGCCTTTCCTTTAAGTGCAGTGTGAAGTGCATTATCAATTTTTAAAGATGTATTTTGATTTTTAAATACTCCTTTGTATGTAAGTAAAGCTTCTTTGTTCCTGTATATGGGAGGATTTATACTTGTAAGTGGAAATTTATTAATAACTCCTTCTACAAAATTTAAATTCTCTTTTTGAGGAATCAAAACTTCAATTGTATCTACATATTTAAATTCTTTATTCACTTTAGCTGAGTGTGAACCTACAATCGTCCATCCACCTAAGTTTAGGTTGTTATATAGATTCAATGCACCAAATGCTGAGATTATAAAGATCATAAATACTGCAATAATCTTATATTTATTAGACATTACAAACTCCTACCTTTCCTTTCTTTGTAATCAATTTTAAAAGAACAATGCTATTATATCAAAATATGAAGACATATACTATATTTATATAGGTTATGGTCTAATTTTTTTTATTGTTTTATAGGTATTATTTAAGTTTTAATTTTTTAAATACATCTTG
>JAJZWL010000021.1 GCA_021846685.1 bacterium | reverse complement strand
TGTATCTTTCATATCTCACAACATTTTCAAATTTAAATCTTTTTATTTTTTACCTTAGGAATAATTCTTGATATTCTTTTTCTATACCTTGTTTTTATTGGGACAAGAGTATGATATATAAGATAAGGAACTCCATCCTTCCTATTTGTAAAAATAAAACCATAAGCAACTTTATCTTCCTTTATATCATCTATTAAATTAGTTTCATATAGAGTATATGCACTTCCTATAACTCTCAACATATGTGCATCTGAGGCCCCTATAATAGGAATATTATTCTGATCTGCAAGATGAATTGCTAAAAGATTAGTTCTTGATATAGATGATGATTTATTTAGTATTTTCCCATTCTTATATGGAATTGTCTGATAATTTAAAGACCCATTAACCTCAATAGCAAATGGAACATTCTCTTTTAATAATAACTCGACTATTTTATTCCCTGAAATATGAACCATTTTTAAAAAAGGATTCATAGGATGGGCTAATATAGGAAACCCCCCTTGATCTACAATTTCTTTTGCAGTATCAACAACACCCATTCCTTTCTTTATATCTTTCTTAATATCTAATGCTACTAAGTGGCAATCTTTTGTAGATATTTCTGAACCTATACCAACCTCTATATTATATTTCCTTGAAAGTGCATGTTCTTTTCCTCTTAAAGAGCCTTCTATATTATCATGATCTGTTATATACATTTTATCTAAGATTCCTTTTTTCTCGACAAAATCTACTATATCCTCAGGGGAACGAACTCCATCAGATAATTTTGAATGTATATGCAAATCTGCTATTTTCATGAACTTCTATTATATACCTTACAATGAATTATTTTGAGCAATCCTAGAATACTTAATACCACTTTGTTTTAAAATTCTTTTTCCTTTAGAATTTATAAAAGAAAGACCGAATTTAGGTTTATATCCTTCTGCCCATTCAAAATTATCAATCATACTCCAATAAAAATACCCCTTTACATGAGCACCTTCATCTATAGCTTTCAAAAGATATTCTAAATTAGATTTAATATAGTCATATCTAAATTTATCTTTAGTATCTGATAATCCATTTTCTGTAATATAAATATCTTTCTTATATCTAGTGTGTATATCAGTTACTAAATTATACATTGATTTTGGATTTATATCCCAATTAACAATATCTTGTTTCCTAAGATTATCGTTTGAAACTGTCCTGAATAATAAACCAGTTTTATTTGATTTAGCAAAAGGATCAAACACTACTTTTGTATAAAAATAAACATTTAATCCTATAAAATCTAAATAATTATGTGTTTTATTTAAAAATGAATAATTAAATATATATTTCATTACAAATACATATATTTTTGATGGTATATCTCCTGCAACAAGATCTGTATTATTCTGTGCAATAGAAACAGATGGCTTACTCCATCCATACTTTTTATATAATTCATTTATTTTTTTATATGCTTGTATATGTGCAATTTCTAAATTTCTTATTACAGAGAAATATTTAAATATATTTTTCTTTCCAGGTGGCCAAATTTTAGTAATATAGCCTAAAGTGGCATATATAGTAGGTTCATTCACTGTAATCCAGAAGTTTACCTCAGAACCTAAATTCTCAACTACAAATTCAGTATACCTTTTAAAATACTGAATATTTTTTTTATTTTCAAACCCTTTGCTTTTTGATACCCATAAAGGAAGTGTGTAATGAAACAAGGTAACAAAAGGTTCAATTCCCTCTGCCTTAAGTCTCCTTATAAGATCTTTATAATGCTCAATTGCCTCTAAATTCCATTCTCCCTCATTAGGTTCTATCCTTGACCATTCAATTGAAAATCGATATGCATTAACATTTAGTGATTTTAAAATCTCAATATCCTCTATATATTTTTTATATGAATTACATGCATCTCCTGCTTTTTCGTAACCCATCTTTTCTTCCCATAAAGTCCAATCTGAATTAGTATTTCCCCCTTCTATTTGATAAGAAGAAGTAGCAACGCCCCATTTAAACCCTTCTGGAAAATTTCTCATAATTATTTTGTCTTATTAACTGCAATTTTAAATAAATAAAGTAGAATACTAGCAAATATAACAGAAAATACTAAATTTAAAAATATATTATTTTGTATAAAAGCAGAAGAGAATAGTTCTCCCAATAGAGCACCTATCATTCCTGTAATTATATAAATATATAATCCTCCTTTTACTTTATATTGCCTATAAAAAATAAATCCCAGGATTATTCCTAATATAATATATATTATAATACTCATACCTTACATTATATAGATAAATTTAATAAAACTAAATATTCTTTATTTGGATTTGTTTCTAGACCTTAAAGACTTACTAAGGATTTTCTTCCTTAATCTTATATTTTTAGGGGTAATCTCCATATATTCATCATCCTCAATAAAATTCATACCATATTCTATTGTAAGAGGAATTGGAGGATATAAAACTATACTCTCATCAGTTTTCTCAGTATGCATATTCGTAGCATGTTTTTCTCTTATAACATTAACATCCATATCCTGCTTATATTTATTAATCCCCAATATCATACCTTCATAAACTTCAATACCTGGAGATATAAATAAATCCCCTCTGTCTTGTGCATTATTCAGTGCATATGAAGTGGCAATTCCCCTATCATTTGATATTAAGACTCCATTTCTTTCAGATATAAATCCTGCAGAGGTTGGTGTAAAATCTAAAAAATTATGATTCAATACCGCCATACCTTTTGTTTTATTTACAAGTTCATTCCTAAGCCCAAATAAATTCTTTGTCAAAATATTGTAATAAAATCTTACTCTATTATCTCCCTCTTCTACCATATTTACTAATTCTGCTAATCTTTTTGAAAGCTCACTTGTAATATCTCCTATATACTCTTTAGGAGTATCTATTATGAGCTCTTCTCTTGAATCAAATACCTTTCCATCTATAACTTGTTCAATAGCTTCAGGTTTGGAAATTTGAAATTCATAACCTTCACGTCTTAGAGTTTCTACTAATATTGAAATATGTAATTCTCCCCTTCCGGAAATAAGATAACTCTCACCTTGTATATCTAATTTCATAGCTACATTTTTCTCCATTTCCTTTTTTAATCTTTCTAAAAGCTTTCTTGACGTAACAAATTCTCCTTCTCTTCCGACTAAAGGAGATGTATTTGCTTCAAAAGCTACTTTTACAGAAGGTGATTGTATCTTGATATCAGGTAAACGTTTATTCTCAGACAAAGCCGATACTGTATCCCCAACCTTTACTTCACTTGCCCCTATTATTGTTACTATATCACCTGAAATAGCCTCTTGTACTTCCTCTTTTTTTGTTCCTCCTCTGTTTTCTAAAAGCTTTACAACTTTAAATTTCGTAATATTACCCTTCTCATCTAAAACATTTAAACCTTCTCCAACCTTAACTATACCTTGTAATATTTTACCAATTACTAATTGACCAAGATAATTATCATATTCAATTGAAGATACTTGCATTAAAAAAGGTAAATCTACTAGATAATCAGGAGATGGAATATATTTTATAATGCCATCAAACAATATAGATACATCTGAAGAAGTATCAAATGAATCAGGAAGTTTATCATATACCTTACCTTCTCTTGCAATTGCATAATATATTGGAAATTCTAGTTGATTCTCATTTACAGCTAATTCTAAAAAAAGATCATAAATACGAGAAAGCGTTTTATCTATATCTGCAAACTTTTTATCAATCTTATTTATTACTACAATAATTTTTTTATCCATTTCAAGAGCTTTTTTAAGGACAAATCTAGTCTGAGGCATAGGTCCTTCTTGAGCATCTACTATTAAAAGACATCCATCTGCCATATTAAGAACTCTT
>JAJZWL010000020.1 GCA_021846685.1 bacterium | reverse complement strand
TTATATTACTGTTGCAAAAGCTTCTTCAAAAGAACTTTATACAGCTAAAGGCAGCAGGTCTATGAAATTGGCAATGAAGTTCGCAAGGTCATTGCCTAAAATTCTTAAGAATTATGATTTTGATTTCGTATATGCAAACACCTTTCCTTATTTGCATCTTAAATCTGTGAAATCTTACTGCAAATCACATAATTGTATACTTGCACTTGATGTTGCTGAAGTATGGAATTTAAAATATTGGAAAAGTTATATTGGAACTTTAAAGGGAACCGCGGGATATCATTACGCGATAAATGCGATGCGAGGTGCTGATTATTATGTTGCAAATTCATCAGTTACTGCGAATGATTTAATTTCAATTGGCATAGATAAGAATAAAATTAGAATATTATCTCCCATTATAAACTCAAAAACAAAGTTTAAGCCATTTAAAAGGGATACAACAGTTATCTATGCAGGCAGATTAATAAAAGAGAAAAGATTAGATCTATGGATTGATGCAGTTTCAAAGGCTCATTCTTTAAATCCAAAGATTAAAGGCGTTATAATAGGTAATGGACCAGAAGAGAAACATATCCATAGTTTTATATCAGCGTATCCTTTCATAAAGATGAGAAAGCCTTATGTGAATAAGATGCAACTTTATAATGCATTAAGCAAATCACTTTGCCTTTTAAATATGAGTGAACGTGAAGGGTTGAATGTTATCGCAATTGAAAGTGCAACTCTTGGAACTCCTCCAATACTACCTAATTATACACCAATACCAAAAGAGGTAAAAGAATTATCCATAGTAAGGGATGTTAAATTAATACCTGAAACAATAGCTAATTTAGCTTCTAAAAAAATTAAATACAAAATTGATAAAAAGAAATTGAAAAAATTTTATATTGATAAAGTAAATCCATTATTCAATGAACTTATGAATAAAAGTAAGAATAAAAGAAAAATTTAATGAAATCGTTTATGAGTAAACTTATTATTTATTTTATTTGGTATATTCTTAATAAATCTTATAATTTATTAGAAAATAATTCTTCTTTTAAATAAGCGTTTCAATTAATGATTTTTGCCACAATATTTTATTTATTTTATATAAACCTACAAATGAAGAGATTGAATACTGGAAACCTATATTGGAAAAAGAGGTTAAATATATTAAACCTAAAGCTATACTCTGCCTTGGAGATATGGATTATAAAAATTAATAAATTCAACCAAAGATATAGATTCTGGAATAAAAGAAGGTTTAAAATTTAATTATAATGGTATACCTGTGACAATATACTTTCATCCATTTTATCTTTTGAGTAATAAGACTTAGGATTTGAAACCAGATATTATTAAAATCAAAAATACTTTAAGTTCGTTTAAAAATTAATCCAAATTACAAGTTTAAATAATTATATATTCAAAGGGGTTATTATGAAAACTAAAATATTGGCAACTTTCGGACCTGCAATAGAGGATAAGTATAAATTGGCAAAAATAATAAAATACGCGGACATTATAAGGATAAACTTTTCACATACAAATGAGGAGCAAGCAGAAAAATATATATCTTATATAAAGGAAACTGAAAAGCTTGTAGGTAAGGAGGTATCATTGCTTGCAGACTTACCAGGACCTAAAATAAGGCTTAGTGTACTAAAAAATCCAATAATAGTAAAAAAAGGAGATGTAATAAAACTTTCTTATGAGAAGAATAAAATTGATAAAAACATTATACCTGTAGCTTACAAATACATAAGTGATGATTGCAAAAATGGCATGTACATTTCTATAGGGGATGGATATCTAAAGATGAAAGTTGAAAATATAAAAGATGATATCGTTACCGCTAAAGTGATAAACGATGGTGTTATAAGTAGTAGGAAAGGGTTGAATCTTATAGGATCGGATATAACAGAACAAACTCCAACAGAAGAGGATATAAGGATAGCAAAATTTGCAAAGGATAAATTTGATTTCATCGCACTCTCTTTTGTAAAATCAGACAAAGACATAAAACGTTTAAGGGAGAGGGTAGGCAATGATATATTTGTAATATCAAAAATAGAAAGAAAGTATGCTATTAAAAATATAAAAGCGATTTCAAAGGAATCGGATGGAATTATGGTTGCAAGAGGAGATCTTGCCTTTGATATACCAATTGAATCAGTACCAACTGCACAAAAGAAAATAATAAAAGCATCTAGAGAGGCTGGAAAGCCTGTTATAGTAGCCACACAGATGCTGATGAGTATGGTGAATAACCCAATGCCAACAAGAGCAGAAGTCAACGATGTAGCAAATTCGGTATTTGAAGATGCGGACTGCGTGATGCTAAGTGATGAAACTGCTATGGGAAATTACCCTATAGAAAGCATTGAGATGATGAGTAAAGTAATACATAATGCAGAAAAAGAAATACATCAGAATTATTATCCTATCGATACTGATGATATATATAGCTACATAGCTCATGCGTCAAAAGATCTTTCAGAAAAACATGATATAAAGTACATTTTTGCACCTACAGAATCAGGAGCAACAGCGATAAGACTTTCACAATTCAGACCACGCAGTAATATAATAGCTTTATGTGAAAATTCTAGTGTAAAAAGAAAACTTGCAATATTCAAAGGTGTAAGGGCAATGAATATAAAAAATTATAAAAGCACAGATGAAATGCTTGATAATATAAAGGATCTTGCATTGAGGCTCAAAATATATAAATATTTGGTAGTATATGGAAGTCCTAAAAAAGTAGGTAGTACAGATTCATTGAAATATATTTCCTTACTTCCATGAAAATTATTTTTTTAGCTTTTTTTATTTTTATAGTGAATGCTATTTTTATTTAATATTTATAATATATTTAATTTTATAAAAATATCATTAAGGTAATATGATGAAAAATAATTATCCAAAACTTTATTTTATTTATTCTTATGTATATAGTAGCACTTTAGCAGATTTAACCGGTAAAAAGTATAATGGGAAAGAACAAAAGGAAGCTGCTAAATATATAAAAAATATAGATGAGGAGTTTTCAAAAAACTCAGATGCTGTGATTAAGGGTATTTCAAATGTTTCTGGACTTGATTGGCAAAAACCCTTGATTGATGTTTATGTGTCAAAGTATCCTCCCTACTCATTTTCTGTTCCATTAACAATAAAAATTTATAAAAATAAAAAATTTGGAGTAGCAATACTCGTACATGAACTTGTACATAATATACTGTTTCAGAATCAAAAACTCGTAAATTATAAAAAGCTCTTTAAAGATTTTGAAAATGAGAATTTATCTACAAAATATCATATAATAGAAGGTGCTATACTTTACAAACTCAATGAAAAAATATTTTCAGATGGATTTGGGGGATTTTTCAAATATGATGATTGGAGATCTAAAAAAGCCAGTAAAGAGTACAGAAGAGCTATTGAAATAGTAATTGAGAAAGGCCCTGATAATATAATAAAAAGGTATATTATAAAAAAATAAGCTTAAAAATAAGCTTAATTTTGAATCTAATTACTTTTTACCTGATAATATAGTGATTGTATTTATCAATGCAACATGTGAATAGGATTGTGGAAAATTACCCAATAATTCTCCTGTATCTATATCAATATCCTCTGAAAAAAGCCCCATATGATTTTGAAATGCAACCGCTTTGTTGAACATATCCATCGCCTCCTCCTTATTACCTATTTTGTATAACGCATTGATAAGCCAGAATGAGCAGGTTATAAAAGCACTCTTTGGAATCCCAAATCCATCCTCATCTTTATACCTCATCACAAAAGGTCCTTTTGAGAGTTCTCTTTTTATTGCATTTATTGTACTTAACATTCTTTTGTCTTTCCACCTTATAATGCCAAATGAGGGCATCAGTAAAAGACTTGCATCTAAAGTGGTTGAACCATAATGCTGAGTGAATGCTTGTGCCTTTTTATTCCAACCATACCTCATTATATTTACTTTTATATTGTTCCTATCTTTTGACCATCTTTCTATAACTTCATCATGACCTAGCTTTTTGGCAATCTTTATTCCCCTATCTAAAGCTACCCAGCACATCACTTTAGAGAAAGTATAATTTTTGTTACTGCCTCTGAACT
>JAJZWL010000019.1 GCA_021846685.1 bacterium | reverse complement strand
TATCTTGCAAGTGGAAACTTTTAAAACTCGTAAAAAATGAAAAAATTTGTATTTGTAAGTCTTATTATAGTTTTCTGCCTCACTATACTTCCTATAAAAACTTTCGCTGCGGGAAGTTCTTTTGTTGGGTCTTTGAATAATACTAACAAGTCTAACGAAGGGGCTACTCTGTCAGGGATTACCGTGTCTCCTGTGCTCTCTACCATATCTATAAATAAGGGGCAGAGTATAACTCACAATATAACTGTTTTTGATAATAATTCTTCTCCTGTAAATATAAAAATAATATATGCAAATTTTATTTCAGCTAATCAATATGGACAACCATCTTTTGAAAAAATATTTAAAGCAGGAATAAATGATACAGATCTAACAATTCATTCTCAATATAATATATCAGTACCATCTCATAAACTTACTGATATTCCATTGACTATTACAGCCCTTCCTTATGCTTTGCCAAAAGAATATTTTATATCTGTTTTTGCAAAAATTACAAATGGCACTTCCAATTCTTCTACAAAAGTTCAATTGTCTGGTGCAGTTGGTTCTCTTCTTCTAGTAAGAGTTAATGGAAATTCTAATCAAAGTGGATTTATAAAAAAGTTTTCAGCAAATAGTCCTTTTTACTCTCAATCTCCTGTAAATTTTACAACTAATTTTGTAGATACTGGAAATGTTCATCTTGTTCCTCAGGGTGTTATAGATATATATGATATGTTTGGAAATAAAGTGGCTACAATTCCATTTAATTCATCTAGAAATATTGTGCTTCCTGTAGGAGTGAACAGTAGAATATTTAATGCTCAATGGAATTCTAAAAGATTATTATTAGGGCAATATACTGCGAAATTAGTAGTGAGTTTCGGATATAATTCTATTACGACTACAGAATCAAATTCTAGCTTTTGGATAATTCCTTACTGGTTTGTAGCTATCATTGTGCTATTTATATTATTTATATTATGGAGAATAATTTTAAAAATTCTAAAAAAATAATATTTTTAATATTTGGAATATTTATATTATTCTTATTTATACGTCCTATATATGCAACTTCAGTTACAGTAGAAGGATATACCCCTCTTTTATCTAATTATTCTAACCTTATTTCTAATAATAGTTATATGACGGTTAAACCTACTCATATTGTATCAGGAGAAAAAGCTAAGGTTACTATTACTATAAAATCAGGGAAAAATCATCCTTTAATCAATCAACATATACTTATTTCTTCTCCTCAAAAAAAATATAATCTTACGATAGAACAACCAAAAACACCTACTAACAAAAAGGGAATTACTTATGGTTATATATATTCAAAATATAATAAACCAATGCAATATTTGATATTAGCTGTAGATACTACATATACAGAGTATCCTATTATTATTAAAAATAATGTAGATGTTTCATATCTTCCATATTCAGGTTATTCAAATTCAAATATATTTCAAAGCTTCAGATCCCCTAATTTTTTAGTTATTTTAGTTAACCTGTTAGTTTTCTTAATTGAATTAATATTTTTGTTATATTTAATTTTTATTGAAAAAATAAGATCGGGTGGTAAGTTTAAAAATTTCTTAAGATTTATACGAGATTTTTTTATTCTGTATGTTATTTCTATACTGATAGTGATATTTGATCCTAATATTGAGAATTTTATAATATTATCCTTATCGCTTATTCTATCAATTATTTATTTTTTATATACTTTATTGTAAAAAATCTCACATAATGATAGATTTATATATATAGTTTATATATGTATATATGTTTATATTAGAAATTGTAATATTTGTTTTAATATTAATATTTTTTATAATGTTATTTATATATTTTTTAAATAATTTTTTTAAAAAAACTCAAAATATTGATCCTGGTATATCTCAAACAGAAAATATTATTACGGAAGCAAATAGAAAAGCAGAAAAAATAATTAAAGATGCAGAACTACTTTCTGATAAGGTTAATGAAGTATATAACAATTTGGCATTAAAATTTGAAAAAGATGTAGCTTTGATATATGAAAAGAAAATTCAAGAATTAGATACTAATATTAAACTTAAAGAAGATACAATTGATGATATAAATGAAAAATTCATTACTAACTTAGAAAATACTATAAATAATTTTAATACTAAATCAGAAGATTTTAAAGGTACTTATGATAAATTACTTTCGGATTTTGAGCATTCATTAAATATGTTATTTCAAGATATATCAGAAAAAACTCAAAATAATTTATTTAATTTCTCAAAAATGAATTTAGATTTATATGACAAAGATTTAAAAGAAATTGAGGACAAGACAACTCAGATAATAACAGAAATGGTAACTGAAGAAAAATCAAAATTTTCTGATCTTTCAGAACAAATAAAGAAAGAATCTACAGAAATGAGGCAAAATTTGATTGATTCATTAAATAAAGATGCGGCTGTAGTTATTTCCAGAGTTGTAAAAGAAGTATTAAGTCTATCAATCTCTTTGAAAGATCAAGAAGAATATATATTTGATGTTTTAAATAAACATATAGAAGAGATAAAGAATGGATTATAAACTTTTTTCTCAAATAAGTGATTATGAAGAATTAGATATTTTTATAATGTCTCTGTCTTTATATTTAGAAGATTTAGATAATTTTTCTCTGTCTAAAAAGGAAAATATTGAAGGTAATTTTAGTATAAATATGAATCCTATATTAAAAGGTATTATATCCAACCTTTATGGAGATATATTTATGGATAAGAATAAAATGAAGTCTGTATATGATTCCTTCGAGGAAATTAAAAAAAATGTAAAGATTGTAGATTTGACATTTAATTCAGATATTGACAATTTTATTAAAATCAAGGTTAAGGATTTTTTTCAATCAAAAATAGATAAAGATATAATAATAAGGTATAAAATAAACCCAGATATAGGAGGAGGCATAGTTATTCAAACTCCATCAAGTTTTTTTGATTTTTCTTTTGACTATGTATTAAAGACAAATTTAGATAAAATTATAAATATAATGAAAAATGATTAAATTTAAAGAAATTCTTCATTCTGGTGTAAGTATTGGTCAGGTTATTTCTGTAACAGATATAACTTGTAGAGTGAAAGGTTTTAGAAATTTGCAGATAGGAGCAATACTTTTATTTGAATCTGACTCATTAGGTTTTGTAAAATCTATTTATGAAGATGAAGCTTTAGTATTGATAATTGAGAATAATAGTATACTTCCTGGAGAAATAGTCTTGCTTTATAAAGAAAAATTTGAAATCCCTGTAGGGTTTAATTTTTTAGGCAGAATCATAAATGTACTAGGAGATCCATTGGATAAGATGAATATTATAAAAGAAGATAGTCATAGGGAAGTTTTTCATGATGCATATAGCATAATTCAAAAAGATGATATTAGTAAACAAATGGAAACTGGATTCATAGCTATTGATAATCTTATCCCTCTTGCATTTGGGCAAAGAGAAGCTATATTAGGAGATAATAATACTGGTAAAACCAGTTTTGTGTTAGATCTTATAAAAAATCAAGATGGAAAGGCTTTAGTGGTATATGTAATAATTGGGAAGAAGCAAGATGAGATACTATCCATAATTTCTTACTTAGAAGAAATAGATGCTTTGAAATATACAGTAGTTGTAGTAGCTGAATCAACATCTCTTCCTGTAATATCTTATCTTGCTCCATTTGCAGGTTGTTCTATTGCAGAGTATTTTTGGGAGAAAGAAAAAGATGTGATTATTGTTTATGATGATTTGATAGAACATGCAAAAAGTTATAGAGAACTCTCGCTTCTTTCAAATACAGCCCCAGGTAGAGATTCTTATCCTGCAGATATATTTGCCCAACATGCTCATTTATTAGAGAGAGCTGGTAGAATACAGAATAATAAAGGTTCTTTGACTGCACTACCAATTGTATCTATATATAATAATGATTTAACAGGATATATCCCTACTAATATAATTTCGATTACAGATGGTCAAATCTTTTTTGATAAAAATTTATTTGCTAAAGGTCAAAGGCCTGCTATTAATACATCAATTTCTATCTCTAGAATTGGGAAAAAGGTCCAAGATAAATATATTCAAGATATATCAGATAAATTAAATTTAGTATTAGTAAAATATGCACAGTCTGAAAAATTTTCTCATTTCGGAACTAATTTGTCTGATAATGTTTTAGAAGATCTTTATATGGGGGAGAAAATCCAGAACCTGTTTAAACAAGATGTAGGACAAGTCTTTTCATTGTTTGAGCAAAGGGTGCTTTTAACATTGCTATTGTATTATGACTTGCCAGATCTTCATGCAAATGATATTGAGTATATTCAAAAAAGAGTTAAAGAAATAAATTATATTGATAATTTTACTAAAACAGACTTAACAGATTCTTTAGTAAGGTTTCTTA
>JAJZWL010000005.1 GCA_021846685.1 bacterium | reverse complement strand
ATGCTTTATTTGAAGCAAATAAGTGTACTCAAATATCTTTTGATACTAAATCAGAAAAGATCAACTGGGTCAAACAATTCCTTAATAAAGTAAAATATAAAAGGATAGAACAAAAGACACTGAAAACTAAGATTAAAGCAATAATAGCAGATTCTACAGGGCTATCTGATAGAACAATAGATCTTTGGATATATAAATATAAACATGGAAAACTTAAATCAAAAACATACAAAAGAAATACATTTCACAAGATATATACATGGGATGATATAATACTACTAGTAAAGGTAGATGCAGCAACAGAAAGAATCTCTGCTTCATCTTTATGTAATCTATTTGACAGAGAGTATAATATATTTCATAAAAAAGAATTTGAAAGACTTGCTAATATATCTAAATCCCATATAAACAACCTACGGTTAACCCCTGCATATAAAAGAAGAGCTATTGTATTTGAAAAAACACATTCTACTAAATCACACTTCTTACCTATAGGTAAAATGGAAGCAAAAGGTATACCAGGGTATCTTAGAGTAGATACAGTTCATTCTGGTACACACAATGAACAAAAAGGTCTCTACTACATTAATATGATAGATGATACTCTTCAAACAGAGTATGTATTTACAGTACCTGTAATATCAGAAAGATTCATGAGAGTAATATTAGACATATTACTACAATCCTACTGGACACCAATAGAAGCTTTTCATTCAGATGGAGGATCAGAATACAATAACAATGTAGTAGTGGCATTACTGAATAAATTGCATATAGAAGATTGTACAAGATCACGTCCATATCATTGTAATGATAATGCACTAATAGAGATGAAGAACGGATATATCATAAGAAAACATTTTGGATTTGGATATATACCGAAGGAATTCTCAGAAAAGTTTAATATATACCTATCTGAATACTTTAATGAATATCTAAACTTCCATAGGTCATCTGGATACTTAACAGGAACACATAAATCAAAAAAGGGAAGAACAGTAAGGGAGTATAGTTACTACAATACCCCATATGAAACATTTAAAGAAAAGTATATAGAGTATTTAAAGCCAGGATTAACTATTGAAGATTTAGATAAAATAGCATATGCTAAATCTGATTATGAGAGTGCACAAGAAATGAACAAGTACAAGAAAGAGCTATTTAAAGAGATATTTAATCATATAGTACCAAATAATGACACAACAACAACATAATCACAACCTAGAGTGCAATTATTCAATTGGTCGAGACGTCATAAATACTATTTTTGTTTCAAAAGATCTTCTAATGCAGAAGGATTAACTGTATTTTCTAGTAATCCTCTTGATTTAATTTCATCTTCAACATCATGAATATCTCTTCCATATTTCAATCTTGATAATTTTTTTATTGCTTCGTAAATTTGAGGATCTGGCTTTATTGAACTCATAACTGTTTGCATAGAAAAAGGAGGTTGAACTTCTCCATTAGCTAACATTTTCACATAAGAGAATCTGTTTTCTAGATTAACTAAGTCCTGTTCATTAAATATGGGTTCATATTCTTTTGATAAAAACTCTGCATCAGAGACCCCAACCTTAAAACTTATGAGAGATCCCACATTACCAAATACAGCATTTTTTACTTCTTCTATCATCTGAGAAATATATTGATTAGCTACTATCAAGTTTAATCGATATTTTCTTGACTCAGATAATATCTGTGCAAAATCTTCAGTTGCAAAATTTTGAAATTCATCTACATATAAATAGAAATCTTTTCTTTGTTCTTCAGGAAGATCTGACCTGGACATTGCAGCTGAAAGTATTTTTGGGACTAGTAATAATCCTAAGAATTGAGAATTTTCTTCTCCTATTTTCCCCTTATCTAAGTTAACAATTAATATTTTTTGATTATCCATTATTTCTCTTATATTGAAAGAAGACTTAGACTGTCCTAAAATATTCCTCATCATTTTATTTACAACAAACCTATCAAATTTTGAAGCAAAATATCCTAATGTTTCAGACTTATGATAATCACTAGTTTGAGCTATTTCTTCTGTCCAATATTTTCTAACTAAATCATCTTGTACATAAGGGAGCATTTCATCTATAAATTTTTGATCTAATAATACTAATCTAAATACCTCAATCAAAGTATTGCCAGGTCTAGACATAGCAGTAAGCATACAATTACGAACAGCTCTTTCTAACCTTGGTCCTGTAATTCCTTGCCTATTAGGATCAAAAAGCTTTTCAAGCATATGATAAAATGAATTTACTATCATATGTTTATCTTCTTCTGAATAGAACTCCATAATATTTAGTCCCATTGGCCTATCATAATCTCCTGCATTAAAATAAATAACATCATCTGCCCTTTCAGGAGGAATTCTGGCTAAAATACTCTCTGCGGCTTGACCATGAGGGTCTAAGAATGCAACTCCTTTTCCAGCTTGTATGTCTTGCAATACTAATGACTCTAGAAATACAGATTTTCCTGTTCCCGTTCTACCTACAACATACATATGTCTTCGCCTATCATCATCTGCTATAAATACAGGCCTTGATGTAGATCTGTATACTCCATTCCCTAGAAATAATCCAGAAGTAGGAATATCTGCAGAAACTGGCGCTCTTTTAGAGTTTAACCAATTAATATGAGGAGTCTGTACAGTTTTATTCGGAAAATGAAATATTGTTGCTAATTCTGATGTATTAAGAATGGTTGCCTTTGGAAAATATTCATTAAAAAGAGAAGGAAATGAAAATAGAAATCCTAATGCAAAATCTTTTTCATTAAAATATCTTAACTTAGATTTTTTAAATTTATTCCCAGATACTTCACTAAATTGAGAAAAACTTGAAACCATATCTGTCAATACTGCTTTAGATCTTTCTTTTGAACTACTTACACTAACTAATCTTATACTTGTGACAAATCCTGGATTTTTTGTCTTTTCATCAATTTTTTGATTTGTATACTGTTTATTTGAACTTTCTGGCTTAGGAGCTTCATCTTTCTTTGAGGAAGATGGTTTAGTATAAGAATGACCAGCTTTCACCCATTTACCTGTAGACGGATAAATAACTAGTTGGAATGAGGCATATTCTCCTTCCAATAATTTACTAATAGCACTAGTAATACTTGATATAGTATCTACTTTCATTTCTTCCCCATAAATTTTTATTGGATAAAATGATTTTTTAGAAAAAACTAAATTTGCATAATTCACATATGCTTCATTTTTAAAAATATCAGGACGTTCAACTAATTTAACCTCTGCAGTAGGATAACTTGAATGAATTTGTTTTTCAATAAAATCAGACAGATCTTTTGATGATATAACGTAAAAATTGATAATTTCTGCAGTTGCTATTATTTCAAATGATACATAATCAATATTCCCTAATAATCTATCCAAAAATGAAGGAGACTTCATACCTGATAATGATCTAAACATTTGATCAGCAGCTTGTATCTCAATTTCATTATCCATTGGAAGATCAACTTCAAATGTTACCAATGATTTATTTTTTTTAATAAATTTAGATATTTTGATATCTCTAATGAGAAAAAAAGCAGTTATAATAGCTACAATACCAAAAACTACTATAGCTATGATTACAAAAAAAACTATTAAAAGAATAGAATTTATATTAAAAGGAAATTTATTAAAATGATTAAGATTTAAATTCAAACTAGTATACATATTCAGAAATTATACTAGATAACAGGACAATATAAAATAGAGGCTATTTTTGATAAAAAGTTCAAGCTATATCCCTATCTCTAAGTCCTCTCCAATATGAAGTGTGATCTGAACCTTGATTAGACTCACCACTAGAATCACCATTATTTTTCCTATAGTCCTGAACCTTCTTATCAATATCATAACTAACATTAATATTTGACTGTTCAGGAGATATTGGATTAGGATTTACTGATAATACATCCGATTTAACTCCATTATTATTAAGATTACCTTGATAAGGTATCTCTGGATTGTTGCTTAACGTCTCTTGGCTCATAGTAATATGATATCACAGCTTAATTATTTTGTAAAGCTTAAGTTTTATATTTTATATTCTGAGATCTTTCAATATCTCTTTGAGAATCTTTTTTCTTTTCTTTTTCTCGTTTATCATATTTTTTAAGACCCCTAACTACTGATATATGAACCTTTACTCTACCATCTTTGAGAAAAATATTTAAAGGAATAGATGTATACCCTACTTTTTCAACATATTTTATAATTTCTTCTATTTCATTTCTATTTAAAAGTAATTTCCTCACCCTAGTAGGATTATATTTAAATAGTTTATCTAACTCTGGAATTGGAGCTACATACATATGATTTATATATATTTCCCCTTTAAAAACAGAAATAAAAGATTCATTAATACTAACCCTAGATGCTTTTATAGATTTAACTTCATGACCAGATAAAACAATACCTGCCTGATATTTTTGGATTATTTCGTAGTTATGTAATGCTGATTTATTAGATACAATACTTTTCATGATATAGACATTTTAATTACTTTATTTCCTGAGAGTATATATATATATTTCCCATTTGAAGATAATGCCATAGCACTCATATGAGAAAAAAATGATTTATTTGCTGTTCCCATATATACATATTGTTTGACAAATTTATAATCAATTGTGTTTAATGATCCCGAAGCAGGCTTTTGCAAAACAACAATCCTATCATGTTCTGGATCGAGAAGGTATATATAATTCAAATATTGATTATCATATATAAAAGATAGATTCTCTAATGGATACTCCATTGGATTAGTATTAGATACTGCAAACGGAGTTACCTGATTATTAAAAAATCTCACTATATTACCATATTTATTAATAATAAATATATTACCATCTACTGCAAAAGACCTGGCTCCTTTTAATGCATTTGAAGAGAAAGCTTTACTATAAGAAAGAGTGTGTGTGTTAACTGCATATACAGAGCCACTAGTCTTATCTAAAAGATAAATATTTCCTGCATAAGCTTGGATATATGAGATATTGGCATTATTTATAGCAGAAATTACAGGAGAGAGAGATCCATTAAGGCCTATACTTAATAATCCTTTATTCAAATCATACAAATATAGACTGTTCTGTGTAACTGAGTATGTAATATATTGAGGAATAGATATCCCTTTATTTAAAGATGAAAATATCTTTGGGGTAGATTCATTAATATCAGAAATAGAATAAATATATTGAGATTTTGGATCTGTAAGATAAATCTTTCCTGATAAATTTTGCATAGATGTAATATGTGCAGTAGGATATGATATTCCTATATCTGAAAGTATTTGATAATTATTTATAGGAACAATATTATTAGTAGAATAATAAAGAGAATTTAAAATCTTTTTCTCATTATTAATTTTTTGAGTATACTGCTTTAATCCATAAGCTTGAGTTATTAATGCATATGTATTATTTATGATTAGATCTTTAGATGATATTGAATTAGATTTTTTTATTTCAGTAATATTAGATTTAATATTAGAATATATTTTATTAAAAGAGACACTGGATGTATTTGTATTGTTTATTACAGGCTTTTTTACTTCTTTAAAAAAAAAAATAATAGACAATTACTATCAAAATAATAAATATGGCTATACCAAAAACAGTATTTTTCTCCTTTTTCAAAGTGACTAAATCTCTATTAATCTTAAGTTTATACTGTTTTTGAGTTCTGTCCTTTAAATACATAATTGAGTTAAATATCAATTGAATAAATGATACTATTACAGTTATTGTAGATTTTAAAATTCCAGCCCAATCGACTTTTTTCATATTTTCATTAACATTTTTATATATATTCAAAGAAGCATCTTTTGTTGTATCTATTATATACGAATATGCTTTTTTTGTATTCCCCTTAAGATCAAAGTCATTAAGAGAATTTTTTATAAAAGTTCCTTTTTCCTCTACATGATTA
Source organism: bacterium (assembly GCA_021846685.1). Taxonomy (GTDB): domain Bacteria; phylum Patescibacteriota; class Dojkabacteria; order JAKAPS01; family JAJZLI01; genus JAJYFR01. Next base: position 68,608 of record JAJZWL010000005.1, on the reverse strand, counting down.
TTAACAACATCCTCTTCTAATACATCTTCAGCCATATGAGGAGTCTCTTGTTTTATATTTTTTTCATCTAATACCTCTTCATCATTATTATTATTAGTGATTGATTCACTATTATTGATGGTTTCTTCAAGAGTATCTTCTTTTAACACTTCATCTACCACTTCATTCCCTGTAGCCTCAATTTTCATGGACAGAAAAGATATATTCTTATCTCCTAAATCTAATTTATTAATATCTTCTTGATTTTTTTCACAAATTTCTTTTATTTGATTATCTGATAACTCACGACTTATATTTGAAGTAGAAAGTAAAAAAACATCTCCATCTTTTGCATAACCACTTGCAGTAGATACAATACTAGTTCCTACTGCAAGAAGATGTTCAGACAGATTCATTAATTTTGATTCTCTGTATAGGCAAATACTAGAATTCCCGATTCTTGCCATATATGCTATATCACCCCAGAGTACAAAGCATCCTACATTAAAATCTACATTTGAAGTAAGATTCAATTCAACTATTTTTTTTGATAATCTTTCATATGCATCTGTAATTGATTTATCTAATATATTAACAATACTGGAAACTTCATCAGAAAAATATTCTGCTTCTAGATCATCTAAGAATTCATTAATTATATCTACAAGCTCAATATCTTCTTTACTAGTAACATTAATAGCAGAAAACAATTTTCCTCTTACCTCTAATAATTCCTCACTTTCTGGTACATGCATATAAACATGTGAAAAGTTTTTTTTGCTATTATTTTTAGGTATATAATTACTTATACTAACATCAAGCTTCATTGTAAATAGAATAATAACATATTTAAGAAATCAATTACATATATCATTGTATACTAACTGTGTATCTAAATCCTACTAAATCATCATTAAAATTTGAATAGTTAGGAGATACTAATAGAAATGCTAACCAAAAAACTCCAGCATTAATAGTTATATTGTGATGAAGACTTTTTACGTTTATTTTATAAGGCATTTGTCCCATTGTAGATATTGAAAAATTAGTTATTGAATTTATAGGAGATATACCATTTGATGTAAGGAATTTATTAATATTGGTAAATGTATCATTTGTTGAGTTATTACTATTAGTATTACTATTGTCTGTAGAATAAGCATTATCAAAAGAAGAAGATCCATTATTATTATTAAATAAGTAACATGAACTTACTCCAGCACATAAAGCTTGTGCTGTATTCACAATATTAATAAGCTGAATAGTATTCATAGGAGGATTAGTATATTGATAATTAGGATCTATACTAGGAGTATCAAACTGATCTACTTTCCCCTTAAGATAATTTGACAAAAAAGAATTATAATTACAATTATTCCATAAAACACATTCCACTGTACCTATACTGTCTTCATAACCTCCATTTGAAGAAGAAAAAAATGCATTTATTAATGATCCATTATATGTTAATACCTGATTTTCAGTGGCTACAACAGCACTCATCTTAGCAGTTCCTCCATCATACTGTTGAAAAGAAGGCCCAGTGGATGGAATATTTGTTGAGGTTGGCATTGTAGGTGTACAAGAACTATAGTCAGAACAATGATCTAAGTAAAACAAGACATAACTTCTTGATATTACTATTTGAGCTTCAATTGCTTGTTTTGGCCAAGAATTAATGACTTCCCCTATTCCTGCCAAATAATGCTGTAATGTCATATTACCATAACCTGGGACATTTACTGTTGTATTATCTAAATTAGATATAGTAGATAAAGAGCTCCCTTGATAATAATTAGTAGCAATTTGAGAATAATTATATCCTTTTTGAGCCATACCTAACATCCCATATTGAGACATTCCCATAGGATTACCGAAGCCATATGAAGTAAATTGGAAAGTATTCGGACTAGTATTGGCAGAAGATGCTGGCTTAGGATTATTAACTTCTGGAGGTGGAGCTGCATTATTCTGAGAAGAAGCTTTTGCTTGTGCTAAAGCTTCCAAATTATTTAATTTTTGAATATCTTGCTGTAATGAAGATATTTTCCCGCCAACTTGATTTATTGAATTATTAGTATTATTTATTGCATTATTAGTACTATTTAACTTTGAATATAAACTTTCTTGTATTGGCTTAAGACTATTTTCTTCTACAACAAGTTGAGATTCAAAGTTTTTTTGTTTTGAAAGATTAACATTTATACTATTTATCTCCTTATTAATGGCTAATATTTTTGACTTATATGAAGAAAATTGAGATAAATTAAGATATATATTCACAATAGCTTTATTAAAATCTGCAGAAGAAATAATATAGTACAACGGATTTATCTGTAAATTAATATATATAGAATTTTCTATTTTATTTTTTATCTTAATATCTTTTTTAACTTTTTGTTGATTTTTTATATTTAATGAATCTAAGTTGGCTATTAATGTCCTTATCTTCCCTATATTATTCTCATAAGTATATATATTAGAATTAATATTATATAAATTAGATAAAATACTATTCTTATTTGAAATTTGAGAATTCATTGAGTTTTTTAAGGCAGTCTCCTGTTGTTGCAATTGCTGTATTTTTTGATTATCTTGATTTATTTGAGAATTATACCCATTAACAGTACTTACACTCTGCGCTAATAAAATCTTTGCAGAAATTAGTAAAAATACAAAAAACAAAAGTATATAAATATAAAATCTCTTTAATATAATCATATCAAATCAGAAAAAAAATTATGACATGTAAACAAGAATATTTGATTAGTTTTGGAAAAATACTTTAGAAGATCAATTGTCTTATCTAACCTTTCTTTATCAAAATTAATAAATGGATCATCAAACATCATTATAGTCGATTTATTATTTAACACAATATGTAAAATCGAAAGCCTTGATAACAAATAAATCTGATCCATTAATCCTGTTGAAAGAAAATCTTCTGCACTTAAAAATTTATTTATACTAGGATCTAATACACTTATCTTTTCATTGTTAACTATATCTAATTTAGTATATTTACCTTCAGTAATCTTACTAATCCACTCACTCCCTAATTTGTTTAAATCCACAGAAATATTTTCAATAGTGCTATCCTTAGCAATTTTAAGATTTTTTTCAACAATTTCTAATATTTTCATTCTTCTTATATAAAATTCTTTCTCCTCTTTTTTACTTTTAATGTTAATTTCTAATTGCTCAATATCTTCATTTGATACACTAGTATCAGAAATTCTAGATTCCAAAGAAATTATCTCTTCATTCAAAGAAAATAAATCTAGATCTAATTCCTCATTTTCTATCCTCTTTCTATTTAATAAAATTGGATCAATTGATATAGAATCTTTCAATTCATCAGTAAGCTCAGTGTTTAAATCCCTTTTTTGTACAGATAACTCAGATATCTGACCTTCTAAAGTATCAAGAGTATCTTTACCTAAAATACCTTTAATAGTAGATTCAATTTTCAATAATTCTTCTTTTGAAGAGAGGAAGCTAGTTTTTTTTCTGAAAAAATCATCTATAGATGAAACTCCAAAAGAGTTCAAAATACCTGAAAGAGTAGTTTTATATCCTTTTATCTCATTATCTATTTGAGTAACACTGTCTATTGCTGGATTTTCAAAATTTTCTAATCTATTATAATCAACAAACCTAAGATACAATCCAATAAAAATTATATCTATAAAAATAGATACTACAAGATAGTATCCAAAAAATGCTGTCACAATAGTGCCTGCAAATAATATAATACTCACAATATATACAATAGCTGAGTTTTTTCTAATAGGTTTTAACCCCATTTTATCAATCTCCTCTTTCTTACTAGATACGTCTTTTAAGTCCTTCTCTCTTAATTCTATACTATTTCTCAAATTTAGAATTTCATTTTGCATTAGATTCATATTTTCAAATTCTTTTAAAGAGAATTCTTTTTTAACCCTATCTAAGTCTGAATATAGCTTATTAAGTCTATTAATTTTAAGATCTATATCTTTCATTTTACTGGTAATTTCCTTTAACGAAGTGTCTAATTCTTTTGATTTTTTAACATTATCTATAAAGATTTTATTTTCATTAAATTTTTTATCTAAATCTTCTTTTTCCTTTTTCATTTTTTCTAACTCAGATACTTGAGTTGAATGAGAAGAAAAATCTTCTTTTAATATTTTTAGTTTTTCCTCTAAATTAGTTATATCAATCTCTAAAGATTTAATAATACCAATATTCTTAGATATTCTATCTACTCCCAACTTCATATTTTGAAGCTTTTTAGATACTTTTGATATTGCATCTAATACATTTAGACCTGTTGTGGTAGTTGAAGATACTATATCTAATACTGATTTTTCTAATGCTTTCGAATCTTCTTCAATTGCAGATATTTGATTTTGATATACACAAGAAAGTTTTTTAAATACATTTATATCTAAACCCATAAAATCAAGACTAAATTTATCAAAATTTTCTAAATTCTCACCATTAAGAGTTATTTTTTTAGTATTAAAATCCTTATGTATATTATATTCAACATTATCCTTCTCCAAAACAGCATCTATTACAGGATATATATCTTTATTCCATGGTCTATATGTATCTAAAAGGGATTTCCTGATTTTCTTTGGGTTATCAAATAAAACTGAAAGAATAATATGAAAAAGAGTTGTTTTCCCAGATTCATTTGGCCCAGATACAACGTTAATTCCATCTTTAAAAGAATATTCTTTTTTCTCAATTTGCCTGAAATTATATACTGTAATTTTTTTAATCTTCATAATATATCATTTCTCCCATTTAATAATGCATATCCAATTTCTAATGCCTCAGTATACATCTCTTTCTCTTTATTATCTTGAGTTTTCTCTATTAAATCTTTTAAATTAGATATATAACTTTTTTCAATAGGAGACAATAACTCATAATCTATTGATTTATCAATACTGAATTCAGACTTATCTTCAATTATTAAAAAATAAAAATTAGCAGAAAGCTCTTTTTTTAAAATATCAAAATTAATACCAACAATTTCTTTAGGCTTCTTTCCTATTAAGACAACTTTTCTAATAAGGTTTAAATTAGCATTTGATATAATTTTTTCCACTAACTGTTCTGGAGTATGTATATTTGAAAGAGGAATACTTAATTCATCAAAATATCTATCTCCAACCTTTATACTCTCATATATACCTTTACTAAGGTCACCATACATAACAAATCCCGATTCACTCTGATCAATATCAATTAATTCAGGAGAACCACTATAAAAACAAGGCACTTTTCTTGTAAAATCTAAATTTTGATGCCAATGTCCTAATGCTATATATGAGGCTTTTGAGCTTTCAATCTCTTCAAAAGTAATTGGACTATCTTTAGGGTCTGATTTCCCTGGGATTTGAACCGACCCATGAGCTATTATAATTCTATACAAAGAGACATCATCATCCATATTAAATCCAGATATAGGTGATTTATCCATCTTATTGGCTACAGGAGGATATGCATATAAAGTTACAGATAAATCTTCGAAAGTAACACTACGAATAATAGGATCATTAAAGATAAATAAATTTTTATATGCATTAAAAAGATTCTTATTAGAATATATTCCATTTTCAGATAAATAGTCATGAGTTCCAGGGAGAACCACTACTCTAATTTTTTGACCAGCCAAAACAGATACAAAATTTAAAAACTTCCCAACAGAATATAAATCAGGATTTGTAGAATCAAAAAGATCTCCTGCAATTATTATAAATTTTACTTTTTTCTCTATAGCAAGATCAGATATTTTTTTCAATACCTCAAAAAGATGCTCTCTAGCATCCCCAGCCTTATCTTTTAGATAATTAAATTTCCTCCCTAAGTGTATATCTGCGGTATGTATAAAAGTAATATCATCCATGCATTACATTATAGCAAACAAGTCTTGACAAATAAAAAGAGTCATTGTAAAATATTATCAGAGTTAACATTAGAGTGATAATAAAGGAGGTGAAAAAATTATGGCAATAACAAGATGGACACCATACAACTGGGGAATGCCTAGGGTATTTGATGAAGATGATTTTGATTTAGATTCTTTTTTTCAAACAGGAGCAGGATCAATTGATATTTATGAAGAGAATGATAATGTAGTTGTAAAAATGAAGGCTCCAGGATTTGAAAAATCAGATTTTACTGTAACTGTAGTTGGAGATAATTTAACTATAAAGGCTGAAGCAAATGAAGAAAAAGAAGATAAAGGGAAGAAATACTATAAAAAAGAAATTAAAACTCAAAGCATAGCAAGATCAATCACACTACCATCTAGCGTAGTGAGTGATAAAGCTGATGCTGAATATAAAAATGGAGTATTATCTTTAACCCTTCCTAAATCAGAACAGGCTAAGCCAAAAAGCATTTCTATTAAATAATATAAATATAAGAAAGGAAGCAACTAAGCTTCCTTTCTTTACTTTTGATATATAAATTTTTATAAAACAAAATTATTTCAAAGAACCATTCAAACAAACAGTTCCTCCGTTAGCACAAGCTGTTGTGGAAAATAGACTTTGACCAAATATTCCACCTATTCCTAATAGAGAAGATACTATCTCAACTACCAAATAAGAACCTGCAACTATTGCAACTCCTATAATAGCATTTACTATTCTACCTTGAGCTTCTGTTCTCTTGTCCTCAGCACTTCCAGCAGTTACCCACTGAACTCCTCCAATTACTAACATTACAAAGAAAATTAATCCTACTATTATAAAAATAAAATTAATTACTAATGTTATTATTCCATTAGGATTTGTAGACAATGTTGAACTTTGGATTGCACCAGGGATATATGAAGATTGAGCAAATACAGGAACTGTAAATAATGCAAACGCACCTAAGGCTAAAATAAAACCTGAAATCTTATTTATTATTTTCATTTATTCTCACCTCCTTAATATAACTTGTTATTATACTATAAAATATATATAAAATCTAACAAGAATGCAACTATTTATTTAAACAGATACTTCCTACAGAAGAAGAAGGACAATTATTTGTAAATAAATTCTTAGAAAAGATAGAACTTATCCCAAACAAAGACCCTACTATTTCAACAATTAAAAATGATCCAGCTACAATAACAATACCTATAAAGGCATTTGACAGCCTAGATTTGGCACTGTCTCTTTTCTTTTCATCTCCAGATCCAACCATCCATTCTATACCAGCTATTATGATAATTAAAAAAAATATCAAACCTATGACTATAAACCCAAATCTAAAAAGAGTATTAATAACTCCATTAGGATTTGTAGATAGAGTTGAATGCAAAACAGGATAAGGGATATACGCAGCAGATGCAAAAATTGGACTAGCACCTAAAACAAATAGTGCTATAAATATATAGACAATTTCAAAAAATTTACTAAATCGCATGATAGTCTCATAATACCTTAAAAACAAGCATTAGTCAAGTATATTATAGGGTTAATTAGTCAAGATTTTTACTTTGAGGCAACATTTTGTAAATTAAATTGCAATGCAGATCCACTTACAAATCCTGTAGTGAAAGATTTAGAAACAAAGCTTCCAATAAAGGCTATTATTATATATGCCAAAACTATAACAACTAAACCTATTACTGCATACATAAATCCTTTATTTGCCTTTTGCTTTAATTCTGGATTTACACCACTAAATAAATATCTAAAGCCATTTACGATTAATATTATAAATAATACTACAGCAACAAAATCATACAAAAGACCTATTATTTTGCCAAAATAAACTACTAATTCATATAAATGTGGAGTTGATGCATGATTTAAATTCATAATAAATTACTTTGAATTAATAGTACAATTAGAGTTTATTGGATTTGCAGTAAAAAGTGTCCCTCCTACCCCTAATAAGCCAGAAATAAGTTCTACTATTAAAAAGGATGCAGCTACAATAACTATGCCTAAAATGGCATGAATAATAGCTGTTTGAGCAGAAGCTATCTTTTCTTTATCCCCTCCTGCAGTAGTCATTTTAATTCCAGCTATAATTAACATTACAAAAAATGCCAATCCAGCAACAGAAAATAGTAATACAATTATATTCCCAATTGAACTTGCAATAGTAGAACAAGTTGTTGGGATATTAGTCTTTGGAGTAAAAGTACACACACCATTTACTAGTGTTCCTCCGAATGTTGTACAAGAACTTGCTCCGGTTGCTTGAGCATAATTATTAACATGAAAAAAAATAGCAAAAGATGCCAAAAAAAGGAATATAAATAAAAGACTTCTTATCTTCATACAGTATGCACTAATACCAAACTTATAACATATGCTAGTAAAATAATACTAGCACCTATAATAGCTCCAGTCAATACAGATTTAGCCTTAGCAACCTTGTTAGTATCTCCATTAGAAACCATAAGTAAAAATCCTGCATAAGAGAATAGACCGAGTACAATAACTCCAACAATACCATAAAGTATTGGTAATATTATACTGAAGATAAAAGGAACAATCCCTGAAGGACTATTTAAGGAAGAACCAACTAATGGATTTTGTACACCTGAGCTATTTAGAGTAGTAGGAGGAATAGGTCCCCCACCATTGGATGGAACGAATAATGCTGTCTGTGGATATATTATTTGAGATCTTTCATATGTATTATTTTTAATAATATTGCTTGATGCAAATACATGTGTATTATTTAAAAAAATAAATAATATACTTAAAATCAATAATGCGAATAAATTTATTTTTATATATTTCATTTATATAAGGCCATTAAATAAAGGTAATGCAGTAGATAAAATTTTAATTATTATTCCTGCAAATACTATCAATACTAATCCTATTACTGCATACGTCAACGTGGTTTGAGCTTTTGCAACTCTTTCTCTATTCCCATTAGATACAATAATTCTTATTCCTGATGTGATAATAATAACAATAAATACTATCCCTACAACAAAATAGAAAAGATTAAATAATGACGAGAATATACTACCAGAATTTAATATATTACCAAAAGGACTATTAATTGATACTGAACAAGAAGTTCCAGTACATTGAGCTAATATCGGTTTTATAAATTTTATATTATTCATTTTATGCTAAAAATTTAATTCCAAATATAGTTCCTATTGTAGTAAGCATAACATATGCAAATACAATAACAAGTAACCCTATTATAGCTTTAGTAAGAAGACTCTTTCCTCTATTAAGCTGATCTGGATCTCCTCCAGATACCATAATCAAGTACCCTGCAAATATAATAACAGCCAGTGCAATCATAAATGCTATTACCAGAAATAATCTATATACAAAATTTATGACTCCAGAAATAGATGTATTTATACATCCAAAATCTGTATATACATAATTATATCCACTATTAATTCCTTTTCTTACACAAATTTGACAATTCCGACTTGCTCCAACTCCAATTCCACTACCAACACATGCTTTTTGCGCTGAATATGCTCCTCCATGAGAAGGTGGTGGTGGTATAATTAAAGATGAAGAATATACTCCATAGGTATTGCCTGGTTCTGTTTGATTAACAGGTGTTATATAAATTTGCAAAGCACTATTGTTAACGTCTGATTGCGCAATAGGACACCCACCAACAACACTTCCATTCTTATATATTATTTGGCCTATCTTATTAGCATTAGCAGGGAGATTAAATGCATTATTAGTTATGTGTATATTATTATCAACGGTTTTTTTATTATTTTTAATAGCATTGGCAATAGCAGAGCAAACATTATTTTTAGGATATATTGCATAAAAATTATAATTATTATTGTATGATCCATATGTGGGATACAAATATATAGTAGCACTACTAGACACTGTTAAAGTATTCCCCGATCCATTATTACCAAACACACAAATAAATTTTGGACTTAAAAAGCTATTTTTTGTTGAAGTATTTACATTACCATCAATAGACCCAAGCTTAAGATAAGATCCACTAGGATGACCATTACGATTATTTACATAATTAATTTTTTCTCCATTAATAGTTGTACTATATAATGGACCATCAAATTTAGCATTCTTATAAGCTGCGTTAATTTGCGCACAAGAAATATTTATTGTACCACTAGCTGCATATACAGGAGTACCTACGAATATATTTGAAAAAACAAACACATAAGATATTAATGCTAACCCTAATAATATTTTTCCTTTTATACTTTGTAACATAATTTATATAATCACAAAAATTACACACATATGATGGATTTGCGATTATCTTACCTTCGTCCATCAAAGATAGTAATTGTATCAGTTCTCCTCTACTTTTATCAATATCTCATTTCTCTATATTCATACTCAGATTAACCCCTTCATCAACAAATTGCAAGTTTAAAGAATCAATTTCTTTTCCAAATTTTTCTTTTACTACCATTGCATATATTGAAAGTTGTAAATTTTTTAATATTGGATCTTACGACAGTGATTTTCCAGTCTTATAATTTATAATTGAAATTATTACCAGAATATTGAGATCCATTCTCCTTAGCCACATAATAATTACTTATATCTTTAATTAGATAGTTTCATGAAGTTGCAGCATGAACTTCAATAGATTTTTGATTATTAGATATAACAAAAGGAACTACAAATAAGAGAATAAGAAAGGCAAATAAAAACTTTTTTAATAATCTAAATAATATCATATATCTTACATTTTATAACATAAACTTCTATATTCACAGTAATTACAAGCAAAAGAAGGTGTGGCTTTTACCTCTAAATCTCTTATCTTTTCTATTAAATCTATTATCTCCTCTTTTACTTTTTCTATATTAATCTTTTGATAATCTATATTTATCTCTTTTCCTTCATCTATAAAAAGAAGTTTTAAATTCTTTATATCATTTGGGAATTTTTCTTTTACTAATATAGAATATAACCCTAATTGTAGATTTGAAGAACTGGTGTCCTGACTAGTAGAACTTCCTGTTTTATAATCAACAATTGACAAACCTCCATCTTCTAAAAAATCTAATCTATCTAGTCTTCCATTAATAAGATATTTTCCATCTAAAGATACATCTACATTTAGCTCATAAAGATTTTTTAGACCTATTGGTTTTATAAGGTCTATATTATTCTTAATTGACTCTAATCCTTTCTTCTTATAACTTTCTATATGCCCTTCATTTCTAAATACAGAAAGATTCGCTCTCTCCCATCGCATTTTATAAATATTCTCTAAAAGATCAATATTTTGGGCTTGCCTATCTCGTTGAAAATATTGCTTCAAAGTATCATGTATAACATTACCATATTCAAATACTAATTTAGGTTGTTTTTTTATCCTTAGAATATATTCATAATAGTACTGTAAAGGACATGTTTTAAATAAATTTAACTGTGAATATGAATATTTTTTTGGAATAGAATTATCAGGGATTAGAAAATATGGAATATTATTCACTTTAATATCACTTTTTGATTCTACTTTTTCTATTTTATTTTTAATAATATCTAAAAATATACTTTTATCTTTTGTTTTTTTATTTCCATCATAAATATTAGAAAAAGATAAATATACCATATCTTTTGCGCGTGTTAAAGCCACAAAAAACAATCTTTTTTCTTCCTCGATGAATTGTTCTTCTTCTGGAATAGACTCATGTAATAGCGAAGAAGGGATATCTATATTTCCTCCTCTATTTTTCAAAGGAAATCTATCTTTAACTAAATAAGGCATAAATACATACTTAAACTCCATACCTTTTACTGAATGTACAGTAGAGATAGTAACACTATCAAAATTTATATCTTGATCTAAACTATCATCCATTGATGAGATCTTATTTATATTCCTTATATATTTTGAAAAAAACTCAACTCCATTTTCTGAAAGTCTTTCTATAATTGCAATAAATTTATCTAAATTAGAACGTCTTACCAGTGAATCATTCTTTTTATGTAAAAATTCAAAATAAAAACTTTTATCTAAAAAATCATTTAATTTATCAATTAGATCCACTTCTGGATTTGTCAGATTTTTCAAAATAGCATAAAAATTTAATATCTTCTCTGTTCTTAGTTCAAGATTCTCCCCTTTACCCTCAATAATTTTAGATAATCCCTCATAATATGAATTCGTTCTAAATTTCGTATTTAAAAATTCAGATAAACCTATAAATTCTTCTTGAGAAAAACTAAAACACTCCATATTAAGTATTCTTAAAAAAGATATATTATCATTTGGATTTTCAGAAAAATACACAACAGATGCCAAATCTTTAAATTCAGAAGAAATCTCAAAAGTACTAGATCCTCTTAAATAAATAGGGATATTAGAATCTATAAGAACTTCAGCAAAGTCATTGATGTATGAATTTGATCTTAAAAGGATAGCAATATCAGAAAAATTTATACCATCATCATGTAGTTTTAAAATCTGATCCTTTATATAATTAATTTCTTCTATATTTTTAGTGAAATTAAGTACTTTGATAGAATCTTTGTTTAACCCCTTAATAGATTTTAAGGTATATTCTTCCCCCATAAACAAATAAGCTGTATCCACTATATTCTGATATGATCTGTAATTTTCACTTAATACATATTCCACATTTTTAGGAAAAGCTTTAGAAAAAGAACTAAAGTTTGACAAAGATGCTCCTCTAAATTTGTATATAGACTGATTCTTATCCCCTACTACTGTGATATTTGATGCTAATTTTAATATAAATTGATTTTGTATATAATTTGTATCTTGAAACTCATCTACAAGGAGATATTTAAATTTATCTTGATATTTTTTAAGTATTTTTTTGTCTTCAAACAGTTTTAAAGAAAGATATATAAGATCATTAAATTCTAATTTAGATTCTTTTATTTTTAATGTAAAAAATTCTTTATATAAATAAGCTAATTCTGTTGAATATTCATCCTTATTTTTAAAATCTATAAATTCTTGTGGAGATATATATTCATCTTCAAGTTTTGAGAAAAATTCTAAAATTTTATCTATTTCCTTATCTGGATTTGAAAGAGGACGTAAAAGATTAATATCAAAATCAAATATACGATTTGATAAAAAAACAAAACTCTCCATTCTATCCATTACTATAAAGTCTTTTTTAAGATTAAAATATTGATAGTTCTCTCTTAATATCTTTTCAGCTAATGAGTGAAAAGTTTCTATATTAACTTCACTAAAAAGACCAAGAGTATCTGAAAGTCTATTTTTTATCTCTTCTGATGCTTTCTTAGAAAATGTAACTGCAAGAATATTATTTTCAATAAAACCTTTAGAAATAAGATATTTGATCTTTTCTATAATCAAAAAAGTTTTACCGGTTCCTGGTCCTGCCTTAACTATTACAGGAGAAGATATATTTGATACTGCTTGTTTTTGAATCTCGTTTAACTCCATGAAAATTTAAATATTATGTTATAAAATCAAGATAGTTTTCTTTCGTTACAACATTTAGACTACTATTTGGATATGTTGATAACCATTCTTTTGATGTTGCAGTTGGTATAGTAGATTTTGAATATTTAAATTCATATCCAAATAATTTTCCTTCTCTTGATTCTACTAAATCAATTTCTTTTTTATCATATGTTCTCCAAAAATAATTATTCGAATATATATTAAGATATTCTTGTTTTTTTAAACGTTCAATAAAAAGAAAATTTTCCCATAATTGTCCAATATCACCCCTTAGTGATATTGGATTAAAATTTCTAATTAGAGCATTCCTTATACCATTGTCATAAAAGTAATATCTGGAATTTTGTGTTACTTCCTTCCTAAGATTACTACTATAACCCCTAATGTTAATTATTACGAAAGCCTTTTCTAATAAGAATAAATATCTACTAACTGTATTTTTACTAATATTTAACCGATTTCCTAGTTCTTGAAGAGAAACTTCTTTTCCTATCTGAAATGCAATTAATATCAATAAATCAATTAATAGATTAGAACTTTTTGTATTTTCTAAATCCATTAAATCTTTTAATAGATAGGAGTCTGTAAGTTCTATCAAATAAGATCTTTTAGAATCCATTGTATCTAAAGTTATTACTTCTGGATATGAACCATAAATTAATCTCTCTTCTAAAGATGATACTGTCTCAAGATATGAAATCTGATTTTTTAACTCAATCTGACTTACTGGGTATAATACTTCAGTGATACTTCTCCCTGTCAAAGGCTCTCCTACTTTATTTGATAAATCAAATGAAGACGATCCTGTCGCAATTACTTTTATTTGGGGGATTTGATCAACAATTAATTTTAAGATCTCTCCTATATTTTTAACCTTCTGAGCTTCATCAATAACAAACAGATCATTATTCCCAATAAATGATTTTATTTCACTTAAATTCTGATTTTCAAGTAATCTACGTGTAACCCTATCATCTCCTGTAACAAAGAGATATTTATATTTATACTCTGATAAGAATTTATTCAAAATAAAAGTCTTACCAACTCTTCTTGGTCCATATATAATGAGAACCTTATTGGGTTTTATCAATTCAGGTATTTTGTTGTAAAGTAATCTATCTATATATTTCATAATACTGTCAGTTCCCTGACAGTATTATATAAAATATGGTCAGTTTTTTCAAGATATAGATCCTTTACATCATTCCACCCATTCCTCCCATACCACCCATATCTGGTGCTGGAGAGCTCTCAGGTTGAGGAAGATCTACAATTACTGCATCTATTGTAAGATACATTGAGGCAACTGAAGCTGCATTCTCGATTGCAAGCCTAGTAACCTTAACAGGATCTATAATTCCTGCTTTAATCATGTCCAGTTGATCCTCGCCAGTAAATACATTATATCCTTTGCCATTTCCAACAGAGGTACTAACTAAAGCTTGTCCAGAAACATCTGGATTTCCAGCATTATCAATTATTTGAATAGCAGGAGCTTGTAATGCTCTTTTAACGATATCTACTCCAATTTTTTCATCTACTGATAATTTCTCAATTCCTTTTTTTCCTTCAGCAGAATTTAAATAAATCTTAGCATCTACCAAGGCAACTCCTCCTCCTGCGACAATACCTTCTTCTACTGCAGCTCTAGTTGCTGCTAATGCATCTTCTATTCTATCTTTTTTCTCTTTTAATTCTACTTCTGTAGCTGCCCCAACTTTAAGTACTGCAACTCCACCTACAAATTTAGCAACTCTTTCTTGTAATTTTTCTTTATCATAATCAGAAGTTACTTCTTCTATCTGTTTTCTTAGATTTGCAACTCTATCTTCTATAACAGTCTTAGTTCCTGCCCCATCTATAATAGTAGTATCATCTTTTGTAATAACAACTCTTCTACATTTTCCTAAATCTTCTATCTCAGTATTTTCTAATTTTCTTCCAATTTCTTCAGAAATTAGATTACCACCTGTAAGAATAGCTATATCTTCTAACATTGCTTTCTTTCTATCTCCAAATCCTGGAGCTTTTACAGCTGCAACATTTATGATACCTCTAAGTTTATTAACTACTAAAGTTGCTAAAGCTTCGCCTTCTAAGTCTTCTGCAATAATCAAAAACTCTTTTTTACCCGATTGAACTATTTTTTCAATAATAGGTAATAATTCTTTAATAGCAGATATCTTAACATCAGCAAGTAAAATATATGGATCTTCTAAAATAGCTTCTTGCCTTTCTGTATCTGTAACAAAATAAGGAGAAACATAACCTCTATCAAAATTCATACCTTCTACGAATTCTATTTCATTTTCAATTGTTCTAGATTCTTCAACTGTGATAACTCCATCCTTACCTACTTTTTCCATAACCTGCCCTATAAGAGTTCCAATTTCATTATCATTATTTGCTGAAACTGTTGCAACTTGAATGATTTCTTCTGTAGATTTAATAGATTTTGCTTGTTCTTTTAAATTTTTAACAACTAATTCAACTGCTTTATCTATTCCTCTTTTAATAGACATAGGATTAGTCCCTGCTGCAACATTTTTTACACCTTCATCAATAATTGCTTGAGCTAAAATTGTAGCTGTAGTAGTTCCATCTCCCGCAAGATCAGCTGTCTTTACTGCAGCTTCTTTAATCAATGCTGCTCCTACATTTTCAATTGGATCTTCTAATTCAATTTCTTTTGCCACAGTAACACCATCTTTTGTTACCTGAGGAGACCCATAACTCTTTCCAATAGCTACTAATCGACCTTTTGGGCCTAATGTTATTTTTACAGAATTAGCAAGTGTATCTATACCTACTTTAATTTTTGCTCTTGCCTCTTCGTTTAATATTACTTTTTTTGCCATAATTTTTTAATATCTAAAATAAATTTAATTTTATTGAATAATTCCTAATACATCATCTTCTGACATTATTAAGTAATCTTCATTATCTAATTTGAATTCTGTTGGAGAATATTTCTTGAACAAAACTATCTCTCCTAATTTTACTACAAAAGGGATAACATCTCCTTTACGATTTCTTTTTCCAGTTCCCAATGCAACTACTTCACCTCGTTGAGGAGACTCTTTAGATACTGTATCAGGAATTACTATTCCTGTTTTTGTTGTATTTTCTTCTGTAATTGGCTTTACAACGATCTTATCTCCAATAGGTTTAATTTTTAAAGTATTTGACATATTTGTAATATAGATAAAATAAATTTAGCAATATAATTATTTGTTTGCCAAATGTAATATTAACAGAGATATAAAGCAATTGTCAATAACCTTTGCTGACAAATACTTTACATTTGCACTATATTTATAGACTCCTCACTTAAAACCCTGATCGTAAGGTTTCGGAAGTTTATAATAAATATAATTATGAATGTATTGCACTACAAGTATTTAATATTGATATTAACAATATAAGCAATACAATATATAGTATAGATTCAAAAAATATAGTAATGAAAGATAATTTATTATGCAAGATAAGTACAATACTTAACTCTCTGGGGAATTAGATATACTGTCATCAACACCTGATATACCTTTTAATTTTTTACCATAAAGAATATCTCTAAAAGCATATACTCCTCTTGTTAAAAGATCTAAATCAGAATCATTTAATACGAAGGCTGCTATAAAATATGCCGATAAACCTATATATATAGTAATCAAAAATAGAAATATAACATCCACAGTTTTTGATGTATTAAATATTGTAGACAAAAGCTTATATACAAAATACATTACAACCGACATAAAAGCTCCACTTGAAAGTTTCTTTATAGCAGGAAGATAAAATTCTTTAAAAGAAAATCCTTTTAACCTTTTACCTAAAAGATATATTAATACTAGTACATTTAGTGTAACAGCTATCCCTGATGCAAATCCTAACCCACCAATAGCTTTCCATGTAAATTTACTATTAAAATGTATATAGTTATTAATATTAAATATATTCCCAATAGTAGGAGATATTACAGGGAAATTCCCAAAAACTCGGACAAAATATAAAGCTAATATTATATTTAAAATAAAAGTCAATATTTCAACAATAACTGGAGTTTTTGTATCCTTTAAAGAATAAAAAGCTCTTATAAGTATTGATAGAATCGCTTGACCAATGATAGATAAAGACAAAAATAAAAGTATCCAAGATGTTAATATTGTATCATTCCATCCAAATTTACTATTGGATCCTGGCCCTAAAATTAATCGAACTATAGGAAGCCTTAAAATTAAGATGACCACAAAGATAGGAATAACAAAAAATAAAGTCTGATTTACAGTTTTCGAGACAGTTTTCTTGAAAGTCTCTAACATATTTGCAGAAGACTCCTCGGCAAGGGTAGGAAAAGATGCTTGCGCAAAACTCCATCCTATTACAGCTACAGGAAAAAGATACAAACTAGTAGCCCAATTAAATGCAGTTAAAGATCCTGGAACTAAAGCAAAAGCAATAAAAGATTCTACAAAGTATGCTAATTGAGAAAAAGCTATCCCTATAAATCTAGGTAAAGAAAGTACAAATAGTTCCTTTATATATTTATTCTTAAAACCTAAAATTGCACTTTTATAACTAAATCCTAGATATTTTGCTACTGGAAATTGAACTAATAAATGAAGAACACTTCCTAATACTATTCCCCAACAAAGACCATAGATTCCTAAAAATGGAGTAAAAAATAGTATTCCTATTATGAAGCCTAAATTATATAGAACAGTAGCAACCTGAGTCACTAGAAATCTTTTATATACTTGCAATAAAGAGCTAAATATAAATGAAATACCCAGGATAATAGGAGATATAAAAAGTATCTGCATTAAAGAAGATATTAAAGTAATATCTGAAGGTCTAAAGTTTGGAATTGTAGAAGATCTATATGCTGCTGCCAAATAAATAAATAATTCTGCTACTTCTCTTGCAAAGATTATACCTAATATACCAACTACAAGTAATATTAATGCAAATATATTTAAAAATGAATTAAATACTTTCCACATAGTCTCACTTTTCTTTTTAAATACCAACTCCCCTATTACAGGAATAAGTGCAGTATTAAAAGATCCTAAAACTAATATATTAAAAAATATTTGAGGAATAGAATCTGCTGCATAAAAAATATCTAAACTACGTGATAATCCAAAAATATTAGCCAATAGTGTTAATTTAAAAAGGCCTAAAATCTTAGAAATTGCTGTAACAGCCATTATTATAAAGGCAGCTGAAACTATAGTATTTTGTCTTTTTATAAAAAAGGATGTACTATTTTTCTGAATACTACTAAAAAAGTTTTTTATTGTCATAATTATGTTTTTTTTGAAAGTATAACATTAAAATTTTTAATCTAAAAGCCTTTCGATATATCCATAAAATTAATCAATTTTAATATAAAAATGCTATAATGTTCTATTATCTTATATACTCCTAAATAAAGTGAAATATGTAATAATAATACCTACATATAACGAAAGACTCAATATAGAGAAAATTATAAAAAAGATTTTTGCAACAAAACTTGATGTGGATATACTTTTTGTAGATGATAAATCTCCTGATAAAACTGCAGACTATATTAAAAAGGCTCAAAAAAGAAATAACCATATCCATCTTATAGAAGGGGACAAAAAAGGGTTAGGAGATGCCTATAAAAGAGGATTTTTGTATGCAATAGAGAAAATGCATGCAAAATATATTATTCAAATGGATGCAGATTTATCTCATGATCCTAAATATTTAAAAGAATTCATAAACTATTCTTCCAAATATGATGTAGTGATTGGATCTAGGTACACAGAAGGAGGAAGTATACCTAAGGAGTGGAGCTTTTCTAGGAGAATGAATTCAAAATTCGGAAATGCTTTTACAAAGAAAATATTAAAACTCCCTTACAATGACTGTACTTCAGGATTTAAAATAATCAAAGCGAGTGTTTTTGATAAAGAAATAATTCGAAATATAAAATCTAATGGATATCTTTTCCAGGTAGAAATACTCTATTATTTCTATAAAAAGAATTTAAAAATAAAAGAGATACCTATTGAGTTTAAAGATAGGACTCTGGGAGCCTCAAAACTTTCAATAAAAGATATATTTGAATACTTTCACAGAATTAATAAATTAAAAAACAAATATAATCATATTTATAAATAAATCATGGAATTATCTATAATTATAGTTAATTGGAATACATATAATCTAACAAAAAAGTGTATAGAAAGTATTAAAAATCTAGATTTTACCTATGAAATAATACTTATTAACAATAGTTCTAATGACAGTATAAAAATTAAAAAATTAGAACTTCAGTATAAAAATTTAAAAGTTATCCAAAACAAAAAAAATACCTACTTTGCAAAAGCTAATAATATTGGATACTTACATTCAAAAGGTAAATATATATTACTTTTAGGATCTGATACTATTGTCAAAGATAATGCAATCACAAAATTAAAAGTTTTCTTAGATAATAATCAAAAATACTCTATAGCTGCACCACAATTACTAAATAAAGACAATAGTATCCAAAAATCATGTAGGAATTTTCCAACTTTTATAAATGTAATGAAAAGTTTTTTTGATTTAACTAAAAAATCAAAAATTTTTGGTGAATATAAATTATCTTATTGGGATCATAATGACTCAAGAGAAGTTAATCAGCCTCAAGCTACATGTATCTTAATAAGAAAATCTGTTTTAGACAAATATGGACTTTTTGATGAACAATTTCCTTTATATTTTAATGATGTGGATTTTTTCAGAAAAATGAAAAAACATAGAATAAACACTTATTTTCTGTCTGAAGCAAAAGTTACTCACCTATATGGACAAACCACAAAAAAACTTGGATATAAAAGAAAAGTACTTCTTTACAAAGGGTATATTGATTACATTAAAAAATGGGGACTATTATAGACGCAGATTAAAAATATCTATTTTTTTTCTTCAGCAGCTAATAACCTAGCTCTTTTTCTCTTATTAATAGAAATTCTTTGCTCTTTTGCTTTTAATTTCTCTTTTATTCTTCCTTTTTTTCTTTTCATAGAAACCTAGTATATATAAAAAAACTTAATATTTCAAGAATCAGTGTTTCAAGTTATATAAAACAACAATATAGTTAATTGTGTATTACTGGCCTGTTTGCTATAATGATTCTATGATACCTAAGGAATTTGAACGATATTTTTATGATGTTAAATTTAAAGAATTAGACATCCATAAAGATAAAAATTATATAATAGGGCGAGTACTTGACCAAGGAACTTTAAAAGATTTTAAAGAAATTAAAAAATTATTTTCAGATAAAGAAATTATAGATACTATTATTCATTCTAGTGAAATAAGTAGGCGCACAGCATACTTCTTTAAAAATTATTTTAATATTTCAAATCCTATTTCATGTTTGACAAGACAATCAACACCGGAGCAAAAAATGCTCTGGCCTTACTAAAAGATATAAAAACTATAAATAATTTTTACCTTGCTGGTGGAACAGCTCTCTCATTGCAAATTGGACATAGAATCTCTTATGATTTAGATTTTTTTACTCATAATACATTTGATAGTGATATGCTATTAAAATCGCTAAATAGAGTGCTTAAATTAAAGAAAGTTACAATTACAGAAGGAAGTTTACGAGGTTTTTCCAATGAGTGTGAAATAAGTTTTTTTCTTTATCAATATCCACTTATAGATAAAAAGGAAATATATAATAATATTTATTTAGCTTCAATAAAAGATATTGCCCTTATGAAAATAATAGCAATTGGTAGCAGAGGTTTAAAAAAAGATTTTTATGATTTATATTTCATTTTGAAAAATTACTATAAAATTACAGATCTATTTAATATATTTTCAAAAAAATTTGGTGAAAATGATATTAATCAGTTTCATTACATAAAATCTTTAACTTTTTTTGAAATGGCAGACAATGATCATACTTTAATCAATCTTATATCTAATGTTAGTTGGGATGAAGTAAAAATTTTTTTCAAAGAGCAATCTAAATTACTCTAAAAATTTATAATACTAAACTAGATTATAACTGATTTAATTAGCTGAACTTGAATTATTAAACCTGAGAATCATTTTGCCAATTAATCGATTTGGAATAAATTTAATGAAAAATACAGAAAAGTTATTTAACCCTCCTGCTATAACAACTCGTTTTCCTTTCATTAACCCTTTATATCCAATCAAAGCTACTTGAGAAGCACTCATTGCATTTTTATTAAAAGAATCTTTACTTTTGAATCCTGCAACTGAGGCAAAGTTTGTTTTAGTAGATCCAGGACATAAAGCTGTAATAGTAATATTATCAGCAGAATTTTCAAAAAACAAAGCCTCCGAGAACGAAAGCACATACGCTTTCGTAGCAAAATAAACACTCATATATGGACCAGGAAGAAATGCAGCTACTGAAGCAAGATTTAAAATTTTACCTTTCTTTCTCTTTTTCATGTCTTGAAGTACCAAATAGGTCAATTTAGTTAATGTTAAAATATTAAGATTAACCATTTCTTCATATTTTTGAAGATCATTCTCTTCAAATTTCCCTTTTAGTCCGAACCCCGAATTATTAATTAATATTGAGATATTTAATTTATTGTTTGTAATAAAATAATAAACTTTTTCTGCAGAATCAGACTCTGATAGATCTATATCTAAATATTCAATATGGATTTTATATTTTTTTTCAATTTTTGTTTTTATATTTTTAAGTTTTTCTTTGTTTCTGGATACTAAGAGTAAATTATATTTATTTTTGGCAAAAAGAAGCATTAATTCATACCCTATTCCGCTAGTTGCTCCTGTTATTAGTACATACTCTTTATTCATAATAAAATTATATCATAAATATTTCTCAGTATTTTTATAAAAGTCTAATTTATCAAAAAAATAGAAAAAATTTAGCTCCTCTTTATATTTTTTTAACGTTATATAAGCCTCTACTTTATCTTGAATAAATTTAGCCCTTTTTAAATCAGGAAATATAAATATAACCATAGGAAATTCAGAAAAATATTTTTTATATCCCATAGAAAGATAAAAATTAGAATATACTTCTATTTTTCTTAATATCTTGAAAAATGACTCAGTAGATCTATCTAACTCTAAATATATATTGATATCTTTAAACATACAGTATCCATCTGGAATTAATTTATATGAAGAACCATTATATTTAAATAGTATGGCAGTGTTAACATCCGATACCCAATCTGAAAAATTATATCCATTATCTAATGAAATTTTCTTCAAATGTATAAAAAAGTCATTAGATTCAATAATATGACGTAAAAAAAGCTTTTTTTCAGAAGTATCAAATTTATTAAATTTATTAGAAGCTTTTATTATCATTTTATTGCCCTTTTTGGTAGAAAAATAATATTTAAACCCCTTAAAACTAGACACTGTTAAAAAAGATATAAATTTATATTCACAAAGAACTCTTAGCCTAGTTCTTAGCGTAAAAAGTTTAATATCGAAAAAAAGACTTATATCCTGACTTGAAAGGCAAGGATGTTCATTTATAAAAGTTAATAATTCTAAATCTTTATTACTAATATTGCTATACATAACTAAAACAGGTAATTTTTTATTTTATTTACATTTCCCTTAAGAACAATAGGATTCATTAACATTATTTCATTTTTTAATCCTATTTGAGAATCATTTAAAGTATTTAGTATAAATATTTTCTTTTTTAATATATATGCAATACCAATTTGCAAAAACATATTAGAGCCTATATATCCGTCAATATTATTCCAACTATAATTTAAAAGCAAAATAGCATGAGAAGAATTTATATATTCAAATTCTTTTTTTAAATAATTATTTTTATTTTTCATTTTAGATAACAATTTATAATCAATATCCCCATTTTTACCTACTAGCAGAGAATTATACCCTTCTTCAAATGGCAAAAAACAAAGATATCCTGAATTTTCAATATCTGATTTAATCCTTATTGCTTCTGGATAAAAGTCTATTTTCGAATATATTGTAAGTATCAACTTGTCAACCATGCTTTTTAACATAAGAATAAATTGTATAGATAGGGTTATTGCCATTTTTAGCATAAATAATATGTTCAGATATTTTCGAAGGTATCTCAAATTTTAGAACTTGAGATAAATATTTCTTCGAATTTTCTCCTATATCCATTACATAAAAATTAGAACAATTCTCTATTATACTAGAAAGGTACTTTTGATCTATTTGGTCTATATATTGATTTGCTATAAATATTGATAAGTTATATTTTCTTGATTCTGAAAAGATAAACAAGAAGTTATCTGATATAAAATTCTGGAATTCGTCTATATATAAGTATATATGCCTGCTAATATCTTCTTGAAGAATAACATTCCTAATTTGATTTATAACAAGAGATCCTAAAAATTTAGAGTTCTCTTCTCCTACAAACTTCTTTGATACAGAAAAAATGACACTTTTGCCCTCTTTTACAAGAGTTTTTAAATCTAGCAGATCTTTATTTCCAGAGACAAATTGTGATATAAACTTATCAGACTTTAGTCTTCCTATTTTATTCAAAATAGGAGAGATTCTCTCTGACCTAGATCTATTATCCCATTTAGAAAAAATATTATCAAAATAATCTAAAGTATCTCTATCATGTACAGAAAAAAGAACTTTTAATCTAAAATGATCATCTGTAAGAAATTCTTCTAAATCTAGAATAGAATAATCTTCTTCTGAAAAAATTAGCGCCGACAGGCTTCTTCTTAAAATATCATCACTTTGAGGACCCCAAAATTCAGAATAAAGATCTTTAAATATAGATACGGTATTATCTATCAAAAGATAAGGATTTTTACTACTACTTAAATCTAATGGATTAATAGAATATTTAAGATCAGAAAAATCGACCAAAACTACATTCTTCAAATCTTTTTTATTCAATTTTGACAAAATTATATCCGCAATATTATGAGGATCAATTACAATACATGGATTCATTTTCTTTATATTTTGAATAATAATATTACTCATAAAAACACTTTTACCCGACCCTGTTTTTCCTATTAAATAACTGTGTGATAAAAAATGTTTAGGTGAAATATAAATTCTATTACCACGATTAATTCCCATTAATACACCTTTATTAGAATCTAATATTTTTAAGGGTACATTTATTTCGGAACTTGATTCAACTACATCAATTATATTCCCTGAGTCGACAATTGGATGAAATACCTTTGATAATTTTTTATTATCAAATATTAGATCTTTTTGTAGATTATCAGAAAATAACGTATTTATTCTTTTTAAAAGATTTTTATCATTGGATTCTATTTTTAATAAAACTAAAGATAAATTCATAAATCTATAAGGATTTCTGAAAATAAATTTAAATGAAATATCTTTATTATCCTTTAAAATCTGCATAATATTATCATAATAATCAAAAGATGAGTCTATAAATAAATATTTTTTATATTTCTTTTTAGATGTATTTTCAACTTCAGTAATCATTATATCTGGATAATTAATATGTACAATATCTACTATATTATCTTTTAAAGTATGACTAACTTGAATCTCTTGAAATACCTCTTTTTTACTACATACATATAATATATTGAGGGGTAATTTAGAGAATATACTTTCTAAATTTTTTTCCTGAGGCAAATTAGTTGCCGATAACTTTAAATTTATCTTTTTTAGAATAAATAATGACTTTATAAACAAAAATAAGTAAAATAATAGTATCAAAATAGATATCAAATAGAATAACAATAGCAAATTATGGAAAGAATATGCAATAAAAAGTAAAATTGGAATAAAAGTAGCAAAAAAAGTTCGCCTTATACTCTCTGTATATTTAAAAAATAAATTAATAATTTTTTTTAAAATTTTACCATCGGTATATAAAAATGTAATTAATATCAATAGTAAAATAATAAAAAAAGG
This sequence comes from bacterium, assembly GCA_021846685.1. Lineage (GTDB taxonomy): Bacteria > Patescibacteriota > Dojkabacteria > JAKAPS01 > JAJZLI01 > JAJYFR01. Next base: position 43,267 of record JAJZWL010000005.1, on the reverse strand, counting down.
GATATAACTGTATGGAAATATAAAAAGATATATATACAGAAGAATAATTAAGAATTGATTTATGTAAAAATATTTTTTCATTTTATATTAAATATTTCATAATTTTTATATGAAATTATCTTTGCATTACCATTAATAATATAGACACTCCCTTTTCCTAACACTTTAAATTCTGTATTATTTTCAGTTAATATAGCGGTATCTTCATCTATTCCCACAATAGTTATATCGGGTAAACTATTTATTATTCTTTCACTTATATATTTTAATTCTAATATTTTAGGAATTTTATTAAAGTGAGGAATCACTATAAAATGACCTAGATCTAATGCCTCTCTAATAAAGACCCCCTTTTTATTCGAAGAGAATATTCTATTTAAAATATTAACAGGAGTATAACTTCCCATAATCATAGCTCCTGCTGAGGATCCTGCTAGAATAAAATCTTTCTCTTTTAATTTACTCAAAAGTTTTTCTAAAAATGGAGTGTTTTCAATACAAGATAATAAATATTCAGGATCTCCACCTGAAAAATATATAAAATTAGTTTTATCAAGAAGAGCAATATATTCATCTTTAAAATAATCCTCTCTTGATATTAAATCCCCCCCGAAAGCCTCCTTTCCAATTTTTTTAAAATGAGAAATACCATTATCTATCCATTTATGAAAATCTTTTTCCTTACCTGCCGCAGTTGGGATAATCATAATTTTAGTTAAATTTATACTAGAACAGAGATAGCTATCTATGTCATTCATAGAATCAGTAAACTCTCCAGAACCTGCAAATAGTAGTTTAGCCATTGAGTTTTATTATAACATCTAATATATATATTAGAAATGTTATAAATTCCTCTACTTTTTTTAATTAAATACCATAAAGAGTGAAAAATCTTATAAATATGAGCTAAATATGATACAATCTCAAAAATATGAAGACAAGTATAGAACTCTCAATAATAATGCCTTGTTACAACGAAGAAAGTACTGTAGCAATATGTGTTAAAAAAGCAAAAAAAGCCATAAAAGATTTAAAAATTAAGGGAGAGGTTATAGTTATTGATAATAATTCCACGGATAAATCTTTTGATATAGCAAAAAAATCTGGTGCACAGGTATTTAAAGAATTGCATAAAGGTTATGGAAATGCTCTTAAAAGAGGATTTAAAGAAGCTAAGGGAGAATATATAATTATGGCTGATGCTGACGACACATATGATTTTTATGAATCAAAAAAAATATATAAAAAGTTAAAAACAGGTTATGACTTTGTCATGGGTGATAGATATAAAAAAGGCAAAATAGAAAAAGGAGCTTCTCCTTTATCTCACAGGATTGGTGCCCCTATACTTACTTTCATTTTAAATATTTTTTATGGAACAAGTATATCAGACGCTCATTGTGGAATAAGAGGAATAAAAAAAGAAGCATATAAAAAATTAGATATGCAAACAGAAGGTATGGAATTTGCATCTGAAATGGTTGTGAAATCTTCAAAATTGAAATTAAAAATATCAGAAGTTCCAATAACATTATCTAAAAGAAAGGGCTCTGAGGCAAAACTATCTACATTTAAAGATGGATGGAGACATCTTTCTTTTTTATTAACACAAGGTACTAATTTTACATTTATATATCCTGGGTTTTTATTGTTTCTAATAGGAATTATAATATTCATATTACTTTCTCCTGGACACTTTACAATTTTCGGAAGAACATTCTACTACCATGTACTCTATCTTGCATCTACATTAGTTATATTAGGATACAATATTTTAATATTTGGTTTTTTAACAAAACAATACTCTTTAATGGAAAAATTTATACAACAAGACAGAGTAACAAAATTTATTCAAAAATTAGATATGAATAAAATATTAATTTTAGGATTAATATTAATATTACTTAGTATCATAATACTAATTGATGCATATATAATCTGGATACAGACTAAAACTGGATCATTACTAAGTTCAGGAAGAATAATCTCAGGAGTAACCATCTTCATATTAGGGACTCAGACAATATTTGCAGGTCTTTTTTCAAAAATTATCTCTCTTAAAAAATAATATATCAAAAAAAATCACACCACTTAACTCGAATAAGATATGAAATATAGCTTTTTTTTCATATCTTAACCAACACAAACAATCCCTATTGACAAAAACTATAAGATATAATATTATAGGGTTAATTATGAATAACGACGAAGCTTTAAAATCAATTCAGGAAAATAACCATAAAGAGTCTCGACTAACACGAAGAGGAAAGGTTGTAAGAGGATTGGCTATTACATTAGCATTATTAGGTGCAGGGGCAACTATAGCTTCATTAGAATCTGGTGGTAAAACTAATAACGACAACCAAAGTTTACATTTGGTAAATACAAGCGAGAAAAATAGTAATGGTATTCCTGAAAACTTACACCCAGGAGAGGTTTATCTTGACGGAAATGGAAATTTGATAACGGTTGTAGTCGACATAGGAAATAATCCTAAAATAGCAGCAGCATTTAAAAATCAAAATACTAATAACAAGTCTTCTGTCACTGTAACTGGTGAAAATTTTATGACTGGAAATGGAATATCCTTCCCTAGTATGACAGGATCTATTGGAAATATAGAGACAACTACTGATGTATCTAATGGTGTAATTACCAGTGCTAAAGAAATCAATAATAATTATTGCTTAATATTCACAGGAGAAAAAGCTAACTACGAACCAAATTACCAAGAAGAGACAAATTCATCTGGAATGTCAGGAGAATATACAATCTCCATAACAAATTATTCATCTGGAAATACTAAAACAATAGATAGTGGAAGTTTTACTGCAAATAATTAATCTATTCCTCCCACTACATAATATAAAGGTAGTTCGGAATAAGGATGTTTTCCATATATTGCAAATGCAGAAATTAAATATAAAGGAGTAGTTGGGTATACATCTGCTAAACCTTCAATATCATCTTTAATTTTAATTAATTGATCATTTTTAATAGTTCTCAATCCTTGAGCTAAAATAATATGCTTTAATATAGAATCTGTTATTAGGCTACCCATTTCACCTTTTTGTCTAGAATATAAATCTATTTTTTCCTCAATATTAGTGCGGTTACGATAATTCCTATAAAACAAAAGGAATTCCAAAATATCTAAATCATCTAATCCTTGAAATTCATCATGAATTAACATGAACTCATCATATATATCTTCTATGGCTTCATCTGGTTTATCGGAAGATGCCATGTATCCTGAAACATCCAATATAAATTCCCTAGACACCTCATGTTCAAGATAAGATGATATTTTTCTGCGATATCTAAAATCTCTATCATTAAAAGTAGATTCATCATATACGCCAAATTCTTGATTATCTAAAGCAAAAGAATTTGGATCTCTATCAAGAGAATTTGAATGTTCAGAAACTCTTCGCGATTCTAAACACTGTATTTTATGCCCAAGACTATATCTAGAAAAGATTTTAGAATATTCATATAAAGAAACATGGGGTAAATAAGCCTCATATTTCACATCAAACTCTGGTGTATAAAACAATTCTGCGCTAGTCATAGTTTTAATTAATAACGCATATTATAATACTTAATATCATATTTTCAAAATTAATAGCTAATAATATCGCTTACTACTGCATGTCACACCAATATGATATGATATATATAATGAAAAAGATTGCATTAATATATGACTGTATATATCCATATCAACTAGGAGGAGCTGAAAAAAGAATATATGCTCTCTCTAAATATTTAAAGAAAGATTTTGAAGTTCATGTAATAGGAATGCACAAAATAGGATTAGAGAAGGAATTTGAAAAAAATAAAATATACTATCATACTTTAAATAACTATTCTGAAATATATAATAAAAAAGGAAAAAGAAAAATATTATTAAGTATACATTTTGCAATTTCACTATTCTTTTTTTTACTAAAAAATGACTATGACATCATAGATGCGACAGCCAATCCTTTTTTTCATATATTTTCTATAAAATTAATAACTACTATAAAAAGAAAAACAAAAGTAATAATAACTTGGCATGAATACTGGGATAAAGATTACTGGATAAAATATTCTTCGAAATTAACAGGAATACTTGGATTTACAATTCAAAACTTGGCATTATATTTATCAGAGAATATAGTATCTGTAAGTCAATTCACAAAAAAAAGAATAGCGAAGAAAACAAATAAAAAAGTTTATGTAATATCTAACGGAATTGAGGATATAAAGATTAAAAGAGAACATAAATTATATGACTTGGTATATGCGGGAAGAATAATTGATTTTAAAAATATAGATAAAATTTTAAACCTTTCATATCTAAATAAAAATTTAAAAACACTGATTATTGGAAGTGGCCCAGAGAGTGAGAGATATAAAGAAAAATATAAAAATAAAAATATTGAATTTGCAGGTTTTGTAAAAAAAGAAATAGATGTATATAAAAAGATAGCACAATCAAGAATTTTCATGATGCTCTCTTCTAGAGAAGGTTTTTCTATAGTAACCTTAGAAGCAATGAATATAGGACTCCCAGTTGTATGTTTTAACGGAAAGGATAATGCTGCAAAGGATTTAATAGAAAATAATAAAAATGGAATATTAACTGATTTAAAAACTACCAATATAGAAAACTCTATTGATATAATATTCCAAAATTATGAAAATTATTCAAAAAATGCAAGAAAAACTAGTTACAACTATTTATATAAGAACATATATAAAGATTATTTTAAATTAATAAACTCCTTATAAATTAATCTTTGAATCCAGTTACTTGATAAAAATTCTCTGAGATATCTTCTGTTTTTATATCTGTAAAGTGAGCTTTTTTAAGCATTTCTTCTGCCTGTTTTTCGGAAAATCTTATATCTAAAGGAGGACCCATTAATGTTTCTTTCTTTTTCCAATCAAAATTAACTAATTTACCACCAGATTTAAGCATAAAAAAGGCATTTTCTAAAACTTTAAAAGGAGTTTGAAAATCATGAAGTACTGTTCCTAGAAAAATTATATCTGCATTAATATCATCTTTTCTAAAATCTTCCCCACTAGAGATAAAAGTCTCTACATTAAAAAAACCTTTATCTTTTAATCGTTCTTGTAGATCCGTAATTGCAATATTATCTATATCAACTGCATAGACTTGCCCTGTTTTACCAACTATTTCTGCAGCAGGAATAGTAAAAAAACCGTTATTAGAACCTATATCTACTAATACATCACCTTTTTTCAAACCTAATGAAGTAAGTATTTGAACTGGATTTTGTATTTTTAACCTTTCATTTTTATCATATTGAAATCTATGCATCCTATATTTAATGAAATTATCTGAACACAATATACTTTAAAGATTAATGGCAAATGAAATGATTATTAATAGTGTAAAATTTTAACTAATTAATTTAATATATTGGATACAACATTTATCATTGGTCTCCCTCTTTGTATAAGGTATCTAAAATTAGGGATAATTAAAAATCCTTGTGAAGGAGAGTACACAAAATCACGAGGAGCCCATTCTCCTAAAGTATAGACTCGATATTCTTTCAAAGATACTTTTAAGGAAGTTATATACTCTTCTAGCTCTGCATCATTTCTTGCAGGCATTGCATCGTTAGGAAGTTGCAAGAGATTCTTTTGAGATACAAAAGAAGAGCATGGATGTAGTGAAGGTAATTCATAAGCATGGATTAACCTAAGTTGATGCATTAATTCGGCTATATGCATTGCTTGATACTCAACAAAAAGAACTCTCTCCATTTCATTTTTTGTTTGCATAAAACAGTCTATTCCCCTATCTCCAAGTGAATCATTCAAATTCCCATCTTCACTATTTACAACAACAGTTATATCATCTTTCTTCTTAAGGAAATTTTCTTCACCAAGGACATCTACTCTAAAGTTTTCATCTAGAATATTCTGTTTCTCACTAACCGCTTTATATTCTTCAACAGAACTCATGTGTTTTGATAATAAATATATATTACATTATAATCCTAGCGTCAAGCGGTTTGTATATACTCTAAATAAAAAGACTATTTTAAACAAGAACATAATACTAATTGGTAATATTTATTGAAGAATCTATATAATTAAGTTTTCTTGTTTTAATAAAGATTATGCAAAGAATCCCTACTGCAAAGAAAATATTGATAATAGATGCAGCTATAACTAAAGGTTCTTTTAAAATAACAGCATGTATTATCCATAATAAAGAATATACAATTACAGTAATCCATGAAGCTACAGAAATACCATTAATAGATATTTTCCAGGCTTTCAATAATTGAGGTAATCCAATTAGAATAGCAAGAGAAATAGCATATATATTTAATGAATTATTTATTCCTACAAATTTAGCAGTCATGAAAAACATAAATCCATAAATAAGTGGAATGAAAATAATTAACATGTATTTTTTAAGTTCAGGAGCTCTGTATACTATCATAAATATAATAAATGAACTTACTAAAAATGCACCTATATTAGAAATTACTTGAGCCAGATCATTAAACAAAATACCAAACGAAAACCACGTAATTGCAGTTAAATTCACAACAATCCACGTATCTATACTAACTCCTGAAATATCATGTGATTTATAAATCTTCTGTGCCTGAAAAATAGTCATGACTACACCAAAGAATCCAGCTACGAAACCTAAAAGATTAGCAATAAAATATATATTCATATTAAGAATATATCATACATTTAATATTTTACTAAATAAAATACACTTAATATTGATAGAAAAAGATTTTTTTAAAAGATTAATAGTATGATGAACTTGAATGATGTGAGTAAGTATTGTTATTGCTATTAGTATAAGTTTTAGTTTTCACGGGAGGACTACTTACACTTCCTGTTCCTGTCCATACCTGCCTTCCCTTAGTATGTAAATTTGGATATACCAAATACCAAAGAAACCAACCAACTGCAACACCCACTATAAATGCTAACACCGCTATAAATATTTTAGAAGATAAAATATTTTTCATTTATATATCCTTATATAAATTACTTATTTTTCAACAAGTGCTCATTCCCCACATTATTTTCATAACTATAGATCAGAACAGCTCGTATAAGTCATCTTAATAAATTATCTAATAATGTAAACTATATTTATTAAGATTCGATTAATATAAAAAATAAATATTCAAAAGTAGCATTAAAGCATATGAATAAAGGAAATTATTCCAAGTATAAAAATAAAGATTATAAAAAGAAAAAAGAAAAGACAAGAGAAACAACCTAATATACCGTATGAAGAATAAATCTTCTTTGTATTCCCTACTGTATAGACTTGAACATTCTGACTATTTATCATATTTAGAAAAATATATTACAATTAAAAAACTTGTTTAGAAAGAGACAACTTAATGACTTTAATATTCTTAAAAATACTTAATTAAAAAACTAAGATATTTATATAATACTTAATTATATAACATATAGCTTGAAATACAAAAATCCTCTAAAATTACCTACATATGAACATAAACAAGACATTTCATATTTACTATAAGTCTGGTATAATATACAAATAGGAATTTGAAATAAATAAGGCTCTATTTTTATAATTTTAAGTTTAGATATTTATTCATAAAAATAATTTATACAGAACATATGACAGAAATAGATCACGGAGAAAATATAGAAGAATTAAATACAGTACTATCAGTGCTTAAACCTGAGATAAATGGACTTCTTATATCTGAAAAAAAAGATTTTGTATTTCTACGAATAGAAGGAGTAGAAGATAAAAGTAAAAAATTTATATCTCAACCAAAAAGAGGAATTTATGTACGAGAACAGAAATTAATAGAAGTTAATATTCAAGATATACTAACCCTGGAACAAAATGGTAATGAATTATCGATAGAAACCTATGTTCGGAATAAAGTAAGATCCTTATTAATGATACATAAAGGAATCCCCAATTCCATCACATTACTAGAAAGAACTGCTCCTCAACAAGACTCAAGGGATACTCCACCTCACAACCCTACAGAAACAGTTTCAACGGAGTTTACAACTATTTTAGAATTTAGAAGGTTATTGGATTATAAATATCAAAGAACAAAATAAATTATGATAGGAATAGAAACCGTATCAGAATCTCTAGAATTTGAAACAATAATTAGTTCTCCCTGCAATACACATCTGCTTGAATACATTGATGATACTGACATAGATATAGATAAGGAAGAACTTGCAGAATTATTAGCACATTATACAGCTTTTACTCCTGCAATAAAAAAACTTCAAGAAGAATTAAAAAAGAGTGATTCTCATAAAGAACATCCTAATTTTTTAGGAAGTGGATCAACCTGTGAAGTCTTTGCAATAGAATTAGATGAAAGACAGTTTGCTGTTAGAATCCCTACTGGGAAATTTACTTCTCCTGATATAATTAATACATATATTACAAGTTTAATGAGTGGGAAAGGTATTTCCCATTTAGAACAAATAATTGCAGCCTCTTGCACAGAAGGAATTACTATTAGTGAATTAATTAATGGAAAAGACTCTGGGAAAATGAATCTAAGAGAGATAAGGGATATAACAGACAGCCAAATAGAAGATTTTATAGATCTACTTATATTGACATATCAAAAAAATATTACAGTAGACTATAAACCTTCAAATATTCTATATAATAGAGATTCAGGATTTAGTATTGTGGACTATATAGTAAGTAAAAATAATAATACAGAAGAAGATAAATTAGAAGATATCATTAAAATGGGAGCACAAACCATTATATGCTTTGGATTTTATACAGGAGAATATAAAAAAGAAATGGATCCAGAAGACTATAAAAATAAATTATTATTATTCAAAGAAAATCTTAAAGTTTTAAAACGATATAAATCTTTATTAAAATCCAAAATTGAAGGTGATACTTTATTAAATTCATTAGATGAAATAAACTTAATAATTAAAAGTTATAGACAAAATATAAAAAATCATTCAAATTCTAAATGGATAAAAACTCAAATAGAATTATCTAAAGGTACAGAATAAATAATATAGGGAAAAGGCATATAGATGATTCTCTCTTCAATCATACAGTAAAGTAAAATTGGTTAATAAAAAATAAATATAATTAATTTTGAATATAAGTTTTATTTCTAAATACCGATTTATTATAAAAATATGTATTCTTTTTTTTATTCAGGTTTTTCTTTATATTTGTTCGAATATAATTTATATCTTTTTTAATATTTTGAGAGTTTATTTTGACAGAAAATATATTTATTGAAAGGACCACAATAAATATGAATAAAAGTATCAAAAATACATATACTATAGAGTTTGAATTGTTGTTCTCTTTATTGTTCTCCATTTTGATTTATAATAGGTATATTTTTCTCAGTTTCATTAGATAAAGACAAATAAAATTTCGATACGAAATAAGTATAAATATATGGTTCTGTAATACTCATAAGACTTACTAGTAAAGACATAACAAGAAAACTAGGAAGACTGAATATAACAGAGACTACATTATATACATTTACACTAGAATGTATTGAGATCAAAAATATTAATAAATAGATAAAAAATATAACAATAGAGATAACCATATTTATACCCATAATAAGTAAAAATGAAAATATAGAATATATATAAAAATTCTTATTTTTAAATACATATAATTCTTTAATAAATACCTCCATTTCCATTTTCTCTTGGAACATAAAGCTAGTAAAATATATATAAAAAGATATAAACAAGCTAAATGCTAGAATTATAATGAAATTTAAAAATCCACTTAGAATTCTTAATCCTATTGGATCAAAAATTATAGAGAATCCACTTAATATTATATATACTCCTACAGTGCATATTAGTGATACAAAAAGATAAAAGAAAAAAGTAACAACCATATTTTTATCTAAAAATTTCAAATCATTATATCTATTATTAACAGCAAGATAAGAAGACCTTATGAATAAAACAATAGCGTAATAAGCAGTAATAAACATCAATATGATTATTATAAATATAAGTAAGATTATGCTTATTACAAGAGATGGTATGTTATGTGCGGAATTATTGTATCTATTAAATATATATGTAGCATATTCAAAACATATACTTGTAGAGACAAAGGCAAAAAGGATTATACTTCCAATATATAAGTACCAATTTTTAAATTTAGTAAAATAGAAAAATCCTATATTCATATATATTCTATATTATAGTACGAGATTGCAAAAAACACTATTAATGTAGCAAGATAATACCCAAGAGAATTTACATCAAAAATTATCCTTTTTTGTAATAATAATTGATCCATACAGAAAGTCTACATTGTTGTACACTTTCTATCAATGACATAGCAATCTGCATAATTATGATGAACGACAAGTATTTTATCAATAGAAAGAGTGTATAATTTTTATAAATAGTTAATAAGCTGTTCCTTATATAATAATATCTAGAAAAATCACTTTTAAATCCAGTGGTAGCACTTCTTTTATGATAAATCAAAGATTCCATTTCAATAACAGGAAAATAACCTTTATATAATAATCTAAAACTTCGTCTAAATATTCCTTTTTGTACTCTATATCTTTAAGTGACTGTATATTATATAGAGAGCATACTCCACCTAAGTTAAAAAATTTTTCTTTTAGTTTGAATCTTTCTTCTTATTTAAATTAATATTAATCAGTTAATGTATCAAGATTACCAGGTGCTATTGGTTGTGTTGTCACAAATTTCAGAGGACTTCAAGTTAAAACTATCCCTGAGCTCATATCCTTATAAAACTTGCAAAAGCTGCAAAAAGTGTAGGGGAACTAGATCCAACAAATCCTAGAATGGCAAATTGTTACAAACAATTATATAATACTATAAATCAAATGGGAGCATTAGATAAAATATGAATAAAGTCACATTAAGTGTTAATATATTTGAAAGAACATACAGAAATATTTTTCAGAAAGATTTTTTTGAGAATATTGAAAATAAATTTAATTATAAGTTTGATCAAATACACATAATAATAAATAATGTTAATGATAGAGATAAAGTAGGAAAAAAAGTATTAGAGTTAAAAGATAAAGGTATTATTACAAATTTTTATTTTGTAGAAGATTATATAGATAAAGCTCTGAAAAAATTTAAAATAAACTATGACGTACTTGGTAAATTACCATACTATTCAAACCACTTATATGTTGCCCTATTTGTAACAAAAACAAAATTTTTATGTCATTTCGATCCAGATAATATAATACTGAAAGAGGGAGACTGGATCAAAGACTCAATAGATCTTCTCAATAAAGATAGTTCTGTTATGGTTACTGCACCTAGATCATGGAAATTTTTCCCTAAAAAAGATTCTATAAAAGAGAATGAAAAGTTTTATTTTTGTTATGGTTTTGGTGATCCTATTTTTTTTATAAGAAAAAAAGATTTTAACTATGATATTTATAGATATAAATGTATGGCATCATCTGCTACAGGGCCTTTATCACATATATCCGCAATATTTGAAGAAAGAGTGGGCTCATACATGAGATGCACCAATAAGCTTTTTGCATATCACAAAAAATCATCCTATTCCCAACCCAATGAAGGTAGTTTTTATAAAAAAAATAACATTATAATAAAATTAAAACGATTATATCATATTATATTAAGAATAATTCTTGAACTATTAAAGATTAAAGACCCCAAATATAGAATACAAGGGAACCTTAATGAAGTATCTCGGGTAAGAATTATAAAAGAATATTATAAAATTCTCTTAAATAAAATCAATATTAACAAAAAATTATGATAAAGAAGAATAACAATATATCTTGTGTAATCAATACATATAATGAAGAAAACAACATAGAATATGCTTTAAGATCAGTATATAAATGGGTTGATGAGATTATAATAGTAGACATGCATAGCACAGATAAAACAGTAGAGATCGCAAAAAGATATGGAGCAACAGTTTATTTATACAGAAATTTGGGTTTTGCAGATCCAGCGAGAAAATTTGCACTATCAAAAGCTACTAAAAAATGGATCATCATGCTTGATGCAGATGAAATAATACCTATTGAATTGAGCAGAGAATTAATTAAAATTTCAAAAAAAGATGAGTATGACATTATAGATATACCATATTTAAATTACCTTCTAGGTGAAGAGATACATTACTCAGGCTGGAACACTGGATTAGATTATCATGAGAGATTTTTTAAAAAGGGAATGTTAAAAACTACAAAATTAATACATAACATTATATCGGTTAATAAAGATGCAAAAATATATAAAATTCCATATAAAAAAAATAACTATATAGTACATTTTAATTATATAAATACCAATCATTTTTTAGAAAAACTAAATAGATATACTACAATAGAAGCTAATCAGAAATTTGAAAAAAATGAGAAATCTTCAATATTTAAAGCTATTAAATTTTTCACACTAGAATTTGGTAATAGATTTATAAGGAGAAAAGGATACAAGGACGGATGGAGAGGGTTTTATTTATCTTTGATGATGGGATTTTATAGAATTGCTACATATATAAAACTCAAAGAGTTAGAAGAAGTTGGCAATAAATCAGATGTAGTAAGAAAATATCATAATATTGCTAACGACATAATTGATAAATATGACTTATAAATCATGCTATCTCTATATATTTCACACTAATTATGTCTAATATGACTAATTAATCTTCTGTAATATAAACCTGATCTAATTATATATCTAGCTAAAATAAAAGTTACCCCGTTCTTGTTTTTTTTAAAATATAATTCTCTACCTATATGCAAATATGGATCATTTAACCATTTCCAATTTTGAGATGCCCCACCTAAGTGAACAACATTTACTGAGGAATCATATATAATAGATAGTCCCTCTTTATGAATTCTATTACAGTAATCTGTGTCTTCTGACGTAAAGAAATAATCTTCATCTAACAATCCTACTTTTTTTATTATACTTGAAGGGATTAGCCAAAAAGCCCCGATAATAGTATCTACTTTAGATATTTTAAAGAATCTCTTATATTTCTCAAATATATTAAAAAAATAGTACTCATTTATTAATCCTAAAAGAGAAGGGATTTTTCCTGTTGTTTTTTGAATAATACCATCCTTGTTAACCAAAGCTGGGCTCCATATCCCAACATTGGAATGGCTTTTTAAATAATTTAATCCCTTAGAGATAACATTGCTATCTTTGATAAAAACATCATTGTTTAAAAGTAGGATATACTTCCCTCTTGCAATTTTCATCCCTTGATTATTGGCTTTCGCAAAGCCTAAATTCTTTTTATTTTTTATTAAAACTATATTGTCTGCACCAAAAGATAAATGTTTTTCAAAAAAACTTTCACTCTCTGCAGAAGAATTATCTACAATTATAATTTCACTTATAATTGTAGCTTTATCTAATGCACTCATTAATAAATCAACACACTTTAATGTTAATTCTGGATTTTTATAATTTAATATAATTACTGTTAATTCAATACTATCATCCATTATACTTCTACCTAAAAAATTCATAATAAAATGCTATAATAAAGTTCATGGGTTTTACTACAATACTTATAACTACGGTCAATTATAACCAAAAACAAGTAACATTAGAACTATTAAAAAGTTTGAATAAATGTACAGATGATTTTGATATTCTTTTAATAGACAATGGATCAAATCAAAAAGAAAAACTACACAACAAAGATATTAATTTATATAGTAACACAAAGCAAATAGAGTTAGATAAAAACTATGGGTTCACTGGAGGGTTTAATAAAGGAATCGAATATTTTCTTAATCACAAGAAATATAAATATCTCCTTATAATCAATAATGATACTGAAGTAGATAAAACTTTTATAAAACCACTGCTTAATACAGCAGAAAAATATAAAAATAAAGATTTTATTATTGCACCTCAAATACTGTTTTATAATTATAAAGGAAAGAAAGATATTATATGGTTTGGGGGAGGATATTATAACAAATGGACTGGTACTACAAAACATAAAAACATATATAGTCCCCAATATTTAAAAGATACAAATATTGATAATGATTATCTTACAGGATGTGCTTTATTTATACCCAGACATACAATAGAAAAACTAAAAGGGTTTAATAATAGTTTTTTTGCATATTCTGAAGATGTAGATCTTTCATTAAGATTAAAGGAAATTCATGGAGAACTTATATATGAACCAAAATCTGTTATATGGCACAAGGTAAGTGTAACATCAAGAAAGTACTCCCCTTTCTCATTTTACCTCCAGATTAGAAATTCTTTTTGGGCAACAAGACTAAACTTAAAAAGAAGATATTTATTATCACAAATTTTATATTTTTTAATAATAAAGCAGTTTATTTGGTTAGGAATTGCTATAATTAATGGGAAAGATTTAAAATTAATACCGGCTATATATAAAGGATTCTTTGATGGAATTACAAAAAAAATCTAAAAAAATAGTATTTATATCGGGAACACTTCCACCTACTATATGTGGAGTAGGAATGTATTCATATAGATTACTAGAGAAATTAAATAAAAATAATAAATTAGATATACACGTTATTACATCAGAAATAGAGAATCTTCAGGATATAGATAATGTAAAAATACATAGAGTAAGTAGAGATTGGAATATAAAAACCTTTAATCAAGTAATAGGTATTATAAAGAAAATTAATCCAGATATAATTCATTTTCAACATCCTACTCTAGCCTATCAATTTAGATTTGATACTTTTATATTAGGATTAAAATTAAAAAAGAATTTTCCGAAAATACAAAAAATAATAACAGAGCATGAACTCTCTCAAGCACATCCTATTGCTAGAATAAGAAACTTAACTGTACTTCCATTTTTTGATAAGATTATTGTTACAAATACCAATGATTTTAAATATTTAAAGAAATTTGAAATATTTAATAAAAAGATTAGTATTATAAATATATTCCCCAATAATTATTATAAAATCCCTATCAACAAAGGTGCCAATTTTTGCTATATAGGAACTATTGATTCTAAAAAGGGAATAGAATACTTAATAGATGCAATAAAGATACTGAAAGATAGGCGTATCGAAATTAAACTAGATATTTTAACAAACCTTTATCCAGAAACAAATAATTATCATAAAAAAATAATAGATAAAATTAAAAATTTAGATTTAGAGGGTAATATAATATTAAATAACCCAAAGAACGGGAAGGACATTGCAAAAAAAATAGCAACTTCTTTTGCAGTGATACTCCCTTTCAATTATGGAGTATCAGAAAGGAATGGAACATTTCTTGAAGCTATATCTTATGGAAAACCAGTTATAACAACAAAAAGTAAATACACTCCTACTTCTATATTTGAAAATAATAAAAATTGTATATTGATAGCATACAAGAATCCTAATTTGATAGCTAAAAATATTGAATTATTAATTAAAGATGATAGCCTCTACAATAAGATATCTAAAGGTGCTTTAATATTGAGTAAAAAGTATAACCTTCAATTTATTGAAAAGAAATATATAAAATTATATCAATAATTGTTTTCTAAATATAAACGTATGGTTTTTAATATGAAAAGAAATAGCGGCCACAAAATAAATATTATTATTGGAATA
Source organism: bacterium (assembly GCA_021846685.1). Classification (GTDB taxonomy): domain Bacteria; phylum Patescibacteriota; class Dojkabacteria; order JAKAPS01; family JAJZLI01; genus JAJYFR01. The sequence goes on along the minus strand of JAJZWL010000005.1, from coordinate 27,605 downwards.
ATAAATATTTTCTTTATAAATAAAACTTTAAAATTTATTATATAATAAAGATCTACTGGCAATAATAACTTCATAAATCCAAAAAAAATCACTAACCAAATACTAGCTAAGATCATAGAATATTTATATCTATTATAATATCTAATCAATAGGTTGTGATTATTTATTTCATCTACAACTTCGCCAACAATTAAACCTTCTAAGGTTACTCTGAATTCATATTTACTTTCTTCAATCTTATCAGTAGGAATAATATCTCCTTTAATGTGACTTAAAATTTTAATATTTGTACTAGGATAAGATTTTTCTGAAATTATATTATGTACTGTACCAATATTTTCACTGGTTTTAAAAACATCTTTTTTCTTAATACTTACTATTGATTTTGACTCTATATATCCTTTTACAAAAAGATTTCCTGCTATATGTGAAAATTCTCCATCATTGGGGATATTATCTTTTCCTGAATAAGAATATAGTATCCATTCTTTAAAAGTATTGAAGTTTAAAAATCCACTAATATGACCATGATTTTCTCCATATGAAGTTTGCAGGAATGCTGCCTCATATAGCCATAGATGCTTATGCTTATTTACACCTTCATGATTACGTATCTGTTGATATATATCTAATTTTTTAAAAAATCTTGATGGGAAATTAAACATTGCTTTATTAATTTTTTAAAATATATCCTGTATCTATACCATGATTATATTACACCTGCAGACAAACTACCATCTGAGTTCTATAAACTTTATTCTTATAAATAACATTAATGATAAATTAGGAAAATTAATATATATGATATACAATATGATCTTAAATAATGTAAATATTATGATTACCTATGCAAATTTAAATGGAGATTCTGGTGTCTTAGAATATGATATCCATCCAGATTATATATTGATTCAATTTAAAAAAACTGGGATATATAAATATGATTCTATTAATGTAGGAATAGAACACTTTGAAAAAATGAAATCTTTAGCAAAACAAGGTTTCGGATTAGGTACGTACATAAATGAAAATTTAAAAGATAAAAAAGTTTTTAGAATAAACCTATAAAACTGGCTCCTATAGATAATGTAATGAGTAATATATAAGTGCAAGAACCTCTAAAAAAGATATAATACAAAATATATAAAATTCTGCAATGCAAAAAAATAAATTTTTATTTCAAATGAGGATAATTACTAGATCAAAATCAAAATGATTAGGCAACATGTAAATTCAACAATAATTAATTCTATTGGATATGATATAACATCGTGTACCCTTGAGATTAAATTTTTATCTGGAGATATTTACAAATACAACAATCTTCCACAGAATCTTTATGAAGAATTTATGATAACTTCTTCATATGGAAGCTTTTTTCAAAAATATATAAAGGATCATTATAGTTATAGAAAAATATCATAAAAAAATTACAATCTCAATCACAAATCATTATCTACAAAACAGAAAATGATAAAATTAAAATAAATGTTTGTGTTGAAAATGAGACTGTATGGTTAACACAGAATACTTTGACAGAGCTTTTCCAAACAACAAAACAAAGTATCAGTCTACACATTAAACATGTTTTTAATTATGGAGAACTCAATCCAAATTCAGCTGTAAAGGAATCCTTGACAACTGACAGTAATGAAAAAAAATTATACTGTAATTTAGATCTCATCATTTCTATTGGATATCGAATTAAAAGCTCTATAACCACAATATTCCTTCCATTGGCAGCCTCATGGTAGAAGTTTTAAGCTCAGAACCTATAAATGAATATATAGTATCAGTTTTAAAATTACCTATATTCAGTCATCTATCAATTCTCTTTGTAGGTTTCTAATCTCTTCCCCAGTTGTTTCTTCTTCACAATTAGTACATTGATATACATCATAACCTGCTTTTCTAGATAATTCTCCATTATTACATTTTGGACATTGCATATTGATCACCTCCTTTAGTCAGTCATTCCCTATTTTTTATTTCAAAATAATTATAATTATCAAAAATGTACATCTTTACATCCTATAGGTATGGTTCTTCTGGTAATATTTACAATACTCATTGAAAGATGATTAATGGACTTAGCTACAAGAGGCCCTCTATGATTTGAGTGAGATTTCTTAAATAATAATCTATCTGTTTTGTCTAATAATTCTCCAATGTATACCCCTTCAAAATTAAACAATTCACCATTATCTTTAAACACACCTATATTTACTCCATCATAAGAATAAAATCTATCATTATATTTAACACCAATAAATTGACCATTCATTTTATAAAGTATTTGTTTCATATATAGTTATACATTAACTAAATTTTAAACTAACCGTAACCCAGATATATTAAATTTCTATTAAAATAATTTGCACCTATCATAGCGCAACAGCATCCAAAAAAAAGATATAATACAAAGTATATAAAATTCTGTAATGCAAAAAAATAATTTTATTCCCAATGAATTAGCAACAGAAATAGCCGAAAAGAATTTTAATGAATATAAAAAAATGCAAACAAAACTCAGATTTTTTATTTAAAAAAGATGATCAGAAAATATTAGTAGAATGTAAAGAACTGGAATCACTCCCAATAGATAATATAGTAGGAACACTTTTTTTGACATGAAAAGGGTTCATAACCATTAAGATATCGCATTAAAGAAGCATAAAAACAATTAAATCCTTAGATCACTCAAGGAGATTCAACTATAATAATTTCGCAAAAAGAAGGTCATCAAATTCAATTGAACCATATAAAATATGCTATGTTTGGAGACCATGATTTTTGCATACCATTTGATGCTTCAGGAAAAAATAAGCCTGGACCTATGTATTCAGATTTCAAAGCTAATGGCAAATTATAAAGAAATTATCCTGTATCTAAACTTACCATTCCTAATATTCTGTAAGATTATGAGAAACTGTAAAAGAGATTACAATAGTCACAAAAACTAACAAAAGAAATTCTTATATATCTAAATTAATAGACAAAAATGGGATAAACTTGGTGATGAGATAACTTATGATGACAAACATCTGGGAGAAAATATTAATAAGTTATTAGATATAACCACTGAATGTTCTAAAGATAAATCTATCATTGAATTAAACTCTAAAGAAGATTTGTATATCATAGAAATTATTATGAATCCATTAACCACTCACCATTTAAAAGAAAATCTATTCAATACTGTTGGTGATAAAGTTAAGCATATGACCTATATTGCAAAGAAGATATAGCACAACAATCCTTCAAAAGAAATATAAATGATTTTTTTCTAACAGTCTTATTTTATATTTTATGATATAATCCATGTAATTTAATTGAATATATATGCATATCCCTAATATCATAGAGAAGATAGATGCTAGATTATTTTCAAAAATATTTATATATATTTATTCTGTAGTAATAATATTATACATAAATTATTTATTTATTACTTTACAAAAAGACAACAATAGTGTATCAAATTTAATAAAGACATTATTCCACAATATTAAAATTTCTAATTACATAAACATAGTAATAGGAATTTTTATACTAATATTTATAGGAATAACATTTAAACAAATTTTCATTTTTATAGAAACTTTAATAAATTTTCATAAAAATATAAAAAATAATAAATGTGAAACTTATATAAAATATGTATGTTCAAATTTTACAACTTTGGAGAAAATCATTATGTGGACAATTGCTTCAGATGTATATGATGACCAAAAACATTCAATTTATCATCAAAGGAGCGCAATAAAAAATGGTATCAATCTGTCCATATCTAATTTTGAAAACGAAAGTGCAAAAATAATATCAATTGGAGTATTGTTTAGTATATTATTCTTAATATTTTTTTATCATGAATATTACTCTATTACTTTATTACTAATACTAGTGATACAATTTTTTCAGATTAGAATTACGGGTAAATTTAGATTAATAGGCATAGAAGGATATTCCAAAGAACTCTTATAGTGCAATAACCTCTAAAAAAAGATATAATCATAAAAAAATATTTAACATGAAGAAGATTTTACCATTTATAATTAAATACAAATATTTGATAATAGTTTTATTATCATTTTTTATAATAGAACTTTCTTGGATTATAATAAGTCCTGTGAATCCCCCATATTCAACGCCAGATTCTCAAGTGAGATTTAGAAATATTCAAAATTATGCCAAAGGGATACATGCCCCAGTAATAGGAGAACCTGCTCCTTTATTTTATTTTATTGATGGGAATATAGATAAATTCGTTATACATACAAGAATCTATTCACAATTCAGATTATTAGAGATAATTTCAGTACTATTCTCTTTTATAACACTCATCTTTACATATAAAATTTTCAAACTACTATTTGATAATGAAGAGAAAGTATCCATAACAGGAACTGTGTTAACTGCCTTATTTCCAATGTTTACATATATGGGGATGGCTATAGATATGGATCCTTTAATTTTTGCTATGTATACAGCTTTTATATATTACTCATTAAAACTTCTAAAAGAAAAATTTAATTTCAGAGATTTTATATTATTAACTCTATTCCTTATTCTTGGATTATTAAGCAAGCAGAATATGTATGTTAATATTCCTATATATATAGGTCTAATAATTTATCTATTACATAAAAATGGATTATTAAAAAAATATCTAAAATACTTATTAGGAATTTTTGTTATATTAATACTAACTGTATTTGCACTACACTCTGGATTAAAGAGTACTGTTATTCCAAGATTAGAACAACTTATTCCTAGTAATAATTATTCAATATTAGACTATTATGCATATTTTACTGCTGGGAAATATTTCTCTTCGCATGGAGTTGTATTTACATCTTTCTTTGCCACATTTGGATACATGTATCAGTTTATTCACCCTACAGCTTTGTATTCTGCTTTAAAAATATTTGTTGATATAATTTTATTTGGACTTATAATAACAATATTCAATAAGATTAAAACAAAAACAATTAAAGATTACGAGATTTATATAATAATACAAGTAATTTTAACTTTTCTATTTGTATATTTATTAGATTTTGGGGTAGTATCTCATTATGGAGTAAATTTTGTAAATGGAAGGTATTTTTTCCCAGTAATATCAATAATTACACTTGGTTCTATAGTTGGAATAAGAACATTTATTCCAAAAAAATATTATGACCAATTATATATGTTTTTAATAATATGTATGATTTTCTTTAATCTCTTTTCATTAACTTTCCTTACCAATTTCAGAATATGAATAATAAAATAAAAATAACAATCATAATATTAATATCTTTGATTTGGGGAATAATAATATACCAAAATTCTCTAGGTAATATTATTAAGAAGATTAATACAAATAATATTCGCGCAAGCTCAATAACAAGTTCACGGACTCCGACAATCCCTATTACTAAAAAAACAATAATAAAAGATAAGTTTATATCTAAACACAATAATCTTTATTCTTTAGAAATGAGAATAGGCAATTATGGAAAAGTTGATAATTCAACATTATGCATATTGTTTAAAAATATAAATACTAATACTAATTTATACTTTCAATGTCAAAATGCTGTAAATTTTGTCAACAACTCCTTATATAAGATACAATTTCAAAACCAATTAAATTCTAAAAATCAAAAATTCCAGCTTCAGGTATATTCAAAAAATGGAACCATAAAAAATTCAATTGCATTATGGTCATTTACAAAAACAAATACTAAAAATAATAAGTTATATATTAATGGCAAATTACAAAAAAATGTTTTGGATTTAGTACAGACATATAATTATAATTATTCTTTTACTAAATCTCTACAAGTAATATACAATAAACTTTATCAAAAAAATCCATATTTTTTAAAAGGTAAATATATATATTTAATAGTTTTATCTTATCCTTTTATATTATTTGTATTACTTACATTATTTGAGTTTTTATTTTTATATACAAAATCAATTAAGAACATCCTTGTTACTAATTTAATAATTGGAATATTATTATTTTCCATAAATTATTATGTCCATAGTGTTCAAAATTTAAGCATGCCGAATGTCACAATTGTTACTCCACAATAAAATTATTTCTAAAATTAAATAAATAAATCTAGTGGATTTTCTGAATGCATTGGGAGATTGGAATTATAATAAGGATCTGTTTTTAATGTTTGTTTCCATTTTTTTAACATAAAATTTACCTCATTTCTGTCTAGATTTTTACCTCTTGATAAAGATTCATAATGATATAATTGTGCATATGGGGTATATATAATAGTATATCCCAATTTTCTCACTTTTAAACATAAATCAACATCATTGAATGCAATTTTTAAATTTTTATCATCAAATCCACCAACTTTATCAAATAAATCTTTTTTAATAAGTAAACACGCACCAGTAACTCCAGATACTTCTCTAATTTCCTGAGGATTAAAAAAATATATAACTTCATCTTTCATAAATTTGTATGTATGCCCAGCTATTCCACAAAAACCTATCTGTAAACCTGCATGTTGTATTGTTCCATTTGGATATAATAATTTTGCACCAACTATTCCTACATCTTCTTTTTGTATATACTGAACCATTTCTGAAAGCCAGTCCTTATTAATAATTTCAGTATCATTGTTTAAAAATAAAATATAATCTGTTTTTATTTTTGATACAGCAAAATTATTTATTTCAGAAAAATTGAACTTCTTTTTATAATAAAGTATTTTTACATTTTCATATTTTGTAAGCTCATTATAATATTTAAAAGTAGCATTCTCTGTACTATTATTATCTATAATGACTATTTCATAATTTTTATATATAGTTTTTTTTAATATACTTTCAACACATTTTTTTAAATATTTAACTTTATCTTTTGTTGGAATTATTATAGATATTTTTGGATTATTCAATATTTTATAATTTATTTTAAATAATCCTGGATATTTACCTTTTAAAACTTCTCCTTTTATATTATTTCTATTTAGATATTCTTTTAATGCTTTAATAGAAGAGTTCGAAGCTATAGGTTTTGCATCATATTTTTGAGATGTAGAGCCTTCAATTTTTCTCCAGTGATATAAGATTTTAGAAATGTGATATATATTCTCTGTTTTTTCTATAAATCTAAGCATTAAATCATAATCCTGAGCACCTTCAAATCCAGACCTAAACCCATGAATTTCATTAATTATGGATTTTCTATACATACTTAAATGAGATGTATACATGTTTGAAAGAAACCTATATTTACTCCAATCAGGTTTAAAAAAAGGTTCTGATCTTTTACCTTCTAGATCTATCTTATCCTCATCTGAATAAATTAAATCTACATTTTTTTCTTTATTTAATAAAATAATATTTTCAGCTAAAGCATTTTGGGTTAATTCATCATCGTCATCTAAAAATGTAATAAATTCTCCATTAGACATTTTGATACATTTATTACTTGTCATAGCTATTCCTTTATTTATTAAAGAGAAATTAATTTTCAATCTTTTATCTTGAAATTTTAAAAAGAATAAGTGCAATTTTAATTTCCAAGAGGAAGAAGCATCATCTACTATACAAAGTTCCCAATTTGAATATATCTGTCCAAATACTGACTTTATAGCTTTATCTAAAAGTTTAATATCTATATTATAAACAGGCATCACAATACTTATTAAAGGTTTATATCTTAATTTTTTTAAATTCTCTAATAATTCTTCTTTTTTACCATCAGTCAAAATATCCTTTTGAGCCCATTTTTCTTGACTAATCAATGGTATATCAATATTTTTAATTCCATATCCAATAAAACTTTTATATTTATGATATTTTAAATATAACCTCCATATTAAGGATCTGTATATATTCAACAGATTCTTATTTAATGAATCTATTGTGATGTCTTTACTTAATATAATTTCTCTTAAATCATTATTCTGTTTTTCCAAATATCTTATTTGATTTTCTAAACTCTTCTCTATTTTTTCTAAACTCTTCTCTGTTTTTTCTAAACTCTTCTCTGTTTTTTCTAACGATAGTGAAATATTGTTTATATGAATATCTTTATCTTTTAAGGCTTTTTTATATTCAGAGACTTCATTTTCTTTTTTATTTACAAAAAAGAGTTCATATAAAGTTCTATATATATCAAGATTTTTATCTTTTTTTAATTGATTGATATTAAGATCATTGCCATATAGAATTTTTAACTTTTCTATTGAATCTTCTTTATTTAAAAATTTATTTATTACAATATCTAATTTAGAAAAAAATAAAGAATGGGGTATTGAAGTTATATTTATATAAGGATCTATATAATATCCAAATTTATTAAAAATAGAAACCCAATATTCAGGTGGCTTAACATTTACATGGCTCTTTTCTGCATGGTCATCTGGAGTTGAAGAGAAAAGTATATTATCAGATAATTTTACCAAATTAGAAATAGCCTCTGATGCAAACTCTTCTGGTAAATGCTCCAATACTTCAATACAAGTTACTAGATCATATCTTCCTAATTTTCGAACATCTTCTGTATCAAGAACTGAAGCTAAACTACAAAATGTCTTAATATCAGGCCTAACTTGAGAAAGTGCATACTCTGATACTTCTACGCCAAAAGCCTCTACTCCTTTATCTCTTAACATCGAAACTAAAAATCCCTTTGCGCAACCTACATCTATAACTTTGTTAGGATGACACTGATTGATTATTTCACTAGACAGTGTATCAAAATAAGAAAACCAGTGAGGATCTGAAATATCATATGGTAATATATGGTTTTTATCACAACCTACAGAATAATATTCTTCTCCATATTCAGAATTATAGTCTTCAAAAGTTTTAAATTGATCTTTTTTCATAAATAGTTTTTAATTAAAATATAGAATCAAGTGAATTTTATCAATAACTCGTACTATTTACAAATAAAAATTAAAAAGATTTATTTTTATCTTCACTTGATACCTTTGTCTAATTCTTCAATAATAGATTAGTATTAGTTTATCCATAATATAAGTATTATATCATTTGTGTATCCCATAAAAAATATAAACGATAACTAAATCACAAAATTATCATAAATTTAGATTTTTAAATATCACACTACTCTATTATAAAAAGATTACTTTTTCTTTTTTGTCTTTCCTTTTGAAGTTTTTTCCTTCACTCCTTTTGCATCTCTAACAGTAAACCCTGCAAGAGTTTTAGAATTCTTAGTAGACTTTTTACCATGAAGCAACTTTTCAGCAATAGTTAATGTATGAGGTTTTGGCTTAACTAAATTCTTTCTTTTTTTCATCTAATATCACCTCCTTAAGGTTCAATCCTTTCAATTTTCTTAAATTTTTCAAAATCAGTATCATATGAATATATCTTCTCAATATTCCTTGTCTCCATAAAGGCAATAGATACTGTATCTTCAAAATCTATAGAACTAGCTGAATATATATCTAAAGCCATTATTATTATATCCTTATTTTCTAACCTCATACTTCTTAACCTAATTATTGACAATATTAATTCTCGAATCTTTTCTCTAGGTACTTTATAAGGTAAATTTTTTGAAGATAGTATATAAACTATCTCTGCTATAACTGACTCTGATGTAAAAAGAATTTCTTCATTTGCAGATACTCTTTCAAATAATAATCTGACCTTTTGAGCTTTCTTTTCATCATCATTCGTAAAATATCTTAAAAACATATTTGTATCAACAAATTTGATTTCTTTATTTGCCATAATAACAATACACTAATATAAAAATGCGCTACTATCGCATATAAATATTATACTCTACAGTATGATTTTACGCAATATACATACTCTTTTAATATAAAGCATTAATTCACTACTTTTAGATCCAAAAAATATATAATAATATTGCTAACAACATATAAAGTTATATATTACTATTGACAAAAAGTATGTAAAATTATACACTACATTGTATACATAATATAATACAATGTGATACAATAATAAAATGAAAAAGTTATCAAAATTACAATATAAAAGAGAATTTATTTCGACCGTACAGCAAAGAGGTCAAGTAACTCTTCCTATACAAATTAGAAAAATGTTAGGGATAACTCCACAAACTAAAATTGTTTTTGCTATAGAAAATAATACTGTAAAAGTGAAGGCTACACCTTTATCATTAAAGGATGCCTTTGGCTATATAAAAATAAATGAGCCTCAGGATTTTGATAAACAAATAAGAGTAGCAAAAGAAGAACATGCAGAAGAAACTTTAATAAAATTACACAAATCCTAATATTCCCACCATTGATTTAAGAAAAAAGACCTTCTGTAATTTTATATAACTAGAATTACATACCTATTATTCTATGACTAGAAGGTTTATCATATTTTTCTAAAAGAATAATCTTCCTTTGATAATGTTAGATTAAAATTATAAAAAGGATCCCCTTTTTCTATATATTTTTTCCACCTCTTTAAAAAGAAGTTTGTATCTTTTTCATTTTCCCCTACTGTTTTCTTTCTTGTTTTTGATTCATAATGATACAGCTTTGAATAAGGAGTATATATATTAGAAAAACCTATTCTTTTTAGTCTCAAACAAAGATCTACATCATTATAAGCTATTTTTAAATTTTCATCAAAACCTTTAATTTTTAAAAACTTGTCTCTTTGCATCAAAAGACAAGCTGCTGTTACCGCAGATACATCTCTCACACAACTTACTAAACCTCCGTGTCCATTAGAATTTGAAGGGAACCCTCTATGAGAGTGAGCTGCGACTCCTCCTAGACCCAATATTATCCCTGCATGCTGAATTGTATTATCCTTATACAATAGTAATCCTCCTACAGCTCCTATATCTTTTCTTTGTGCAATTGATAGCATTTCTTCTATCCATCTAGGAGTTATTATTTTAGTATCACTATTCAAAAAGAGTACATAGTCGCTTTCAGTTCTTTTAACTGCAAAATTATTAATCAATGAATAATTAAACTCTTTTTTATATTCAAGTTTTTTTATTCTAGGATTATTATTAAGAGTTTTTAAATATTGAGAAGTTTTTTCACTCTTACTATTGTTATTAACTAAACATATTTCATAATTTTTATAAGTACTTAATTTTTGAATACTTTCTATGCAATCTTTTAAATATTCAACCTTATCCTTAAAAGGTATTATTATTTCTATTTTAGGATTTCCAATAATTTCTCTATCTACCTTATATGATCCTTTGAAATACCCCTCTTTAACTGCTGCCTTTACATTCATTCTTTTTAGATGTTCTTCTATTAATAGTTGTTGTTTTTTATATGCATATGATTTTGCGCCACTATCTTCATCAGCGGTAGAATTAGGATTTTTTCTCCAGTGATATAAAACTTTAGGGATATGTCCAAAGGTTCCTTTTTTTTCAAATAATCTTAGAGCAAAATCCCAATCTTGTGCACCATCATATTTTTTATCTAATCCTCCTAATTTTTCAAAAGTATTTTTCTTGATAACCCTTATATGGGTAATATACATATAAGTAAGTAGCATATCGTATGAAAAATCTGGTTTAAAAAATGGGTCTTCTCTTTCTCCCTTATGAGAAAGTTTATCTTCATCTGAATAAATATAATCTATAGATCTATTTTTATTTAAATATTTAACAACCTCATAGAGTGCATTAGGAGAGAGAGTATCGTCATGATCTAAAAATACTAAATAGTCTCCAGAAGCTTCTTTAGCTGCAAGATTTGATGTTTCTGAAATTCCTTTATTTTTTTTAGAGAAAAAAACTTTAATATTACCTTTATTAATTTTTTCTAAATATTTTTTTAAATATTCATCTTTAGAAGCATCATCATATATTATGATTTCAAAATTTTTATAGAATTGTTTATTTACAGATGATACAGTTTCTTTTATAAAAGACATCGGGGTATTATATGTAGGTATTATTACTGACAGAAATGGTTTGTATTTTAAATTCTCTATTTCTTTTTTTATTTTTGCCTCATTAAATTTTTCTAATGTTACTAGTTTAGTATATGCAATATTATCTCTTTTACGTAAAAATCTAGAGAATACATACCCTTTAACTTTTTTAAAAAATTCTTTTAATCCAAAATTTTTAATATAGAAAACACTTTTTTTGAATAAACTTACAACCTTCATATAATATAGGATGATATCATATACTATTATATATATGCTACAAACATATATTCTTTATTTAATGATTTAATTTATTATAAAGAATATATATCTTTAAATACCTTTGACTAAAAATAATATTTCTTATATATTATATATAATGAAAATTATAAAACTTTTTATTTTTTTATCTCTTATCGCAGTTATATTTGCATTAACTCCTGGCAAGACATTTGCAGCATCAGCTCAATTATCTCCTTATTCTTGGGATCCAGGATTATATGCAACAACTTCAACTTATGGAAGTACTGTTCATGCTTGGGGAATGAGAAAAAATCAAGGTGCTTGGGGTACAGGACCTGTTAATTATCAATCAGGAGCAACAACAACATATAGAGGATCTTCATCAGGAACATTAAGTGTTGATTTAAAGGGAACATATTGCCCTAATGGTAATTGTACTTATGGATCAGGAACAGGATACAAAGGGTTAGTTCAATTTTGGAATGACCCTAAAAATTACATTGCTTTTGGATTTATTCATGACCCTGGTGTCTCACCAAATGGTATAACTATAATGGTAGAAGGTGCAGCAAATGGAGTTCCAGTTGGGGGATATTGGCCAGGAGGAGCAATATCTGGAGCCTCTCACCATTTTCAAATAACATGGACAGCAACAGGAATATCAGTAACTATAGATAATCAAGTAACTTTAGGTGTCTATCCAGTTGCTGAGAATAATCCTTCTATTTCATTTCTAGCTGCAGCAAGAGAGCCTGGAGATATTTGTGATACTACATTTACAGGAATATCTTTTACTCCAGGATCTATAGTATCAAATCCAGTAGTTGTCCCACAGGGAAATCCTTATTTTACTTATACTGATACATTAACAGAGTCAGGCTCAGGAACTGGTTATTCTGCATATATAAATGCTCATGATGCATATAATAATGCTATATCCGTAGGTATACAAACTGATTCAACTTCTGCTTCTTCACATGGGCAGCCATATTATGCATGGGAAAGAGTACAAAATGGTCAATTTACATATGAATACTTATCCCCCGCCTCTAACAATCCTACAAATGTAGAATTAGCCTGGTGGCCAGGAAATAGTACTGCGGTATTTTATGTAAATGGTACACCTATAGCTGATATAACTGTAAGTTTATCTCCAAGATTATTTTTTAATGTTGAAGGGAATGCAAGACAAAATGGTGATACAGTAAACGATACATTTGGCCCAGTACAAATAAATGTTGGGGATTGTCCTTCAACTTGTGGTTTAAATGGAGCATGGAATACATCCTCATTTAACTATTATGGTCTTAGTGCAACAAATACAAATGGAGATACTCAAAATGGCGCAACATTTACAGTCAAAGGAACAGTCTCGGGACTATCTTCTGGACAAAACTGGAATTCAAATGAAATAGCTGGTATTGGTATGATTGCCCAATACTGGTATGGACAATAGAGATAAAGCAAAATATAGTCACTCAATATACATTCGATTTTGAGATAAATTCAATAACAGAAAAAGAATAAGTCAATTCTTTACAAGATCGATTTTTTATAAAAAAGAAAAAAGCGATTATTTATATGTAGAAGAATTCATATGCAATATATACAACAAAAAAAAGGAAGAAAAATTTCTTATTTTTATGTCTATAGTGAAATTATAATATAGTAATTCAAGAGTATATTATTATAATTAACATATCTATCTTTATTTAAGTTTGGATATTCGAGTTATACAAATAAATCTATATAATGAGATAAGTATACAACATTATGGAATCTTATTTCTAAAACCATAGAGAGATTAAAAATTACTTTGAAAAGCTTGTAAAAAATTCCCTTAAGAAAAATAATATGAAACTTTCCTACCCTATTGTGTGTATATATATATTGTGTTAGATTGTAAGTAAGAAATTTATATATTAAATACTCTTATGACTATAAAAATTAATACTAAGATACTTCTGCCTGTTTTATTTGTAATATTTTTTTTAACAGCAGGAAAAATATTTGCAGCAAGTACACCGCCATCTTGGTCATATGAAGGAAATAGTTATTTAAACGCTTTACATTCAAATAAAACTTACTCCTTTGTAAAAGCAACAACTAAACCTAATCCATACAAGACATTTGCAAGTTATGGTCCTCAAGGATTACAAAAAGAGGTAATGGGGTTTGCTCCATATTGGGATCTTACTTCAAATGCATATTTAAATTATCCATATAAAAATTTAACTACTATTGACTATTTTGGGATTACATCAGATGGAAATGGTAATTTTGGAACAAATGCAGGAGGTGGAAATGGATATACAGGATTGCAATCCTCAGCTTTTGTAAATATGGTAAATACTGCTCACAATAATAATGTAAGAGTTGTTATTACAGCTAAAATATTTAATTTGACAGATATTCAAAGTGTTGTAAATAGTACTACAAATACACAAAACTTTATTAATAATATAATTTCGATTACAAAAAAATATAACCTACAAGGAGTAAATATTGATTTTGAATACCAACCTTCTCAAGGAACCCCAGATACCACAACTATTAATAATTTTACAACTCTTGTATCCAATCTTACTACTCAAATGCACCAAGCAATACCAGGATCTTTCATATCAGTAGATGTTATGGCGTCAGCCGTACGTTGGCCTGGATCTTTATATAATGCCCCAGCACTTGCTAATGCAGCAGATGCTATAAACGTTATGGCTTATGATTACTATACTCCTTCTTCCTCAATAGCAGAGCCAGTAAATCCTTTTACTGGATATAATAATGGAGCAGGACCTTTATGGTATGACGTTAGAAGAACTATCCTTGATTATGCAGCAGCAATTAATCCTAATAAAATTATATTAGGAGTTCCTTACTATGGAAACGATTATCAAACTACAAATGATAATCAAAATGCACCTACTGTTTCAGGAACTGGAATAAATGAGCCTTATGGACAAACAAATGATAAATATAAGAACCAAAACACAAAGCATTGGGATTCTCAGAGCTCAACTCCATGGTATGGATATTGTTACACTTCAAATAATACTCCTCCAAATTGTGCATCTGGAGATCAATTAAGAGAGGGATATTATTCTAATGCTACATCTTTAGGTTTAGTATATTCACAAGTACTTAATTCAAATTTGAGAGGAGTAAGTATTTGGACATTAGGATATGAACAACCATCAACTAATCTTACAAGTGCTATAAATAGTTATTTTACTAGCAGTTCTCTTTTTTCAAAAAATAATAGTGCATACTATATTCTTTCTTCTCATGGAAAAATATTACCATTAGGAAATGCTAATTATTATGGAGATATGTCATATATGAATGGTGCTCCAAATAATAATGCAGTAGGGCTTGCAGTACTTCCAAGTGATACAGGTTATTACATACTAACTCAAGATAGTGGGATATATACATTTGGTACTGCTAAATTTTTCGGGAGTGTATATAACATACCGAATGCTCCAGTAAGAACTCCTGTAGCAATTGCTACTACTCCACATGGAAATGGGTACTATGTACTTACGGCAGATGGAGGTGTTTACACATTTGGATCTGCTCAATTTCATGGATCACTATATAACATCCCTTCTTCTGCAATGCCAAACAGAACTCCTTTAGCATTTGCTGTAACTCCTAATGGTGGAGGATACTACATAATGACAGCAAATGGTGCAGTTTATACATTTGGAAATGCTCAATTCCATGGATCAGTATATAATATTCCTGCAGCTCCTAATAAAAATGCAGTTAATTTCACATTAACCCCTAGTGGAAATGGATATTATATAACAACTCAAGATGGTGCAGTTTACACTTTTGGAGATGCTCAATTTTTCGGATCTATGTATAATATAAAAGGAGCTCCAAATACAAGACCCGTATCTTTCGCTGTCACAGCAAATAACCAAGGTTATTATCTTACTACAGCAGATGGAGGAATATATACATTTGGAAATGCAGTATATGATGGAACTGCAATTGGAATATTTAATAAAACCATAGGAGCAACATTAGCTCCTTAAGCGAGACTTCATTATGAAGAAATTCTTATTATTCAATATAATATTACTAATATCTATAGTCTCTGTAGGCAAGATATATGCATCTGTCATAAAAACTAATAATATAAATTCCGAATATAACTCTCTTACTTATAATAAAAGTTACTCTACCAATTCTGCCATAGTTGATACAACTAATTCTAATTTAGGTAATTCTAATATAGTAAGTGTTAACAATAATATAAAGATAGTAAAAAAACCTAAAGGAGAAACTTATAAAATATTTATGACAAAGTTGCTTGCTAATAGTAGTGTTAAGAATGTATCTCCTGACTATGTAAGGCACTTCTCTTCTCTACCTAATAACACAGATATAAATTTACAAAAAAATCTATTTGATATTAAAGCTCCTGTTGTTGATAATTCTGGATTTACAGCATCTTTAGGAGGAAGTAGTAATATAAAAGTAGCTGTACTAGATTCTGGAGTAGAATATCAAAGTTATACAAATTCTTTGACAGGAACTACTTACGCTCAAGCTCCTGCATTATCTAACCTTAATATAGTAGATCCATATAATGCTCTGGCTGTATATAATAACCAGACAGTAAATGAATATTCTCCTTATGACAGTATGGGACATGGAACTTTTGTTACAAGTGTTATAAATTCTAGTACTAATAATGACTCTAGTGGATCTCAAAAATATGGAGTTGCAGGAATTGCATTTAACACAAGCATTATGCCTATTAAAATAGGTAATTCTAATGGCATCCCTCTTGGAGCAGAACTTTTGGGAATACAATGGGCTATTAACAATGGAGCTAATGTTATTAATCTCAGTATAGGAGGTTCTACTCCAAGTTCACAAGAGCAAAATCTAATTGAACAAGCTATTTCTGATGGAATTGCAGTAGTAGCCTCATCTGGTAATAATGGGACTTCCACCCTAGACTATCCTGCAGGATATCCTGGAGTTATAGCAGTGGGGGCTACAAATTCAACAAACAGCCTTACTACATATTCAAATTACGGATGTAGTTCTGACAATAATTGTCAAACATTAGTAGCTCCAGTTGGCTACAATAATCCTTTAGTGTACCAACAAAGTTATACAGGATTTGGGTCTGGAACGGTATCTAGTTTCACTAGTATCTCTAATCAATATGCAGCAGGGACATCTTTTTCGGCACCACAAGTAACTGCTGCCATAGCTCTATATGATTCAAAGTATGGAGTACAATCTTTAAATGTCATAAATAAAGCTTTAGAGAAAAGTTCCACAAATATAGGAAGTGCAACAGATTTTGGATATGGATTATTGAATATAAATAGCATGTTAAATATATCTCCTTCTGAAGCCCTTTCAACAACTACATTTAATCAAACTGCACAAGCATATAATATTCTCTCTTCAAATGGAACAGTGTTTACAGAGGGTAATTTTAATAATTACGGAGGAGTAAATACCATAAATCAAAATTATGGACATGTTACAGATATAGTAAACACTGCAAACAACCAAGGGTATTACATTTTAACTTCTTCAGGATCTGTATATACATTTGGGAATGCTCAGTTTTTTGGATCTATGTATAATATCCCTAATCCCCCAGTCAAAACTGCCATAGCTATGGTACTTACTCCTGATAACAAAGGTTATTATATTTTAACTGCAGACGGGGGTATATATACATTTGGAGATGCTAAATTTTCAGGATCGTTATACAACATTCCTTCTTCTGCGATTCCAAATAGAACCCCTGTAGCTCTTGCAATAACAACAAATGGAGGAGGTTATTACATAGTAACTCAAAATGGAGCTATTTATACATTTGGTAATGCTCAGTTTTTTGGATCAGTATATAATATTCCAAACGCTCCTGTAAAAACAGCTGTGGACTTTCAAATAACTCCGAATAATCAAGGTTATTATTTACTTACAGCAGACGGAGCTGTATATACATTTGGGAATGCTCAGTTTTCTGGATCTATGTATAACATTCCTAAAAGCTCAGTACCTTCTAATGTGCCAAAATCACTATTGCTTACTTCTAATAATTCGGGGTATTATATACTAGAGCAAGATGGAGCAGTTTATACATTTGGAAATGCTCAATATCAAGGAAGTATTTTTGGAACTTCAGCCCAATCAATAACAGGGAATTAATAATGAAAGACAAAAAAGATATAATAATAATATTACTTGTAGTAATCATAGTTTTGCTTTTTGTATTCTTATATAAAGATAATCAATATAAAAATACTGTGACGCATAATAATGCTGTATCATCTAAAACACATGCTCAGATTAAAATACCTAAAAATGTAAGTTTTCCTAATCAGTCTCCCCTTACAGTAATGAAATACATAATAACTAATTACAACACATGTATATCCAATTCAGTATGTCCTCTATCTTCTAGTTTTAGAAAGACAGCAGAAAAATATATTAAGAACAAAGGAGTTTTAAATCCAATAACTAGAATAAAAGGAACATTTATAAATCCTGTATATTCTATAATTACAGAATTGCCTACTATTTCAATAATAAAAGTCACTAATTCAAATGGTACAAATGCAACAGAATATGATCTTAAAAATATAAATAATAAATGGGCACTAACGAATTCATATTGTTTTAATTCTCCTCAATCTCAAATAACAGCAACTTCGATAGCTGCATGTAGCTAAAAACTGATTTACAAAATATCCCACCCGAAGAATTTGATCTAATTTGTCGGGTCAACCCGAAGAATTTGACTTAATTTAGCGATTGCAATATAGCTCTGGGATTGCATCAATAATATTTATAAAAATAACTAGATTTTTATTATGGAATGATCCCCTAAATAAAGATTATATACTGCAGGTTTAGATTCTTTTTTTGAGATAATAACGTTATCCCCTATTATACTTTCATCTATCCTTTGTTGAATGTTAAATATGCTTATATTATCTAATAGAAGTGAATGTTCTATCTCAGATAGAACCAGACTATTATTGTTTCCAATTGATGTGAATGGCCCAATATAACTATTTTCAATAATAGTATTGTTCCCTATATATACAGGACCTCTTATAATAGAGTTAATAATTTTAGAATTATCCCCCACACTTATATTTCCTGAAATTGAAGATAAATCATCTATAAAAGCACTTTCAGATATAGAATATTCAGTATGTTTTTCTAAAATCAATCTATTTGCAAATAAAAGATCATTTGGTTTTCCTGTATCTTTCCACCAACCTGTAATATTCTCTCCTAAAACAGTATATCCGTGATCAATTAAATATTGATGTACATCGGATATCTCTAGTTCTCCCCTTTCAGATGGAACAATATGGTTCTTTCCTTCAAAAGCTTTAAAGATAGTACTGTCATAAAAATATATTCCAGTTATAGCAAAATCAGACTTTGGAGATTCTGGTTTTTCTTCTATTTTAACTATTTTCCCAGCTTTATCAAATTCAGGGACTCCAAATCTTTGTGGATCCTGAACTTTCGAGAGAAGAAGCAGACTTTGAGGTTTTTTTTCTTCAAATATTTTTTTATATTTTAATATTCCACCTGCCAGAAGATTGTCTCCTAGAAAAAAGACAAAGCTATCATCCTTTAAAAAATCTTTAGACACTCTTATACAATCAGCCAAGCCAATAGGTTCTTTTTGATGAATATACACAAGATTTACTCCAAAATCTTCTCCATTCTTAAGAAAAGACTGTAATGTATCTAAGTCTGCATTATATGTTATCCCTATATCTATAATACCTGCCTCTTTTAGAGTTTCAATTGCATATACAATAATAGGTTTTCCTGCTACAGGAATAAGGTGTTTATTCTTTGTATGGGTAATAGGTCTAAGCCTAGTTCCTCTTCCTCCTGCTGTTATTAAACCTTTCATGTATGTTATTATATCAAAAAACATAGAAATATGGATTATTTAATTTATTACAGACACCAACTACTTCCCAAGAGTACATTTGACAAAAACTATAAGGTATTTTATAATTAAACATTATAGGATTATATTAGGTATTAAGAGTATATGAATGCAACAAATTTAGAGAATTTTATAGATCAGTTAATAGCAGAGAAAGGTTTTGATACCTCTAAGCCTGAATATATAAAGAGAATAAAAGATGAATTATATGATCTTATAGAAGACGCTATTAATTCTGAAGTTATAAAAAGACTTCCTGAGGATAAATTGGATGAATTTGAAAATTTATTTGAAACAAATGCTACAGATGAAGAGCTTGTTAAATTTATATCTCAAAATATTGCAAACATCGATCAAATAATAAGTGACGTCTTGATTAATTTTAGAACTATTTATTTAAGTAATAGCATATGAGTACAGTACCCGACACTTTAAACATATCTCCCTCTGAAGCAGAAATAGATGCAATAGTTAGAGAGGCAGAATTCGTAACAGAAACTGCTAAAGTAATTAGGGCTGCTGAAGAGATTATAGCTGATGCTATTAATCCTAATTTAGATACAGAAGATGCATCAAATCCTAAAGAAGATAAATCAAATAGCACGCAAATAGAACCAATCGATCCTGTTACGAATACTGCATTAGTTTCAATAGACAAAGATAAAGGAACAAACACCGAAGATCCTATTAACATACATGTTGTAGATATTTCAGACCAAACAAAAAGAAGAGCCCATGATATGGCCAGAGAAAAACTTACTGCAAATAAAAATGAACTTAAAGGAGTTTCAGGAGTTTTTAAAAAAATATGGAAATATGGATACTTTGAAGGAACTGTATATCAAAAATATAAAAAACAAGCGTTAGAAGAAGAAAGGTTTAAAGTTACAGCCGGGAAAACAGCAGATAGATTTGAAGCAGGTAGTATAAAAACTGAAAAGGATATTGAAAAGACTGTCATTGCTAAAGAAAATAAAAGTGCCAATGATCTTAGAGATCTTATTCTTAAGATATCTTCAGGAGAAATCGCTTCTGATGAATATTTAGATAAGAAAAGACAATTAATTTCAGAATTATTTGAAACATCTTCCTTAAAAGGAGGCACTCATGCAAATTTTGAAAAATTTGAAGATAATATAGATAAATACATAGATCAAATAAAATTATTAATAGAACACGGAAAATCAGTAGAAGAGATAAGAAATTTAATAGTAATTAATTTAGGTATAGCAAAAGATTTATCTGTCACAAGAGTTGAATACAGTAAGACAGATAGATTATTGGAAAATATAAAAAATCGCAAGATTGCTGGGAAATTAGTAAATGAGACTGTTGTAGCTAGTGCTTTCTCAGTTATTGGAAGAGTTGCTTTTAGTGTTATTTCTTCAAAAGCCGCAACAATAGGTTCTTTTGGAGCTGCAGCTGTGGCCAGTTCTCTACTTGCTACAGGAAAAGAAAAACAAAGAATAAAAAGAGATAGGCAAATGCATATGAGAGATGTTTCTTCTGGAAGATTAAATACTATAGAAGGAAAAAGAAGAGAGCAAATACAAAAAACTGCATATGAGCTAATGCCTGTAAAAGATACTTTATCAGAATTATCAGAATTATTTGATAAATTCAAAGATAAAGAGGTTGACCCAGAATCCTTTAATAGGATGGTTAATATAATCGGAGAATATAGAGCAAGAAGATTAATCTCTGCAGATAGATCCATGGATTTATTTTTATTCTCTTCTCCAGAAAGTATGCAAGAAGAATTTACAGATCTCGATTGGTATGTTAAGTATGTTCAGTCTAAATTAATATCTACTGATAATACAGAATATATTAATGAAGTATTGGGAAATAAAGATGGAGATCTTAATATGGAAAAATTACTCAATGATAAAACTGGAGAAGCAGTTAGGTCAATTGAGGAAGATATGGCTCAAAAAGATTCAATATTTAAAGGAATAAAAACAGGAAGAATAGCAAGACAAATGGCTTGGAATCTAATTACAGGGCTTGCAGTAGGTAGTATTGCTCAAGGAGTAGCAAGAGAATTTATGGAGAATCATGAAGAGGCAATTAGGCATGGAGTTATAAAACAAGATTTTCTAGAAGGACTATTAAATAAATGGAATCAAGTAAAAATAAAAAAGACTACTTATATGCATGATGCATCTATACGTATTAATCCGAAAGGGCATTTTGCCGAAATTTTAGTAAATGAGAAACAATATCGGGAAGTTCCTTTAAACAAAAATGGAACTCTTACAAAGAGTGCTATACAATATTTAAAAAAAGAAGGGATATATACCAAACAAACAACTGCTTATGTTAACTCAGGAGGAACATCTATACATAATGCAGTAAGAGCCGGAAATACTCCTGTTCAAAGAAATCATTGGTTTAACAATAATAATGCCCCAGGGAAAGATACTGGAAATGAATTAGGCTTACAGTGGGGATCTAACACAGGATATAATTCAAAAGGAGATGTTGTTTTTAATATATCAAATATGACAAATACTAGAGTTATTGCGACAAAAACACTTATCGAGCAAGGAAAGATGCAGGTTTGGGTTACGGCTAGTAAAGCTACTCAGAATAAAGCTTTCGTATTTAATGTCCAACAAAATGGGCAAGTTATTATACCAAAGGATTCTGCTGCATATAAATTATTTTCAACAACAAGAATTGGTGGGCATGCACAATTTAATGGAGCTTTTGTGGAAGCAATAGACCCTCAATCAGTAACAAAACTAGGAACTCAAGTAGGTGATCCAGTTGCAACTTACATTGGAACAAATACTGCAACCCCAGTAACTATAGCTAAGCATACAGTAATCAGTCTTTTTGGAAGACCTAAAATATCAAGATCTTTCACACCTAAGACTCAAATAGGATGGCCTTGGTTTATTCCTATAGTCGGAAGAACTCCTTTAGAAAAACCAAAAAAGGTTGTAAATAGCAATCAATTAGGACAAGGCTCTTCTTTGGAAAGATTTCAAGGAACTAATAATGGATTGGATATAAGTGCTCCTTTAGGAAATTTTCAAACAACTAATCAAAATAGTAGTAAAAGAAGTAATAGTTATGGAGCAGATTTTAAAATAAACAATAATTCTCAAAATACTCTTAGAAATAAAGACAGGGAATCAAATAAAATTTTTGAAGATCTTTATATAAAAAACCCAAATGAAAGTACTATAGACAGAACCATAAAAAGAGATCGAGCAAGATATTCCATGCAAATTATTAGAGATTATATAGCTAACATGTCTGATTCAGAAACTAAAAAGTTCAATGAGTTTATAAGAAAATCTAGGAGAAATAAAGATCTATTTGAGGGAGAAAGAGATACTCTTTTCTCTGATAAATATTTATTCCAAGATTACAAAGATTTCAGTACTAAATTTGAGAATGATGGAACCTTCAGAGATGAAATATTAAGAAAATGGGGTTATGTATATATGTATTATCTAGGATTAGTTCATTAAAACAGATTAACTTTATATTAATTCCCAAATAACCTTATCTTTCTCGTGGTTAATTTCCTTACACCTAAAACAAGACTTACTCTTGCTATATGAGATATAATGCTCTTATATGGTAAGTGTAATATTAGTAACATACAATAGTGAAAAATTTATAAAAGAAACTTATATAAGACTTTTAAAGCAAACATATAAGGATATAGAAATAATAATAATTGATAATAATTCCAAAGACAGCACAATAGAGTCAATAAAACAGATAAATAAAAATCAAAAAATAATAAAGAATACAAGAAATATAGGATTTGCAAGAGCAAATAATCAAGGATTAAAACTTTCAAAGGGAGAATATATATTAACACTTAATCACGATCTCTACTTAACTCCATCATATATACAAAAAATAATAGAAGTAATGGATAAAGATTTGATAATAGGATCTGCTCAAGGAATTTATTATAATAACTTACAAAAAACCAAAATAGATAGCTGCGGTATTTATCTTAATTTTGGATATAGCGCAAAAGATATAAAGAGAATTCCTAAAGAGAACAGGAGCATAATGGCTGCATGTGCTGCTGCTGCAGTATATAGAAGATCTGCACTTATAGATGTAGGGTTTTTTGATATAAGATTTGTCTCTTACTATGAAGATTTAGATCTTGGGATAAGATTAATAAAGGAAGGTTATGACAATTTATTTGTAAAAAGTGCATATTGCATACATTTAAGAGGAAACCCAAATAGTCTCAATAATTTAAAATACTCACTTATTAATAAATATAGACTCTTGAAAAAATATAAAATGAAAAGAGAGATTAAAATTGCTAAAATATATGATATATTGAAATTTCCAATATATTACAGAAGAAATAAAGATTTTATACCAGAATATATTAATATAATTAAATCTATATAATACGATTTAATTTATATCTCATTTTTAAAACTTCCATATATTACATAAAGACATTTTTATATTATTACAGTGAATTACATTCACCGTAATATTGACATTTCGGTGAATTAGATATATGCTCAATATATGCAAATAGAAAGATATTTACATATTCAAGAAAAATTAGAAGCAGGAAAAACTCTTGTTATTCTTGGGCCACGTAGAGTTGGGAAAACTACATTACTCAATGACTTTGTTAATAAGTCAAAAAAAGAAATAGCACTTTATAATGGTGATGAGATGAGTACTCAGCATATATTTGAAATCGCAGATAGTACAATTTTACAAAAATATATTGGGCATTCAACAATACTAGCTATAGATGAAGCTCAGGCCATTCCTAAAATTGGACAAACCTTAAAACTCATTAATGATACAATACCAAATGTCTCAGTTATAATTACAGGATCATCTTCTTTTTCTCTTGCTGGACAAATAGGAGAACCTCTCACTGGACGAAAAATAACATGTCATTTATTCCCCATATCACTTACTGAGATATTAGCAGATAACCCAAACCCAATACGAACTTTTCAACAAAGACTTCCTCATTATCTTATATTTGGAATGTATCCGAATGTCCTTACTGCAGTTAACGATGATAAACGAACTGAATTTTTAAGAGAACTGGTAGATTCATATCTTTTACGAGATATATTAACATATCAAGAAGTTAAAGGATCACGTTTATTATTTCAATTACTAGTATTACTAGCTTATCAAATTGGAAATGAAGTATCTCTTACTGAAATTGGCTCATCTTTAAATATTGACAAGAATACTGTAGCAAGATATTTAGATTTACTAGAAAAATCATATATTATTTTTAGACTCGGAGGATTCAGTCGAAACTTACGAAGTGAAGTTACGAAGACTGCTAAATATTATTTTTACGATATTGGAGTAAGGAATGCAATTATTAATAATTTTAATTCACTTGAAATTCGAGATGACATTGGGAAATTATGGGAAAATTTTATAATAGTAGAAAGACTGAAATTACGAACATACACCAACTTATATGCTAATCAATATTTTTGGAGAACATGGAAGCAAAATGAGATTGACCTTATTGAAGAACGTGAAGGAAAACTATTTGGTTACGAGATAAAATGGAAAGAAAAAGCTATATCCGCGCCAAAAGAATGGTTAGAAACATATAAAAAAGAAGCTGAATGGAAAGTAATATATCCGAATAATGCTTTAGAATTCTTAAATATTTATTAAATATTCTTACCAAATATATTATTTTTCAATAATAAGAAATAAAACAGCTAAGAATAGCTAAAATATATGATATACTAAAATTTCCGATATATTATAGGAGAAATAAAGATTTTATACCAGAATATATTAATATAATTAAATCTATATAATACGATTTAATCTGGAATTAAGAAATATAATTTATTGTAATAGGAATTATAAGATAGATTCTCATTACAGATTTTAAAATTTATGAATTTAGGTATTTTGACTTACATAGCTGCAACTGGCATTTTGGCTGCTTTTTTTTTGGGTCTACTTATAATTACAGCAATTATCAAAAAATTAAATTTAAAAATATGGGTTAAATACCAAGTTCCTGCTACAAAACTACATATTGTACTAGCATGGCTCACTGTAATATTCGTAATTATACATGTGAGTTTAGCTTTAACAATTTTTCAAATAACTAATATAGATTTTTGGGCGGGACTCGTAGCCTTATTTTTCTTTACCTTAGCTTTCATAACAGGTATTATTAAAATGTTTAATATAAAGATATTTAGACAATATCAAATACCTTCTTCAAAGTATCACTATATTTTAGGATCTATAGCTGTATTATTTGTATTTGTTCATATGATATTAGGTCTTTTAATATTTCACTATGCTTTTGTTTTAACGATATTAAAAATAATCCATGTTTAAAAAATTTATTCATACAAAAAAAAGAGCTCGAATAATTAATATAGAAAAATTATCTACAAATCTTATTAAAATAGATTTTAAAACAGATAAAATTGAATTTAACCCAGGAGAATATGTAACACTTTATATAGCAAAATTTATACCAAGAAACTATTCAATATATAATGTATCTCCTGATAAAACTGTCTTTTCTATAATAGTGAATACAAATGGAGAAGGTGTAGGAAGAAGAACAATTAGGCAATTCATTGTACATGAACAAGTGCATTATATAGGCCCCTTAGGTGATTTTAAATTTAATAAAAAAGATACATCTGAAAATATTTGGTTTATAGCTACAGGAAGCGGAATTTCTCCATTTGTTCAAATGATAAATGAAAATAAAAATAAATATCAAATGAAATTATTCTTCTCAGCAAGAAATATAGAAGAAATTCCTAATATAAAAATAGACAACATTGAAAAATTTTATACTCTTACATCTCAAAAATCAGGATGGTCAGGATATTATGGAAAAATAAATAATATTTTACTTACAGAATTAAATAAATCTCCTGATATACGAAAGATATCTTTTTATATATGTGGAAATCCAAAAATGGTTATAGATATAAAAAATTTACTTGTAACAAACAACATCAATCTCAAGAATATTTATTTTGAAAAATTTGGATTTTAAAGTCTTAAGTTCTTGTTTTTAGATAAAATTCAGTCCCAATAAAATTAACCCGTAACAGAAAAGATTCTTTTTAATAGAAGTGAAAACATTCAAATTCATCTTTATGAAATATATTATACTCTCTTCTAAATAGAGTACATAAAGATAAAGCAGAGATTCTTTCTGTTGCTGCATCTACCTTTACTAGTAGTATTATATCATCCCATGTATATATCTTGTGAAATGTATTTCTTTTATATGTTTTTGATTTAAGTTTTCCATGTTTATATTTATATATCCAAAGATCTATTGTTCTATCAGATAGCCCTGTAGAATCTGCTATTATTGCTTTAATCTTGGTTTTCAGTGTCTTTTGTTCTATCCTTTTATATTTTACTTTATTAAGGAATTGTTTGACCCAGTTGATCTTTTCTGATTTAGTATCAAAAGATATTTGAGTACACTTATTTGCTTCAAATAAAGCAT
>JAJZWL010000012.1 GCA_021846685.1 bacterium | reverse complement strand
AAGAGAAAAGAATAGCTTTTGGATTATTTAAGAATAGATTTTATAAAAGGAAGAGTAGTAAAATTAAATAATTATTAAGGCTCTAGAGTACCATCTGGTATAATGTAAGTTAATGAAAGAGCTTAAGTATAATAGAATAAGTAAGTATAAGATTAAAAAAATAATGAGATACTTTTGTGTGGATATAACGGCTACACAAACATCTAAATTAATAGGGATTAGTAGGAAGACAGTGAACAGATATTACAATAGTTTTAGAAGTAAGATATATAATCATCAGATAGAGGAATTTAAGAGGTTTGTAGGGGATGTAGAATTAGATGAATCATATTTTGGAGCAAAGAGGATGAGAGGATATCATGGAAAGCTAAAGAGAGGGAGAGGTACATTAAAACAGCCTGTATTTGGTATATTTTTAAGAGAAGGGAAAGTATATACAGAAATAGTACCTGACTGTAAGAAGAAGACATTACAGAAGATAATACGAAAGAAGATATCTGTAGAATCGATAATCTATACAGATTCATGGAGAGGATATGATGGATTAGTAGATATTGGGTTTGGTAAGCATTTTAGAGTAAATCATGGTAGAAATGAGTTTGCATTGGAAGGAGATGTACATGTAAATGGAATAGAATCATTTTGGAGTTTTACAAAGAGGAGATTGAGAAAGTTTAATGGTATAAAAGTTAATTTTGAAATACATCTTAAAGAATCTGAATGGAGATGGAAAAGAGATTCAGAAGTGTTGTATAATGAGTTAGTAAATTTTTATTTTAAATGAGATGGTATCCTAGAGCCTAAATAATTATTAGGGTATAAACTTAAAAAGATGCATTTGAATATAAAACTTGCGATTAAATATTATATAAATTATAATTGTTTCTGTTGATTTTATATAAATTAATTCTTTTAATTACTCCTTGTACAAATATAGAATAATGGATAATAAGAAAATAATGGCATATTTAAAATCTTTTTTAATCGATTTTATTGAAACTGGAGTTATTACAATAGCTATTGCTGTTGTAATATATATATTTATATCATCTCCTCATATTGTTGTAGGTGATTCTATGTTTCCTAATTTTGTAAATGGAGAGTATTTAATAAATAATAAATTAGCTGTTACTTTTAACACTCTTCAAAGAGGTAATGTAATTAATTTTCAATATGATCCTACTGAAGAATTTATAAAACGAATAATTGGTTTACCAGGAAATACCATTGAACTTAAAGCGGGACATGTATATGTCAATGGTAAAAAGTTAAATGAGTCGGCATATCTAGGTTCTAGAGTCGAAACTTTTGGGGGACAATTTTTACCTAATAATGTAAAGATAGTCGTTCCACAAGGGGAGTATTTTGTTATGGGAGATAATAGATCTGTAAGTTTTGATTCTCGTTCTTGGGGATTTGTGAAGAAATCTAGTATACATGGAGTAGCATGGTTTGTATTCTGGCCACTTAATAAATTTGGGTTTGTTCCCTCTGTAACATATACTGTCAAAGGTAATGTAATGTATTCACATTTGAACTAATTGTATTTTTGTTATATTATTGAACTACAATATCTATGGCTAAAAAGAAAAAAAAGGTTAGTAGTCCGTTAAAAAAAACAAATAAATATAAAGATTATTTAGTAAGAGTCTCTAGAATTTTTGTAGTTGATTTTATAGAAACTGTAGCAGTAACTCTAGCTATTGCTCTTCTTATATATATATTTATAGCATCTCCTCATGTTGTTGTGGGGAAAAGTATGATGCCTAATTTTATAAATGGAGAGTATCTGTTTACTAATAAATTGGTGCTTTCATATTCAAATCCTGTACAAGGTCAAGTTATTGTATTTCAGCATACACCTCAAGAGGAGTATATAAAACGAGTAATAGCAACTCCAGGTGAAACTTTGGAATTAAAAAATGGAAATGTTTATATAAATGGAAAGAGATTAAATGAATCAGCATATATTCCAAAAGGAGTAAATACTAATGGTGCTACTTATCTTGCTAATAATGTTCCTTTAACAATTCCAAAAGGGGAGTATTTTGTTATGGGGGACAATAGGGGAGATAGTTCAGATTCAAGATTCTGGGGATTGGTTCCAAGGAATGAAATAAAAGGTGTAGCTTCATTTATATTTTGGCCACTTAATAGATTCGGATTTGTTCCTCAAATAACATATACTACAAAAGGTAATGTAATTTATTCTACAAAAAATTAAATGATAATAACAGTTTTAAATCAAAAAGGAGGAGTCGGAAAGACTACTTCTGCCTTAAATATTGGGGCTTTCTTAGCAAAAAAAGGTAAGAAGACTATATTAATAGATCTAGATCCTCAAAGTAATCTCACTTCTGGTTTAGGTATGAGTATGTTATTAAATGATGATAAAAAAAATCTTTCTGTATATGATGTGTTATTAGAAAATAATACTATAAGTGAAGTATTCATATCCACTAATATAGAAAATTTGTATTTAGTCCCTTCTAATATATCTTTGGCAGGAGCAGAGATAGAATTAGTTAATAAAATGTCTAGAGAGTTAAAATTAAAATCTGCAATTTCTAAATTTTCGGAAAATTATGATTATATTATTATAGATAATCCACCTTCTTTAGGTCTTCTTACTATTAATTCTTTAGTTGCATCAGAATATGTGATAGTTCCTCTTCAATGTGAATATTATGCCCTAGAAGGTATATCTCAATTATTAAAAACTATGGATTTAGTTAGAGATTCACTAAATCCAGATCTGGCTTTGATGGGGGTATTATTAACTATGTATGACAGCAGGGTAAAGATTTCTGAAGCTGTAGCCTCAGAGATAAGAGAATTTTTTAAAGAGAAA
Organism: bacterium; assembly: GCA_021846685.1. Classification (GTDB taxonomy): domain Bacteria; phylum Patescibacteriota; class Dojkabacteria; order JAKAPS01; family JAJZLI01; genus JAJYFR01. The sequence goes on along the minus strand of JAJZWL010000012.1, from coordinate 19,317 downwards.
ACATTTGATACAATAATACCTAGGAATATAAAATTATCAGAAGCACCTTCTTTCGGAAAAGCTATTTTTGATTATGATCCAACTTCTTCTGGATCTCATGCGTATGATTTATTTACTGATGAATTATTAAAAAAATATGGATAAAAATATAGATAATAGATTAGGTCGAGGACTATCTGCACTTATACAAAATTCTTCTCCAGAGGGGTATAAAGAAGTTTTTGTTGCAAATATAATACCTAACCCATATCAACCAAGAATAGACCCTAAAAAAGACATTGAAGAGCTTTCTTTATCAATTAAAGAACATGGAGTTCTATCTCCTCTTATTGTATCTAAAAGAGATGATGGAAAGTATCAACTTATTGCTGGAGAAAGAAGATTAAATGCAGCAAGAGCAGTAAAATTAGAAAAAGTTCCTGTTATAGTAAAAGAAGCTAGTTCTCAAGATCTTTTAGTATATGCAATAGTTGAAAATTTGCAAAGAAAAGATTTAAACGTAATGGAAGAAGCTGTTGCTATAATGAATCTTAAAAAAGAATTTAATCTTGGTAATCTTGAAATTTCTAGACAGATAGGTTTGTCTGACAGGTCAGTTAGATATTATATGAAAATTTTAACACTTCCTGAAAATATAAAAGATGCACTTTATAATGAAACTTTAATATATGCCCATGCAGTAGCTCTAATTAGAATTGATAATCCAGAATTACAAAAGGAAGTTTTTGAAAAGATATTAAAAGAAAAATTATCTCCAGCTAAAACATCAGATTTAATTGATAAATTATTAGTCTATTCTCCTAGAAAAAATCAAACTAGATTAAATATTCTTTCTCATAGAAGTTTAGTGATACAAAATAATTTGAAATCATATTTTGGAGATGAAAAAGTTGGAATGAAAAGAAATATAAAGGGTGAAGGAAGTATTGTGATAAAATTTAAAACAGATGAAGAATTAGAAGATATCTATAAAAAAATTAACTCTGACTTTGATTCATGAGCTTTTTTGTGATATTATTCTCTTAAATTCGGGGGTATAGCTCAATGGTAGAGCATCAGCCTTTTAAGCTGTTGGTTCTGGGTTCAAATCCCAGTGCCCTCAAAAAATAAAAACTCAATTTTATTCTATAACAATAGTATTTATATATAACCCTTAGAGTCTCATAGTAATTGTAATATGCATATATTGGTGATACAATTGTCCTCGCACATTTACAAAATATGCTAAAGACTTGGTAAACAGGTTGTAGGCTATTTATAGAAAGGTTGAAAATGACATCAAATATTTTACGAAATAGTATCATTATAATTGGAGCAATTGCTATTTATATATTTATAGATTATATATTATTTCAAATATTTAATATTTTTTTTGCTATAGAATACACTAACGCATTCTATATTGGAGAGAGTTTTGGAGTAATAACTCTATTAATAGCGATACTATGTCTTCGATTTATGTTAGAGTTATTGAAAAATAATAAAGATAAGATTCATTTGTAGAATAAGAAAGTCATATTTAGCTATGTGTAAAAAAGAGAGCTCTGCTTAATTATTAACACTTATGTGTTTTTAAATTAAATATCTCTCTTTTTCCCTATATATTTTTGTAAAGTAATATACTATTATTCTAAATTCATGGGTATAGCTTAATGGTAGAGCATAAACCTTTTAAGCTATTGGTTCTGTGTTCAAGTCCTAGTGCCCTCAAAAAACAAAAACTCAAATTTATTCTATAACAATAGTATTTATATATAACCCTTAGAATCTCATAGTAATTGTAATGTGGGTATATTTGTGATATAATTGTCCTCGCACATTTACAAAATATGCTCAAAACTTGGTAAACAGGTTGTAGGCTATTTATAGAAAGGTTAAATATGTATGATATTGCACAAGGTGTTTTTATATTAGGAGCTATATGTATAATTGGGTTTATCTTTTTTCTTATTGGGGAATAGGATATAAATATGTTTAAGGAGAATATATATTAGTAATAAGGAAGTCATATTTAACTATGTGTAAAAAAGAGAGCTCTGCTTAATTATTAACACTTATGTGTTTTTAAATTAACTCTCTCTCGTTTTCCCTATATATTTTTGTAAAATAATATAGTTTTTTTGATAAATATATATATAACTAATGATTTTGATACTAATCTATTATTCAAATACTAAAAGACTATAAGTGTACATATTTAATATTTCGCGATACAATATTAAATATGAAATACAGTGTATTAGTAAGATAAAGTAGTACTTATTAAGTTTTGAAATTGCACCTATAGTTATTTTTTACTTGACAGATAATTTGAGAAGTAGTAGAATATTCCTGTTTATTTTAGTTGATTTAAAAAAGATGTTTAAAGAAAGACTTAATAATGAAGAGAAACTTAAAAAGAGTTCTACTTTGAGAGAACGTTTGGGTAGAAAAATGAAAAGAGGTGGAATAGTTGTTGCTCTTGTTGCGGCTTCTTTCGGAGGATATTTAGGATATAATAAATATAACCAGTTAACAGCTGATTCTCAAGCAGCTCAAATTGCTCAAAAACTAGGTGATGCGGGTATTACACGAGTAGATGGAATAACAAATGTAACAAATGGAGGAACTTCTGCAATTGTAGGAATTGATATTGCTCCTACAAATTCTACTGCATGTGTTGTTGAAATGAATTATACAGATACTTCAGGAGTAGCAAGTCTTTATCTAGATCTTAAAGGAGGAAATGGCGAAGTAATAAGTAAGGTTGATCAATTTACAAATGCACAAACTGAAGCTGCTGTTGTAGCAAATCTCGGACAAGATATAAGTGCTTCTGGGAATCAATGTCCTGCTCCTGTTACATCTAATTAAGTAATTTTTGGTATGATTGAAAACGAATCTCATTACAAGCCTTCTAATGGCAGAAGAATCCTATTAGGAGGGTTATGTGGTGTAGTATCACTAGGAATAGGTGACAGAGTTTATTCAGATACATCAAATACAATACCTGCTCCTATTGTATCTCATGTCCCTGTGAGCTCTGAAAAAAATTTAAATCCTTTATTACCTTTAGCTCCAGAAGCAACAACTTCTGAAAAGGTAACAACTTCTAAAAAAGCAATAACTACTAAAAATATAACAGATAAAAAATATAATCCACCTGTAAAAGGGCCTCTTATGCCTATATTTAATCAAACTGTAATTGTTTCTCAAAAAGAAATCCTAAATCCTTACATAGATAATTCAAATAAAGTTTCAATACCTGAGTACAAGACTTTAATTGAAAATCCTCCTTATTCATTAGAAGCATTTGCAGTAACACTATTAGAAGAATTAGCTCTTAAGCAAAATGTGCCAATAACAGATACTCTCACACAGGAACATCTTTCAGCAATAATAGCTTGGTGTTGGGCTGAAGGAGGAAATATAAACAATCATGATATCTATAACCCCCTCAATTCAGGAATTGATATTCCTACACTAATTCAGGGAGAACCTAATTATAAAGGAATACAATCATTTAAATCTTTTAAAGATGGAGTTGATGCTACTCTTATGACTTGGGAATTACCTCAATATAGCCGTATTGTAACAAATCTTGTAAATCCAAATACTACTGCAGCTGAATTTTTTAATGCCCTTACTTATTATCAAAATTATCCAAATAATATTTATTGGGCAAAAGGAGATACAAACAACCCACAGTATGGATATACACAATCTGAATATTTAAATAATTTACAAATAATTTACTCTCAAGTAATATCAGATTATTATAAATATGCGGGAGTGAAAATAGGTAATCCAGGTTATCAAGAAGTTTCAGGAAGTTATGTTCCTCAAAATAGAATACATGGAGCTGAATACTATATAAATAAATTTTTATTTTAGCTTACTATATATTTTATACAGTATTTTATTAATAGGGTAATCAAAACTACCTATAAATTTAAAAGGTTTTCCTCCCATATTAAATTTAAATTCAGAAAATCCAGCCCATTTTTTATTAGTATAACTTATTCCCCATAGATCAAAATACTTTAATCCTTTTTCTTGTGCAAATAGAGCAGTATTATAAAGTAATATATATCCTGGATAAAAATTATTGAAATTACTATCTGACCCTGAATAAAGATAAGTTATCATATCTTGGTGAATTATATTTATAGAAGAGGCTATAACATGATCCTCAGACAAAACTTCAAAAATTTTTAAATCTTCTTTAAAATATTTTTTCATATCTTTAAAGTATGACAAACTCCTTCCTTTAAAATTCTTATTCTCAAATGTTTTTTTATATAAATTATAAAATTTTTCTAAATCTTGAGTCTCTCTAAAGATAAGATTCTGCTTATTTCTAATCCTTCCTCTTTTTTTTGAAGGAATATTTTTTATTAAATCTTCTTCTAAATGAATAATTGCTGTATCTATCGGTTGATATGATTTATGAGATTCAATAAAATTTTCAAAATAGATTAAATTTTCTTTCGAATATTCATAATTAGGCTCTATTTTTAAAAAAGAAGCTTTATGTTCTTTAGAAAAATTTTGTATCAATTCTAGTACTTCCTTTAAATCGGTTATATTTTTTAGTATAGGTCCTCTTGGGATATAGTGTATCTTAAACATTTTTTCATTACGTTCTAATAAAAGAGCATAACCTACAAAATCTTTTTTATAAAAATTTAAAAAATAATAATTCCAACCCTCATTTTTTTTTAACTCAGCCCATTTTTTTGTCTGTAAAAAATTTGAATCTAAATCATTATTTTCTATGTAATCTAGTATTTTTAATTTCATATTAATGATTCTCCCGTCATTTCAATTGGTTTTTGAATATTAAATAACTTAAGTATAGTAGGTGCTATATCAGCAAGCTTTCCTGGATCTATTTTTTTTCTATTATCTATAGTTGAATTATTATATAAAATAAAAGGAACTTCATTTGTTGTATGAGCCTTATCAATATTTCCATTACTTATCATTTGTTCAGCATTACCATGATCCCCTGTAATAATTAGTGTAGAGTTATAATTAATACATTTTTTCCCAATTTCACCTATAAGAGTATCTATTATCTCTATAGCCTCTTTAGTTTTTTCAAAATTACCTGTATGTCCTACCATGTCAGGATTTGCAAAATTTGCAACTATAAAATTAGTATTTTCTATATTTTCTAAAATTTTTGCTGTTATCTTTCTTGCCTGCATTTGTGGTTCCAAATCATAGGTAGCTATTTTTAAAGAAGGAATAATATCTCTTTTCTCATTAGGATATTCAATATCTGTTCCTCCATCAAAAAAATAAGTTACATGTGCATATTTTTCACTCTCAGCTACTCTGTATTGAGAAAGGTTATTTTCAGAGAGTATCTCCCCGAGAGTATTAGTAATATGTAATCTTTTATATAAATATTTTTTTATATCATCTGTATATTGAACCATACAAATTAAGGATACTTTTGATTTTTTTTGAATTAGCAAAGATAACTCCCTTGCTCTATCTTCTCTGAAATTAAAGAAGAATAATAAGTCTTTATCTTCTATTATAGGAGTATCTTTTACAAAATAAGGATCTATAAATTCATCATATATTTTATTTTTATATGATATCTCAATTGCTTCATCTATATTATTAACTGATTCTCCTTTATGCTCAAATAAAAGATTAAATGCTTTTTGAACTCTTTCCTGTCTATTATCTCTATCCATTGCATAATATCTCCCTATAATACTAGCAGGGATAATAGTTCCATCTTTAATATAATTATCTAATTCTTTTAGATATTTTTTTATACTCATATAATAAGAATCTCTTCCATCAGAAAAAATATGAAGATAAATACCCTTTTTATTTATTGCCTTTATTAATGCTTTTAAGCTATATAATGAGGAATGTACTGCACTGTCAGATAATAGTCCCATTATATGTATATTTCCTTTATTATCGGTAAGACTTTTATTCAGTACTTCATTTTTAAAAAAAGAACCATTATCTATGTCATTATGAATAAGTACTGAGTATTGTTTCACTATTCTTCCTGAACCTATATTTAAATGTCCTACTTCACTGTTTCCTGCTTTATTCTGTTCCAAACCGACAAATTCTCCAGAAGCTTTAAGATGAGTATAAATACTATTTTTATATATTGAATCTAAATTTGGAGTATATGCAGATTTTATTGCATTTCCTTGAACTTTTTCGGATATGCCAAATCCATCTAAAATTAATAGTAAAATATTATTATTCATATTATGCATTATAATATATTTCTATTAAAATATCTTTTGAAATATTTAATTACTTACTTATTTTGTATTTATAAGGATATCTGTTTCAATATTAGAAATTTTCTCTTTTAAATTATAAATATTATCAGATTTTATATTTATTATGTTTATACCTCTTTTAATAATATATGCTAAAAAGTCATCTTGGTAATCAGTATCTTCCAAAGAAATAGAATTTAAGATTTTATACTTATTTGACGAATCTAATATATTATCAATTGATTTTAACATTGTAGGATGATAATTAACATTATCTTTATTAACCTTAGGATTTGAAAAATCTACACCTAATATCATCTGAGCCAGATTATTATAATTAATATTAATACCATCTACTCCTATATCTAATAATTCATCTATCATTATTACATTTGAAGGTACTTCTATATCTATAAATATTTTAAAAGTTGAAGATCTTCTCAAATTGGCAGAAATTATTAATTTCTTCATTTCTATAAGTTCATCCAAGGTTCTTATATAAGGAATCATAATCCATAAATTCTTATATCCATATTTATTCCTAACTGATTTTACTATCTCTAATTCCATGTTTAATATCTCTATCTCTTTAATATTTCTTAATGTTCCTCTATATCCAATCATAGGATTTTCTTCTTTAATCTCAAATTGAACTCCACCCTCTAATTCAAATAATTCATTTGAAGTAAGAGATGAGATTGTGTATATAACATTTTTTTCATTACCCATAGAGTCACATAATTTAGCAATCTTTTTTGCAATTTCATCTATATATGCAGAATTTTTTTGTTCTGAAAATATTTGTTTAGGATGAACTTTAAGATCAAGAATTAAGTCTTCTGCAGAAATATATACTCCATCAAATCCGCTTTGAGATATATCATTATAAAGATTCATATCTACTATTTTTGTATATACCTTAGTTGCTGTTTTAATATTTTTAACTTCCTTGTGTACTATAACTTCTTCTTCTTCTTTTACATTCTTTGTTTGAGAATTTACTTCTGGTATTATAATACTGTCTTTATTCTCCTCAGTATTAACATTTTCATGATTCTTTACCTCATATACCCTTCCTGTAGACCCATCTAAAATTACATATGTGTTATCGATTAATATATTAGTCCCTATTTGAGTGTTTATAATACAAGGTATAGATAGCTCTCTTGCAATATCTGTCTCGTAAGAATTAATATCTCCATTATCTAATATTATTCCTTTAGATTTTTTTACAATATCTTCCCATTCTTTTGTTAAATTATCTAAAACTATTATATCGTAATTAAAATTAGGATCAGCTTCATTAATATTTTTTAAAACCTTTATACTTCCTTTTATAATTCCAGGAAATGCAGGAATTCCAGTAATTAAAAGATTTGTTTTTCCTATTTTAGTATTTGTTTTTTGTTTTGGTTCTGATTTTATCTCTTCTTTGATATTTGGAGTAGGTATTACTGCTTTTATCTCAGGTGTATGCATTATCTCTGCTTTAGGAGTAGTATCTATAACCTCTTTAACCTCTTTAATATTTTCAACCTTCTTGACCTCATCTTTTAATTCCTGTTTAATTTCTTTTTCTTCTATCTTTTCTTTTTTTATATTAACTAATTGTTCTTCTTTTTCAAATTCCTTTTCAATATTACTCTCTTTTTCTTCTGTCTTGATCTCTTCTTTAGGAAGTCCAACTATATTTGTAGTTTTAATTACAAATATTTTTCCCTTTTCAATTACCCATTCGATTTCTTGAGGTACTTGATATAATTCTTCTAATATCATTACATATTTTGCAATATTAATCAGAGTTTTATCATCGACCTTTTGATTTTCTTGCCATTTTGGAGCAACTCTACTCTTTACTGTGGAATCTTTTATATTTTTTGCTTTTACATTTCTAATAAGCATATATTCCTGCCTTGCAATTGATTTTTCTTTAAATTTCAATGTCTCTTTATCTATATGATAAGAATCGGGTTTAATCTCTCCATTTTTTATAATATCTACTATTCCAAGAACTGCTTGAGTAGAAATCTCTCTATGATTATTATCAATTGGGGATACAGAAAATGTTATTCCGGATGCTTCTGTTTGTAGCATTTTTTGAATTACGACTGCAGAGGTACATGCATAAGGTTCAATTCCATTATCTAATCTATACATTATATTTTCAACTTCATACAAAGATGCCCAACATGCTTTAATTGCAAGAATAATCTCTGAAAATCCTTTAATATTTAAAAAAGTAGTCTGGTTAATATTCCCTAAATAATTGATATCTTTAAATATATAAGAGGCTCTAACAGATACATAAGCATCTGAAAAACCTGATAATTTAGAATATGTTCTTAATATTTCCTTTTCAACATGTGGAGGAAGAGCTGTTTTCATTATCAAATCTTCTATTTCCTCAGAAATAGCTTTTATTTCTTCTTTATCATTTTTATTTATATTATAAAATTTACTCTTTATTAACTCTTGCAAATTAGACATATCTAAGAAAAAGTTTAGAGCATCTGCCGAAACAGCAAATCCTGGAGCAGTGGGTACTGATAAATGAAACATGTTTCCAACACTCAAGGCTTTTTCACCTAACACATCTTTAAAATTTAAAGATATTTCATTAAATTGAAAAATAATTTTTATATTATTCATGAAAAAATTGATAAACTACTCTAACTATTCTATGAGTATTAAAAAGAATTGTCAAGAAGCCTATATAATTGATAATTACTTATTTAAATCCTTTCGTGAAGCTTTATTCTTAGTATTTTTTACCCTATAAATGATATCAACTATGATTATAGAGAGTATAAAAAGTATAAATACTATTATCCAAGGTATGATCCCTGACACAAAGAAAGGCTTGAAAGATAATAGAGTATTTATTTTTTTTGTAATACTATTTCCTTGGTAATTAGAAAGGTCTACTGATATAGTGATCTGCTTTGAATATGATTTAAACATAGAATTACTTATAATTGGAATCTGTATATCTTCTTTGGTTCCAGGGAATAAAGCATTATTATTTAAAGATAGTGTCGATATTAATTTTTTATTTTTATCAAATATCTTGATATTTCCATTTCTTAAAACTTGATTTCCTGTATTATCAATAACTATATTTATATAATTTTTAAAACCAGATACTAGATTATTCAAATTAGGACTAGTTACTGTAAAATTAATGTGAGGATTAAAACTTGTATTTGTAGCCTGTATATTAATATTATTCTGAGGGTTCTTCTCTTTTACAAAAGAAAGTATCAATGGTGGATTAACAGAACTAATTCCATATCTTACTAATGCAAAATGACTAGATCCTATATTACCAAAGAAATTTAAATTCCCAGAAGTAGATTGCCAAGTAGGATCAGCATTAACCCAGCCATATTGAGATGAATAAAATTGTACCCATGCATGTAATATATCCGGTGGAAGTGGATTAACATTTATATTAGGAGGATCTCCATATCCTGCAATCATTCTTGCAGGAACTCCCACTGAACGTGCTAAGGTTACAAATACATCGACATATTCTTGACATATAGCATTTGTAGGATCTTCTAATGCTTTTAATGCTCCTAGTCTTTGTCTGTTTGAATCAAATATTGCTTTTTGGTTATATGTAAGATGTGAGGCTACATAATTTTCTATGCTTAGTGCTTTTGAAAGATTAGTACTATCTCCCTTTGTTATTTTTAATGCTAGAGTATGAATGAACGGATTAGCTACTTGCCAATACGGTTGGGCAGCGGTATAAACTTTATATTCTGCAGGAGACAATTCTTTTTTTATAGAATTTGGTTTGGAGAGTGCATTATATGTCGGAAAAACTTGAGCTTGTCCCGTAATTTTTACTTGAGCTTTCTGTTTAGGATTTAATATGTATATTAAAACATAATTACCATCTGAATCAATATATGTTTTCTGAGGAGTAGGACTTATTTGAGAAAATAATACTTTTTGTGTAGAAAAATCTGCAGGAACTACTACTTTATATTGCTCTTTAAATAATGGATTAGTGTTTGCAAGCTTATATTGAAATTTAAATTTAAATACTTGATTATTCCCCATAACTAGAAGAATTCCCTCCTTAGTATATGATTGGGCATTATTAAAAGATATATATGTATTATTTACTCCTACTCGTATTTGTGGATTAGTTGGAGATACATAATTGACTTTTCCAAAAGTATTAGGTACTACAACTTCTGTATTAATATTTTGAATAAGTGCTTTTTTTTGAAATGCAGGTATTGCTATATTTAAAAGTTTTCCTTGAATCTTTGATACTTGAGAGGTGGTAAATTGAATATACCAATTCTCTCCAGATCCATATCCAAAAGAAGCTTGTGGGAAAGTAGTTACTACAGTATCAGAAGTAGCACTTTTATTGATATGAAAGGGTAAAGATGCTCCATTATTATCTATAACTGAAATATTAGTAATATCTGTATTTGTTAATGTTAGAGAATAGGATGAAGCATACTCTGATTGAGTTAAGTTCTTAATATTTATATGATAAGAAACTCTTGCAGTCCCTGCTTTTGTAATTGTATATAAAATGTTATAATTTACAGCAAAAGGATTACTACTAGCAAATACTTTGGCTGATAGGGAATAAAAAATACCTACAAACAAGGTTAATGTCAAAACAAGTACAGCTATTTTTGCCTTTTTCATATTTTTATATTAACCTATATATGAGTTCTAATCAACTAAATATAATACAAATAGTTTTAGCAATTATAGTTATTATTTTAATAATACTTCAAAGCAATGGAGCTAGTCTTTCAGCCACTTTTGGAGGTGCAGGTGGGGGAGGAGAATCATTTAGATCTAGAAGAGGATTACAAAAATTTTTATTATATGCAACAATTATTGTTGTAATTTTGTTTGTATCAAGTACAATAATTTCATTGATATTAGCCAAAGGTTCTTAAATAAATTATGCCCAATGTAAATATATTGATTAAGTTTAGAGATTTTTTTTGGAATTATCCCGAGAATATTAAAAAATATTCCCCAATTTCATATATAATTTTATCGATCATTATTGTTATATTCCTATTAGCTTTATTTTTTAAATATAATTTCCTTTCTTTAAAACCTTTTTCCAATAACACTTATACAGAAGGTGTCGTGTCTAATAGTACTTACTATAACCCATATTCATCTGGTAAAAATATCACTTTTGTTAAAGATGTTAACTCCCTAATATTTTCTCATCTTGTATATATTCAATCTAATGGATATGTTCAGCCTATTGTAGCGAAATCTTGGAAAATAGAAAATAGTTCTACAAAATATGTTTTTACTTTAAAACATAACTTTCTTTTTCAAAATGGAAATCCAGTTAATGCCTATGATGTTTATTACTCTTTTAACTTTAATAAAAAATACTTTCCAACAACTGCATCTTCTAATATTACAGCTAAAGTACTGTCTAAATATAAAATAGAATTTTTATTAAAAAATATAGATGTTAAATTTTTCGAAGATATAAATTTTAATATTGTCCCCTCTGGAACCAATTATATTAATAATACATCAAATATAATTGGTTCAGGAGCATATAAACTTGATTATCTAACAAATACAGAAGCTATCTTTTCTAGGTTTAACAATTATTATTTTGGAACTCCTCATTTTAACCATTTTATATTAAAAACTTTTAAAAATTATCATGATGTTCTGTCATCTATTGAAAAAGATAATATTGATGGAGCATATTTCCCTAACTATATTAATATAAATACAAATCAATTTCCTAATTTAACCGTGTATCAAAAACCTCTAGGGAATTATTATACTGGAATCTTTTTTAATCTTAATAAAATAACTAATCTCAGTTTTAGAAATGCACTCTCTTATTCTGTTTCAAGAAGATATATAACAGAGACTCTTTTAAGTAATACAGCAAGCCCTATGTATACACCTATTCCTAGTAGTTCTTGGGAGTATTCAAATCTGAGTAATATAAATAGCTATCATTTTAATCCTAAAAAAGCTGCGAATCTGCTGAATGGAGCACAATATAGTATAAATGTTTATTATCTTAATACAATTCCTATATCAGTAATAAATTATGTTAAAAAAAGTTGGGAGAATATAGGAGTATCATCTACTTTTATTCCTGAAAATAATATAGAAATATCACATTTAGTATTAAAAGGAAATTATGACGCTATTTTAACTTCAATTAAATCTAGTATAAATAGTAATAATATTTCTCTCTGGTATTCAAAAAGTAAGACAAATATTTCAAAACTATCTAATAACCAAATAAATCAATTATTATTGGTAGGTATCTCAACCATAAATGAAAAAAATAGAAAAGAAACTTATGCCATTTTTGAAAAAGATGTTCAAGCAATTGATCCTGCAGTCTTTCTATATAGTGATAATTTTATGTATATTGCAAATAATAATATTAAAGGAATAAATTTTTCTAACATATCATATCCTCATCAAAGATTTTATTTTGTATATAATTGGTTTTTAAGCTAGAGTGGTGAAATGGTAGACACGCAACGTTCAGAACGTTGTATCTTTTAAGATGTGGAGGTTCGAATCCTCTCTCTAGCATTTGCAAAAACGCCTATAACCCAATATAATGTGAGGTAATGTCTAAAGCATGATGTGTGTGGGCAGGTGGTGGAATGGTAGACACGCAGCCTTGAGGTGGTTGTGCCTAATTAATTGGTGTGGAGGTTCGAGTCCTCTTCTGCCCATTTTAAAACGCACTTTTATAAATTATTAATGATTTAAGGGCAGTTAGCTCAGCTGGTAGAGCGCTACGTTTACACCGTAGATGTCACAGGTCCGATCCCTGTACTGCCCATTTTGTTTACTTAATCTGCCACGGTAGCTCAGCTGGTAGAGCAGAGGCTTGAAGAGCCTTGTGTCGTGGGTTCGAGTCCCACTTGTGGCAATTTAATATATCGTAGTTTTACGCGGAAGTAGCTCAGCTGATAGAGCATATCCTTGCCAAGGATAAGGTCGCGGGTTTGAATCCCGTTTTCCGCTCCATTTATATTTTGGGATGTGGTGAAATGGCATCACGCCAGGTTTTGGTCCTGAAGTTTGGGGTTCGAATCCCTGCATCCCAGCCAAGCAGTATTTGCTTGTGAATAAACACCATCTTTTGCTTTACTGACAACATTTTTAGCTTGTTCGAAATTATGATTTTTGTCTTTTATAAACTTTGCTATTGGAGTAATATTCTTGTTTGTTTCATCAATAGCATTATATATAGATTGAAAGATAGGAGCATAACTATAATAAAACTTATTATTATCGATTCGTAAATCATCAAATATGAGGTTGATTAGTTCTCTTTTCTTATCTATATCTTTACTCTCCTTATAAAATTTCTGACATTGTTGTGATATGTCATAAATTTTTATACCATCTTCATAGTATTCCTTGTTGGATTCATTATATTTTTTTAATATTTCTAATATTGATTCTCTTTCATCATTGTATTCTTTAAATTTTCTATCATACATATCCAGACTAACTCTACTATCTAATCTATCTTCATATAAGATATCTAACCTCGAATTTATTTGTTGTAATCTTATATTAAGTTGCTTTATCCCATTATTATAAAATTCCATTTCATCCTTATGGCTTTCTTGTAGAGCTTTTTTTATCCAATCTTGAATAGGTTTTGAAATGAGAGTGAAATTTTTGAGATTACTTAATATTTCATTATCCACATCGTAATCTTTATACCAAGTTTTTTGAGAACATTGTCTATAGTGGTTACAATGACCATAAACAATACCTTTATGTGTTTCCCAAGTTATAGTTCCATTACATTCATTACATCTTATTAATCCTTTGAATAGGTAACTATGGGTGCCATATTTAGGTGTGTTTTTAGAAGCTAGTAAAGAATTTACCTTATCAAAAAGAGACTTGGAAATTAATGGTTCTTGAGATCCATTATATATTTTTTCGTTCCATTTAATTTTTCCATAATAATAAGGTTTTCTCAATAAATCGTGTATCTTACTTTTTACAACTTTATTTCCTTTTTTATTTCTTAAACCCAGTGTATACATCTTTTCTGTAAGTAATTCTAAAGAATATAACCCTGTTGAGTATAATTCAAAAGTTTTTCTTATAAAAATAGCTTTTCCTTCGTCTATAACTTGAATCTTATGACCATTATCATCTATAGTTTTATATCCTAGAGGAGCTTCTTTAGGTAGCCATCCTTGACTAATCTTTTCCATTTGCCCCTTTTTTACTTCTTCAGAAAGATTATCTATATAGTTTTTAGCTAATACTACTCTAATTCCCCAATTAAGCTTTTCTTGAGATCTTGCATTTTTACTCAAGATTAAAGAATCCTTTACCATATGTACTTCTCTTTCATTATTTTCATGTATCCATTCATCTACTATGACCATACTTTTAAATCCCCTTGTTAGTCTATCTGATTTTTCACAGATTATGATATTAATATTTTTTTCTCTAACATATTGAAACATTTCATCAAATGTATCTCTTTGTTTTTTCTCACTAGCAGATTCTGCATTTGAAAATACTTTTTTTATGCTGAAACATTTTTTACTTGCATATTCTTTTAATAGTTTTTCTTGAGCTGGAAGTGAATAACCTGTATTTTCTTGATCTCTACTACTTACTCTACATAATAAAACACATTGCAATTCTTTATTTAGATTTTCCATATCTATATTGTATTTCAAACTAAGTTATTTATCTATATCAAAAAAATTCCTTTATATTTTTCTCTAATTCTGATACATTTTCATCAGATTTATTATTTACCCCCACCCTATGCTCACTATATATTTGAGGATAGTAAAGTTTTTTCCTTTTATCATTGTGGTCTTCTTCTTCTATCACTAGACCAGCAGTATCAAGTGCAGGCATAATCTGTGTTCTGAATTTCCAATCTCCTATATTTTTGCCTAATTTTCTTGCATGTTTTAGAATTTCTTGTTTTGATAATCCTATATATTCATCAGTTGATTCATTTTTCTCTAAATAGAGAGGTCTTATGACTTCTTCAAAGAAGTTATATACATATGGTGGAATATTATATTCTTGAGTTTTCGATAAATCCTTCCATATTTCATATGCATTATCAATATCTTCTTTTGTTGCAACAATAATATCTCCTTGTCTTTCTCTGTACCATACATTTAATAAAGCACTCATTTTGATTAGAGCTAAAAATCTATTTATATCTCTTTGGTGTCTAGGTTTGAGAATTGCTTTGTCAGAAAGGAATAAAGATTCTACATATTCAGAATTTACTATTTTTATATCTTTAATACCTTCATTCTTTATAGTACAAACTCTTTTTTTCAATATCTCTCTGTCTTTATTTTTTCCTAAATTTTCAGTATATAAAATGTAATCTGTTTCTTTCAGTATTCTGTTATGTATAGTTTGTTGAAGTTTATCTTGGGTTATTTCTGGAGATAAAAGAAACATTCTTGTACTCTCTTGCTCATCTACATTTAGTCCTGCTGTACAAAATATTACTGCAGGAAATCCTATGATCATGATATTTTTAGTTCTAAGTCCTTTCTTATCTGATTTATCCGTAATCTTTATATTAATCTCTTTCTTGTCATGAGATAAAATAGGTCTCAATCTTTCAAGAAGTGTATTATGAGGTTGATCTAAAAATATAATAAGTTTTCCTGATAAATTTATTGTAGATATCTTTTTAATATCATCCCATTCTCCAAAATCATGAAAAAATGAGGTAGGAGAACAGTATCCAATTTCCATGATATCTTCTTCTGGAAATAATTTGGCTATTTCTATTGGTATAAAAGATTTCCCAGTTGATGATGGGGCATTAAAGATTATATTGTATTGAGAATTATCAGTATATATTGATAAAGCACATAAGAATACTATTATTTTATTATTTTTATCTTCTTTAATTGTGATATCTAAAATTTTAGATAAATCATTAAAATTGATTGGCTTGAATTGTGAAATATCAAAATCTTTTTTTGAAGTTAGGATTTCATCATATAGTGGATATCCTTTACTTTTTAAATTATTTTCTAATTTTTGAATATAAGAAGTTACGTTTTTGTGTTTATTATCCATAATTATAATAGTTCTAAATTAAAATTTTGATAGTAATTCTACTGCATCTTTAAATGTAAGGTCTTGTACTTTTTTAAGAAGAGTTATATTATCTCCTCCTACATTGCATCCAAAACAATAAAAACTATTAGTGTCTCTATATATTGTAAAAGAAGGTGTTTTTTCTTGATGAAATGGACACAAAGCAATATAATATTTACCTGATTTGAATACTTCTATTCCTAACTGTTTACATATATATACAATATCCTTTCCCAATACATTGAAAATTATATCCTTAGATATATATGAATTTGATATTTTTGAATTATTATTTTTTATTAAAAATAAAGTTTTTACATTTTGTGCTAATCTATAATTATATGTCTCAAAGTCTTGAAATTCTGGATTAGATAGAGATATGAAAGTTAAGTATAAATAATATTCTTCCTTGCATATTGAAATAGATTTTAATTCTAAACTTATATCTTTAATCTTTTGATCTAAATATTTAATTCTAGTTTTATATTCTAAGATATTTCCCTTTAATATTTTAATTACATAAGGGTCATTTTTATATGCTTTTGCTATATCATATATACTAATCTTATTGTGTATGTATTTGTTGTTTTTCATAATCATTATTAATAATTTTAAATATATCAAGAAGTTTTTCACCTAAATCTGCACTTTCATCAAAAGTTAATTTCTTTCCGTATTCCTTACCTATTATTTCTTGTAGCTCAATCACCAGTTCTTTCTTCATATTTTTCCTCTTTGTAAATATCTCGTATTGAATCATTAAGAAGGTTTTTTACATATCGATAACTTTGCCTATACCCCTGTGGTTCTACTCTAATTTCTTTTTTGAAATATGCTTCTATGGTGTTTTGTAAATTCTCATCCTGTTTAATATAAAATGTTGCTCTTTTATCTTTGGGGTTTACTTCAATACCTTTTACCAAGTTCCCAAAATAGGTTAGTGTCGTGACAAGATCAAAATCTGTAGTTTTGTATGTTTTATCCATTGTTAATTTTCTAGTAAATTATTTCTTTGCTTATGTATAACATAATGTGTTAGAATAAAGTACTTGACTAATTATATATTCTAACAAATAAATGAATAAAACACTGTATTTAAAAGGAGATTTCAATCTAAATTATGGATATAAAAGTCATGACATTCAATATATTTCTATGAAAGAGTATTCGCAAAATAAAAGGAAATTTAAAAATCACCATATCTTTAAAGACATGGACGAAAAGAAAAATGTTTTATTGGTCAAGCTCAATTTTTTTATTAAAGATGAAAAATATATAATTAGAAAAGACAGAAATCATAAAGACGTAAAATATTATTATACTAAGGGTATAAATAAAAAAAATATCTATGATTATAAATTGTATGAAAAATTTATAGATCTCAATCTTAATCATGAAACTGAAGATGTTAATCAAATAGAAAAGGAAATTATAATAAATTTTGTAAGAGAATATTCAGAACCACTTAATAAGCCAATAAAAAATAATTTTCCGAATGATTTATTTATAGAATTTATCTCTGATAATAAATCCAAAGACTCTATTATTGTTCCAGATATTGTTTCAGAGTTTTTTAATTCATTTAAACAAGAATGGATTACTTTTATTGATGTAGTAAAGGAATTATTGGGAAAAGACAAGGGTTTTATTAATAATGATCTTTATGAAAAGTATTTATATCATTTGAAAAGAACTAACCTTATAACTTACCCTAAAGTATATGATTATGTTTCTGATAGTGTAGATGATATTTTTTATCATGAAGGTAAAGAATTAAAATATAAGAAGTTGATTAAAACTGAAGAAGTGGAAATTAAAAATGAACCATATAATTATATTGAGTGTGATACATTATTAGATTTATGTTATAGAGAGATATCAATTGATTTTTTGAATAAAACTAATTATGAAATTTGTAAAAATAAAAATTGTCTTAAAATGTTTATACCTCGCGTCTCAACCCAAAAATACTGTTCTATATGTAAAGCAAGCCCATGGTTGTATCAAAATGCATATAGAGATTCTAATAGAGTAAAATATAGAGAAAAACAAAAGAAGATTATGCAAAAGAAGAGGATGAAAGAAAAAAAGAATACCAGCAATGAAAAATAATCAAGATAATTCTAAAAAACACCCTTCTAAGATTATTAGTCATTGCTAATACTTTTTTAGATAAGATTCCTGTATATTGATATTATAAAATAGATTAGAATATACTTATAAAGTTTTTAAACCAGATTTGTCTCAATTACTTTGATAAAGTGTTTGTCATATTTTTTTCTTTATTTATTTCCTTTATTTTTTCTATAAAATCATGATTAAATGTCATCTTTAATATATAATCCCGATCAAGTTTTTTAGGATTTTTAATAATTCCTATATCTATTCTCATTTCATATATTAAATTTGCAATTGAATTTAAATATTCCTCGATATTGTCTTTTTTATTATCTATTTCACAATAAGCTACTATCACACTATCTGGAGCATATAATAAAAGTGGACTTTTTATTTCATTTGTTTTATCCATAATTTTATTTATCTGTTTTATAGAGTTTGGATTATTATAAAATGAAATAATAGTGTGAATATAACTTTGGTAGATTTTGCTTTTTATATTATAGGAGTTTGTTTTTTTTAATTTTATAGCACTTACTATATATGAAGTTATAGCACTAAGGATTATAGAAGCTAGTGGCACAATGATATATATAGATGTATTCATTATAATAGAACTAAGTTATATCTTATAACTGAATTATAACATGTAAATATAGCAATTTATGCATTCAATGATTAGATTATAAA
Organism: bacterium; assembly: GCA_021846685.1. Classification (GTDB taxonomy): domain Bacteria; phylum Patescibacteriota; class Dojkabacteria; order JAKAPS01; family JAJZLI01; genus JAJYFR01. Next base: position 130 of record JAJZWL010000012.1, on the reverse strand, counting down.
TCTAACAAGTCTTTCAATTCCATATCTAACGCTGTAGATAATTTATAAAGAGTTCTAAGGCTTGGATTTTTAACACCATTTTCTACTTCAGAGAGAAATGACCTGTCCAATTTACTTTTAAACGCTAGTT
>JAJZWL010000011.1 GCA_021846685.1 bacterium | reverse complement strand
GGTGGAGAACATAGCGACAAATCTCCTCCACTACACGATGGTTTTGGATGTGAAACACAATTAGAAAAATTAAATGAACTAGTAGTTGTACTAACAGAAGAACTACCGTAATGTAATATTAATGTGCCTGTATAATTCTCATTATATTTCTCTGCAAATAGAACAAATCCATTATAAGTACCACTAGAACTTGTCTGTTGAGGAACAGAAAAATTAGGAGTTCCATTAATTGATCCTGTAATTTTGTCTCCTGAAGCAAAATTGGAAGTATTCCAAGAGATCCCGTTACAACTAAGTGAAGCTGATATTGTTGGAGTAGGTACTACTGGTGGTATAGGTTGAATATTAATATTAACAATGGTGTATGCACTAGGATATGCAGTATAACTACTCCCTGCAGGGGGATTAAATATTGGAATTTCATCTCCAGGAAAAGCTTGTCCGGTAGAACCAGTTTGATAATCTGTATATGTAGCACTACTAATTTCCCAACCAGCAGGTAAAGATAAATTATATTTTGCATATCCAAAAGCACAATCAAAAATTTGTACAAAGGAAAGATACTTTACACTATTAGTATTATTACCTCCAGAAATAATACTTTCCCCAACTCCAGATGGACGATGAGTTCCGCTAAAAATAGTAGATGGACTATAAAATCCAATGCTATTTAAATATTGACCATAATTAGAAGTATATCCAGGTGCAGTATAATTAGTATCAACGCTGTCTAAAGCAGTATTAGTTCCCTGGCCACAAGAACCAGTTGAAATATTACTTAATGCTGTAGACCCAGGGACAGGAGTTCCATTATTAGTAGATATATATACTTCAAAATTAGACCAATAAGTACCTGTGTTTATTGTACACCTAGGAGTTATTTGAGCATGTAAAGGAGTCATACTCAATAAATAAAATGCCCCAAATATAAGAAAAAAATATACAAATTTACGCTTAAACATACTCTAATAATATACTAAATTATATTTTTTATCTAAACTCATAATAAGACTATTATAATTAGGATATATTCCTGTTATAGAATTATTATAAATAAAATAATATGTTATAAAATTCTCTTTACTAGATGAATTACATCCCCGACCACAGAAAGTATAGTTATGAACATAATAATTTGAAACAATTCCTGATTTTAAGGCGAATATTTCTTTTCTTATATTATTAAACAATGTAGGATTTATGCTTGTATCACTGCTAATATTATTACTGTCTAAATTAGAATAATTTATAATACTAAATTCTGTATTTAATTTTGACTTTAGATAATTTTCAGATTTTTTATAATTTTTAATTCCTACAACTTTATTATAAATAGATTTAAATAATTGTATAGAAGTAGAATCATTATTCTTAGGGAATATACCCATAAATATAAATCCATTGAATCTTTTTTCTAATAATTTTTTCATATCTGATTTAACAGTTAAATTCAGATAATAATCATATATAATATTTTTTATATTATTAGGGGAATTTTTATAACCATTGATATTTTTAATAATACTAGATGAAGGATATTTATTCAGTGATTTTAAATAAAGAGAGCTCTCTTTAAATACTATAAAATTACTAACATCATTACTAGTATATTTCAAGCACTTTTTATCAGTACTATTATAATTTTCAAAATTACATTTATAATTTAAAATGTCAACAGAGGTATAATTATTTCCATTAATACCAACTACATAATTGGTATTAATATAAAAGAATCTATATACTAGAAGAAACACTACAATTAAAAGAATCCCTATTATACCTAGTAATATGATCAATTTTTTTTTATTACTCATAACTACGTATATAATAATTAATTATTATATACATTACAAGTACTTTGCAATATTAGCATTCTGTCCTGTAAGAGTCCTAGCAAAATGTAATTTTCCGTTTTTTCCTGCCAAAAAGAAAAGATAGTCATTAGGGGTTGATTTAAAAGTTGCTAATATAGAATTTATACCAGGAGAACAAATTGGTGTTGGAGGAATCCCTTTATAAAGTCTTGTATTATATGGAGACTTGATATTTAAATCACTCAATGTAATATTTGTTCTCCACCATTTTCCCTCAGATTGATCAAAACCTAAGGCATATTGCACTGTAGCATCAGAACCCAGAGGAATTCCTAAAAAATATCTTCTGATAAAGATATTAGCTACTATCGATTTACCCTGATTATATAAAGTTTCTCTTCTTACAATTGAGGCTATCACCATATTTTGATAAAAAGATAAATTGTTTGTATTAGCTATTAATAAGGATTTATATTTTAAAAATATATTATTCTCAAATGAAGACAATTCTTTTCCTATAATATATTTAGCATTAGCGTTTAAAGGCACTGTATAATATCCTGGATATAGAAAACCTTCTAAAGTCCCTTGAGAAGGAATATAACTTAAAAATGAATAATTATAATAATTTCTAAAAGTTTTATGTGCAATTAATCTAAAATTTGATCTAGAAAATTTATACTGCTTGTTTGTAACACTTAATTCATTCCTAATAACATTAGCTTCCTCTGCAATTCTTAATCCTGATGGAATATAGATAATTTTATAAAAAGGACCTTTATTAAAAGTATTCAATAAAGCAGGTAAATTTTCTCCATTATACAATCTATATTCTCCTGGATAAAAACTAAATAAAGGTTTTTGTATATTCAAATAAATATATGCTGCACTTGTAGATGATATTAATTTTTCTTTTTTTAAATTATCTAATATAATTCCCATTTTTTGATTTGGAAGTATTTGGAATTTAACATAACCAGATTTAGCATTTATTTTGAAATTTATATTTAATTCATACCAAAATATTATTCCTAATATAATAAAGAGTATAAAAGCAGATATAAATATAATTATTTTTATCTTTTTCATAAGTTATTTCGTAATATCAAGATTTGCAAAATCAAGATATTCTTGTAATATAATATTTGCAGCTATATCATCTATTCTTTTTTTCTTTTTAGATAAATACTGACTTGCTTGATCTGAAGTTAAAGTTTCATTCCATAAAACAAATTTTAACTCACTTTCATTAAATTGAGATATAAAATTTTTAATTTCTAAAGAGTAACTACTATCCTCTCCTTGAATATTTAAAGGATTCCCTATTACTACAGTTTCTATTGAATATTCTTGCAATAATTCATTAAAATAAGATAAGAATTCTTTATTATTTAATTTTAATGCATATGGAGCCGAGTAAATTCCTTTTTTATCAGACAAAGCTATTCCGATATATTTTGCTCCATAATCTATACCCAAGATATATGCCATATTTATTTCTCTAAAATAGCTCTTATTCTTCTTATACCTTTTGAGGCACTCTCCTGTTTTACTATTTTAAATTTTCCAATTTTTCCAGTATTTCCGAAGTGAGTCCCTCCACAAAGTTCTATAGAAAAATCTCCAATCTTTACAACTCTCAATTTAACAGTTTTATCGTATCTATCTTCAAATGCAAGATCTATCCCCATTTTTTTTACCTCATCAAAGTTTTTTTCTAAAATTTGAATATTTTCATTTTTAGATATATTTTCATTAACAATATCTTCTATTTTTTCTATTTCTTCACTACTCAAAGCTCTATCTAAATTAAAATCAAATCTTATTCTATCAGAATCTATAAAGGCACCTTTTTGACTGACTGTATCACCCAAAACTATTTTCATTGCTTTATTAAGTAAATGTACTGCAGTATGATTAAAAGAAGTATTTTCTCTTTTTCCTTTGTCAACATAACAATTAACTATATCCCCTTCTTTCATTTTACCCTTTAGTAATTTACCAAAGTGAAGATATACTCCTAATTTAGTTTTCTTAACATTAGAAACAGCTACCTCTAGATTATTACCCATAACCTTACCACTATCTCCTATCTGTCCTCCTCCTTCAGCATAAAATGTTGTTTTATTTAAAATAAAAATAATTTCTCCATCATTTTCTTCTGCATATAATACTTCCGCACCCATTAAAGAAAGAATATCATATCCTAAAAATTCTGTTTTTGGATACTCTGAAAAATCTTTTTCCACAGATTTTCCAAGACTAAAAGATGAATTCATTCTAGATCTTTCTTGCTGTTGTTTCATTTTGTCATTAAAACCTTTTTCATCAAAATCTAATCCCCTAGACAATAAAATATCTTTAGACATATCAATATTAAGACCATATGTATCATGAAGCTTAAATAAATCTTCTCCAGAAATTTTACCTTTATCTATTAATTTTTCTAAATTTTTAATCCCCTTTAATACAGTATTTGAATATATAATATCTTCCTCTTTAATTACTTTTAAAACTTTCTCTAAATTAGAATTTCTATCAGATTTCTCAAAATATATACCTTCATATATACTCAAAACTTCCTCTACCAAATTTAAACAAAGATTATCCTGATAACCTAAAATCGTAATATTATAAAATAATCTTCTAGTAATTCTTCTTAGAATATATCCACGATGTTCATTTGAAGGCAATACTCCATCTAATACTAAAAAAACAATAGCTTTTATATGATCTGCGACTAAATTTGCACTATTAATATTAAAATTTGAAGAATCATTTCTTATAATATCTATAATTGAAGAAAATAAATCTGTTTCGAAAACAGAAGTCTTATTTTGCAATACCATAGACAGTCTTTCTAATCCAGCACCTGTATCTACATTCGTAAACGGTAACTTAGAAAACACCCCTGATGAATTTTTGAAATATTCCATAAAAACACCCGCATTCCAAATTTCTAGATATCTATCACAATCGCATCCTGGGATACATTTATTATTTTTACAACAAGAATACATATCTTTATTGCAGACACTATTTCCTTGATCATAATAAATTTCAGTAGATGGACCACAAGGACCTTCTTCTGAAGTTGGACCCCAGAAATTATCCTCTTCTAATTCTATAATCCTATTAGATGAAAATCCCAATTTTTGCCAATGAATATAGGACTCACTGTCTCTTGGAATATTTTTATTACCTTTAAAAATTGTGACCCATAATTTATCTTTTGGAAGTTTAAATTCTTTAGTTAAAAGATCAAATGCAAGCTCAATAGCTTCTTCTTTGTAATAATCGCCAAATGACCAAGAACCTAACATCTCAAAAAAAGTTAAATGTCTCCCATCATTTCCTACATTCTCTATATCACTAGTTCTAAAGCTTTTTTGAGTTGAACATACCCTTTTAAAGTCTATATCCTTTTCCCTTAATAGGTATGGCACCAGTTGGACCATTCCAGCTGTAGTAAAAAGAAGTGTTTCATCATCAGGTACTAAAGAAGATGAGTTAAATCTTTCGTGACCATTTAAAGTAAAAAATTTAATAAATTTTTCTCTTATATCTTTTGATTTCATTATTATTTATACATTATAGACGACGATGGGATTCGAACCCACGTATACGGTTTTGCAGACCGTCTCCTGGACCAACTCGGATACGTCGCCAAGATTGTAACATTATACATCATAAGACAATAAAGTCCCTATTCAAATGCCTTAGCAATAGATCCGAAAAATATAAAGCTGAATTTATCACCATTGTATGCTTTATACATTAAAAATATAGAAAATAAAATCCAAAGAGTAAAAACTATTACCTCTAAAATAAGGAAAATCAAAAAAATAGAAGCAAATGCATGTGATAAAAAACTAAATACAAGAAATAAAATTAAAAATACAGTATCAAAAAAGAATCCTTGTATAGAATTGAATTTTAAAAATTTGTCTTTCTTTAAAAATGCAAGGATTATCATAAATAAATTAATAAAAAGAACATAAGAAAGAACATTCAAAAAATCTTCTCCTTTATCGTCAATCTTCACATCATTCACTGGATTTACATTTCCAATACTAGGATCGGAATATACCTCTGTAGTAGAGTTATTAGTATTCATACTAGGATCACTCATATTATTTATACTAGGTGTCTGTTGAGAATTAAAAGCAGCATTATCTGTAGGGGGCTGTTGTTGATTATAACTTTGATTTAATCCAGTATTTGCCTGAGTTCCAATAGAATCATAAGGATTATTATTATATTGTTGGCTTTGATTTATTATAGGATCAGAAGAAACAGTAGGATTTTGATAAACTTGATCCTGCACTGTTGGGTTTAATCCAGTTGATTGAAAATTCGTGTTAGGATTAGGATTAGTATCATTTAATAAAGTATCTTTATTTATATTTTGATTAATATCAGAATTATTTATATCACTTAAAGGATTATCTTTAGAAGTAATAAATGGATTACTATTCTCTAAAACAAAATCATATGGATTAGTAACATTTATATTATTTACATTACTTGAACCAGAATTAGAATCTACTGGAGTTCCTTGATTAGATTGATCAAATTGGTTAACTTGGTTAGTTTGAGAAGATACATCAGGATTAATAGGTGTATTTGGAATATAAGTATTACTATTGTTTGAACTAGAATTAGCATCTACTGGAGGAACTGTCCCTTGATTAGATTGATCAAATTGGTTAACTTGATTAGTTTGATTAGATGCATCAGTATTGACAGGAGTACTTGGGATATAAGTATTACTATTGTTTAAACTAGAATTAACATCTACTGGAGGAACTGTCCCTTGATTAGATTGATCAAATTGGTTAACTTGATTAGTTTGATTAGATGCATCAGTATTGACAGGAGTCTCTAAATTTGACTGAGCATCATTATTATCTACTGGAATTTGAAAATTCTGATTAGGAGGAATATTATTGTCATTCATAATAAAATCGATTTTAAATAGAATAATACTTCTATATTATAATATTTTAATATAAAATAAAAGGCATAATGATATATTTGGATAATTCTGCAACAACAAAAATAGATGATCGAGTTGTAGAAGATATGCTCCCATATCTTACAGAATTTTATGGAAATCCAAGTTCATTATACCATTATGGTCAAACTACACGAAGAGCTATTGATAGATCTAGAGAGACAATAGCTAATTATATCGGATCTGATATACAAGAAATTGTATTTACATCAGGGGGAACAGAAAGTAATAATTTAGCAATTAAAGGTATTGCTAAAGCAATGAAAAACAAAGGTAGGCACATAATAACTACTAAAATAGAACATGATTCAATAATTAATACTGTTCAATCATTAGATGATTTTGAAATAACATACCTCAATCCTGACAAAAATGGAGTAATACAAGAAAAAGAATTAGAAGATGCCATTAGGCCAGATACAATATTAGTTTCAATCATTTATGCTAATTCAGAAATAGGAACAATTCAAAATATAACTTCTTTGTGTAATATAGCTCATAACAAGGGAGTTCTTTTTCATACAGATGCTATGCAAGCTACAAAATATTTAAATCTTAATGTAAATAATTTAGGAATAGACCTTATGACTATAGGTTCTCATAAAATTAATGGACCAAAAGGTATAGGAGCTCTATATGTAAAAAGAGAAACACCTATAAAACCTTTAATAACAGGAGGGGCACAAGAATATAAAATGAGAGGAGGAACAGAAAATGTAGCAAATATAGTAGGATTTTCAAAAGCTATAGAGATACTATCCTCAGAAATAGAGCAAAGAAAGGAAAAAGTAAAATATTTGAGAGATATATTTGAAAAGAAATTAAAAAGTCTAGATGGTGTAAAAATAAATTCTAATGCAAAAGAAAAAATGCCTCATCTTATTAATGCTTATTTTAAAAATGTAACTTCTGAAAGTATGATTATTCAGTTAGACCTCAGAGGAATTGCTGCATCTGCAGGTTCAGCTTGTTCTTCCCTCTCCTTAGAACCATCCCATGTTTTAATTGCAATAGGGTTAAGTGAAACAGAGGCAAAACATTCTGTGAGATTTACCCTTGGACATGAAAATACAATAACAGAAATAAATAAAAGTATAGATATTATAAAAGAAATAAATGAACAATATAATTGAAAACACAGAAAAAGACATAGTAATAGATAAACTTATTGAAAAACTTATATATTTAATAGCTACATCTTTTTTTATTATATTCGAAACATATAATATTATCACTAAAAGAAGTATCGATTTAATATTATTATATTTTATGATTACACTGTCTTATATTATCTTTGGATATATATGGCATAACATTATATCTATAAAATCTCTTCATAAAAAAATATATATAGAAGAAATAATCATGACATCTGGAATTTTTATAATAAGTTTAATTGTTGGTCAGATAAATTATTTATTTTTTCTTACCTTACCTACAATAATATTTACACTAGTTATATTAGGCATAAATTTAAAAGAAACTCTTATATATATATTAATTCTTACAATAGGAATTGCAGTTTTATTTATGGATCCATCTCTTTATACAATTTCAGATAAATTTTATCTTATTGTATATTTTGCTTGTATAGTTTTCACTTCTATAATTAATATCAATTATTTTTCAATATATAGAACTTTTACAGAAAAATATAAAAGAGAAGTAACTTTAAAAATACAAAATGAAGAATTAAATAAAGAAAAGGACTCTTTCTTTGAAATAGCATCAAAAGAACTTATTTTACCTATTCAAAGAACAAAAGAATCTACTGAAAAAATACTGTATTCATACAATAAAGATATGGATCAGAATATAAATAATTCATTTTCAAAAATACTTACAAATATAAATATATTAGAACAGTTATCTCAAAACATGTTAAATATAAAAAATTTAAATATTGAAAATATAGAATTTAAAATTGAAAGCATTAATTTAAGAGATTTAATTACCCAAGTCATAGATACCATGTCACCAAAGGCTAAAGAAAGAAATATCAATATTGTTTATTCAATAGATAACAACATACAAACAGTTAATTTAGATGTCAATAGAATTGGAGAAATATTAAGAAATTTAATAGATAATGCAATAAAATATTCTCCAGAAAATACACAAATAGTATTGAATATTTATAAAGAAAAAAATCAAAGCATTATAGAAATAAAAGACCAAGGGATTGGGATTCCTCAAGAGGATATTCCACATCTTTTTGAAAAATTCTATAGAGCTTCAAATGTAGAGAAAAATACTAAACAAGGATCAGGAATAGGATTATTTTTAGTTAAAGAATATATTGAAAAAATGAATGGAACAATTGAAATTATTAGTGAACTGAATAAAGGTACTACCTTTAAAATATCATTTAAAGATTAAAAATTATATGGAAAATGTAATAAAAGAGAATATCGAGATAGAAAAAAATAATAATATATCAATTATGATTAGGAATACTGTTATATCTATAATAGGTATAATAATGATTCTAGTTATTTTTTCACATATTTTGAATGAATCTAAAAATATATCCTTTATAGGAATAATATCAATATTTTTTCTTTTACTAATTTATACAATATTCCATATACTAATAAAAAAGAATTCTAAACCAAAAAATAGTTTGGAATTACTATTAATATTAATATCAATAATACCAATATATTTTTATGATAATGGAGTAAAAAGCCCTTTATTCTTGATATATTTAATTATTTTATTTGAATATACAGTAGTAAATGATGATACAGTCAGTATAATTTTAATAAATTTATTCATTCTCTTTATTAACATAATGTATATTATTTTGATAAAAGATTATTCACATTTAACAATTACAGTATTAATTGCTGATTTAGTTATATCTATTCTAATAACATATGAATCTAAAAGTATTATTAATTTTACAAAAAATGTTACCAATCAATATGAAACAGAAAGAGAAGATAGAGAAAAAATTGAAAAAATTAATAATGATAAAGATGAATTTATATCTACAACATCTCATGAATTACGTACACCTATATCTGCGGTAAGAGGTTATTTACAATTAATAATATTTATCCCTGAATATGAAAATTTAAAAGATGAGATTAAAGAAAAAATTGAAGATCTTACTAATACTACAGAAGATTTAATGAAATTAATTGAAAATTTGCTTTCAGCTTCTAGGTTAGACTTAAATAGAGTATTTATTAATAAAGTAGATATTAATATTAACAACGAATTAGTAAAAACTATACAAAAAGTATTAAAGCAAGCTTCAAAAAAAAATATTCAGATTATATTTAAACCTAAAGTCTTTGATCTTATCATAAATACTGATCCTGAAAAATTTTCAGATGCTATTTTAAATGTATTAGATAATTCAATAAAATTCTCAGAAGAAAATAAGAATATATTCATTTATACTGAGAAAAAAGATAATAAACTATATATTAAAATAAAAGACCAAGGAAAAGGCATAAGTCAGGATAAATTAGCGCATATATTTGAAAAATTCGAATATGATGAAAATAATAACAAAAAAACTGTATTAGGTTTATATTTATCAAAAAGATTTTTAGATATTATTGGAGGAAATATAAAAGTAGAAAGTAAGGAAAATATTGGTACAAAAACTATTATTGAAATTTGATATGAATAAATATATAATATATCATTATTAATATTCCTCGGTAGCTCAATGGTAGAGCCGCTCGCTGTTAACGAGAAGGTTCTAGGTTCGAATCCTAGCCGGGGAGCTTTGCATATTTTTGTTATATAACATTATTATAATTTTATCGATACCTCAGTGTCATTTTCCTTGAACCTATCAATACTATTGACAAAGGCACTAATATGAGATACTATATTGGTACTAATATTTATATATAATTATATGGATACAGATAAAAGTCAAATAAAAATTACAATTCCTTCAAATACAAAAAATCTATTGAAGGAGAGAGCTTCTCAAATGGGGGTAACTATAAGTACATATGTAAAATTGTTAGTTTTTTCCGATATAAAAGATATAACTTACCCTACTTTTTTCCCTACAAAAGAAATAAAATCTGAAATAGAAGATACAATAAAATTGCATGATCAAGGTAAATTAAAAAGTTTCTCTACTATAAAAGAACTAGATAAATTAGTCAGAGAATATGAAGATTGAGTATTCAAAAAATTTTATTAAAAAATTAAATAAATATCAAAAAACTCAAAAATCAAGATATGAATTAGCTCTTTATAAAATATCCTTATTCAAAAATAATATTAACCATCCTTCTCTAAAAATTCATAAACTAAAAGGAGATAAACAAGATTTTTGGAGTTTTTCTATAGAAGAAGATTTAAGAATAATTTATATATATTATGATTCTACAATTATATTCATTAATATTGGAACTCATGATGAGGTATATAGGTAAATATTATACTTAATTTTGGTTCTAACTTTGTCTACTACGGGAAGCTGTTCTTGGATACCCTCCCTATTAACATTAATAATATCTTGGTATATAGAGCTTATATCATGGTTAGAATAATTAAATCCCCAGAATTTACAACTCAAATATCAGATATATTTAGTGCATATAAGCTATTGACAAACCACTTCATGTAATGTACTATAATATACATATGGATGTTAATATAGATTTATCTGACATAATTGGGTTTGAGTGGGATAAAGGTAATCAAGATAAAAATAAGCTTAAACATAATGTAGAACAAAATGAATCAGAAGAAGTATTTTTTAATAAACCTATATTTTTAGAAAATATTAAACATTCAACTAAAGATGAGATGAGATACTATGCTTTAGGAAGAACCTTGGAAAATAGATATCTCCTGATTTCTTTTTGTAAAAGACAAAATAAAATTAGAGTAATATCTGCAAGAGATCAAGATAAAAAAGAAAAAGAATTATATAACAAATTATTAAATATATGAATAAAATAAAACAAATACCAAAATTTAAAAATGAAGATGAAGAAATAAATTTTTGGGATAATCATTCTTTGGTGGATTATATAGACTCTTTTAAAAAAGTAAATTTAGAGTTACCTAATCTAAAGCCTTCCACAAAAAATATTAGTTTGCGTATGACTGAATCTATGTATTTACAATTAAAACAACTAGCTAATAAAAAGGATGTCCCCTATCAATCATTAGTAAAAATATTCTTAGATGAAAGAATCAAAGAAGAATACTCTGATTTAAAATAAGATTTTATTATAATCTCATATATCATCCATTCTGAATACTGCTATTAATCTAAACCAAAAAACCAAAGATGGTTCGAACTGTTGATACGTCAGGGAGAATTTTATGTTCATCTATACACCTCATCATGAGTACCTATATCAACAAGGGTAATTCTATCTTTATAAATATAAATTATTCTTAAATCTTCTTCTATTGAAAAACTCCAATAACTACCATACTTACCTTTTAATTTATGAACTTTTAATGATGAATTATTGATATTAGTCTTAAATAATTCAATCTTTAATAATATCCTTTTATATCTATTTATATCTTTCTTCTTATATTTATTAAGTTTTCGAAGACAAGATTTTTGAATCTTAATTTGCATCTATTGAGTCTACTAATTTATCTAATTCATCAATAGTGCTAAAAGATTCTAGTTCTCCCTTTTCACTAAGCAATATAGCTTCTTCTACTAATTTATCAACCCTTTTAGATGCAACATATTCAGGATATGTACTTTCTTTTATATCTGTATATAGAAGGTTTTTAACATAAGTAGTTAAACTCAAACCCATTGACTGAGCTTTCTCAGTTAATAAGCCTTTTGTAACTTTAGGTATTGTTACTTTTATTTGACTAGAATCTGTATCCATATTTTTATATTAATTAAGCACTAAAATTGTACTAAAATTGGTGACATATGTCAACTTATTTTATAATCTTTTATCAATAATACTAATTTTGGTTATAACTCTGTCTAATACAGGGAGTTTTATACATTTTTATTAAAAATACTCTCCTTACAATGTATTTTGTAGTATATTGTAACTATGAGATACATTGCATATTATCAGTTGCTTTCTGAGAAACCACAGAGAGAGCAACAAAAAGAAGCCTGATAAATATTGCAGATGATACAGTGCTCACTATAAAAAAAATTGTTTAGATTTGAAGGCATCTAATATATAACCTAATTATAAACCCAAAAGGGTTTGTATTGCTATTTTTGGCTGGGGTAAATTACAAGAAGGGCATCCTACTCCTGGTGCTGGAACATTTAACCAGTAACCACTTACCAATGTTTGAGTTGCTTTAATATCTTGATCTAACTGAGAAGCAGTTACTGCAGAACCTCTAGGATTAGTAGATAAACCTGCAGAAATAGGAGAAGTTTTATTTACTTTCCTTATTTTAGAAACTATTTTACTAACAGCTTTTAGATATAAGGTACTACTTCTTTCTGATTGTTGTACAGTATTAAGCCCTATTACATCACATGCAGGAGTATATCCTCCTTTATATCTATCTGGTTCTATATAATCACAGATTATTTGCAAGCTATATTTATGTGCCAGTGCAATTGCTTTATTTGTATATAACACAGGATTCTTTTGCTCTATAGCTGGAGTATTTTTATACCTCTCATTATCATATATTACGGCTTTTATATAGGAGGGTATCCCCTTGGTTAATGTTTGTTGCATATCCTGATAACTATGGAAGTCTAGTGTAGGAACAACAGAAAGCAGAGTACTTGGCTTCTGCTTTAAGTTTAATACTTCATACATTCTTGTATTCGAAAGTTTACTTGCAACTCCAGGGGCTCCTACTACTTGTGCAAAATGTGAATAAGCAAATATCCAAACATGTGAGGACGCAGAAACTTTATTGGTATAGGCTCCAGTAGAAGATTGTACTTTGTAGTTATAAAAAGAAGTAGGTTTTTTAAAAAACGAGTATATTATGAAGATAACTATTAAAACAAGCAAAATTGAAAGAATTGCAATAAAAGTATTGAATGTTTTTTTGCTATTATTGTTACTGATCTCTGAAGTAGCAGAAACAACTGGAGGGGTTGTTCCATTCTCTTCTAAATTAGCACTCTCTCTCTCATACATACATATATTATTATATATTTAAAAGAATTTTACAAAAAGATTAATTTAGTGAAATAAAGGGAGGCCTTTTATATGTTTAATAAATCAAACAAAGCTGTATATATAGCAAAACCTGTACTACCTTACAAAAAAGATTCTTTAATACTTACTTCATCTATGCCTCCATCAATTTCTATATTATTTAAAAAATTTTCTGTTAATATTCTTCCAGTCCTCCATCCCCGTCTATCAGACTAATACTTAGGTTCCAACAACCTAGAATGTCCAAACTGAATCCTGAATTTATAGCCCTAATTCTAGATATATATGGCACATACAAACTTCTGAATACTGCTATTAATCTAAACCAAAAAACCAAAGATGGTTCGAACTGTTGATACGTCAGGGAGTTTTTTATATTGTTAGATATCTTAATACTAATAATATGGAGTATAATACCACTATGTTAATATTTCTTATATCTCACACTATATCGGCATTATCTAACTCTATATATCTTCTGTGGGACGCCCTTTTTGGTTTATTTATAGGATTTTTATTGTCTGCAATATTACAAATATTTACACCTTCCCAATTTATCAAAAAATATATGAGAAGAGGTGTATTTGGAGTTATATTTTCTATACTGCTGGGTATAGTTTCTTCATCATGCTCATATGGAGCAGCTGAACTTGGAAAAGGTTTATACAAAGAAGGTGTTGATATAAAAAATGTATTATCATTTTTAGTATCTTCTACTAATATGAATATTGCAATTTTGATACTTTTTGCATATCTTATAAGTTGGAAATTCGCATTTGCAGAATTTTTTGGAGGAATAATTATAATTATATTTATAGTTTCTGGTTTTTCAATTTTCTACAAAGATCAATTTAAAAAGGAAGGTGATTACACTATAGATAACTGTCCTGTATGTGGCATGGAAGGAAAAAAGAATTAAATTATAAGTATAATAAAATTTTATATTTATTTTGTTCCCAAAATCACAAAGATTCATTTATAGAGAATCCTTCAATATATACAACAGATGTGAATCCTAAATTTTTAAGTATAAAGTCTCTAAGACTAATATCTTCAACATTCTTTTCTGATTTATCAATGCTAAAATGGGAACTTATCACTGGGTTTTTAATTGCTGGATTTGCAGAGAGCTTTATTCCAAAATCATTTTTTCCTTATTTATTGTTACATATTAACAGCATACCTATATTGGGGTATATTTTACTTTTAATTTCTGGACTTGTCATTGCCATTATAACCTTTGTTTGTTCTATGGGGAATGTTCCTATCGCAAGATACTTAAATAATGTACATATACCCATTGGAGCTAATATTACTTATATATATGGAGATTTACTAATTTTACCTCTTATTAAAATATATAAAAAATCATATCCTAAAAAGATTATATATTTATTTATTACATTCTTTAGCTTGGGAGCTATATTTGCTGGATATATAATGCAAATAATATTTAATTATCTTCCTAACTTCAAAATGAATTTATCACCAGAAAATCTATTCTTTAATATTTTGAATATTGTCTCATTAATATTAATATTTATCCTCTTTGGAGTATATAGATTTATTAAAATATCCTAATATTTAAATCTTCTAATGTTTCACTATGCTTAGCTACTCCAATAACCAAATAATAATTACCTTTATAGCGCTTATATATACCTAATGGAATCTCTCTATTCATAGTTTTATGATATCAAATAATCATAATATACTTATACTCTTTCTGATTTTAACTCTAACTTTTTCCAATATGATGATCTTTTTAATAGCATCAATAGGTTCAGAAAAAATAATATTAAATATTTGGATAACATTATGTGGCAAAAATATAAGATTCCACCTATACCATATAAAGTTAGAAACGTAATTGAGAATAATCTTGCTTTATCACGAATGAGTTATCTTTATTTTACATATAAATTATTAGTCTACAGTATCTTTTACTTTCTGAGGAGTAGCAGGATTTATTAACTGAACTAATTTGACAAGAGCGTAAGCTATTACTAGATATACAATCATTCCTATAAGTATTGACCATTCAAATATAGAATTATTACTTACAGTGTTATGAAATATACTAGAGAATGGCTGAGCAAAAATACTACTTATTGAATATACAAAATTCACAAAACTACTTTGAGGATTTGCGCCAGAAAGTAGAAGTACAAATCTAAATGCAAGTAATATCTCAACTATTCCCAGAAGATACCAAACTACTTGATATCCTCTAAAAATAACTTTCTTTGTCTTATACTCACTAGTATTTATATTATCTGTATTTTCTTCCATATGATTTAATTATTATAAAATATTACATCCAGTATAATCTTTTTATAGGATATTGCAATAGCGTGAAATCTATATATGAATAATTCACTAATAAGGCCTTTATTCTGCTGTATATTGAAATAAAATTATAATATAAATTTCAAAATATAATATGAATCTATTGATAATATTGTGCCAACACTGTCTAAATACAAGGAGAATTTTATATTTTTGATATATGAAAATATACTCATAAGAATTACCTGAATTATATTCTATATATCAATAATTTACTTTGGTTTTATTCAGTGGGTTTTCTTGATTTTCTGAAGAGATTTGTATAACCTGAATAGATCTATCATTAGTATTAACTAAAAATATATATGTATCTCTATTAGTTCTTAGATAACTTGCATAATCATCAATTGATGATAACAGTGTTGCAATAGGTATTTCAATTGCATTATCAATTACCATTGGATCTTTCACAGTAAAATCAACATAACAAAGCCCTACAAGATCATCTCTCACATTACGAGATGGATCATAAATCAATTTATCATTATGTACAATTTGTGCAAAATTTGGTTCCGAAGTATCAGATAAAAATATACCTTGTGTATCATCACGATATATACCAAAAATACTAGGATTATTAATTTCCTCCAATCTATCTTTAAAAGCTCTATTCTCTAAAACAAAACTTACAGTATCCCTAATTTCATCAGAATTTGGATCAATCTCTATATTACTCATAGGCACATTATACAACACCCTATAGCTATTATCAATAGTCACATATTACATGGTATTCTCAAATTTTTAATCTTTTGATTAATCTTGTATGTTACTAAACTCTGCAATTACTAATGATTTTTTCAGATACTATTTTAGCATTTAATATCTCCCAAGATACACCAGGCCTTGAATATATATCTCCAACTGAACTAAAATATAAGTTAGAGATATACTTAGATTTTTTTTGAGAAACTAAATTAATTGGATTCCAATAATCTGGAATCAACCCTAGTATTGATCCTTTATACAAACTCAATTTATTAATCCAATCTTTAGGATACATTATTTTTTCAAATTTAATACTATTTTTAAAATTTTTCATATTTAAGTCTTCTTCCATTATTCTATATATACTGTCTTTAATCTCAGGAAAAATCTTCTCCCAATTATTCCTATATTTCAAATTCGGAACAGAAATTAATATACTTAAAGCTGTATAACCCTTAGGAGCAATTGTATCGTCATTTTTTGATGGATTCACAAAATAGAAAGAGGGTATCCACTCTTCATTATGAATTTTTTTTAAATCATTAACTATGGATTGTAAATTATTATTAATATAAAAATTATGATATTCTAAATTTTTAAATTTTTTATTTAATCCTAAATAAATAGTTATAACAGAATTTGATAAATTTGACTTCTCTAATTTATTAATATAACTTGAAGGTATTTTTTTTGAAAGAAATCTTTTATTAAAATCTATTCTATTAATATCTGATAAAAAAACATCTCCCTTAATCTCCTTTCCACTCTTTAATTTAACACTAGTTATATTTCTGTTATTAAATTTCAACCTAGATACTTCATCTCCTTTAATTACTTTAACTTTCATTTCATTTAAAATAATTTCGAATGAATCTATAACACTAGACATTCCACCTTTTATAGAATATATCCCCTTAGAAAGTTCTTCATATGGAATTACTGTAAATAAAGAAGCATCTTTATACGGATCTATAGAAAAATAAGCATTATAAAAAGAAAGTATTAATTTAACTTTTTCACTTGTAAAATATTTATCAATATTTTTCCAATATTTTTGTAAAATACTAAGTTGAAAATACTTTAAAGTTAAATTTAATTTCGAAGTAATAGATGGATTTGAATTATTCCCTAATATATTATTTTTGATAAATGCTGATTTCTCTTTATTTTCTTTAAAAAATCTATTTATTTTTTTATATGAATTTTTTTCAAATTTATTAAATTCAGCAGATAATTTATTCTTATCTCTATATGCATTTATATAGGTACCATCAGAAAAATTAAATTTATAAGCAGATTCTAATCTTTTAAAATTCAAATATTTTTTTATATCCAATCCCAAATATTTAAATAGTTCTTCATAAACTTCAATATATTCTATAAATGAAGGTATTAATTCAAAAGTATAACCATTTCCTTTAATCTGGCTTACCTTTCCACCTAAGGTTTTATTCTTTTCAATTAATACCACAGCAAATCCAGCTCTAGATAATCTTAAAGCAGATACTATTCCACTCATTCCTCCTCCCGTTATTATTACAGTTTTTTTTCGTGTCATATTATGTATTTTATCACAGATATATACTACAATAATAAATCCATGTTAGATATAAATTCTTTTAACAATATTATTTCAAAAAATATTAAAAAAATAATCAGAAATGAGATTAATCAATATAATTCAGTATCAATAGATAATGAATATTTTTCAAAATTCATTACAAATAATTCTAAAAAAATAAGGGCTTATTTAGTATATATAGGATATACTCTAGCTGGTAATTTTGAATTAAATAATGATATTTTAAATATAGCATCTGCTATTGAAATATTTCATTCTTCACTACTAATACATGATGATGTCATTGATAATTCATTTTTCAGAAGAGGAGACAAAACTTTTCATAAACATTACGCAGATATATTATCTTCAGAAGAAAAGGGCATTTCTTATGCAATAATGAGTGGTGATCTTGGTTTATTTTTATCAATTAGACTAATTTCTAATATAAATAGTGAATTCAAATCATCAATAATATCTCTATTTTCAGATACTGCACTAAAAACTATGTTTGGTGAAATATTTGATTTTTTCTCATCAATCGATAATATAGATGATATTTCTTATAAAGACATATTAGAAATTTGTAATTATAAAACAGCCTTTTATACAATTGATATGCCTTTAAAATTAGGCATATATTTTTCAGGAGAAATAAAGAATATTAACCTATTTAATGAATATGCATATAATTTAGGATTAGTATATCAAATAAGTGATGATTTAAATGAAATTTTTTTACCTTTTACAGAGACGGGAAAAGATCCATTTAATGATATAAAAGAAGGTAAAATAAATTCAGTTACTAAATTGACATTAGAAAAGACAGTAGGAGAAGATAAAAAATATTTTGAATCTATACTTAGAGGTAATGATAAATTGGATGAATTAAAAGTGAGAGATATTATAAAAAAATCTGGAGCATATGATCTCCTCTTAAAAGATATCAATAATTATTCTAAAAAAGCATCTGAATTAATATTATCAATTAAAATCCCTGATAATTCGAAAAAATATCTCTTAAGTCTTATAGAGAGTATTCAATATAGATAAAATATCATCTTATAATCTCATAAAATTAGAATAGATATCTTTTAATTGACACCTATTATTATATCTAGTAATATATCGACCATGGATGATAAACAATATTCCAAAGAAGATAAAGAAAGATTAGTATCTATATTATCATATTTTCTCGTAGGAATAATTTGGTTTTTCTTAGATATAAATATTCAAAAAAATAATTTTGTAAAATTTCATGTTAAACAAGCTATTGTATTAATAATTGTATCCTTAATTGTATCTGTAATATTTGATTTTTTTATATTTATACCAATATTAGGGATAATACTCTCATATATAGCATCTTTACTATTCTTCATATTAGGGATCATAGGTATATATAATGCAGCACTATTAAAAGAGAAAGAATTACCAATTATTGGAACATACGCCTCTTTTTTAAAATTTTAAAATCAATATTACTAAATTATCACAGATGAACCTTTTTCTTATATAATTCATAGT
This sequence comes from bacterium, assembly GCA_021846685.1. Taxonomy (GTDB): domain Bacteria; phylum Patescibacteriota; class Dojkabacteria; order JAKAPS01; family JAJZLI01; genus JAJYFR01. Next base: position 2,210 of record JAJZWL010000011.1, on the reverse strand, counting down.
ATGATAGAATCTGTATGTCATACAGATAAATTATGTTAATAAATATAGATATTAAAGAAAAATCAATAGGGAACAAAATTTTATATGAAGACCTTGCATTTTCAATAAATGATAATGAAAAAGTTGGTTTTATAGGAAGAAACGGTACTGGGAAAACATCTCTTTTTAAAATTATAGAAGGAGTTGATAAAGATTTTTCAGGGACAGTTGATCTTAAAAAAAATATAAATATAATTATAACTAAACAGGAATATCTAAATGAAGAAGATATTACTGTTATAGATTATATACTCAATAATATTCCACGTTTTATAGAATTAAAAAATATTATAGATACATATCCTGAAACTATGGGTAATGATATGGATAAAATACAAATATATACTGATGCAATAACAGATTTCAGCGAATTAGGATATTACAGTATAGAAGATAAAATAAAGAATTCTCTATCAAGTTATAAAATTGATAAAGAAAAATATTTAATGCCTCTTATTAATTTATCTGGAGGAGAAAAAAGATTTGTAGAATTAGTAAAAGTTATGTATTCTAACTGCGATATAGCTCTAATTGATGAGCCAACTAACCATATGGATGATATTGGAAAAACAGATTTCATATCTTGGTTTAAAGATACAAAACATAGTATCTTTGTCATAACCCATGATAGAGACGTACTTAATTATGTTGACAAAATCATTGAGATAAAAGATAAAAAAGCATTTTCATTTATTGGTAATTATGATGCATATTTAAAACAAAATAGTCTTCAAAATATAACAAATATAAAAACATACGAAGAAGCTATAAAATCTGGAGCATATTTAAAAAAACAAATACAAAGCATTAAAAAAAGAGGAGCTCATGCATCAACCAGAGTAATGTATGAAAGAGTTGAAAGAGAATATAAAAAAATAGAAAGCTCTTTAGAAAAACCTTCAATTTGGATAGACAAAGAATCTATAGAGAATAGTAATCAAAAAGTAATAGATAAATATGAAAAATATAAAGATAAAAATATTAAATTACAAAATACGACATCTAAAGAAGAAAAAAGAATATTAATTGAAGTAAAAAATTTATCAATAGGATATAGTGAAAGACTTTTTTCAAATATTAATTTCTCACTTTCTCATGGAGACAGAATTAGAATAAAAGGAAAAAATGGAGCAGGAAAAACATCATTGATAAAGACTATAATTTCTACAATATTCGAAGAGAAACCTGTTGCACAAATATATGAAGGGGAAATAAAATTTAATCCTAAAGTAGTATTAGGAATCTATGAACAAGAAATAGATCTTAAGTATATGAAAATGACTTTATCTGATGCAATATCAAATATATATAATGAGAAAAAAATAGAAATACCTAATATTAACAAAATTTTAAAAGACTATTTATTTAATCCTTCTCAAGACAGAGACTTACCTATAGAATATTTATCGGGAGGACAAAAGGCTAGATTTCAAATAATAAAAATGTTATTAGAAAATCCAAATGTACTGATATTAGATGAGCCAACAAATCATCTTGACCTACCCTCAATAGAAGAATTAGAAGCATCCTTGCTAGAATTTAATGGAGCTATTTTATATGTATCCCATGATAGTTATTTCGTAAAAAAAATAATGGGAGAAACTATTGAGATAAAATAATTTAGAGTATAGATTTTAAAAATTTAAAGAGGTAATATATCTTGATAAAATACCTTCTCTCCCTCTACTATCTCTACTATAACTTCTCTATTAGAATCTTCTACCAGAGTATCACTATTATGATGATCTTTTTCCATAGACTTCAGTATATAATATATCTTCATTGTATTCTTATATTCACAATGAAGTCAAATTAAAAAATTCAATATATTATCTTCAAATAAATACATTACAAATATTTACTTTTATATATAAGAGATAATAGTACCAGAAGTATTTGACATATATTATAGGGTATGATATAATAATGGTATCGTGGAAGGAATACATAGTAAAGAAGACAATTTAATAGAATTTTCAGATTCATTTGCAAGAGATATGAGATCTTTAGATAATCCAGACGTTACTAAAGATAGTAAAAGAAATGTTTTAATATTTGAAACAGATAAACAAGCAATTGAAGCCTCAATGCATGATGATCATGCTGTAATAGAATATGTTAGGGAATCAGAAGATGGGCTTGGTATTACCTTTAAAGTATCAAACAAAGGA
>JAJZWL010000004.1 GCA_021846685.1 bacterium | reverse complement strand
ATCATTATTCTTATTTTTTACTATTATTCCATCAAATATACTATTTGATCTATATAGATTTATTTTTTTTCCATTGTCATATGCTACCCACCCAGGATAATATAGTTCTTCAATTGAAATAAAAGTAGCTTTCCCATATTTATTTAGTATATTAAATTTAATTTCATTATTACCTTGATTATAATTTGAAATTAAAACATTATAATGAGAATTATCTAATTTACTATTTAGTACAGAAGTAACAGCAAATTTGTTTCCTTTTATACTTTGCATTTTTTTTAATTGTTTCAATCCAGAAGATGAATATTGATATACTTTTTTTGGTTGATATACAATTTTCAAAGGATTTTCTACTTTATATATTAAAAAATAGGGAATATTTATTTTTAATATAGATTCTATTTGAGTGTTATACTTTAAAGACAAAGATCTATAAAATCCAGTATATTTTTCAAAATTATTTACATATAGTATATTAGGTTTTCTTAAAAAAGTTTTTATATTTTTTACGACATTTCCTCTGTTTTCAAAACCATGATTAATATGATATTCTTTGGCAAGATAATATAGTGCATCTAAATTATGTTTAGAATAAATATTATACTTTTTTAAAAAGAAAGTTGATTTATTTATAAAATTTGAAAGATTATGATTTTTCATTAATACAGTACCATTAGGCGGAGTACTTTTAAAAGAAAGTAAGATATACTTTATAGATGCGATTTGAAGATATTTCAAAGAATTTTTATATATATTTGAGTATGAGAAATTGATTACATTATTTTTCTTACCAATAAGTTTATAAAAATTATAATATTCCGCAGGAACAACAGGATCATATGCATCAAATTCATTAAACCCTGCCAATACATTTACCTCTGCTGGAGAAATATTACTTGTAGATAATACTCTATAGTCCTTATTTTTAGAAAATATTTTTATATCTTTATTAGTAGGTTTTACAAGATTATTTGAGGAAGTATATTGCCAATATCTATAATTAATTAGTATTAGAGGAGTAATGCAGAATATTAAAATTATGAAAGCAAGACAAATTTTTATATTTTTTTCAGATGTCTTTATACTTTTTATAAAAAAAATTGATAATATGAATATAAATGTAATTAAATCTTGAAATAATATAGATTTTAAAGATTGCAACATGGATGCTGTATTATGAATAGTAAACAAAATTTTCAAAATTATAATAGTAGATAACCCAACTATAGATATACTAAAGATATATGTATATTTTTTAATTTTCGAAAAATCACCAGTAGATAAAGCCTTATAAATAGCATCAATTCCAAAAACAACAAGTACTGAATATAACACTGGTAAGAATCCTTCCATTCTATGATAAAGAGTATTTTTTATGATGGGAATTTGAATAAGATAGGAAAAAGGAATGGTGCCAGTAATTATAAGTATAATAATCAGGAATAACAATAAAATAGATAGTTTATACTTTCTCCCTAATTTATTTGAAAAAGCTATAATACCAAGATAAAATGCTGGTAATCCTATAAAAAATGAAGTTTCAGAAAAATTCTGAGCTACCCAAGGCAGGGAATTTGCCCATGGTACTCCAAATATTCCAGGATAAATAAATTTTAATAAATCAGAGTATTTTAAAACATCATATTGCTGATATGAAATTCTAATGTGGAAATAATAAGATCTTAGTAGGTCTATTATTACTGGATATATTTGTATCATTGATATGAGAAGCCCAATAATAGCTCCTATAAAAATTGACAGAAGAACTAGTTTTTTAATTTTTCTCTCTCTTATAATTATAAATATTAAAAACAATATAATTGCGAATGAGAATACTAATGATATATCTAGACTTCCTGATAACAGTTCTAATGCCACAAATATAGATATATAAAAAATGGTATATTTATAAGGAATATCTTCTCTGTAAGATTTTTCTATTATCCAAAGAATAAAAGGAATAAAAATAAATGCAGAAGATATTGGCCAGAGTAACCACATTGTTGCAAAACCATTGAGAGCTATTAATAAAGACCCTATAATTTTTGAAATTGACCGTTTGGTATATAGTGACACAAATAGATATCCCCCAATAGAAAGTAGAACAATTTTCAAAAATGCTTCTATACTAATAGCACTGACAAAAGAAGTTATATATAAAAGAGGCATGATTAGAGGAAAAAAGAATTGAGACTGATCATTCCCTAATAAAGGATATCCTGCTAAATTTGAAAATTGCCATAGAGGTACAGTCCATTTTTTTATAGCAGCTTGATCTTGTTTCGCCCAAGGATAAGTATTATATAAAATATCTTGATAAGATATTGAATATCCATGATTCTTAACTCCACTAAGGTTTTGATAAAGAGAGCTTACTTTATATGTATTTATAGGGAAATTTATCTGCCCTATAAATATAGGAATAAACGCAAGGAATATAACTATAAGGATAATAACGATTTCTATATTTTTTTTCATTTTATTTTAAAGATATACTAGTCTTAATCTTTATTAAAATCAAAAATTTGTTTTAATATAATAGATTTTACAAAGATATTATAATTATATTACTACTACAATCTAAACAACACTAAATAGTATCAAAATCGCTTGCACTTATACAACTGAACTATGTAATATAAAAATCAATTACACTGATATAAGGCTTTCAATTATACAAAGTATTGTATATAATGCTGTATATGAAAATAAAGAATAAAAAATATATATTAGGAGTGATAATTGCAGTGGTTTTAGTCATCTTGGTTTTATTGGTAACAAAAAAAACTGTTATAAAACCAGAGACTTCATATTATACAGGAAATATTTCATCAGCATACAGTAGTAAGGGAAATAACTCTATAATAAATAAAGTTAAAACAGATTTGAGTACTGTAGTTTTAAAGAAAAATTATGGGTTACCATTTTTTTCTCAACCAGTAGTTTCTGGTGATTATTCATTTTTAGATACAGCTAACTATTTTCAAACATATGGTGTTCCTCATCCAAATTATCAGGGTGCTACTATAAAAATAGATAATACAACAGGAAAAGTTCTTTGGAAAACTAATTTACCAAACTTAGTTATGAATAATCCATTAGTATTATCTCAATTGGGGTTAGTAATAGTGAGTACAGGCAATGATAAATTTTTCAATATTTCTAAAACTAAATTTAATAGAGGAACTGGATTAAGTGGTGTTTATGCTTTAAATATTAGTACTGGGAAAATTATATGGAAGTTTACAGTTACTAATGGTCAAAGAAAACCTACGCCTGCATACAGTGATGGTGTAATATATACAATAGGTGGTAATAGAATGTTATATGCACTTGATGTTCATACAGGAAAGGTACTCTGGAGTTTAAATTATGGTTCAATATCATCTCAAGCAGCTCCACTCTTAATTGGTCACAACCTATATTTTGGAGGATCCTACCCTTATTACATGTTTGATGTAAATATACAAACACATAAAATTGTATGGAAAACTAATTTTAGCAAGATGGGTGTTAATAGTGGACTCGATGATGTTATACCTGCTTACTCTAATGGATATATTTATACAGATGCCGCTAAACTTGTAAATAATAAAACAAATTCTGGTTATGAATATTTATATAAAATAAATGCACAAACTGGAAACATAGTATGGAAAATAAATGAAGGATATGGCCCATTAAATCTACCTCATGGAGCTCAAATGATAGGAAGTGTACCTACAGTAAGTGGATCAATAGTATATGTTGGGTCGACTGCTACACAAAAGATTTTAGCAGTAAATAAAAATACAGGTAAAATAATATGGTCAATACATTCTGTAGGATTAAATAATAAACCTTTTATAGTAGTTGGAGAAAATTTATATTTTGATAATGGACTTGGGAATATTCAGGTTTATAATAAAAACACTGGCAAGTATTTAGCTACTCGTACCACGGGAGGAAGAGTTGCTGTTGGAGGGATATTCTATGCTAACGGTAAATTTTATGCAGATAATCTTTCTGGAGATTTTTATATATTTAAATAATAAGATTATACTCAACCCATAATAATATAAGAATCTAAAAATTATAAGAAATTACAATTTTAATTATCCCCAATAATGCTATTATTATCAGATTTTTTCTTATCATCAGATTACTGAAAAGGTGATGAAGCCAATAGTTTATCTGAGATTCGACAATTAAGGTATATCATTGTTTTTCTCTAAATTTTCTAATTTTTCTTTCAAGTTATATTTTGAATACTGTCATCTTTTTTAAAGTTTACTCATAACAGAAGGCATCTTATAGTATAGTTATTTTTCTTTAAATATAGTATAATATAATCATAAAATACTATGGGAAATGAAGATTTAAAAAGAGTATATTGGGATAATGTAATGGCGAATCAATTCGGAGGAGTCGTGGATGGTGTATCTCCAAAAGTTGCTGGAGATCTTGGATATCAAAAACCGGAAGAAATAGATGCACTTGAAAAATTACAAGAAGAAAGGATTAGGCGTGAAATAATAGAACATATTAGGAGATTAAAAAATCAATTAGATCCTAATCATTCAAAATAGTTTAATTAAGCAGAAGTTGATAAAAAAATATTACAAACTATATAATTTTTCCTTTCTCCAAATTTTCTCGCATAGATAATTGCATTTCAATTTTTGTACCTCCAGAAAAACCCTTATCATTTTCTGCATCTAAAAATCCACCTATAAGTCTAACACCCAAGATAGCCCTAAATGCAAGAATCTCTTGCTTAGAAAGAGGATATTCTGATTCATATAGATTTAGTAATTTATTTGCAATATCAGGTCTACAGTATTTTGTATATAATCTATGATACATATATGCTAAATCATAAAATTTTACATGGTGTAATGAAAATGCTTCATTATCAACAACATACAGTTTAGTATTATTTTCAATTAAGAGATGCTCTGGAACAAAATCACAATGAGCTGGAGCAACTGTAGTATATTGAATCCCAGCTTCTATGATTTTTTCTAAAGATTTCACATCAATTCTATTATGCATCTCATTAAGATATTTTTTATAGGATCCAACTATAAAATCGGCTATACTCATATTCATCTTCCTATCCTTAGGAAGTAATGAATCTGAATTAATACTCATAATAGAATGTATTATTTTGACAACATCTTTTATATGACTTATAAATATCTGCATACTTTTGTCATCATTTTTAGTAGAGTTTGCAAGAGGAACTCCATTTACCTTCTCAAAAACAATATAAAGTAGTATATCTTTATAAAATCCAGTTTTATATATTTGTGGAAAATCACAAGATAGTTTTATATCTTCTCTATCTCTTATCTCTTCCCATTCAATTTCAGTTTTTAAACGTTCACTTAAGGCTGAATTAGTTGAAACTTTAAAAAAATACTCTTTATTATCATTTTCTAAAAACCCAGTTACATATCTCCATGATTGAGAAGATGATATAACAGTAAAATCAAGATAGTTAAAATATGCTTCAATTTCTTTAAGATTCAATATATCAGGATTCCTATGATCTATATATTTAACTCCCATATATACAATATTCTAGATATTTTTAATATTAAAATCAAATAGGTAATTAAATTAACCTTATCTATAAAAGTATCACTACCCTTTAATCCAACACCTTTAAGTATTTTGAAAGGATCTTGAATCTTTAATCTTTATTATAGCGAAATTCGTGCATTTTTTATTTATATAAACTAATAATATTGTAGCTATAGAATATTAAGCTCTAATGAATAACAAAATTTTTAGTAATTATTTTGTTAAGAACTATATGACATGATATAATTTCCCCCATGGAAATAGAACAAGTCTACAACAACGAACCTTTGCAAGAATCATTACCTGATGCAATAATGGTTCTTGGGAAAGGAGATCCTTGGAAGGATGAAGCTGGTATGGATGCATTTTAAGATCAATGGCAGGATCTGTTGCACTCTTATGGCATTTAGCACCAGATTCAAGAAAACCATACATACTATCAACTGCAGCAAATATAGAAGATAGCGATAATCCTAAGTGTCAAGAATATTCGGAAGTTTTAGCTTCTGTTCTTTTAGATCTAGGCATAAACCCACAATATTTCATTTTTAGAGACTGGGCATTTGACACCAATATCGAGTTAAGACTGTTAAGAAGATTATATCTATCTAGGTTTAAAAATGGAGAAGATAGTAGAATACAAATAGTGGCTTTCCACAATAAAGAGAGGGTTAAAAAATTGTTATCTTTTTTCAAAAGTGAAGGTAAAGATATGTCTGGAGATGTGAGAGTAGATAAGCCCAGAGAAATATTGGGCGAGTACCGAGATACTGAAAAATTTGAAGCAATGGATGAGTATTCACGCTCTAAAATAGAACATTATATATCATCATGTGAGGATGATATAAAATCTGAAAGAAGTTATAAACTATTAGATACAGGTGAAAAAGTTTTTAGTATATTAGGAAAACATAGTATATTTTATCCTAACAACAGAACTTATATAGCGTCACTTCGAAGAAGAGTCGTAATTCCTTATAAGAGCGCAGTTGATATTGTTTGTAGAGATAATAAAAATAAAAGATATGGAAGAAGAATGTTGGATGTGGCATCCAAATTAGCTAGAAGATAAAACTCCTATTCCAAAGATAGAATTATTGATCAATCCCTATTTTTCAAATACCTTTTTTCAAAAGCTCCAATAGTTTGTCTTTGAGCACCATTTAATAACATACTATTTGATCCAGAATTGTAGCATCACTTGACCTTGGTGTGCCATAGATCTAACCCCTTTAGTTTGGATTATTAAAATGATAAAAGTAATCTAGATTTTTACTATATCTAATTAAAAAATTATGAATAATTTATATAATTTGCTTTACCAAAACTTTCCATAAAGGAATAAATATTATCTTTTTTTCATCAAATACTAATTCTTCTTCAATAGATTCTGTGATAACAGTAGCATTAGTTACATCTAATGATTTCATTGCCTTTAGAAGAGATTTTGGATTAAAATCAGAAATATCATTTATGTATTTAGACTCTATCAGTTCTAATCTATCATGATATTTCAATATAAAATCTACTTCTACTTTATTATCATAATAGAAATAAATTGAATCTGAATATTTTTTATATAAATAATCAAATAAAGTTCTCTCTGCAGATTGACCTTTATTAAATTTACCAGATTGATTAAATTGTAATCCATTATCATTTAAATAGTATTTTTTAGCAAAATATATTCTCTCATTCCTGCTTGAAGAATAACGTTGTAATTCATATACAGAAAAACTTCCCTTTAAAGCATATATATATTCCCTCACTGTTTCTTTGCTTATAGACAGAATATTTCCTATTTTTGAAAGACTTGAATGAGACCCTGTCCTATCTGAAAGTAATTTAAATAAGTCTTTAACAATATCTAAATTTTTAATATTAAAATATTCTACAAAATCTTTATATACAATACTGTCTACAAGATTAGGAAAATATTGTGGATCCTCTTTAATAACATATTCTGGATATCCTCCTTTAAATAAATATTCATTTAATTCATTTTGATATTTATAACTCTCAGATGGAAGAATTTTAATACCTCTAATGCCTATCCATTCTAAAAAATTTAAAGGATATAAATTCATAATTTCATATCTACCTGTTAGAAAAGATGTTTTTGTATGAATTTTAAAACTTGCAGATCCAGATAAAACTATTTGTATATTTGGCTCAGTATCATAAAGATTCTTTACTTCTTGCTCCCATGAATCTTTATATTGAATCTCATCTAAGAAAATATATATTTTCTCATCTATACTAAGATTATGAATTTTTCTATATTCTCTTAGTAAATTAACAATTGTTATATCTTCAAATGCCCTTGTATCTAAAAGTAAATATAGTATATTTTTTTCTTTTATTCTTGATTTTAAAAGATAATCTATATATTGATATATCAAAAAAGTTTTTCCTACACGTCTCCCTCCAAGTAACATTGTAACTTTATTATTTAAAGCCATACTTTTTAATTTATCAAGAGATTGTTTTCTTATTATCCCTATATTAAATTCTCTATTCATCCACCAAGGATTTTGCATATATAATGTTTCTTCCATGTACTAATTATGATATATTATCCAATAATTGTCAATATCGGAGAATTCAGGTTGACGATAGTGATATGACACTCTAAATTCTTCATCAATAATTGATAAGGATAATTAGTAAAAATAAAGAAAAATATCAGAATATACCTATGAAAATAAGATTTCATCAATATATTTGGAACGTTTCAAACATGTGATATCGAGTTAATTGACCTTAAGTTGCCTCAGATCGAACCGCTTTTAGTTTGGATCACTAAAGTAATAGAAATATACAAATAGTTATAGATGTATGTTGAATGCTTGTTACACATGTGCTACAATACATTTATATAATTATGAGTAAAAATAATCAAACACAAAATACAGTTGTAAGACAAGTGGGATTTCCACAACCTTTATTTGAATTAATAAAGATCAGACTTGAACAGTTAGGCATCTCTACTCCTGAATATGTAAGGCACCTAGTAATTGAAGATATTAAACCATTATATAAAGATATTCCTATGGTTGACTTAGAAACCGAAGAAAGTATTGGAAGAGCATTAGATGATATTGAAACAGGAAGAGTAACAAGATTGAAATCTACAAGCCAGATCAAAGATCATCTTAACAAAATAAGTAAATAAGACTATATGAAAATATATGATTTTACTATAACAAAAGAATTTGAAAGATCTTATAGAAAATATGTAAAAGGAAATACAAATTTAAAAAAAATAATTGATCAAAAAATCATAATACTTACAGAAAACCCTTTCTCTAGTAACCTAAAAACACATAAAGTAAATACAAGAAATTATGGTATAAGATATAGTTCAAGAGTAACTGGAGATCTACGGATTATTTGGGATTTTTTTGATAACAGAACTACTATCATAGCTTTGACCATAGGTGGACACTCAGGAAACAAAAAAGTTTATAATTAATAATTTTCCATTAGCATTTCAAATCTCACTTGTAAGCAAGTTCCATCAATACATTCGAGATGTTTCTACAGAGGGTGTCGCGTTAATTGACCTTAAGGTGCCTCAGATCGAACCGCTTTTGGTTTGGATTGTGAAATTAGTAAAAATATTTGACAATCAACCACCAATTATTACACTAATTTAATATTCTTATTCAAATCATAATTTCAGAAGGATACTTTTGATTATCATTTTTATATGCAGCTCCTTTAGCATAAAATTGTAAATCTTCATATTGAGAGATATCTTCTAAAGGTTTCACAAAGTCATTAGATTCTCTACCAAAAAAGGCATTTATATTATTAAATATTACTGTTTTTTGTGGATTTAAGAATATATCTAAGAAATTTTGTCCATTTAATGCTGGGGAATAGATCCAAGCCGGTGGTCTATAATTAATTTCATAAACATAATACTTTCCTTGTTCTGTTAAAATCGTTTCTATTTCAATTATAGAATTATTTAATTTTATATACTTGCAAAAATCAGCTATAACATTAAATATATTTTTATCTGAAGTGAGCTTCCCAAACCAAGTTGCACCATTAGAATCTAATGCTATCTTTTCCATTTCTAAATAAGAAACTATTCTTTCATCTTTATAGGATAATAATGCATTTATTGATTTCCCTTGTATAAACTTTTGAATAATACAATGAATTTCACCATTATTCCAAATATTACATATATATTTTATTGCACTAGGCAATTCTGTGCTATTTTCTACAATTTTTACACCTTTAGTCATTCCTTTAACAACAAGGGGATAATTAATTTGCATAGCATAATTTTCAGCTTCTTTAATAGAAGATATTACTTTTGTTTCTGGTATCAATAATTGCTTATTATTAATACCAGAAAATGTATTTACCAAATTTTCTTTTTTTAATCTCTTTATCACTTCAATATCTGGAGCAATAAGTTGTATTCCAATATAATTCAATTTATCTTTTATATAAGAAAGAAGGATTGATGTTTCATCATAACAAGGAATAATGTAATCAATATGATATAAATTTTTTATATTAATTAATTTTTTTACTAAATTATCTAAATTAAGAGTTCTAATCTCTTCTATAACAAAAACAGCTTCAAATAAATCTGAGTTTGTTACAAATGGAGTATCGTCAATCCCATATACTTTATGACCCAAAGTTTTTAAACACCTAGCTACGCCTATTCCAGCCTGAGGACTATCTATGACTTTTATATCTGTTACTAAAAAATTTGACATTTTATTAATTTATGAAATTACTATATTTGGTATTTTTGTAATAAAATTAGAAGCCTGCGAGACAGAATATGCTCCTATTTTAGATATTATAACATTATCATTTATATTTGGTTCACAAGCTATCAAAAAATTATCTGCTATTTTATCAATTTGCATACAAGAGTTTCCAAAAATATTTATATTTATAGGCTTTTGATCTTTATTAGCATTTTTAACTATATAGTCAATACCAAATTTTTTCTCCCAATAACATGGAAAATGTAGTATATTTGTATCAATAACTATATCAAATTTGTCTTCAGATATTTTCTTCTTAGAAATAACACTCGTTTTCATATTAAAAGTATCTTCAATTAGATTTCTACCTACCTCAGATATAATTGTAATATTATCAGGCATCATTGTTTTTATTAAATCAGGTAATTTATTGTATATAATATTAGAATACATCTCTTCACTTGCACCAGGAAACCCTCCTCCAATATCTATATATTCTAAGTTTAATTGGTATTTATCTATTAAATTATTTATTTTAGTCATAATCTGAAGATAATTTTCAAAATTAAAATTGTTTGTTGAAAAATGAAAATGGAAACCATTAATCTTATCTCGATATTTTTTTATAATTTGAACTAATCTAGGAGAATCAATATCAAATCCAAATCTATTCCATATGCCAGTTTTATCAAGATATACTCTTACACCAAGTTTTAATTTATCGGTATATATATTATCAATACTATCTATAATGTCAAAATCTGTATCATTATCTATATTAAAATATAGCTCTTTCACATTACAGTCAAATATATTTTTAAGTATTTTTATATCTTTAGAAGGTCCATTAAGTACTAAAGTTGTAGGATTATATTTTTTTACTGAAAGCCATTCATCATAAGATACAACTTCAAAATTACAATTTTCATTGTTAATAATTTCTAAAACACAATCAGAAGGATTGGTTTTTACTGAATAATAAATCTTAAAATTTATACCTTTAGATTTATAAGCATCTTTTAGCATATTTATATTATCAATTAATTTTTGTTTATAAAAAATATATTTAGCCATTTAGAAAATATTTTTAGATTTATAATATTTAAAGTCTTTATCAGTTGCATAATATTCTCTATATTCTTTTAAAAATTTAAAATCCATTTCAATAATATGAATATTATTGGGATTCTTGTCATTCGAAAAATATACCTCACCCAACGGAGGCATAATAGCTAAACTTCCGCCCATCATTCTATCTGTATAAAAAGAAGATTTATATTCTCCTACTGAATTTACAAATAATAAAGCAAATGCATTCTCATATGCTCTAGATACACACAATTGTCTATAATATTTTTTTTCTAATGAAAACTTATACTTTGATTGCAATAAATTACCTCCTATCCCCCAAAAACTTGGAATTATAATAAGATCAATTTCATTTACATAATTTCTAAACACTTCTGGAAGAATTAGATCCCAACATATAGCTAACCCAATTTTATATTTACCCACATTGAACTTTAAGTATTTTTTAGATGCAGTACAAATATAATTTTCATTGTATATCAATGCTTTTTTGTCATATGTTCCAACAATCTTACCATTTTTAAATACCATAGATGTATTTGCGAATGTTTTATTTTTCATGGGCAAAATCATTGAACCAAATATTATGGTAACACCTTTTAATTCTTTGGATATTTTCTCTAAAATAGAAATAACTGACATATCAGTTATTTGTTTTTTATAATTCTCAAAATTATCTAAATTTAATGGTCCAGAAAAAGAATATTCTGGAAAAACTAATATATCAGTTTTAAGTATATTTTCTTTATTCTTTTGAATTAAAGATACTATATTTGCTATATTCTCTTGTAAATTATTAAATTCTGGTAAGTATTGGAAGAATGATATTTTCATTATAATCTATATAAAATATGACCTATCAACAAACAAATCTGGGGATAAATCTTCAAAATGAAAACCTCTATTAATTAAAAGACCTTTGTAATTTCTTCTGCAGGATTCTCCCTTTATTCTCTTTTCATCAATATCTCGAACCCATCTTTCGGAATGACCTAATTCTTTTGCTACCTTAATTGGGTTTTGTTTATGAAACCATAGTCTTCTAATTATTGGATCTAAAATAGTTGAATCTACTGTTCTGCCATAAAAACTATTGTCTGGTAGATTTAATTCATTTATTAAAGGCATTCTCTCCTGAATATATTTAGGAATTCCAATATCACGAGCTATGGCATATACTTCAGTTTTATATAAATCTAATAATGGTGCAATATTTCCGGCTGGACCACCTGTAGAAAATGCAGCCAAAATGTATTCTGATCCATTAGTAGTTCCAACAGATATTAAATCATGTTCCTCAGCCATTGCGTATAAATGATTTGCTCTCAATCTTGGTAATTGTCCACTTATAGCCCATTTTTTTGTATATCTATCTCTTAATGCTTTAATGTCTCTAGTTATATCTAAATATTCAAAATCTAAATTATTTTCTTGACACATTAATTTTGCATACTGGATATCTATCCATTCTGCAGGAGTTCCTAAATATCTATCGATATATTCATTATGGTCTCCTTCCCCCATTACCAATATTTTTAAATTACACCCCTTGGCTTTACAATATTTGTTAAGTAATTCTGTTGAAACTGCTGAATCTAAACCACCAGACAGTGCGACAACAAAACCATCACATTTAGGTTTGCTAAATCCAGTAAAATCATCTAATGCCCTATCTAAATAATTATTTAGTGCATCGACATATTCTGTGGTAATATCTATACTATCTATATCAATTCTAGATTCATAAGAAACCTCCCCTTCTCTAGGAATTGGAAACCAAACAGAAGTATCCTCACTCGGGCTATCTAACACCCTCATCTGTAAATCTTGAAGAACAGAGGGTTCATAAATTTTTAATTCATTTTGATGATATACTAATGACTCTTGTGTTTCCATAATTATTAATCTGAATTATACCATAAAACCAGAGAAACTTACATATATGAGAATACCAATAAAGACTATAGAAAACTCTCCTGTTTTTGTTAATTTTCA
This sequence comes from bacterium, assembly GCA_021846685.1. Taxonomy (GTDB): domain Bacteria; phylum Patescibacteriota; class Dojkabacteria; order JAKAPS01; family JAJZLI01; genus JAJYFR01. The sequence goes on along the minus strand of JAJZWL010000004.1, from coordinate 62,616 downwards.
TTCTCAATCTTGATGGTTTGACAACAATAAATATATGTGGACTTATACAAAAAGTCTTGTCTGACCAATATATGGTATTAAAAAATAATTGTAAAACAATCATGAAATTATAAATACTCTATGTGAATTAAATACGATTTGTTTTTATTGTCATATATGATTTTAGTGAATTTGTCGCGTTAATTGACCTTAAGGTGCCTCAGATCGAACCGCTTTTAGTTTGGATTATTAAATTGATAAAAGTATATTTAAAATGATGAATTTTTTCAATCTTTTATTATTCTATAGTAAGTTCCCACTCCTTGTCCCAATTTTTCAACTTTCTTTAACTTAATTAATTTATTTAATACCTGCCTTAGCGTATCCCTTCCTATATCAGTGTTTTGAGATATATCTTTAGGACTTGCTTCCCCTACTTTAGATATATATTCCCAAACTTTCAACTGTATCTTAGTAAGTAAAGATTCTATGTTATCATTTGATCCAAAATCAACAGCATATTGAGCTTGCTTAATCATAATATCTATAAAAAAATTCATCCAAGGTAGAATATTTTCCATTTTTTTGTTGAAAGTTTTTTGACTTTTCATCAAAGAGAGGTAATATTCTTGTTTATTTTCTTCTATCAACTTTTCGTGAGAGCTATATTCTGCATATTTATATCCCTCCTTTAATAATAAAAAACTAGTTAATATTCTTGATAACCTACCATTTCCATCCTGAAACGGATGAATCTTCAAAAATTCAACAATAAAATTTCCAATCACTAATAATGGGTGATATTTCTTCGCGAGTAAAGCATTTTGAGTCCATTCTACAAGAGAATGCATTTGGTGAGAAACTAAATATGGAGGTGTAGTTTCAAAAATCACCTCTACAATATTATTAGGTTCATCTATTAGCTCAACATGGTTAGGTAGATTTTTATATTCTCCTTTATGTGATTGATCCTTTTCTACATATTTTAGAAGTTCATTGTGAAAAGATTTAATACAGTTTTCATTGAAAGTTAAAGTATTAAAATTATTAAATACATTTTCTAGAAGCTCGAAGTATCCTTTCACTTCTTGCTCATCTCTATTTCTAAAATTTTGAATTTTTATGCCTTTAATAACTTTCTCAATCTCTTCATCAGATAGTCCTGATCCTTCAATTCTGGTTGAAGCTCCTGTTGAGGTTATTAGGGCCGACTGTTTAAGTCTACCAAGTGTTTGAGGACTTAATTTCATGCCTCCAATCCACATACCTTTGAGCTCATCGGTTTTAGATATCTTTAGATATATATCTGATGTAATGCTTTCTAGTCTCTTATTAAATCTTCCGTGATTATCCATAATGTAGTACAATTAACTATACTCGACTATACTACATAATACGACTAATTGCAAGTATTGGTCATGTTGCTATTTCGAACCGCGCATGTTTCCTAGTATATCAATACATTTGAGATGTTTTCATAGGGGATACCTTGTTAATTGACCTTAAGATGCCTCAGATCGAACCGCTTTTAGTCTGGATTATAAATATCAAAAAATATGAGTATCCCATATAAACACCTTCCTTTCTAAGCTTTAAAACTATTTACCTCGTACAATCGCTGATATTTAACCGTATTATATGATATAATTATGACATTATGTTAAATGTACATGAGGTCGGTTATGAAACTGATGGAAAAGAAATATTCTCTAATATAGACTTTAATATTAATCCAAAAGATCGTATAGGATTGATTGGAGATAACGGAGTAGGAAAAAGTTTATTACTAAAAATTTTAGTTGGAGACATACAACCAACAAGTGGAGAAATTATTAATCCAGAGAGATTACGAATTGGATTAATGCCACAAGATTTTAGTACTTGGCTAGACCATACCGTATATGATTTTATAGAAGAAACCACTGGGGTACAAGAAGCTAGAAATAAATTTGAGGAAGCTTGTAATAAACTATCTACAGAAAAAGAGGACGATAATGTACTACTTATTTATCAAGAAGCTCAAGATAAATATACTCAACTAGAAGTATATAATTTTCATCAGAGATTAAAAAAATCATTAAAAAAGGCTGGTGTGGGAGAAATTGATACTAATCTTCGTCTTGGAGAAATTTCAGGCGGACAACGTACTAAAATTGCGCTCGCTGCTATTTTTGCAGATAAACATGATTTATTATTATTAGATGAACCTACTAATAATTTAGACCAGGAAGGAATTATAGTACTAGAAACATATATAGAACACTCTAGTGCAAGTTTTGTATTAGTATCACATGATAGACGTTTTTTGAGAAATGCATCAAAAAAAATAATTGAGTTGCTTGGAGGAAATAATGGTGTTCAAGAATATACTCTTGGATATGATGAATATGTCGAGGCTAAAAAAAATAGGTACGAATCTGACACCCATCATCACGATCAATATGTAAAAAAATGCAAACAAATTGAAAAGCAAATAAAGAAGATGAATAGTAATGTTGTATCAGTAAGTTCTAACAGATCAAGAACTGACAATGATAAATTAAATACAAATTTTCGTAAGGAAAAGGCTAGCAATAGTATATCGAGTAGGTTAACTTCTTTAAAAACTAAATCTGAACAAGTGAAAAGAGTAGATCCTCCTGAAGAACCAATTAGTCTTAATTTCACATTTACAGAGCCTGAAAAATTAGATTCTAGCAATAGATTAATTAGTGTTGAAAATTTAGTTATTGAATATACTCATAATAATTCTATATCAACTATTGGGCCAATAAGTTTTAATATATATGGAAAAGAAAGAATTGCATTAATTGGTAATAATGGCAGTGGCAAAACTTCAATTATTAATGCTGTTCTTGGAAGTAATAAATTTATTAAAGAAGGACAAATAAGGTTAAGCCCTTCCATACGTATAGGATATATTGATCAAAATCAATCATTACCGCTAATGAACTCCAATGCACTAGACAATCTAAGAACTTTATGCCCCAATATACCACAAAATGAAATAATGCATTTATTAGTAAAATTCAATATTGAGAGACAATCTATTACATATACTCCTGCATATAAATTGAGTGGAGGAGAAAGAGCAAAAATTATACTGGCAGGAATAGTAGCAAATCAATCTAATATTATAATACTGGATGAGCCTACAAATAATTTAGATATAACAACTACTGATGCTCTAGAAACTGCAATTTCATCGTACAGGGGAGCCTTACTTGTTGTTTCTCATGATAGAGAATTTATTCAAAATCTAAGTATAGAACAAACAATAAGTATCAAATAGAGATCATATTTTATATATTATTACTTATTTTATATCTCTACTTATTGAGTAAGTAATATCTCTATTAAAACTAGATTTTAATTTTTGAATATCTTTTTTCCTAGATAATCTATTAAAATCATATTTTGGGAAATCTAGAAAATTAGAAATGTTTTCAAATAAACTAGGAATATTAGCCCCTTTATTATGAACTTCAGTGCATATAAGAGCACTTGTCATCCAATATGAAAGGAGATCTTGCCACATAGTAACAGTATGAGAAAAAATTTGTCTCCAAGGCTTTTTATTAGTTTCAACTGTAAACCAAAAATAACCTTGTTTTCCTTCAGGTCCATCAATCATAGTATTAGTCAAATTTATCAAAGAATTGGTAGATAATATTGCACTATCAATCATTTCTATGATATGCGAAAACATAGCTTCATAACCACCTTTTATACAGTCTTCTCTAGCACATATAACCACATCACTCTTTGGTAACATACTTTCTTTTTGAGCCCTTGATACAAATTCGTCCACATTAATAATAGATGGAGAAAATGGACTGTAATCACCCCTAGAAAGAGTTTCAATAATAAGGTTAACTCCATCATGAACCAACTCTAAATCATTTAAACTTGCTCTCATAAAGAGTAAGGACTGTTTAAGGTGTAACCTTCCATTTCCAATTCTATTAGAACCAGTTAATTTCACTACATTTTCTATTTCAACATTTGACCTCATTAGATTAGACATACCTTCAGTAAGAGATTGCGCCGCATCTACAGTTAAAGCAAGACTAATATTACTAGTTGGTTGATGATTAATTCCTCCCATAATTTATTATATATAATATTAATTTAATTAAATTAATCATAGCATTTTTTGTTAATTTTGTATATAGTAAGTCTTGTCCACAGTAAAACAACCCTGAAAGAGGATGATAAATAATTAGAAAGTAACCCTGAAAATTGCAAACAGATGTGTGAGTAGTCATAATAAGCTTAGAATGAACATAATTATGAAAAACTCACACAAGTTAAGTATAGCTCAAATAGATGATCTTTTAAAAGTAGGGTTAGAGTTTCAGATTAGAGATAAGTCTGAAGGACGCAAGTGGCTGGAAAAACTTTTAAGATTTCACAATTACTTTAAGCTTTCAAAGAAAGAGAAAGGAACTATCATAGATTATGCATCCATAGTTTTGTGTCTATCCCAAGATAGAGTGAAAAAACTATGCTCTATTTGGCATAATACAGGTAGAATAGAAAGGCAAAAGTATAAAAGAACACATTCCCATAATAAATATACAAGAGAGGATATAGCCTTAGTGTATGAAACAAGAGATCTGCATCAGACAAATGGAAATGCAATAAAAAAGATCTTGGTTGATGAGTATATAATATATAGAGATACCAGCTATATAAACATTAAAGATATATCTGTTAGCTACATATATGTATTACTTGGTAAGAATTCTCACAATCTTAGAGGTACTGCATCGATAAACGCAGCTATAGGAATAAGACAAGCTCTCAGTAAAGATGGATTACCTGGACACATCAGTATAGATAGCGTACATCAAAAAGAAAATAACGAAGATAAAGAGCTCTATTACATAAACGTAGTAGATTACCATACACAGTGGCAGAGAATATATATAGTAACTGCTATCTCTCAAAGATACCTTGCTCCAGTATTAAAAGATATATTAAAATATTTCCCATTTAAAATAACAGAATTCCATTCAGATAACGGATCTGAATTCATCAACAAGGTAATATCAAATATATTAAATAGAATGCATGTAAAACAGTTAAAATCACGATCCTTTAGATCAGAAGATAATGGCCAGGTAGAAACAAAAAACACAATAATAAGGAAAGAAATGGGATATACACCAATAGATTCTAAATATATACCTCAACTAGATACATTTTTTAAAGATTATTATGATGAATATCTAAATTATCATCATCCATGTGGGTTTCCTGAAATTAAAATAGATGATAAAGGAAGAATAAGGAAAAAATATAAACAGTCTGATTACATGACCCCATACCAAAGATTAAAATTCATAGATCCTAAAGGTAAAAGTTTAAAAAAAGAATTTTCTTTTAAAGAAATGGATAACATAGAACTTAGATATTCTCACAATCAATACATGAAGCTAGTTCAAATTCAAAAACATGAAATATTAAAAGATATATACTCACTAAAAAAAGTATTTGATAAATTAGAAAATTAATAAAGAAAATGATATACTTTTTACAAGACTAAACTCATATTTCTCAATTTAATTTCAGGGTTATTATTCAATTAGAAAAGACTTAGTAAGTCTATATCATATGAAAATAACATTTATTAGGCATTCAAAAACTCAACAAGAACCGAATATTCCTATTGTACTTTGGAATCTTACTGAAGAAGGTATAGAAAGAGCATATGATTTATCGAATAATAAGGATATAAAAGATATAGATATAATTTATACAAGTCTACAAACAAAAGCTTTAGAAACTACATTGATTTTAGCTTCTAAAAATATTATTCCTGTAAAAACAGATAATAGATTAACAGAAATTACCTCATTTACATTAAAATTTACTTCAGGAAAGACTGAATATGAAAAAAAACAAGAAGCAATGTATAGTGGGAAGGTTCAAAGAATGGATGGAGGTGAAAGTTTTGAAGAAGCCTTAGGAAGATTTAATACAGCACTTGAAGAAATTGTAAAGAATGAGAATAAATTTCAAAACATTGGAATTGTATCACATGGTAATATGCTAGCAACATTTACCTCTTCTTATTTAGATATGCCTACAAAAGAAATACAATCAAAAATTAAAATGCCTGATTATGCTATATTCGATTGGGATAAAAAAAGATTTTTAAAACTATTTACTAATTTGAATTAATATAAATAAACTTAATTATTAATTATAAAATAACTGATTTAAAATAGTAAAACTTTCGATAATGAACCGCACTTGTAGGCAGGTTCTATCAATACATTCGGGATGTTTCAAGTGGGGGTGTCGCGTTAATTGACCCTGGCGGGATTCGAACCCGCGATTTCCAGGATGAAAACCTGATGTCCTAGGCCACTAGACGACAGGGCCAATATAATAAAAGAATATAACAAATAAAATATATTATTGCAATCAATAAAATATGTAAATAGTTTTTAAGTATAGGACTAATTACCCATATACTTTGATATTAAAGCAAAAGATATGAATTGAGTTTCGAGGTAAATTAGTATACAATAAGCTAAAGTTCTTCATAAAAAGATTAAATAGAAATGAAAAATCAAACAATAGAAATTTCAATAAAAACAATACTTACAGTTATTGGTATATTTATTCTCTTATTCTTACTTTTAAAGATTGCAACTATTTTCGTACTAATATTTATATCTTTCATATTAATGTCTGCTATAAATCCAATAGTAGTGTGGTTAGAAAAGAAGGCAATTCCAAAGGGGTTCTCAGTATTTATAGCAATACTAATCCTAATACTAATATTAATATTAATATTTTTTATTACAATAACACCAATAACTTCTCAACTTAATAAAATTGCTATATCAATAGAAAATCTACCAGTAAGAATAATAAGTTTATTTCCTTTCTTAAAATCTCAATTTCATCTAAATGCGAATACTTTAAGATTACATATTTCAAATTATTTTTCCCAAAATATTAATAATATCTTTATATCTAGTGTAAACAATATCACCTCAACTACAATATCTATATTTATCACAATAGGGTACCTGATTTTAGTTTTTGTTATGGCAGCATATATGCTTATTTATAAAGATCATTTTTATAATACTACATTACAAATTATCCCTAAAGAGTATAGAAAAAAAATATTGAGAATTATTTATGAAGTTGAAAATCAATTGGGAGCATGGTTGATAGGACAAGTTATTATTAGTTTAGCAATTGGATTTTTATTTTGGCTTTTCTTGACAATATTAGGAATACCTTATGCATTTCCAATAGCTATATTCGCAGCATTTGCAGAAATAATTCCTTTTGTAGGCCCAATAATATCAGGGATTGTAGCTTGTGTAATAGTGTTATTTGTATCTCCTAATTTATTTATTTTAGCAGTAATTTTAACAGCATTAATTCAACAACTAGAAGCAAACATTATAGCCCCTCAAATTATGAAAAAAGTTATAGGGATCAATCCTTTAATACTTATTATAGCAATATTTATAGGAGCAACATTATATGGATTATTAGGGGCTTTAATAGCTATACCAATAGTTACTGTAATACAATTAGTTATATATGACATACTTCAGTATGATCTTTTAGAAAATAATCATCATGATAATACACTTAAAAACAATTAATGGAGTAAAAATACAATGTAGTGAAAATGAGAATAAACTACTCTCGATAAATGAAGATATATCTATATCAAAAATTATAGATAGAGAATTAAATCAGATGAGAAGTGTTATTCTAAATGACCAGCTTGTTTATCCAAAACTTTTTTACACAGAATATTTTCACTTATGTAAAAATGAACATGCATCTATTTTTAAAAATGAAAATATTAGACATGATATAACTATAATGTCTGGGAATTTAGCAGGAATAGAGTTTATGAAAACTTATGGTCATTATCATGAGATATTAGAAGGAACTAATCATGCAGCTCCTGAAGTAATAGAGATACTACATGGAAACGCTATAATTTTATTGCAAAAACCTGAAAGATTAGTATCAGATAAGCCGGGGGTTAAAACAATTGCAGATGTATTAGACTTCGGAAACATTACAGAAGTATCTTTATTTAAACTTAAACCTGGAGATCTTTTTATAGTACCTCCTTATTATGGTCATACAATAATAAATCAAAAATCTACAGCATTAGTATTTTCTACTTTAATATCAGCAAAAGCAAAAACTATATATAAAGGAATTTATGACTATAAAGGAGCTTCATATTACATAATTAAAAAGAATGCCAAGCAGGTATTTGTGCAAAATCCCAATTATAAGAATGTTCCTAAAATAAAAAAACAAAAGAAGTGGTCATATAATAATATAATGGATAATAAAAAAGGATCTAGCTATTTAAATTTCATTAATAATCCCAAGAATTATTCTTGGATAAATGATCCTGATTCCATAAATTGGGAACAATTTGCATAATTGCCTGGGAAAGGACTTGAACCTTCATGCTAAGAATTAGCACTAGCTCCTAAGGCTAGCGTGTCTACCATTTCACCACCCAGGCATTAAAACTTACTTATTATAACTAATTTACACCTTATCAACAATACTCACTTAATATAATATTATGAATTCAAATCTATAAATTAATAATATCTTGATGAGATTCTATTTTTTCCAAAAGAATTAATAATTCTCTGAATTCTACATAAGTTGGGTTATAATCAATACCATCTTCAGAAACTTCATGATATATAGTGGTTATATCATTATTACTACTAATATAATAATTATTAGATATTTCAGAGAAATGAGGATTATTTGGTTTCTTTTTTTCACTTATAACAATATTACCCTCTTTAGAAAATAATAAAGAAATACTAACTGTATCATCTTCATCAAGTCCATTATAATCAAGCTTTAAATAACTATCCAAACCGGGTTTTTTAAAATATGAATCTAAATCTCTTGGTTCATGATTCATTACTATTAATCTTAATAAAGATAATTTTTTTAGAATATCAGGAAAATTTCCATTTTTAAGTCCTTGATATTCTTCCATAATTTTAAGCATTTAAATCGGAAAAACAAGAATATATCTTTATTAATTGAAGTATTTTAAAAACGTCATCTGTATTAAGCTCAATAAATTCCCTAACTCTTTCACAATTACCACAAGTACTAATATTATATCCTAATACTTCACTTTCTATTTTTATTTTTAAACTTTTAGTATCTCTAGTTAAATTATATTGATGATTTCTGTCTCTAATAGCACCATCCAAGTCTTCCCTACTATATAGGGAAATAGATAGATTATTATCATTTATTAATGAGAGGAGTATCCCTTCTGAATTTTCAGGATCAGTATTATAATGTAAATCTAAAGATTCAATGCCAAATTCACTTACTACAGTTGCAGAATGTTTACTTATTACTTTCTTTGAAAAATCAAATAACTCTGACGAAATATCAGTAAAAGATTCTTTTTCACCTATATCAGTTTCTGTCATAATAACATAAATCCAATTTGACCTAAACTTGCTAAAAAAGATATAATAGCAAAAAACCTATAGCATTGTCAATACTGACAATGCTATTTGGGGGAAATTATATATATTACGTTAATAAAAATTTATAGTTGATTAATATAACTTTGAACATTTGGGGCCCATGATGGATTAGGGGGATCATATGCTGGTTGCATAATATAAGGAGATTCATTTCCATAAGCAGATGATATTCCGCGAGCAATTGATTGTATTGCATTAGGCCATGAAGAAAACCCTGAAAATCCACTAAATTCACTTCCCCCTCCAGTCCATCCCCAAGCATTATATGATAATGCACCAGAATTACTTTCAGGAATTACTCTACCAAATCCTGACTCTACACCAGATATCCCCACTAAAGTTCTCCAATTTACACCATATAGATCTCCATATTTAATGAAATCAGCAGCATATGGTGCCATAGGAGATCCATGAGAGACCAGAAAATTAGTCAAAACTAATACATTAGCATTTGAAGTAGAGCTAATATTCCCAGTGATTTCAGCATTTTTTGAAGGTATAACAGCTGCCAAAATCCTAGCATGATCAATTTTAGGATTCATTAATTTCACACCTGCAATTCTATCAAGATTAGCTTGACTATTATTTTTAATAGTTGTTACATTTTCAGCCATAACTAACTTTTGAGAGAATGTATTACTAGCTGCATCTGAAATTATAGTGAGAGGTTTTTTAAATATAAAGAAAGAAAATACTATAACAATAGTAAATAAGGATATAAAAAAATAAACAAAGTTTCTATTAAAACCTTTAGAATTTGTTGCGTTATCTTTCTTTAGGTTTGAAGTATAAGACGAAAGTTTATCAGAATTATTCAAAAAGTTCATATATGTATATATATTATATAGTTTTACAACAAAAATCAAATAGCTTTTGATACAGAGGACAAATTGAAATCTTTGACAAGGGTATATGGACAAATAACGTTAGATACTATACTGTCTCCAAATTCTCGAGGACAAGAAAGATACGACATTGACATTGCTTCTATATTTGCCAAAACTTTTAAAGGAGACTGATTAAACCTAAAATTATTCATACTATACACAATTTTACCATGCTCTATCTTATATACCCCATCTCTAGTAACCCCTGTCAAAAGACCTGTAATAGGATCTACTCCTCTTATATACCATAAATTATTAATATATATGGCATTATCTATATTTTTAATAAAATCATTATACTCAATATCAGAACCTTCCAATATTAAGTTTGATACAGGGAAAATATTATTTTTATAATTCATTTTATTATCATAGTATCTAGTAGATATTAATCCTTTTAAGATACCTTTCTCTATAATACTTTTTTTACTTAGAGATGCACCTATATCAAATATAGGGTTTACATCTGAGAAATTAGCGACTAGAAAAGGTAATGATTTTATATATTCAGTATTAGGGTCTGTATAAAGATTAATATTATCAGGAAAAACCTTAGTTCCAAGTAATCCTGTAAATGGTGATTTTTTATCATCAGCATCTACTGCAGAAAGAAAAAATAACATATATAAAAGTAGATCTCCCAACGCAGATGGAGAAAGTACAACATTATATCTTCCTGCATCTACTTTTTTCCTTATTGAAGTATATGAATAATCTTTTAAAAGTTCCTCATATAAATCTTTTAAAATTTGAATATTATTTACAGAAGAAACAGCTCCTCTCCAAACAGATCGAGTGAGTTTCTCATTTTTAATATTCATAGAGTAAGAGAATCTAGGCAAAGTAGTTCTTTTAAATAATTTACTAGAATTAAATACAGATATATTTGAAATTTCTCCTGTTATAAATCCAAATATTCTTAATTCTGGATCTTTATTAAATACGGAATAAAGGAAGGTTTCTATATCTGAAACATCTTTTTTAAAATCTATTTTCGTATTATCACTATCATCATACTGCTCATTTTCTATTAAAGGCATATATTCTGAATTAACTTCAGATTGAAGAGCAATATTATGTGATTTCTTAATACAATTAATGATTGATTGTTCAGACAAATCATCTGTAGTTGCTATACCTGTTTTTTTATCAATAATAGTTATAATTTCTATACTAGAAGCTTTTAATATTCTATTTGAGATTACTCTATTGTTAGAAAATCTAATATTATACTCACTAGTTTCATGCATTACTACATAATATTCTTTAGAATCTATATTATCATTTATTATTTGTTTTAGTTTATTAATTTTCATTTTTTGTATTTAAAACCTTAATATCTTTAAATAGAGATACTGGAGCTCCATGAGATACTGGTGCCACTTGAGAAGGTTGCCCTTTTCCGCAGTTAAATGCACCTTCTAACGAATAAGTGCTCTGTCCTCCTACTTCTACACAACTTTTCCAAAAATCTTGTGTATTAGACTGATAAGAAAGATCTTTAACCATACCTACTATTTTACCAGCTTTAACTTCATAAAAAAGATCTCCTGTAAATTGAAAATTATATCTCTGCATATCAATACTCCAACTTCCATCACCTTTTATATATATCCCATCTCCCATAATATTCAACATATCTTTAAAACCAAGATCTTTAGTTTGATTAGGTAATAGAGATACATTAGGCATTCTTTGCAAAGGAAATGAGGAATATGAATTTGCAAAAGAACATCCATTAGAATTTTCTCTTCCAGAGAAAGCTGCTATTTCTCTGTTTGTTTGTAAATCTTCTAATAGTCCATTTTTTATGATATCAAATTTAGAAGTTTTTACTCCTTCATCATCATATTTAACACTAGCAAGTCCATTTTTTTGAGTTCTGTCTCCTACAATATTAACCTTTTCAGACCCATATACTAACTCCCCTATCCCATCTACAGAAGCAAATGAAGAACCTGCATAATTAGCTTCATACAGAAGCACTCTATCCATTTCAGTTGAATGTCCTATAGATTCATGAATAGTTAACCATAAGTTTGAAGGATCTATTAATAAATTATATTTTCCTGATATTACTTCCTTAGCCTTAGATTTTTGATATATATTTTCATTGGCTCTTAATATTTCTTCTTTAAATGGAAAATTCTTAAAATATTCATAACCTTCACTAACTGGTCTAGTATAAAATTTTAATGTGGTTAATTCAGGATTTACTCTATACATCATAAAAGATGGAAATAACCTACATCTTTCTTGATATATATCTGAACCTGAAGAGTTAAGATAAAGTTTTTTTTCATATACCTGTATTAATGAAGCATCTGCAAAATCTATATTTTTCTCTTTAAGAATATCATTTTGAATAGAAGAGATATATTCTATTTTTTCTGAAATAGGGACTTCAAAAGGATTAATTAAAACCTCCTGTATATCTTCATCCTGATAAACTTCTTCAGATGTAATTTTAACAGTACCTTCACTAAGGTGCTCGACCATACCAAAAGCTTCATTAAAAATATCTTCTATAGTTTTTTGACTTATATCACTAGATGCTGAAAATCCCCAATTTCCATTATACAAAACCCTTATTGAGACTCCTCTCCTATCTATATTATATATATTCTCTATATTTAAATTTTTAAAAGAAATATCTTCTATTAAATTTTCCTGAAATCGTATCTCACAAAAATCTACTTTTTGAGCCTTGATAGACTGCAAAAATAATTGTGCATATTTTCTATATTGAACTTTATTAAAATACATATTTAATTATAAGATTAGCAGAAGACGGGGATCGAACCCGCGACACCTAGTTTGGAAAACTAGTACTCTGCCAACTGAGTTACTTCTGCGATAATATATATTATATCAAATTTTTTTAATTATAAAAAATCAGCCACAAGAAGAAACAGAAAATTTATTATAAAGATTAAGAGATTTTACTATATGATCAAAGATTTGAACTCTATCTGAATTACTAGAATTCAAAACTACATTAAAATTTTTTCCATATAAACCAATAGATTTATTAGTAATAGTTTCTATTCCTTGATATCCATTCATAGTAATATTTTTGCCTTTAATTTTCGTATTATTATTACAAGATAAATATACATTAACAGTTATACTAGAATTATTTAGTCCAAATGAAGCAATTTCAGAATTAGTCATTTCATTTACGTTAATAGACTTCCATCCAGATGGATAATCAAAACTAAAAGATTGACTAGGCCCAAATGTACCATTAAATTTTGAATATGGAATGATTACACTATTGTCTTGAGGAACAATATTTTTAACATATGTATTAGCATTTTTATTACCTACAGTCTGTAATTCTTGGGCATATATTGTAGTAACATACAATACACCAATTATTATTAAAGAGAATAAAATTATGAATAAAACCTTTGACTTCATATAAATATAATATATCTTTTTATATATTTGATCAAGTACAGAAAAGGGAAGGCATAATAACCTTCCCTTTTAATTATTTAATAATAATGCTTATTAGAATATCATTACAGATACACCAATTGATAGTATTATCAATCCAGCTACTACAAATACATTTATAGGAGCACCTCCTGAAGTTTGAGGTAAAGTTTGTACTATAGGAGCTACTGCTTTCTGGGGAATACAATTGCTTGAAACTGCAACACTTGTAGTTACATTGAATTTTTGTCCAGAAGAGTTAACTAACCAACCTGTAATTGTATAACTATCTTTACCATTAGCACCTTGCCAAATATATTCACCTAATTGTGCTGGAGTATTAGGGATATCATATACTTGTTGACCAGTAGTTGTATCAGTTATAACCCCATTAAAACTATCTGAACTAGTTACATTATTAGCCTGCCATGCGATAGTTAAATTGTTTGTAGTATTATTTTCACAAGCAAGTGAGATCGATGACATTACTGGAACTTGAGGTGTAAGACAATCTGAAACACTAGAGGAAGAAGAAGTTATATTATTACTTTGTCCATTTACACCTTTTATATAACCTACAATTATATAAGAATCCTTTGTATTAGCTCCATTCCAGGTATAACCTGTTGTTAAAGGAGAAGAGAATGTAGCAACAACATTATTATTAGTTGAAGCATCTTCTATTGATCCATAGAATAAATCAGTACTATTTGTAGTTGTATTATCATAAGTCCAATTAATTCCTAAATTACTAGAATTTGTAATACAACTTAGAGTAACAGTATTAAGTACTGGAGTTTTCATATGAGTTACACAGTTATAAAAACTTACAGCTGAAGATTTTTGAGAAACAACGCTTCCATTATTAGTAAGTGTTATTAATGCTGTATAACTATTTTGACTATTTACCAAACCTGATACAAATGAATTTTCAGAACCATTAAATTGAGATTTATAAGAACCTATACTTTCCTGAGGAATAGTATATACACTTTGATTAGTTGTTGTATCTGTTACATTCCCAGTTAAAGTACTTCCTCCGTTAAGATTTGTTCCTTCCCAAGTAGCTCCATTACAACTCAAAGATACAGATAAAGTAGGTTTAAAACTTAGACAATTTGAATATATAACACTATTAGATGTAGCCTTTGTTGATTGACCTTCACTTGCCACAGTCATTTGTGCAGTATAACTAGCACCTGTTTGACCATACTCTAATCCATTTACAAAAGAATTACTTGAACCATTTGCTTGATTTTGAGTATTAATACTTGCAACTACCTGATTTTGAGAATTTAATATATTTCCAGAAACAGTAGGAGAAGATACATTGGACGTATTCCATGAAACACCTTGACAAGACAAAGCTACTGTCAATACCGGAGTATGATTAGCACAACTATAAAAATTGAAAGGAGTCGACTTAGCAGTATCCGATGCCCCGTTATCAGTCACTTGCATTGATGCTATATAATTTTGATTACTGGTCAAAAGACTTGATACAAAACCAGAATCAGGGTTTGTTTGAGTATTGATATTTGCTACTACTTGATTATTTTGTGTATTTACTATAGTCCCTGTAATAGCTGCATTAGAATTTGTATTTGAAGTAGACCATTGAGCACCATTACAGTTCAGAGCAACACTAATTGTAGGTGTTGGTGGAGTAACAGTTATTGTATAAGTTGGTAAAGATGTACCATTGACTACATTTACAGTATTAGTACTAGGATTAGCAGACCATCCTTGAGGAAGTCCTGCAAGACTATATGTTACTGGAGAAAATGCACAATCAATAATTTGATAATATTTCAAAGTTACCTGACTGGAGCCAGTTTCAATTCTAGTTATATTTCCACCCACATGAGAACAAGCTGTAATAGATGAACAGTTATAAGGAGTAGTAGTTCCATTTGGACCACTACCACCAACATTTATTGAATTAATCTGTTGATAAGTTATAGGAGCATTTCCAGTTCTAGAATGATATGCACTAATCTGTTCAGGAGAAACTGGACCTGAAGCTATTTGAGGAGCATATAGAAAAGGATCTTGATAATTATTATTATAACCTGATGCCCAAGGAAGACCATTATCCCAACCATTAGTACATTGACCTGTCTTAAGAGATAAACCCATATTCGCAGGTAAAGCTACTGATGGATTAGATGACTTTACTACAACAGCAACTGATGCAAAATATGCATGATTCCCACTTAAATTACATACAGGAGCTGCATGCAATTGCACATTTGACTTGTTTGCAAAAAAGGGACTTGAAGCTACAATAGCTAAAAAAATTATATTTAACGTTACGAATACAGTTATTATTAAATGACCATATTTTAATTTGAAATTTTTAAACATTTTGATTTACTTATAAAACTAATTAACGACATCCTAACACAATCCTATAGAAAAAGCAAGTTGATTAATTTAACCTAATAATAATCTACTTCATATAGGCATATAGTTATATTAAAATATTAAATGTATTTAAATAAAAATCTTGTATTATATATGACATTAAGTGATTTATTAGATACAATACATAAAAATTAAAAAAAGGTATAATATATTAAAATATAAAAATTAAATTTACAAAATGACTACAGAGACATGATTAAAGAATTTATTAAAAACAAAAAATATGGATATCTAGTAGATAATACTTGGGTATACACAGAGAATTACAAAGAAGTTTTTTCTCCTATAGATGATTCTTTAGTAGGAAAACTTCCTCTAATGAATACTAAACAAATTGATGAGTGTATAGAATCTTCATATAATGCTTTTTTGAAGTGGAGAGACACTTCAAAAAATTATAGGGTAAATATATTATATAAGGTTTCTGATATTATAAAAGAAGAAAAAGAGGATCTTACATTACTCATTACAGAAGAAGTCGGGAAATCTTATAAAGAAGCTTCTGATGAAGTTGTTAGAACTGCAGATATAATTACTTTTTACGCAACAGAAGCACAAAGAATATTAGGAGAAGTCCTCTACTCAGAATCATTTCCAGGTTTTGGAAAAGAAAAAATGGCTATTACACAAAAAGTTCCATTAGGAATAGTTGTTTCTATCCCACCTTTTAATTATCCTTTAAATGAAACAATTCCTAAAATTATTGGCGCTATTGTAACTGGGAATACAACAATACTAAAAGCTCCTAATCAAGGAGGAATAACATGTATGGTAATAGGAGAAATCTTTAGAAAGGCAGGTCTTGATAATGGAGTCTTAAATATAGTATCAGGAGATAATGATATAGCTGGAGACTATCTACTACAATCAAAAAAGATTAATGCTTTAAATTTCACAGGAAGTACAAAAACTGCAGTCCATATACAAAAGGTTTTATCTCAAAGAAATACTGTACTACCTACAATACTACTAGGGCTAGGAGGTAAAGATGCATCTATTGTTTTACCCGATGCAGACTTAAATCTTGCGGCAGAACAAATAGCTATTGGGGCATTTTCTTTTTCAGGACAAAGATGTACTGCTATTAAAAGAGTCTTGATAGACAATACGATTGCAGATGAGTTCATAGATAAATTGAAAGAAGTAATTAAAAAGAAATTCATACTAGGAGATCCTAGAAATAAAGAAAATACAATTGGTCCTGTTATCAATGATATTACTGTTAATTATCTCCACACATTAAAGGAAGATGCTTTAAAAAAGGGAGCTCAATTAGTTGTATCTGGAGAAGATAACGGGAGATATATTTACCCTATTGTATTAGATCATATTACAGAAGATATGAGACTAGCATGGGAAGAGCCTTTTTCTCCGATACTACCTATAATAAGGGTAAATAATATCAATGAGGCAATCACAATTGCAAATAAATCTGAATATGGGCTTCAATCAAGTATTTTTACGAAAAATATAGATGATGCATTTTATATAGCATCTCAATTAGATGTTGGAAATGTTCAAATTAATGGAAAGGACTCTCGAGGTCCAGATAATTTTCCTTTTAATGGAACTAAAAGTTCAGGAATCGGGAATATACAGGGAGCAAAATATTTAATAGATTCTTTAACTAGAATAAAAACTACCGTTCTAAATTTCAAGAATCATGAGTGATGATATTAAAATCCTAGATAATGATTTTTTAAAAAGTTTACCATTTTCTCCTGGATGTTACCTGTATAAAGATATTAATAAAAAAATAATATATATAGGAAAGGCGAAAATAATAAGAAAAAGAGTTTCACAATATTTTTTAAATAAAAAAGATTTAAATTTAAAAACATATAAATTAATATCTAATGCCATATATTTATCATATATAGAGACTTCAAATGAAGTAGAAGCATTAATCTTAGAAAGTAATTTAATAAAAAAATACAAACCAAAATACAATATTTTACTCAAGGATGATAAACGATATGCTTGGATAAAGATCACAAATGATATATTCCCAAAAATAGAAAGGGTCAGAGAAAAGATTAATGATGGAGGAATTTATTATGGGCCATATCCTTCTGGAAAAACCATACTAGCTCTATTATCTAATTTAAGAAAGATTTTCCCATATAGAACTTGTAACCTTAAAATTTATGAAAATCAGAATATTACTAAATCAAGATTATGTATTTTTTATGATATAAATTTATGCACAGGCCCATGTGATAGCCTTATCGATAAAAAACAATATATGAAAAATATTAATAATATAAAGATTTTCTTATCTGGGAATAAACATTCCATGATAAAAAAAATAGAAAAAGAAATGTATTTGGAAAGTAAAAAAGAAAATTTTGAAAAAGCAGGAGAGTTAAAAAAGAAAATTGATCAAATAAATTATGTGACCCAAAATATTAAAGTTGATTTTGGAGATGATGAAAATATTTTTAAAAAAAACAAGAAGATAGATAACACTAAATCATTAAAAGAATTATTTAATATCTTAGGAATTAAATATAACACAGGGAGAGTTGAATGCTATGATATATCTAATATCCAAGGGAAATATCCTGTTTCCTCTATGGTTGTTTTTAGACAAGGAGATATGGATACATCTTATTACAGAAAATTTAAAATAAGAAGCCAAGAGACACCAAATGATCCATTGATGATAGCAGAAACATTACAACGAAGGCTTACTCATTCAGATAATGATAAAAGTTTTTCTGAAATACCAGATTTAATAATTGTAGATGGAGGGAAAACCCAGCTTAATGCAGCAGAAAAAGTATTAAAAACTCTTCACTCTGATATTCCTATTGTTGGACTTGCCAAAAAAAAGGAAGCTATATTTAAATATGGAGAAAAAGAACCTATATTAATAGGATATAGAGAAAAATCACATCTTTTGATAAGAAGAATTAGGGATGAATCTCATCGATTTGCTATCACATTTCATAGAAAATTAAGATCTCAAGGAATGTATAAATAAAAAATTTTACTTTATAACATATTTCCAATGCCAAGGTTCAAAAGCTATACCCTCTTTATTATTTTTAGGATAAGATAAATAAAAATTAAATTTGTTAGCATGATTCATTAACCACTTATATTCAATTGTATTTTCAAAATCTTGTGGATTTTCTCTCTTAGGTAAACCTTCAGTAGTTATTACATCTATTGCCTGATGCACAGGATCTCCATGTTCACTATATCCAGGAAATGCTACTAACGAAATAGTATGAGTAAAATCGAAATCATGATACTTCAAAAAAAATAAGAATGTTAATATCTGACTAGCAGGGGACCTATAACAAGAATCTACCAGTAATGTTTTTCCTATATCTTTATCCATTTCATCAATCATTTTAACGAAATGAATATAAACCTCTTTTGGACAATATTGGGGTACAATTTGCATTTCTTCCCCATCTATTATATATTTTTGATCTTTTATGATGACAAGCTTTTTTGGAACTGGAAATATCCCCAAGAATTTACCTTTAAATCCATAATCATAAGGATTAATAGATAAAAAAGAATATATAAGATTACATTCATTTTCATTTAATTTTGCGAATAATTCATCTAGAGTATATATATTTTTATTCGAATCCAGTGCATTGCCATCAATATTGTAAAATTTATCGACAATAGAATTGACAATAGAGATATCGAATAACTTATTCATATAAATCAACTATATTAAAGCTTTAATTCTTTTCTAAAGAGATATTTATACAGACTTATAAAAAAGATTATTATAGCTATTAAATGTATTGTACTGCAATAAAGACATACAGAATGTAATATTCCGAATTCTATATATACTAATAAAGCAACTACAAAAAGGGATATTATAGATAGGATGAAAATAATATTTTCAGTTTTTTTTAGAAATGATAATACAAGAAGGAATACAAAATAGATTATACCAAAAACTGGTAATGGTATATTAAAAATTTCAGAATAATTACTAGTTAATACTCTACCACAATTTATAATACCAACATCTGGGCAAGCTACAATGATAGCAGTATAATGTACATATAAAAGATATATACAAATAATTATAGCTATTGTTGAAAATATAGGAATGCTATATTTCAGAACATACGTTTTGAGGTTTTTCATTGGTTAGTTTACAAATATCTTGAATTACTCTTGCTGCTGAAGAAAGAATCTTTATAGATACTATATTATCATTTGTACTATAAATTGAACTAACTATATTTGTCCAATTCATACCTTTTAACACTGCAGGTGAATATTGTGCTCCTACTATTAATCCTGTATTACCTATATCTACAAATGGTATAGATCCTGCAGATGACTGTGTTACATATGGAGGGGCATCTAGTTTATTGAAAATACTATTTTCATTCTTTGTGGGAGACTCTAACGGTTTATACCCTCCTGCTGAAGGAATATTAGTAGCTGTCTCTACTGGTGTAAATGAAATATATTTTGATGTATATGCAGATTTATAAAACGTAAATGTTGGAGTAGAAGGATATACATCACTTGCGGAAGATGTCATATAATGAAGAGTTGTAAATGTACCAAATTTTGACAAAGCAACTACTAATGCCCATCTTTCTGCTGCACAGAAAGGACAAAAATCAGCTCCTATATATAATACCCTTGGTAGTCCATTTTTAGTAAGAGTTGCTTCTCCTGTTACTGGAGTAATTGGTTTTATAGCAGATTTACTAGATAAAGACTTCTTTATACTAATTAATGAAACATTCTCCAACTTATTTATCACACTTTGAGATACAGTCTTATTATCTGAACTTATTATCTTTTTTGTATGATTGGAAACTGTTGTAACAGAGTTATTTGCAAAATATATTATTCCCCCCATTACCAAAATCACTACCACTACAATGATAACAAAGATTAAATTCCCCCTATTTATTTCTTTCTTGTTTTTAGCCATAATAATAATAGTAATATTATCAAAAAAGATATCTCTATGCAAATAAAAAATGTCAACTAATTCAAAAAATAGAAATGAAAAAAAAATATTAATAATAGGAGGTTCTGGATTTATAGGGAGAAATTCTATTATTAAATTCACTGAATATCATATAGGAAAACTGATCAATATGGATAAAGAGATTTCTGGATTAGGAATAAAAACTATATATATAGATTTGAAATTTCCTATATTATCAGAGATTAGAAAATTTGCCCCAGATTATATAATATATCTAGCATCTTTAAATGAAACTGAATCTGATAATTTTGACTTGGCTTATAAAATTAATGTGACCGGATTAGAGTATATTTTACAAGAATTAATTGATTATGAAAATTTAAAAAAATTTATATATGTATCTGATTATAAATTATATACAGATCCCCTACCCTTTACAGAACATTCAGATATCCAAACTAATAATAATTATTTAAAAACTAAATATGAAGCAGAAAAAGTATGTACTAAATATATTAATCAATTTGGGTTCCCTATAATTATTTTTAGAGCATCCAGTATATATGGACCATATGATAGGAAAAATTCTGATATAATTTCATCATATATAAAATCTGCATATACAAATAAGTATATAGAGATATTAAATAACAATATTTATGATTATTTATATATTACTGATTTTATAAGAGCAATAATACTTTCATTTGATACACTTTATACAGGGATAATCAATATAGGATCTGGGCAAGGATTCGAAAATATCAATATAGCAAGATATATAGCATTCAAATTAAATATTTCATATGCAGTTAAAAATAACACAGTATATGAAATACATGTAAATGATATTACTAATATAAAAAATGTATTGTCTTGGTCTCCTGAAATTTCTATATCAAAAGGAATTGATAAAACAATGACCTATTTTAAATCTAGTCTTTAATGTTAATATACAATACTTATTTAGAACTAATTAGTTTATTTACATATTTCTCTAACATACCTTGAAAACTTCCAGAAGACATAAATAAAACTATATCATTCCCTGTTAATGATGATTCTATTGAATCAATAAGATCTATATTCTTTGTATATATAGTGTTTTGAACATTATTTCTTACTACTTTAACTATATCTTCACTATTTAATCTTGTGATTTCTGATAAAGCTTCTTTTTTATATATATCAGTAATTATAACTTTATCTGAATTATTAAAAATATTTTCATACCACTGTATTGTTTTTTTATCTCTTGAACTCATAGAATGTGGTTCGAAAATTGAGATAATATTAGAATTTGGAAAACTTTTTTTTACAGCTTGGATTGAAGCTTTGATTTTATAAGGAGAATGAGCAAAATCATCAATAACAATTAGTTTATCTGATCTATATCTTATTTCCAATCTTCTTTTTGCTCCTAAAAATTCTTTGACTACTGAATATAAATTATTGTATTCAATACCAAGTGTAAGACACAGAGATATTCCTGCAACAAGATTAGATATATTATGTTCTCCCAAGAGAGGTGTTTCAAATTTATAGGTATTATTAACCAAAAATTTGATTACACCATCTTTATATTCTACAATTTCACCATAATATTCTGTACTTTTATCTTTAACAGAATAATTTATGATTTTTATATTTTTATTAGATATAGGATAGATTTTATTAGTACTGATATCATCTTTATTAATAAAAAGAATACCATCTTCTGGCAATTTTAAGATAAGTTTTTTAAATGAATCAATATAATCAGATTCTTTTGGGAATAAATCTACATGATCCCACAAAAGTGATGTTAATATTAAATATTTGGGATGATAATATAGAAATTTGGAATTTTTATCTATTGGAGATGCATTATATTCATCTCCTTCAATAATTGAATAATTAGAATCATTTATTTTTACGCTATCATCAAGATTCAAAGATATTCCACCATACATATATGAAGGATTTATATTCAACTTAGAAAATACAAAAGCTAAAAATGACGTTATAGTTGTCTTTCCATATTCACCTGTAATTACAATTGAATTTTCTTTTACAAGATATTGTTCTAAAAGTTCTGGATATGACAATATTGGTATATTTTTCTCCTTAGCTTCAAGAAATTCTGGATTCTTTTCTCCTACAGTATTTCCTAAAATAACAAAACTAATATCATCTGTGATATGCTCTTTTTTATATCCGAGTTGGATCCCCATATTGTGTTTTTCAAGATATAAAGATATAGGAGGGAAAAATCCTTTATCTGAACCTGAAACATTAAATCCTTTATTTTTCATTTCTACGGCAATAGGAGCCATAGCACTTCCGCATATACCTATAAAATGTATTCTTTTATTTTCCATTTTTTATTTTTTTTAAAATAAATTCTTTATCTGACCAAGGAATTTCTTTTCCCTTGATTGCTAATGATTTTTCATGACCCTTTCCTAAAACTGCAATAATATCATTTTTTCGTGCTATTTTTAAAGCAAAATTAATTGCATCTGCCCTCTTGTCGATTTGATATAAATTAATATTTTTTTTAAAGAGTTTAGTATCTATATTCTGTACAATATCTGTATAGATATCTTTTGGGTTATCAAAACGAGGATCATCTTCAGTTATAATTATGATATCTGAAAAAAGAGAGGCATTTTTACCCATATCAGGTCTTTTAAATTTATCTCTATCTCCTGGTGCACCAAAAATTGTAATTAATCTATTTTTACCATTTTTTTTAAGAACAGATAAATTTTCTAAGATATTATATATTGCATTAGCAGTATGTGCAAAATCTACTATAATAAGTGGTTTTTTTGATACAACATCAAATCTACCTTCTATTGAAGGAGGATATAGCAAACTTTTTTGAATACTAGATTCATTTATATCAAATTTTAATGCAGTAAATATACATAGTAATGAATTTTGTATGTTATATTCACCAAAAAGTTTAGTTTTAAAAGAGTAAGTCTTATTTTCCAATTTAACATCAAAACTGTTTTCTGTCACATTAAATGCTTTAATTGTTGCATTTTTTTTATATACAGAATATGTATAGCAATTTATATTTGTAAATCTATTTGTTAGGTATTTAAATGATTTTTCATCATCCATATTAATGACAGCAAAACCAGAATGAGTTAAATAATTTTTTAATTTAGATTTGGCATATGCATATCTATCCCAAGTTTTATGATAATCTAGATGATCTTCTGTTATATTAGTATATAAAATAGCACTAAATTTTAATCCAGCAATTCTATTTTGATCAATAGCATGAGAAGTTGTTTCTAAGATTACAAAATCATAATTTTTAAATTTTTTAAGATTTTTTCTTAATTCAAGAGTATCTAATGTTGTGGTATGAAGCCCAGTATCTATAAATCCTTCAGGATAAGTTATACCTATTGTAGTAAAACATGCCACTTTTAATCCTTCATTCTTCATCATATCATACAATAATGTTGATACAGTCGTCTTCCCATCAGTACCTGTAACTGCTATAAATTTACATTTATATCTATCAAATATAAATGGCACTCTCAATACATTAGATTTCAAATAATGATATATCTTTTTCATATATTAATACTATACTACAATATACTTATTTCATGAATTTTTCAAAAACTTTTTGAAAGTCTCTATTTGGCATATAAAATTTTTCTAGACTTGAAACAGCATTATGAAAACTAATTCCATATGAAATACTAGTAAGTAAACAAGCTATAAGTATTCTAGGATCTATATTTTTAAAATTATTCTGAATTTCTATATGGTTCTCATTATACGTAATATCTATTTTTGAAGCAGATGTTTTATACATTATGTCATTACTAGGATTTGTACCAAAACTTAATATTTTTTTATTAAAATCAAAGGTTATCATTTTTCTAGAAGAAGTATCTCCATCGATTATAACAAT
Source organism: bacterium (assembly GCA_021846685.1). Taxonomy (GTDB): domain Bacteria; phylum Patescibacteriota; class Dojkabacteria; order JAKAPS01; family JAJZLI01; genus JAJYFR01. The sequence goes on along the minus strand of JAJZWL010000004.1, from coordinate 37,476 downwards.
TGCTTCTTTTTGAGAATCTTTCATTATTTGATCTTCATAAATTACAGATTTTTTAGTAACATCTAAGAGTAAAAAGATATCAGAATGTATAAATTCAGAATAATATTTAACAACTCCTGGATTAAAAGTAGATAAATTTAATATTATTACTTTATCATCATATTTCTTAGAAAAGAGAGTAATGGGATATTTTATTAAAAGATATAAGAATCCGAAAAAAGTAAAATTTTCTTTATCAGTTATAATAAAATAAGAAACATCAATATCTTTTTCAAAATCTACATAATTACGGCTCGTCTTAACTCCATTATCTTTAAGTATTGAGTAGATACCCTCCACTGCAACATCTTGATTATAATTTCCAAAAATAGTAATAAATTTTATTCTATGTTTTAGGATTAATAATTTTGAATATTTAGATAAAATAGTTTTTATAACTTTTCTTAAACTTTTTTTCATATCTTTATTCTTTTAACTTTAGCATTTAGACTATCTAATGTTTTTTCAATATTAGGATATCCTCTATCTATATTTTCTATACCAGTTAAAGTGCTTATACCAGATGCAGATAACATAGCAGAAAGATAAGCAACTCCTGATCTTATATCTCTAGAAAAAATATTAGCTGAGTGAAGTTTTACTGGGCCTTTTACTAAAATTCTATGAGTATCTAGTATATTAAATGTTGCACCCATTTTTTTCAGTTCTAGTGCAAAATCTATTCTATTCTCATACATTTTTTCAAAAAATATTACTTCACCTTTAACTTGCGTAGCTAATGATATCACTAATGACAGAAGATCTGTAGGGAACCCAGGATATGGATGGGTATATATACCTAAATTACCAAATCCTAAACTACCTTTATAATATAAATCTTGTTTATTTTTAATATAAATATAATTATCTCCAATTGTATATTTTATATTAAACATATCAAATACATAAAAAATTGATTTCATAACAAATGTATCTATATTTTGTATTTTTATCTCACCTTTAGACATTAACGCAAATATAATATAGGTTGCAGCCTCAATTTCATCTGAAGATACTGTAAAGTCTACTCCAGATAGATTTTGATCTCCTTTAATTTTTAAAATATTTGTACCGATTCCTTCAATCTGCACACCCATTTTGGTTAGCATTATACATAAATCTTTTACATGAGGTTCACAGGCTGCATTTTCAATAATTGATTCTCCTTTTATAATAGCGCTTAGCATTAGAAGATTTTCTGTTGCAGTAACTGATGGTTCATATAAGAAGATATAATTAGGTTTTAGATTACCAGAAAGAGAAAAATTAGTATTTGTAAATTCAATATTTACACCAAGTTTTTTGAATCCAGAAAAATGAGCAGAGAGATCTCTTCCTCCTATTTTATCCCCTCCTGGATGTATAAATGAGATATTTTTAAATCTATAAAGTAATGGTGCTATTAATAATATAGAACCTCTCATTTTTTGAATATTTTCAAATATTAATTTTTCTTTATCTTTATCTATAGATAAATTTTTATTAACAATCTTAAGTTCTGAAGGAGTAATATACTTTATGTCTGATCCGAGAATTCTTAATATTTTTATTAAAACTCTAACATCAGATATTTTGGGAATATTTTTAATAATACAAGGTTGATCTGTTAATAATGTAGCACAAATTATAGGAATGACGTTATTTTTTCCACCTAATAAACTTACTTCCCCAGACAAAGGATGTTGTCCTTCTATTTCAAATTTATACATATAGAGAAAATTATTGCAAAAAAAGAACTATTTATCAAGTTTTAAGGAGCAATCCCAAAATATGGGAATAATTTTGAAGCTATCTGTCCCCACTCTACACAAGCAGTAGTTGCTGCATAGTATTGATTCAATAATGGTTTATGGGGAGAATTCATCATTGTTAAAAGTATAAATTTAGGATTATTGGCTGGAGCATAGGCCACATATGTCATAACATAATTAGTAGTACTATACTGTCCTGGATGTTTTTTAGATGGCATTTGGGCAGAACCCGTTTTACCTGCAATAATAGGCATATATTGCCCAACACCTTCTTTATGTAAAGCCCAATTTGGTTCTCCTTGGGTAGTACCTACAAGCATAGTATTAATTTCTGAAGCAACAGTAGGAGAGATAGGATTATATAGAACTTTAGGTTTAAAATTTACAGTAGATCCTTTTGAATTAGTAATACTTTGTACTATATAAGGTTGCATAATTTTACCTCCATTTGCAGGAGCATCATAAGCATCTAATATCTGTAATGGAGATACTGATACAAATTGTCCAAATGAATCAGTAGCAAGATTAGATTTGTTCCAAGTCTTATATGGTGGGATGTTAGCAGTTTCTTCTCCCTGTAAAGTTATTCCTGTTAAATTTCCAAATCCATATTTTTTTGAAAATTCATACATCAACTTTGAAGAAAGATATTGAGTTGCCACCATACTAGCTCCCACATTAGAAGATAAAAGAAGTATCCTTCCTAAATTCATTACTCCATCAGGGGCTTTATTCCAGTTATATATATTTTGCCCTCCAACTGAAAATACTCCAGTTTTATCATTTACTGTTGTACTTGGAGTCATTGCTCCTGTTTGTAAAGCAGCAGACACAGTAATTAATTTACCAACAGAACCTGGTTCATAAATAAAAGAAATTGCATTATTTTGAAAATTAGAATATTTATATTTCCAATATGTATTTGGATTAAAACTAGGGTAACTGGCCATTGCCAAAATTGCACCTGTTTTAGGATTCATTACAATAGCAGCACCTGAAGTTGCATTCTCTTTTTTAGACCAATAATTTACACTAGAAGACACAATATTTTGAATTGCTGGATTTACAGTTAATTTAATAGTATCTCCATTTTGAGCAGGAACAAATTGATAATTTTGAGAAAGTAAAGGAATACCAGAAGCAGATTGAATACCTTTTGTATATCCTGCTTTTCCAACAAGAGCTCCATTAAAATAACCTTCTACTCCATAAAAACCACTCACTTGACCTTTATAATCTCTACCCAAAAATCCTAATACATGTGCAAATAATTGTTTATTTGGATAATAACGACTTTCATATTGCACAAATGTTAAAGATGGAAGATTCGATAATTTATTTTTTTGAGAAATACTTATATCTGAAGATAATTTTACCCAAACTAATTTACTATTAAATAGTGATTGCATATAGCTTTTTTTTATTCCTAAAACAGAATATACTTCATTTTCAAAACTTTTTTTGTTTACTACATTATTTAAAGAAACATATACTTTATATACTGGAGTATTATCTGCAAGTATACTTCCAGTTGAACTCTCGATAATACCTCGTAATGCAGGCATACTAGTTAAAAAAGAATTTTCCGCAGATGCTTCAATAGAGTACTGTGCATTATTTAATACTTGAAGATCAAATAATTTTACTATTAAAATCAAAAATGCAATAAACACTATTAAAATTAAGAAAAATGCCTTTTTCTTAAATAAATCACTATTCATTTGGATGATGATACATTAAAACTATATGCATTAGAAGGAGTATAGTTAACGTTATTTACATTTTTATATCCCTTTTTCAAAAGATTATTTTTAATACTAATTAATGATTGATTTGAAGAGATTTCTCCTTGAAGATTCTGATTCTTTACATTATATGTATTATACTGAGATATTAATCTTTCTACAGTATAATTATATGAATCTATATTATTCATTAGATACAATTGACCTACAACTATTAAAAATAGCGTAAATATAAGTGTTAATAATATTTTGTTAGATTTTTTATTTTTTTTCATATACTCTCATTTTAGCTGACCTAGCTCTCCTATTTTTTGAAATTTCTTCATCACTAGGAGTCACAGGTTTTTTATACAAAGATATAAAGTTATCATTGTGGAGAAAATAGTGTTTTATAATTCTATCCTCTCCAGAATGATAAGTTAAAAATACTACTCTACCACCACTCTCAAGAATATCAGGCAAAAGAAGCAGAGAATCACTCAAAACGCCCAACTCATTGTTAACTTTGATTCTTAATGCCTGAAATATTCTTGATACATGGTGATAGAGATAAGCTTGACCTCTAATACTTCTCTTTACTATTGATACCAAATCACTAGACCTCTCTATACTTTTTGTTTTTCTGAACTTTACAATATTTCTTGCTATGTCTTTTGAAAAGGGTTCTTCAGAATATCTCTCAAACATACTACTCAATTCTTTTTCATACATTCCATTTAAGAGGTCTCGGGCAGTAACTTTCAATCTTTTGTCCATTCTCATATCTAAATCAGAATCTGACATATAGCTAAATCCTTTTTTAGGATTATCTATTTGAAAGGATGAAACCCCTAAATCATAAATTATTCCATTTATCTTTAACTTTTCCTTACCTAAATTGAGTATAATCTCTTTTAGCTTTGAAAAATTCTCATTTACTAGAGTTATAGTATTGCTTTCTAAAGTCATACTATTTGATATAAATTTTTTGCTATATTTCTTTTCAAATTCTAATTTAAAATTATTAATAGCATCTGTATCTATATCAAGACTAATGAGATTTCCACCTTTAAGCCTATTAAGTATTTCAAAACTTACACTTCCTCCTCCTAAAGTAGTATCTACATATACCCCCTTTTCTTTGATTTCAAGCTCATTTATTATATTTTGTAAAAGAACTGTGTCATGATACATCTAATTTTGACAACTCATCTGCTATATTTGCACCATTATCTCTTAAATAACTTTCTCTCTCTTTCCACTTTATGCTGCTCCAAATTTCAATCCAAGAGACTAATCCTAAAAATGAAACTTCTCCATCCAATTCTGCATGCGATATTAATGTTTGAGGAATTACAAATCGTCCTTGATCATCTAAATATGCTTCAGCTGCAGATCCTAATATAAACCTCGAAGTATCCCGTGCATTTGTTATTGTAAAAGGTCTTGATACTATATCTTTAACCATCAAATCCCATTTATTTTCAGGCACTACTATTAAACAATTCTCATACCCTTTAGTGATGATTATCTTATCCCCAATCTCAGATCTAAATTTCTTAGGCATTGCTATCCTATTTTTATCTTGTAATTTAGATGTATATTCTCCTATTAACATAAACTTATTGTATAAACTATCACCACTTATCACCACTTATCACCACAACTGAATTTAATATAATACTTCATATTTATTCTGTCAAGGAACATAGATTATAAGCTTTAAATAAAGTTTAATTTAGAGTATTAAATTAATTAATTTGAAATTTTTCTAGATAATTTAGAATAATTTGAGGAACATTTATATTTAGGCAATTAGCAAACCCTTTGAATTCTGGATTATCATTCACTTCAAGAATAAAATAACTATTATTAGAAATACATATATCCACACCCGATATAACTGATCCTGAAGAATTTGCAACCATTAATGATATAGCTTTTAGTTCATCTGAAAGCTTATATTCCACTGCCTTAGCTCCTTGTGAAATATTACCCCTAAAATCGCCATTCATTGGAATTTTATCTATAGATCCTAATATTTCCCCAGAAAATACAATAGTTCTTAAATCATGGATTATTGGGATATATTCCTGAATCATAAAACTCTTATTTTTTTGAGATATTATAAGATTTTCAATTTCATCTATATTTTGAACTTTATATATATCCCGCCCTTGAGTACCATTAACTGGTTTAAGGATTAATGGGAACATATAATCATTATCTTTTATGATTTTTTTAATACTTTCAATATCTTTGTGATCTTCTACGTAAAAGGTCTTTATAATAGGAACTCCAAGCTTTTGCATTTTATAAAAATCTAAAAGCTTACTCTTATATACAGAAGAGATAACAGCTGAATAGTTAAATACTAATTTATTATGAAATATTAAATAATCTGCAATAACGACTTTTTCAATATTAGCCTTTTTATCTTCTATGATACCTACTGAATATATTATATATGCATCATAATCTAATAGAGAATTTCCTTGTATTGTAGATATTGATAATGAAGAATTCTCATCAAAACTAAAAACTAAATCATAACTATCAATAATGTCTACAGAATATCCTTTTTTAAAGGCCTCTGCTGATATAGACTTTGTTCTATGACCTTTTGAAATATCATTCTTTTTATTATTGTGATTAATTATACATATTTTCATAAAGATGTGTTATATAAATATTCTAAATATTTAACTATTTCTAAAGCTACATTCAATCCAGTAGTTTCAACAAAACCTCTAAATTGAGGAACCTCATTAACTTCTAAAATATAATTTTTATTCCCCACAATTGCAATATCTACACCAGTAAAATCATATTGCAAAATATTATTTGTCATTAAAGCTAGAGTTTCTAATTCATTTGATAACTTGAAAATTTTTGAATCTGCTCCTTGAGAAATATTACCTTTAAAATCTCCACTTTTATGAATTTTTTCTATTGCACCTAATACCCTATTGCCTAATACTAAAATTCTCAAATCATGATCTATTTTATGAAATGCTTGAATCATAAAATAAACATTATTATATTGTTCAATCTTGTCTTTAATTTCATCTACACTATCACATTTAAATATATTCTCTCCCTTTGAACCAGCTACATCTTTGATAATATATGGAGGATTTATTTTAGCTTGTAATAATGAACTTTCTATATATTTTTTATCTGTTCTATATAAAAAAACAGTAGGAAATATAGGAATATGAAAGTTGTTAAATCTAGATAACTGATATATTTTTCCCTGAGTTTCCCTTTTGTGGTCATAATTTTTATCTAAAAATATCTTGTCGTGATCCAATAAATATTTAATAATAAGGTTCTTGGAATTTCTTTTATATTTTTTTCCTTCTATTGTTTCTGTTATAGAAAATACTCTAGGTACAAAAACATCAAAATATGTAAGATCTATACCCTCATTGGTAGTAATTTTTAAATCACCACTAAAATTAAATATTAATGATTTTGGATTTATAATACTACACTCATGACCTCTTTTTTCAGATTCTCTCTTAATTGCTTCATCCTCGATAGTATTTGATCTAGAAAAAATACAGATTTTCATAAGCTAGATTTTTGATAAAATACACTATATAATCAGGTATAACTTCAGACATTTTAACATAGTATGAATAATAATCAAGAAAATGCAGTTAATAACTTTGATAAATCTATGGTAACTACAGCATTCATACTTGATGGCTATAAGATAATACAGAATAAAGGATTAGTAAAGGGAATAATAGTAAGATCTAGAAGTATAGTCGGGAATATTGGAGCAAGTATACAAACTATTTTTGGAGGAAATATTACTATATATACCCAAATGTGTGAAAGAGCCAGAGATGAGGCATACAATCTAATGTGTCAGCATGCTCAAGCATTTGGATCTAATGCAATAATTGCAGTTAGATATGATACAAATGAGGTTGCTCCAGGTATCTCAGAAGTATTATGTTATGGTACTGCAGTAGTAGTTGAAAAAATATAATAATGATTGTTGTAGATGTAGAAACTACTGGTATTGATCCTTCCACAAATTCCATTGTCAGTATAGGAGCTGTAAACTTTATAAATACAAAACAAACTTTTTATGATGAATGTAATGTTTTTGATAATGCAGAAATCAATTTAGAATCTTTAAAAATAAATGGCTTTTCTAAAAAAGAAATTATAGATAATAAAGATAAACATTCCGAAAGAGAGATTATTGTAAATTTTTTAAAATGGTTAAATAATCAAAATACAGAAAAAATCATAGCAGGGCAAAATCCTTCATTTGATAGGGATTTCCTCATCAAGGCGTTTGAAAGAAACCAGATGACATTTCCTATGACATTCAGAACTGTAGATTTAAATACACTTTGTGTCAATTACGTTATAAAAAATAATCTAGATTTTAAAATATCGAGATTAAATACTAATAGAATATATGAAATACTAGGAATGCCAAGTGAACCGAACCCTCATAATGCTCTAACAGGAGCATTAATGGAAACTGAGGCATTTTACAGATTAATATATGGTAAAAATATATTAGAAGATTATAGAGGATATCCAGTTCCAGAGAATTTACTCATATCGTAATGCATCAATAGGATTCATTTTCGAAGCCTTTGAAGAAGGATATAGTCCAGCTATAACAGCAATAAAAATTCCAAATAAGAAAACAAGCAAGTAAAAGTATAAAGGTGAAGAAAAAAGAGTAGTAGCAGCCCCCCCTGATGATTTAATAAATATATTAATAAAATAATTAAGAATATCTATAACTATAATACCAATAACGAGACCAAAAATTCCCCCAATAGATCCTATAATAATAGTTTCTAATATAAATAAATTACGAATATCTGACCTTTTTGCCCCAATTGCTTTAAGTATACCTACCTCCCTTGTTCTTTCTAAAATTTCCATCAACATTATAACTAATATCATGATTGCAGATACAACTAATGATATCCCACCAATAATACCAAGAATACTATCTACTATTAAAAATGGAGTATTCAGTTCTGAAATAACACTCTCCAGTGTTTGAGTTCCATAACCTTTACTAGAGATTATAGATGCAATAGTTTTAACATTAGAAGTGCTATTTGATAAAACCTCTATATTTGAAAATTTAGGATTTTTTGTATTTTCTAAAAGTTTACTCCATAAAATAGATTGATTATATGATATATATGATAAGTGTCCAGAAGTTATTCCTACAATTTTAATTGAGAATGTTTGAGCTTTTGTATACAAACTAGTAGGACTTAGAACAGAAGCACCTGATCCAATTGATATTTTTATATTTTTACCCACCAAACTATTGATATTTTTACTAAACTCCTTAGCTACTGTTCTTTGTAATAATATTCCTCCTTTATCACCTTGAGGAATTTTACCTACTGCTATTGAACTATATATAGAACTATTTATATATTGATGAGGGGATAATGATTCTATATATATTGCCCCTTTAGTATGTTTAAAAGACATATTTCCGAAAAAAGCATTTTGCCCCCAATCTTCTTTAACATTTTTTATCTTAGACAAAGTTTTAATAGTTGATAAATCCAAAATTTTTAATTTTCCTTTTGATACAGCAGTAACGGGGGAAAATGAGAATCCTGAATTTTTACTAGGAGATACAGTAATAGTATTAGTAGATATTATAGAGGAAAGCCCTTTTTCTAAATTTGCCTTAAGTCCAAATCCAAAAGACAGAAGAATAATCAACATAGCGACTCCAATGGAAATACCTATTGCTGTGAGTAAATTTCTCAATTTATTCTGAAAAATATTATTTTTTGCAAGTTTAAAAAGTTCTACAAAATTAATACTTCTATTTTTATGCTTAGAATTATTAGGATTCTGTGGTATATCAATTTTATTTTTATTAATATCTACAATTTTTCCATCCATAAAAGATATTATAAATGGAGATTCAGAAATTAAATCTTTATTATGAGTAACCATAATAACAGTTTTTCCTTTTTTAACAAGATTTTTGAGGATAGACATAACCTCTTCTCCATTTTTAGAATCTAGGTTTCCAGTAGGTTCATCAGCAAGAATTATATCTGGATCATTCATTAAGGCTCTGGCTATTGCAACTCTTTGTTTTTGACCGCCAGATAAATTAGATACTTTTAAGTCTAATTTATCTGTTATATTCAACTCAGAAAGAATTTCCTTTGCCTTTTGCCTTGCATCCCTAGTAGACATTCCAGAAAAAATAGCTGGAGTCATAACATTCTCTATAACACTAAGAGATTCTATTAAATAGAATGATTGAAAAACAAAACCTATATTATTTCTTCTGAAATAGGATAATTCATTAGCACTAAGAGTAGAGATATCCACTGAATCTATTAATATTTTTCCACTTGAAGGCCTATCCATACCTCCAATAAGATGCATAAAAGTACTTTTTCCAGACCCTGACGGACCTAGTACTCCTATAAATATACCTTTTGGGATTTCTATACTAATATCTTTAAGTGCAAAAAAATCAGTACCATCTCCCAATTTATAATCTCTTGAAAGATTTTCTATTTTAATCATATATCAGTCTTATTAATATCAGCTTTATATAACTTTGTTCCTAAATATGCTAATAAAATAGCAACTAGAATATTAAAAATTATTCCAAAAATAATTGAAATTAATAATATTATTAAATATTCATTATGAGGTAATAATTTAACATTATGTACTTGATGTTCTGTATATAACTTGAATACAAAGAAAGATATGATCTCTGAGACTACCATTGTTACACCAGATGTAAATGCAGAAAAAGCTGCAATATTTTTAAAATTAAAGGATTGTTCTTTCATTTTCAACCCAGAATATATAAAAAATCCTATAAAGAAAAAGAAATCTAAAAAAACAATAATACTTAAAAATAATTTATTATTAGAAATAAATTGTAATCCAAATAAAGCCAAGGAAATAACTAGATACACTACAAAAAATTTTTGTTTAGAAAATTCTAAAGACATATTGAGCATTGTATAATAATATATTAGCAATTACAAACTTTTTTTTTCTCTGAAGTTAGTGTATTATAAGCTATAATATTTTATATATAATAATATCATAAATAAAAATATAGCTTATATTATAATATTAAATCTACTTTTTATAGTTGTTCTAATAACCTCCGAATATATTTTCAAAAAATTAGACAAAAATAAAAGTAAGGAATATTTAAGAAAACTTGTTCACATTGAAACATCTATATTATTTATCGTTGCAACCTTTCTTTTAAGCCAAACTTTTTTCATTATACTAGTTGCAGAATCTCTAATTTCTGTAATTGCATCTAAATATCTTCATCTTTTTCACTCACTTAATAATAGTAGAACAAAGAAATCAAATTTGGGAGGTATATTTTATGCTATAGCTTTAATCATTATAGCTCTGATTTTTTATGATAAATTATTTTTAATAAGAGAAGCTTTACTTATTACCGGAATTTCAGATTCATTTGCAGCTTTAGTAGGCATGAATGTTCCAATTCAGGAATATAATATATTAAATGACAATAAATCATATATGGGTACATTTACATTTTTTATAGTTTCTAGTTTTATATTTCTATCATCTTCAATAGAATTTGTAACTACAATGTTATTATCTTTAATATTATCTATAACAGAGGCAATATCTTATGATGGATCTGATAATTTCACACTTATATTGATAACTCCTTTCATATTAATTGCAGGAGAATTAAATGATTTATTTATAGCAATAGGATTTGTAATATTATTTATAATACTTGTGTTATTCCCATTTAAAAAACAAAATATTTAGAAGAAAGAATATAATAATCCAGACAGCCATTCCAATCAGGTCATTATGAATTGTTAAAAGAGAGTATCCATGATCATAAATACCCCTAAGAGCATTAGCAAGATAAGTTAAAGGTAATAAATTAACAATAGATCTTAACCAAGAAGGAAGATTTTTTACAGGGAAAAATATTCCTGATAAAAATAACATAGGCAAAGTTATAAGATTCGCGATTGGAAAGACGGTTGCTGTTTTATTTGAAATTGTTGAAATTATAAGAGCCAGAGTTACAAACATTAAAGCTCCAAGAATAATTACCACAGTAAGATTAGCAAACCCGAAAACTCCTCCTACTGGAATAACATTTAAAAATACTGCAGCTATTACAATTAAAATTGCTATTTGAATTAAACCAAAAATTAATCTGGTGATTGTCAATGAGGCTATAAAATCAGATTTGGTTAAAGGTGTGACTGCCAATCTTCTCAATACTCCCAATTCTTTGTAGTTAACTATTATGTTTATAACAGCAAAGATAATTCCTTGCATTAAAGCTAGAGCTAGGACACCAGGTATTAGAAAATCTATATAACTATTTTCTTCCTTTCCACTTGTAAGAAAAGTCTGAGAGTATGTGAATGGTAAAGAGATATGATTTACAGACACAACTGATTTTAGTGCATTATACTTAAATCCAGATATAAATAATTCTGCATAAGTAAGATTAGTAGAAAATTTATTTACATAAAAAGATATCTTATAATTAGGAATTGATTTTATCCCAACCAACTGAGGACATGCTTTTCCAACATTACACTTAGTAAATATACGACTAAAAGAAGAAGCTGATGGAGTTATATACATTAATAGATCTATACTATTATTTTTAATTTTATTTTTACCATACGACAATGTAGATATTTTCTTTATATTTACATTGCCAGACTTTTTTAATTCAGTTACAATATTATTTTGTATAGTTGATGTATTTTTACTACCTAAAATATCTATATTAAGTTTTGGTGCAGAAGAATTATTAAAAAAACCAAAAGCAAGTATAAGTGCAATAGGGAAAAAGAATGACATCATTAATGCGAATCTATTTCTAAATGTCATTTTCAAACTTGCAATTGTAAAGCTATATATTCTTTTAATCATAATCTTAATCTCTTAAATTTTTCCCAGTTAAATCTATAAATACATCTTCAAGATTTGCTCTTTCATCTGCAACAATTTTTTTCTTAAAACCTGTCTTAATAAGATCTTGTATTAACTCTGTAGGTGTACCCATTTTTAATATCTTTCCCGAATCCATAACAGCAACTCTGTCTGCAAGACGTTCTGCTTCATCCATGAAATGAGTTGTAAGGATTATCGTCTTACCTTTCTCCTTTAACCCTTCTACTATATCCCATAAATGTCTCCTTGATTGAGGATCTAAACCAGTTGTTGGTTCATCTAGAAATAAAACCTTTGGATTATTAACTAAAGCTAAAGCTATAGTAAATCTTTGTTTCTGCCCCCCTGATATCTCTTTGAATTTTGTTTTTGATTTTTCAACTAGTGTAACTTCCTCTAAATATTCTTTTGGATTAATTTTAATATTAAAAAAACTTGCAAAAAGAGATAATATTTCTGCAAGACTTAAATCATCAAAAAAATTATTACTCTGCAGTGACACACCTATAATATTTTGTAATGTATGGTTGTTTTGACTTACTTTGATTCCCTCTATAAATGCTTCACCTTCATCAATTTTCGTAATTCCTTCAAGCATCTCTACCGTTGTAGTTTTTCCTGCTCCATTGGGACCTAAAAGTCCAAATACTTCTCCTTTCTCTACAGAAAAACTCACACCAGAAACAGCAACAACTTCACCATATTTCTTCTTTATATCTTTAACTTCTATAACTGACATACAATTAGGTATCCTATCAATTATTTATTAAAATTGCAATAGACATCTCTCCTTTTATACTTTCCCTTTTAGCAAATTGAGTGTATACATCAGATATATTCCCTGAAATTACTTCTTCATGTAATTTACTAATTTCTCGACAGATAGTAATTTGAGAATCTGGAAATTCATCATTTAAAAGTTTTAAAGTTTTAATAATTCTATGAGGAGATTCAAAGAATATAGTAGTCATTCCTGAAAATTTCAATAACTCTTGTTTTACTTTCCCCTGTTTTTTAGATAAAAATCCTATAAAAACAAAATTATTTGAAGGTAGCGCAGAATAAATAAGTGTAGGTAATATACTAGTAGCTCCAGGAAGTACAGTATAGTTTATTCCGTTATTCTTTATAGCTCTTAAAAGTTTATATCCGGGATCTGAAATTGTAGGATATCCTGCATCTGATACAAGTCCTATTTTTTTATTTTCGGACAATAATGATAATATTTCCGGAATAATTTTCTGTTCATTATAATCCACATACTTTTTTAAAGTTACCCCTTTTATATTAAATTTTAAAAGTAAATTATTAGTATTTTGAGTATTTTCACAAAAAAGTATATCTAAGGATTTTATTGTATTGATTGCTCTAGGAGTAATATCTTCTAAATTACCAATTGGAGTAGGAATTACAAAAAACATTTATCGACATAATCTCTAATATTATCTATTGACACTCTCTTTTGTTCCATAGTATCCCTATCTCTTACTGTAACAGCATTGTCTTTCAGGGAATCATTATCAACGGTAATACAAAGAGGTGTTCCAATTTCATCTTGTCTTCTATATCTTTTTCCAATAGCGCCAATATCATCATAGGAACATCTATAGTCCTTTCTTAAATCTGTATATAAATTATATGATATATCTTTCATATCTTTATCCTTAGATACTAGGGGAAAAATTGCTAATTGATATGGAGCAATTCTGGAAGAGAGAGAAAGTACAACTCTTGTATCATTTAGGACTTTTTCTTCCCTATATCCATTTGAAAGAAGTGCTAAGAATAATCTTCCTAATCCTACAGAAGGTTCAATCACAAATGGTACTATATTTTTATTAGTATCTGTATCGAAATAATGAAGTTTTTTCTTTGATTTTTCAGAATGAGATTTTAAATCATAATCTGCTCTATTGGCAAAAGACTGTAATTCTTTGAATCCAAAAGGAAAATTAAAATATAAATCAACTGTTCTTTTTGAATAATGAGCTCTTTGCTCCTTAGTTAATTCAACTTCTTTCAAATTTTCTTTCTTTATTCCTATTTTTATATACCATTTCTTAAATAAATCTAACCAATAATTAAAATTTTCATCAGCATTTTCTTCTTTTGTAAAATATTCAATTTCCATTTGTTCAAACTCCAACGTTCTAAATATAAAATTTCCTGGAGTTATTTCATTTCTGAAAGATTTTCCTATTTGAGCAACACCAAAAGGCAAGTGTAATCTTGTACTTTTGAGTATATTGTCAAAATTAGTAAAAATTCCCTGACAAGTTTCAGGTCTAAGATATACTGTGTCTGAAGATACATCTACTGGACCTAATTTTGTATTAAACATTAAATTAAAATTTTTAACTTCAGACAATTTCCCCCCACATACAGGACATTTAATATTATTATTTTGAATTATTGTATCGATTTCTAAAGAAGTCCTACCATCTACATCTATACCCAGAACATCTTCAATAAGGTTATCCGCTCTAAATCTTTTATGACATTTAGAACACTCTAACATAGGATCTGTAAATTTTTCTAAATGTCCGGAAGCATCCCATACACTGGAATTCTGAATAATAGCACTATCAATTAAGATCATATCATCTCTAGAAGAAACAAACTCTTTGATCCATTCATTTTTAATATTTTCCTTCATTAAAGCCCCCATAGGTCCATAATCCCATGAATTAGCTAAACCTCCATATATATCAGAAGCCGGATATACAAAACCTCTTCTTTTTGCAAGTGAAACAATATTATCCATATATTTCATTTTAACAGAAACTCTTTTAAAAACAAATTTAAATAGCTATTGGAAAAAATATATATGTATGTTACTATATTAACCCTAATCATTAGGTTAACTAATCATTGTGATTAAAATTCTGATATTAAATTGAATTGATATGATAGAAAAAATAGTTTCTTACTCTTTTAAAAATAAATCTTTAATATTTATAGTATTAATATTTCTAATTTTGTTTGGAACATACTCTTATATAGTAGCTGATAGAGAGGTTTTTCCTAATGTAAATCTTTCTACAGTAATAGTTGAGTCTAATTATCCTTCTGCAAACGCGAATGAAGTATATACAACTCTTACTCAACCAATTTATAACTCAATAAAATCAATTAGTGGAATAAAATCAATACAAGAAAATGCAAATAATGGTTATACAACTTTAATAATAACTTCTCATTATGGAGTTAATCTCAATACTCTTGAACAACAAATAAATCAGGATTTAGGATCTGTAAAACTTCCTAATGGTGCGACAAGACCAACTATGTCTAAATTTAATTTTTCTAATATTCCTATATTGGAGCTTTCTTTTTCTGGGAAAAATAGAGATAGTTTTATAAAAAATAAATTACTTAATAATATAAATAATGTTTCAGGAGTAAGCAGCGTAAGTTACTATGGGAATAAAACAGAAGAAATAAATATAAACCTGAATTATCAAAAATTAAATGAGTATAATATACAATACTCAAATATTATAAATATAATTAAATCATATAATATCAATTCCCCTATTGGAAAGATTAAAAATAATAATCTATCTATACCAATAACAATTCATTCTAATATATCTAATATTAAACAATTAGAGAATATTCCGTTAGCTATTTATAAGGGACACACGATAAAACTTCAAAATATAGCTACTGTTAATATATCTAAAGTCTTTAACAATGAAATAGTACAAACAAATGGAAAGAATTCTGATGTAGTAGATATATTTGGAAAAACTAATATTAATACTATTAGTACTATTCAAAATATTTTATCTAATGTTAAAAGTGTTTTACCAAAAGGAATCAGTTATACAATACTTTCAAATGATACAAATACTATTAACTCAACTATAAATAGCATTCTAAAAGAAACTATACTTGGTATACTTTTAGCAGTTATTATAATTTTTGCATTCTTAAAAAGTGGAAATACAACTCTAATAGCTTCAATATCCATTCCAATATCAATATTCTTCACATTAACATTGATGAATGCCCAAAATATTACCTTTAACATAATGTCTTTATCTGGACTTTCTGTGGCACTTGGAAGAATTGTTGATGACAGTATTGTGGTTATAGAAAATACTTTCAGACACTTATCTCAAGATAAAGTAAAAGACGAAAAGTTAATAATAAACTCAGTAAAAGAAGTGGGAGGAGCAATTACATCTTCTACTCTTACAACAATTGGGGTATTCTTACCAATTGCATTTGTAGGAGGAATTACATCTTCATTCTTTATTCCATTTGCATTTACGGCTTCCTCTGCTTTAATAGCATCACTTTTTACTGCAATTATAGTTATACCTTTATTTAGTAAAACATTTTTATTAAAAAAGAATGTCAAATTAAAAGAAAAAGAGTTTTTCCTGGCTAAATATTATGAACGTGCTGTTCGTTTTACAATAAATCACAAAATTTCTACTATTTTAGTTACTTTAATTCTAATACTCTCTTCACTGTTATTAATTCCGCATATCCAGACTGGATTCATACCATCCCCAACACAACCTTCTGCTTTAATATCAGGATCTACACCTACAGGGTCTTCCAAAACACTAACATATAACAAAGCTATTCAAATTTCTAACTATATTAAAACTATAAAGAATGTGCAATTTTATTCAATATCTGTGGGATCAGCTCAAAGCCATGGTATTAAAACCACCTCATCTCAAGTGAAAAATAAATTTCAAATATTAGTTGATTTTAATAATAATAAGAATATAAATAATGAAATATACAATATTCAAAATTTTTCAAATAAAATAAATGGCCTGAAAGCTCAAGTTAATCTTCTATCTTCAGTAGGTAATCTTAATTCAGTAAATATTATAATAAATTCTAATAATCAAAATAAACTGTATAATGCTAATAACTATTTATATAATAAATTAAAAAATTTAAAAGGAATAAGTAATCTTACATCTAATCTTTCAAAAGATACCTATCAAAAAGAGATAATATTAAATAACACTAAACTTTCGAAATATAGTGTGTCTTCATATAATGTTCTATCCCAAATATCTCAATATTTTACTCCAAGTGAAATTTCAAATTATAATCTTAATGGAGGAAGTTATAATGTCTATATTTATGTGAAAAATTTACCTAATCTTAATAATATATTAATAACAAATTCACTAGGCAGCAAAATTCCACTATCAAAGATATCTAATATATCTCAAGTGCCATACAACTCTAGTATTACATATGAAAATGGACAAAGAGCTTCTGACATCAATGCTCTAATTACTGCTAATAATACTGAAAAAGTTAATAATACAATACATACAGATATAAGTGACGCTATTTCAAAATATGGAGTTTCAGTTATTAATCAAGGAGCTTCTTCTGAACAAGCAAATTCATTTAATTCATTATATGAAGCTATGGGGATATCAATTGCAATAGTATTAATAATTATGATTGCCACCTTCTCCTCAATTATAGAGCCTATTGCTATCCTTGCATCTTTACCAGTGACTATAATAGGAGTTTTAGTAGCTTTATTTATAACAAAATCAACACTAAATCTTCCAGCACTAATAGGGGTATTAATGCTTATAGGAATAGTTGTCACTAATGCAATAGTTCTTTTAACTAAAATCAAACAAAATATAAAAGAAGGGTATGAAGTAAAAGAAGCTATTATACAGGGAGGAAAAATAAGACTACGACCAATTCTTATGACAGCAATTACTACTATGTTTGCATTACTCCCATTGGCAATATTTGCTTCTTCTTCAACTTTAATAGGACAATCTTTGGCTATAACAGTTATAGGAGGACTATTTACATCTACCATTCTAACATTGTTTATAGTACCAGTAATTTACTCTTTACTTAAAAGAGTTAAACAGTAATATATTCCTTTGATTTTATACTTGATGAGAAAAAATTTTCTGTAAAAGAAATTAAATAAAAAAGACTCTCTTTTATTATTAGATCATCTATTGAAAAATTGAATTTATTTTTCCTTATATCAAAATTTAAAAGATACCTCAAAAGTTTTATGGTATCGTTATTAATATTTTTCTCTTTTAAATTACTACATGATAAATGGGTAACACCTTCTGAAGACACAATAATATTACTATTTTCATTAAATTCTTTTCCACACACGAGACAGCTATACAGATCAATAAAAACACCTTCATAATAAAGTACTTTAACTAAAAATAAAGATAGATATAAATTTGAATTACCAGATAGATTCTGTAGACAATATAAAAGTATATAATACATTAAACTCTCATCTTCCCCTTCTCTTTGTATTTTTAGAATTACCTCCAATAGAAAAAGTATATAAAATGAATATTGAGGTTTATCTTCTGCAAAAGAATTTTTTAATATAACAGTAGTTAGAATAGGAAGCCCTTTAGTTTTTACAATATCATATGATATTAAATTCCCAGTATCCAAAAGATTAGCTCTTTTCCCAGTCTTTACTCCTTTAGCTATTAATGACTGTAATCCATTCTTAGTAAAAATAGTAAGAATTTTATCATTATCTTTATAATCTACATATTTTAAAATTATACCTTCATATAAATTTTGCATTTATTTATAGATTTACAGTCGTATTTGAAGTAATATATTGAGATTTATAAAAATTACCAAATCGTACATTCAACCATTCTCCTTTTAGTCCCGCTTCTTTTTGAAATATAAGTTTTTTCAAAGATATATTTTTAGGCAATAAATATGTATATGTTAATGTTCCTTTTGCAGGAGGATTTGATTTAGAAAGTCGAGGTTTTATCGTAATATGATTTCCAAATACAGTCTTATTTACAGTAGTATTAAGATAAGATTGAGTAAACCCATTCGTACCTGACATATTTAATAATTTAGATCCTTTTGGAGTATACATTCTTACCCATGATAAATATGGTCCTACCAACCAATTATCATAAATTGCAGGATTTACCCAAGTAACTGATACTGATTGCTTATAACCTTTACTTGTTTTTTGTATATTAACATTTACAGTTTCACCCATAAAATAATTATCTTTTGCGCCTGCAAGATTAGCTTCTACAACTTGTAAATAATCATACTTATTAGTTTTAGGAATTACTCCACCCCAACCATATTGTTTTACTAAATTTTCTGCATTAGAATTATTAAAATACAAGAGAACTTGTCTTTGATTAAGATCTGTAATTACAACATTCAATACCTTAAATACTTGATTACCTGTAGAATGAAATACCTTAGATATAAGTTTATGCATCATAATAGATATAAAATCTTTTCTTTCTTGCTGAGGTAATCCTGATTTTTCAGCCATATATTCCATATAATAATTGGCATTTTTTGATGTTAAAACTAAATTATTTCCATACACAGATGGCATGGTGATTCCACCAACAGCTTTAATAAGATTATCTACAAACCAAGTATCTATAAATATAACACCATTAATATGAGGAGCATTATATATAGAGTTATAAAATTTATATATATTAGCTACTGACTCAGGAACATCTGGAGATGTATTAGCATCTCTTAAGTGCCAATAATAAGTCCCGTTATATACATACAAAGGTTTTGGAGCAACTGGCTTATAATGTATTACATTGGATATGTTATATATGTTTTGAGCCGTAATTGAACCTAAATTACCATTATTAAAATTGACGAATCCAAAGGCTGTCATAAACCCACCAGTAGGTCTCATTTCACCACTATTTTCAAACATTAATAAATACTTTTTAGGAGTAGGTACTCCTAATACATCCTCTAAAACCGAAGTTGAATTATAAATCGTAGGCAAAGCTGTAACTATACCTGCAAAAGTTTTCTTTAAAGAAGATATATTATATTTTTTATTCAAAGATGAAGGAATATAATTTACATTTACTTTTTGTATATAGTGATTTGCTTTTATAAAATAAGGATCTGATTTTTTTAATAGAGGAGCTAATATAGGTAACGATTTCACAACATCATAGATTTTCTGTTTTCCAGTAATAGGATGAGCAGTCTTAGCATT
Organism: bacterium; assembly: GCA_021846685.1. Lineage (GTDB taxonomy): Bacteria > Patescibacteriota > Dojkabacteria > JAKAPS01 > JAJZLI01 > JAJYFR01. Next base: position 16,960 of record JAJZWL010000004.1, on the reverse strand, counting down.
ACTAGTACTATAACCAAAAAGAGGTGCAACTCCATTTATTCCACTTTCGATTTTACTAAATCCTTGAATAGAATAATAACCTGCATAAACAGCATTATATCCTAAAGAATAATAATTATTTAAAAATGGGACATAATTAAAATAACCTAATGATGCTATTTCTCCCCTCATATTAGAAAAACTTTGGGATAAAACAGGCAATTGAGCCTCCATTCCAGATAAATTCTTCTTACTTTTATAATAATTTAGTAAGGTAATAGAAGATTTTGCCTTGTCATAGTTATTTTTCAAACTCAATAAAGGGGATAATAAGAAAAAATATCCTAAAATAAGAACAAAGACGACAGATACAATAGTTATTTTAAACCAAGTTTTTTTAAAAAAAGGTTTTTTAGATTCATTTTTTTTATAATTATCAAGACTTATTACAGACATCAGTAAGCACCTCTCTTAGAAAACACCGCAAATGGGGTTTTTAATAATATTAAAAAATAGTTCCAGATAGAATGACTACTTGCATATTCTAAATCAATTTTGATTCTTTTGTCAAAGGGGATTTCAGATCTCCCAGATACTTGCCATATACCTGTAATTCCAGGCTTTATAGAAGTTATAATTTCTATATCTTTTTTAAAATTCTTATCTTTTGAAATATAATACTCCAATTCATCAAAATAATAAGCTCTTGGACCTACAAGACTCATATCTCCCTTAAGAACATTAAAAAATTGAGGTAATTCATCTAAACTGTACTTACGGATTAACTTTCCTACCTTTGTAATTCTCGGGTCATTTTTAAGCTTATAATTATTTTGTTTGTACTCCATATATATTTTTTTAAATCTTTTATCAGTTTTTAATAATTCATGAGCATTTTGAATCATAGATCTAAATTTATAAAATTTGAAAGGTTTATAATTTTTGCCTACTCTTTCAGGGGTATCTGCTAAAATAGGACCTACAGAATCTAACTTAATTAAAATACTGATAATAATCATTAACCAAGAAAATAATAATATTGCTACTAAAGAACCCACTATATCAAAGAATCTTGTTAATATCTTATACAACATATATTAATTATTTATGAAATAAACTTTTTTCTAAATTAATACTAAAACTTTCTTTAGAAAAAAGTAAACTATTTTCTCTACATTCCATTTTATCTATACTCGTAGAATCAAAATTCTTTATAATTTCTTCTAATTCTATTTCATCTTTAAAAAAATATCCAGTTTTTCCCTCTATAACAGTCTCTAAAACCCCATCTTTTTTTAAAGCTATAACTGGTTTTCCGCAAGCTTGAGCTTCAATTGGAGTTAATCCAAAATCTTCTGCACCAGGGAATATTAATGCTTTTGTTTGATTTAGCATTCTAACCATTTCTATATCAGAGACATATCCATAAAATTTGATATATTTACTTTCTGATATACTCTCTAAGTACTTTCTATATGATCCAATCCCAACTATATTTAATCGTAATTTTAATTTATTAAATACCCGAATAGCAAGATCTAGATTCTTATATTTTTCTAACCTTGAAATTATCAAAAAACTATGTCCAGAAGAAAAATCCTTTGTGATATTAAATTTATTGGTATCCACAAATGGATATACAACATCACTATCTCTTCTATAATATTTTTTTATTCTTGATTGAACAGTTTTTGAATTTGCTATTAATTTTTGAGGTCCTTGAGCTGCAGTAAAGTCTTTCAATCTTAAATAATTATTCAAAATCTCTATTGGGAATTTTACTTTCAATTTATCTTGAGTAGAATTAGGAAGGTTCCAAAGAAATCTAGGAGGAGTTAGTATATATGAGATATGCTTAATATCACCTGTATTAACATCCTTTCCAAATCCGGTACTAATAGATAATACTACATCATATTTTTCAAATACAAAAGCTTCAAAAGCTATTGGATACAAAGGAACTGCAAAAGATGATAAAATTTTAAATATATTTTTATATTTTGATTCTATAATATTAAAATCTTTAAATCTTCTTGGCAAATTTTCAGGCACATAGAAAGTAGTATATATATCAGCATTTGGGAATAAATCCATAATCCCTTCCAACTGTCTTTCTAAACCCCCATATACTTTCAGAAAATCAGTAACTATTGCAATTTTGTATTTTTTATCCATAATTCTTGTGTGATCTTTACAATACTCTTACTAAATACTTCTTCTGAAAATCTCCTTGCAGATTTCCTACAATCTTCTTTTTTAAAATCTATTTTTTCGAATCTAACAATTGCATCTGTTAAAGATTTTTCAGTCTGATCATTAAAAAAAATCCCTGTTTTTAAATCCTCTATAGTCTCTAAAACCCCTCCCTTGGAATATGCTATAACTGGTTTTCCACAAGCTTGAGCTTCAACAGGAATAATTCCAAAATCTTCTTTTTGAGGATAAATCACAGCTTTACAATCTCTATATTTATTCAAGAGTTCCTCATCATTTAAATTCTCAAAAAATTTAATGTTTTTTAAAGCAGTTTTTTTAAGAGAATTTGTATATGATGCTTCTCCGTTACCTACAATATGCAATTCCTTTCCAGATTTATTAAATGAAGCTATAAGTATATCTAATCTTTTCCATTCTACAATTCTACCCGCATATAAATAATATTTATATTGCAAATTTTTTAATTTCAAATATTTTTCAATTTCTACAGGAGGATAAATTACTATACTATCTCGTCCGTAAAATTTTTTAATTCTTGCTTTTGTATAATTAGAATTTGCTATAAAATAGTCTACTCTTTGAGCAGCTATATAATCCCATACTCTTAAATAAGATACCATAAAAGGTAAAAGACCTTTTTGTAAAAAAGATAATTTTTGCATTTTCATATAATCTGCATAATCCCAAATATATCTAGAGGGAGAATGCATATAACAAATATGTAATGTACTAGGAGAAGTAATAATACCATGTGCAAACCGAGAGGAAGAGGATATCACTATATCATATTCATCAAAATTCAAACCCTCAAATATTACAGGATATAAGAAAAAAAGCTTTTTTGAATGCTTTTTTATAAATTTATATTTCTGAAATCGAGAGGTTTTCAACCTTTCAAATTTATCAAGATTATCCTGAGTAGATATAGATGTTACTACATCTGATTCTTTAAAAATTTTAGATAGCAAATAAACAACTTTCTCTGCTCCTCCAAATTTTTGCATAAAATCATCATGTACTATTGCATATTTCATAATATGATTATATCATTAAAAATACATTATTAAAAAGAATTATGCAGATAAAAAAGAATGTTTTAGATTCTAAAGAGATAAGAGATATAAGGTGCCATATAGTAGATTTATTAGAATGTATACAATATAGGTCTGATTGGAGAAATAATAATCCTTTGGAGTTTTAATTATTTATGAAATATATAGGAATTGATTTTCGAGAAATAGAAGAGAAGGAAACAGGGATAGGAAACTATACTAAAAGTATAGCTAGTGAATTAGTAAAACAAGACAAAAGTAATATCTATTACTTTATTTTCAATAGAAATCCCATATATTACAAATACAAAACTATATATAGCAAAAATAAAAATATTAAAGTAGTTGCTATAAAATCTAAAACTAAAAATATATTTTCTGAATTTACTTTACAAAAAGAATTAGACAAATTTAAATTAGATATATTCTGGACTCATATATGGGGAAGTATTTATTTTATGAAAACCCCTTATATAATAACATTACATGATATTATAGGAGTTAGAAATCCCCATTTTGTAAGTTTTAAATACAGGATATACAATGCATTACATTTAAAATGGACATTAAAAGGTGCTAATAAAATATTTGTGCCGACACAAGCAGTAAAAGATGATATTATAAAATACCTTAAAATTAAAAATACCAAAAAAATCAAATTTACAGGAGAAGGTGTTAGTATCCCTACTACCTATTATGAAGGAGAAGATATACTGGGAAAATATAATATATCAAAGGAATTCTTTATATATATAGGAAATAGTCGTCCTCATAAAAATATTGATACATTAGTAAAATCATTTTTAGAATATAAAAAGAAATATAAAACTCCAGTAAATTTAGTATTATTAGGGGTAAATAAAGAAGATATTAAAAGCGCAAATAAAAATATTATTATACTAGAAAATGTTAATAATACAGAAAAATTTGAAATACTAAAAAAAGCATTACTATTTATAACTTTGACCTTCGACGAAGGGTTTTCACTCCCATGTATAGAGGCTGCTTATTCAAAAGTACCTATTATATGTTCAGATATACCCGTATTAAGAGAAGTAGTTGGTGATGATGGAGCAATATTTGTAAATAATGTAAATATCGAAGAAATTGTTGATTCAATGGATATGATATATAAAAATGAAAATTTAAGAAAAGCTTTAATAGAAGAAGCTCTGCTTAATATACAAAAATATAGTTGGAAAAAGACTGCAAAAAGAGTATTAAAATACATTAAATAGTTATGGGAAAAAAACTTTCTAAAAAAATTATTTTTTACCAATTCTTAAGATTTATATTTATATTATTGATAATTAGTATAATCTTTGTTTTAAATAAAAAAGCATTTACAATATTAGCTCCTGTCCTAGTAATTTTAGAAATAATTAAAATAGTTTACTTCTATGAAAATTATTTCAAAGAAAGAGTAATTAAAAATTTCAATTTATTTATTCCACCATTAGATTCTATATTTATAATCTTTATTATCTTAATTTCAAATAATATTATACTTATAATAGCATTATTACTACTATCTTTAGTTATAAATTTTTTACTATATGGTATAGAGACTGTAACTTTAGAAATTTTAATATCAGGAATATTTTTTCTAGTTATAGGATTAGTATATAGTTCAATGCTCATATTCCCAGTTTTGGCATTCAGCCTTATTATTATTGGTTTAATAATGTTATTTTTAAACAATAAAGAAACTAAAACAGAATCAAATACCGAAGATACTACAGACACAGAGAATATCAGTAATGAAATAGTAGATGTTAAAGATGAATTTACAATAATAGTTTCTCATAACTTAAGAACTCCCCTTGCTGCATTAAGAGGTTACTTGCAATTAATTGAGTACTCAAATGACGAAGAGATAAAAAAAAATTACTTTAATCTTTTAAAATCTAATGTAGATAAACTACATGAATTGATAGAAGAAGTATTAGGATCTATTAATTTAGACAAAAAAAGCTCTAATAAAGATCAAAAAGTTAATGTTAATCTCGTAATAGGAGAAATCATAGAAAGATTCAATGATGATATTAAGTCTAAAAGAATTGAGATAATAGTAAATTCAACCTCTCAATTAATAGAATCTACAATCAATGAGAATAGACTCAAAATTATATTTAGTAATATACTTGATAATGCTATTAAATATTCTCATTTAAATTCAAAAATAGATATTAATATAAGTGTCATGGATGAGAATTCTATCACTATAAGTATACAGGATTATGGAATAGGAATAGATAAAAGCAAAATAGGAGAAATTTTTAGTAAGTATAATAAGTCATCAAATGTATTAAGTTCAAATTTTCAAGGACTAGGATTAGGTCTCTATATTGTTAAAAGTTTAGTTGAAATTGAAAAAGGAACTATATCCGTAAAATCAGAACAGGATAAAGGTACAAAAGTTGAATTAGTATTTCCTTTGTAATAATATATATACATGTATAAAAAAGTAATTAAGTTTGCAGAGGATTCTAGGTTATCTACTCCTGTAGCTTCAGTGATATTTCTAAGAATATTTATTAAAATATTGCTATTCTTGTCTGCTGTATATTTCAAGCTTTCCTACGCATCATTGTTTATCATAATATTTATATTTTTAATATCTGAAGTATATAGAAATATTGGTACGATATTATCAGTATCGAAAAAATTCCCTACAGAAGCCATAGGAGCTGTAGTATCTGCAGTAGATGGTGCTATGATAATACTTCTTTTATTTTATACTAACTTATTAGGAACATATTTATTCCTGTTTATCATTCTTTCAATAGCATTTGATACAATAGAATATGGATTAAGTGCAGCATTGGCTGAAAGTTTGGTTGCTGCAATATCATATGCCTTTATAGAATCATTTTTTAATACAAATTATCCTGAAATTTTAAGTACTGCTTTTATCATAATATTTATAGGTGTAATTACAGGCTGGTTAAGTGAAAAATTAAAAAAAAGTGAAAAACTATTAAATAATACAATTATAAAAAGTAAGGAAAGTGAGAAATTAAATTTGATGAAAAATGAATTTATAGGAATAAGTGCTCATAAAGTTAAGACCCCTATTTCAGTAATTGAAGGATATATAGAATTACTTCTAAATCAAAGAGTAGGGAAATTAAATCAACCGCAGAAAGAATATTTAGAAAAAATAGATTCTAACACAAGAAAGTTAGAAATGCTTCTCGCAGATCTATTAAGTATATTAACACTTCAAAATAATAAAATTATGATAACTCCTTCTGAAAATTATATATATACATTTTTAGAAAATATAACTACGGAATTTAAGGCTCAAGAAAAAATTACAAAAATAAAATACGTTCATCAAATAAATATAGGTGAAAAGAAATTAGGTGTATTTGATAGCGATAAAATGAAAATAGCAATAGTTAACATATTATCTTATTCATTTGGAAAATCTAGATCTGAAGTATCTTTAAATTCATATATTGATGATAAATTTTGGTTTATTGAGGTAAAAGATGATAGTATAGGTATAAATAAAAATGAAGTTAAAAGAATCTTATCAAACAAAGAAGATATATTTAATACTATTAGAGATTTAGGAGATAAGGGTTTAAATCTATATATTTCTCACCTCATCATAGAATCTCATAGAGGTATTTTTGAAATCATATCAATAGAAGGTGTAGGAACTACATTTAAAATCAAAATTCCATTATGACAAAGATATTATTAGTAGAAGATGACAAAGATTTATTAAATATATACCAGGAAGAATTAAAGTTTTCTGGGATTGAGTATGATATTGCTGAAACAGGAAAAGATGCGATTGATAAGGATTCTACATTTGAGTATGATGTTATACTTTTAGATATTATGCTTCCTGATATACAAGGTTTAGAAGTATTAAGAAAAATCAAAGAAAGAAATAAGGATAAAAAAGTTATAATAATTTCAAATTTAGAAGTTCCTGCAATCATTAATCAAGCATATAGTTTAGGAGTAAGTGCTTATTTAATTAAAGCCGAACTACTCCCTTCTCAGATAGTCGAAGAAGTCAAGAGAATAATATAATGAATGCACTTATAATATACACAACAGTTATATTAACTTTAGCTTTAATAGGAGGATACTTATCAGTAAGATTAAAGCAATATACTGTAGTTGGTTACATACTAATAGGAGTACTTGTAGGAACTATACTGTCTTACAATAAATCTTCAACAGTATATATTCAAAGTTTATCCTATATAGGAGTTGCCTTATTAATATTTTATACAGGAACTGAGTTTTCACTAGAAAAAATAATTAAATATAAAGGTATAATTATTAGAGGAATAATTATACAATTTATATTAAATACAGTAATTGTATCTTTCTTATTAATATTTTTAAAAATAGGTGTAGTACAGAGCTTTATAATAGCATCAGCACTATCATTTAGCTCTACTATCATAGTAAGTAAAATACTTAAAGATTTAGAACGAAATTATTCAAATGAAGGAGAAATAACAATAGCATGGCTAATGTTACAAGATTTAATATCTATACCTATTATAATCCTTATAGAGGATCTCTCTCAAAAATTAATTGGAAATACAATTATAATATCCATAATATCATTAGTCCTTAAAAGTATATTACTCTTGATTATAATCTATTACCTCGGCTCAATAACAATTCCATATATATTAAAAGAGATTGCAAAAACAGAGGTGAGAGAACTTTTAATTATTGCAGTTATAGCAATTCTTTTTATTATGATAACTGTATCATATGTCATAGGTATATCACCTGCAATTGGAGCATTTATTGCAGGATTAATAATTTCAAAAGGAATGATGAATCATGAAATATCTTCAGAAATCCGGCCTTTGAAGGATATATTCTCTGTATTTTTCTTTGTACTTATAGGGACTTTAACTCCACTATCATTTATATTAGAGAATTTTTTCACAATAATAGGAGTTGTTATATTTTTAATAGTGATAAAAACTTTATTTACATTTATTATACTTAAACAGTCAAAGTTTCACTATTTAGAATCATTTATAATCTCAATAAATATGTTTCAAGCAGGAGAATTCTCGTTTATCATAGCAGCAACTGCTTTTTCATATAAACTTATAACATTTAATAACTATCATCTACTTTTATCTGTAACGATAATTACAATGCTTATTTCTCCATTTATAATTAAAAATGATATAAAAATATATAATTATATAGTAGATATCTTTTATAAAATAACAAAAAAGAAACAATTAGAAAGAAGAGTAATTGTATCTCACGAATTAATGAAAAAAGATAAAATTATATTAGTAGGATATGGGAGATTAGGAAGAACAATTGCAAATATACTATCTACAAATGGAGTAAAATTGAATATTATTGATTTTAATAAATCTATTATAGAGGCACAAAAAAATAAAAATATTGAGTTCATATATGGAAATGGAGAATCTCTAGAAATACTTAAAATAGCAGGAATAGAAGAAGCAGAAATCATTATTATTACGACTCCTGATATAGAAATTAATTATAAGATCACTACAATTTCAAAAAAAATAAATAATAAGATTAAAGTAATAGCAAGATCACACCTTCCTAAGCATAAAGAAATTCTAATTGATTCAGGAGTAGAATTTGTGATAGAACCTGAAAATGAAGCTGCAAAAACTATGGTGGAAATTCTTTTAAGATCGCTTGGCAGAAAAGAAAGAGAAATATCTTTCATATTAGAAAATAAATGAAAGGTTGCAATATAAAGATTTTTCATTTAAAATCTTTATATTATGTTAAAAAGAGATTTAGATAACAAGGTATTTTTGGGAGTTTGTTCAGGATTGTCTGAATATTTCAATATAGATGCAAATGTAATAAGATTTATATTTATTATATTCACATTTTTTTTCGGTGTTGGAATAATAATATACTTAATATTAGGCTTCACAATGTCAATTAATGAAGATAGGGTAGTAGTAACTAAATCTAGTAAAATCACAATGAAAGAGGAAAATACAAATAAAAAAACAGTAAACATTTTAGACAGTGAAGTTAAAGATCATACTAAAAATTTATCTTATGCATTTCTTACAATAGGAATATTAATACTTCTTTCTTACTTCACATCAATTGTTTCCGTACTAATATCAGGAGTATTCTGGGGATTATTATTTGTAATATTAGGAATTAAACTTATGACTGGAAACAAAAAAATTACTTTACCTTCATTTATATTAATTCTAATACTCGCTTTAATCTTAACTATATTATTGAAATATTTAGGACTATATTTATCAGGAGTCTTACCTTATCCTTATAACTCTTATTTTTAATTAATGAATATCTTTAATTTTTTTCAATTAGTATCTATTATCTCAATAGATTATCCAATAGCGTTAATTATATTTATAGTATCTTTTTTAGTAATTAGAAAATATTTAATTAAGAATTATTTAATTGAGCTATTAATATCTTTTTTAATATTTATTATATTTTTAATAATACTATATCCAATTCTTTCAAATATTGGGATTTATAAGGATTTTGTAGTATATCTCAATTTTAATATAACGCGATTATTTAACTTCATTGCAACTATAGTTATATTACACAAATATAAGAATTAAAGAGGTTCAACTAATCCAAAAGTCACTCCATCATCTCTTCTATATACCATACTATATTTCCCTGTCTCAATATTTCTAAAAAGAAAAGATTTATGATCTAATAAAACCATTCTCTCAATTGCTTCCTGAGGATGCATTGGGGTATTATCTGAATATTTTTTAACTTTTACAATTGGTCTATAATCTGTATCTATACCTGAGTCATTCATTCCTTCACTTTTAACTGCAAAATCAGACCAGTCCTTATCTCCTGAAAAATACTTTCTACTCTTTTCCTTATATCTTACAATTCTATCTTTTAGTGTATTAATTGCCTCTTCTACACAATTATAAAATTTAGAATCTTCTTTAGATACTCGAATAATGACATCTTGTAAAGATAGGGATAATTCAACCTTATATAACTTGTATTTCTCTTCTTTGATTTTAATTAAGATGACAGAATCTATATCTGTTAAATTAGATAATTTAGTAAGTTTATCATCTATAAATTCTTTTTCTGCATCAGTTAAGGTATAATCTAGGACTGTGTATTTTATATCCATATACTATATATTATCAATTTTTCTTTATAATATCAAAGCCTGTATATTTCCTAAGCTCTTTAGGAACTAAAATAGAACCATCTTCTTGTTGATAATTATCCAATATAGCGATCAAAGCTCTTCCAATAGCAACTCCTGTATCATTTAATGTATGGACAAAATTTAATGATCCATCTGATGTATCTTTATATTTTATATTTAGTCTTCTAGATTGGTAATCAGTAGCATTTGTACATGTCCCAACCTCCATAAAATTACCTTGTGAAGGTACCCAAGCTTCTATATCCATTTGAACTGAGCTAGCAAGATATCCTGCATCTGCTTTACATTTTAAAATTATATGAAAAGGAATTTCCAATGTTTCCCAAAACCATTTATTTATATCTATTAATTTATAGAAAAATTCATTTGAATCTTCTGGTTTCGATATTATAGCAAGTTCTACTTTATCAAATTGATGAACTCTCTTAATACCTCTTACATCTTTTCCCCAAGATCCTACTTCTGTCCTAAAACATACTGTATTAGCAAAAAATTTCTGAGGTAATTCTTCTTCTAATATAACCCTATCCATAAAGTAAGAAAAATTACTGGGCTCTGATGATCCTACTAAATATAATTTTTCTTTATCTTCAGTTTTAGATGACTCTACTGAGTACACTTGATCTTTTTCTTGAGGAAAATGACTAGTTCCAAATAAAGATCTTTCTTTGACTAAAAGTGGAGGATTAATAGGATAAAATCCTTCTTTTAAAAGTTTTGCAGATAAATGACTTACTAAAGCCCATTGCAATATCACAGCTTCTTTTTTTAAATAAGTAAATCTAGAGCCTGAAACCTTTGCACTTTGCTTTACATCTACTAAATCGTTCATTTCCCCTAATTCTAAATGATCTCTAAGTTTGAAATTATGAGATTTACTGTGAATTGCATATTTAGGCATTAGTGATTTAGACTTATTATCTTTTCCTAGTTTATCTTTAGATATTACTTTTTCTTCTGGAGTCCAAGCATATATTTCTAAATTATCTTCTTCTCCTTTTCCTTCTGGAACTAAATCATCAAACACATTTGGAATCCATGATAATAATTCTGAATATTTTGACTCTATTGGCTCGAATTCCTTTTCTAATGCCTCTTTTTCCAATTTTAAATCTCTACCTTCTTGTATTAATTTATCAGTTCTATTTGATTTAAGTCTATCTGCTAACTCATTTCTCTTTTGATTCACATTAGAAATTTTTTCTAATAGATCTACTCTTTTTTTATCAAATACAAGAAATTCATCTAAAAGATTTTCATCTAATTTTCTATTTCTGATACTATCTAATACCTTTTCTTTATTTTTTCTTATAAAATCTATACTTAACATACTCCTGTTATATTAACATAAAAACTTCTAAATTTTAAGATATTATTCTATACGAATATATTTTTTAACTTAAAGGCCTGAATATATGATATAATGGATATAAATTAATATCAAAATCTATTCTATAACTACAACTACCTTAACTACATATAAAATTTAAAGGTATAAGAATTAGGTGTTTATAAAAAAATCCTTCTGATCTTAATTTCCGATATAATCTATATAAAAAATTGAATAAATGACAAAAATAAAAAAACATATTGAAATTGTACGCGCTCAGAAAGGATGGCTTAGTTCCCTTAGCAAACAATCTGCAAAATCTATATATTCCATACTAGAGAAATATTATACTCATATAGAGATTACAACAATAAATAATCTGGCAGATTTAAAAGAGTTAGTAAAAAGAAAACCAGACTTAGTTTTTTTGGGCATAAAATTCATTAACCAAAATGAATCTTTAAAATTAGAAGACCCTGACAAAATTTGGGTAGCAAAGTATTTGTCTGATCACAATATATTATATACAGGATCAGATAATATTGCTCATAATCTCGAATTTAATAAAGATTTAGCAAAAAAGAATATTCTTGCATCTGGAATACAAACTTCACCATTTTATATTATAAAAAAAGAACAAAAACAGACTACGAATACACATTTTTTAAAATTTCCTTTATTTATAAAACCTACTAATAGAGGAGGTGGAATAGGAATTGATAGTAATTCTATAGCTTATAATTTTAATCAACTCCATACTAAAGTTATAGATATTGCTGAAAAATTACAATCCAATTCACTAATAGAAGAATACTTACCTGGTAGAGAATTTAGTGTTGCAATATTAAAAAATAGAGATACTGGGAAGTTTTTTATAATGCCAATAGAATTAGTAGCTCCTGCTGATAAATCTGGTGTGCGTATTTTAAGTAAAGAAATTAAATCATCTAATGAAGAATCTGTTAGTAAAATTAAAGATAAAATTCTAGAGAATAGAATTAAAGATCTTGCAATAAAAGCATTTTATTCTATAGGTGCTAGAGATTATGCTAGAATTGATATAAGACTAGATGTAAATGGAAATCCTCAATTCTTAGAAGCTAATCTTATCCCAAGTTTAATTCAAGATTATGGTTCTTTTCCAAAAGCTTGTTTATTAAATAGAAATTTAGACCATGAATTTATGATTTTAGCAATTGTTAAATTAGCCTTTGACAGATCTTAAAATCATTAGAAGGAAAATTATAAATCAAAAATGATTTTATTATTTATAATTTTTGATATGATATGCAATTATTCCAAAAGCTACAGAAACATTTAATGAATTTTTCTTTCCATACATAGGTATCTCAACTATCTTTTCGGAAGAAACTAGAATTTCATCTTCTATTCCTGAAATCTCATTACCCATTGCTATACATAATTTATCAGGATATCTAACCTCAGTATATACATCACTATTAATTGTCTGCTCAACTGAATATATAGGAATATTTTCTTTTTTTATCTTATTTAATATAAAAAATATATCTTGATTATACTCCCACTCTACATAATTAAGAGCTCCTAAGGCTGTCTTCTCTAATCTCACATTAGGTGGATATGGTGTAAATCCAGATAAAAAAATTTTTTTAACATTAATTGCATCTGATGTCCTAAATATAGAACCTACATTAAAAGCACTTCTAACATTATTTAATAATACATATATATCTTTCATGTTAAATTTTAAATAATATATTTAATCCTATAGAATATAATAGGGGAGGATTTAACAATTTTAAATACATCCATATAAATAAGTATTTTACCTCTAATCCTTATATATCTAATCTTTTCAGAACTGAGTATAATCACCAAGGTAGGGGAGAGACTTAATTACTTCCCTTTACCATGACAATTCTTATATTTCTTACCTGAACCACAAAAACAAGGATCATTTCTCTTTATTTTTTTTGAATTATCGTTTAAATTTTGCTCAATACTTTTAATATTATCTACAGTTACCTGCTCTTCTACATCTACTTTTTGAACATAAAACACTCTCCTTACAAATTGATAATCCACCGTTTTAATAAACCTATCAAACATATTAAAAGCTTCCTGTTTATATGCAACTAAAGGATCTATTTGGGCATATCCCTGAAGCCTAATACTTTGTTGAAGATAATTCATTGAATCTATATGGTCTGTCCAAAGAAATGACAATACCTGTAAATATACATCATTTATAATTTGTCTAAATATTTCATCTGTAAACACTGATCTTTGCATATCAAAAGCTTCTTCAATAATTAACGTGACCTGATCTTTTAAAATATTTAAATTTATAGATTTATTATCTTTTATAATTAATTTTTTCCAATCATTAAGGCTTGAATCATTCTTTTTTAATACAGTATCTAATAATTCTTTTGGAAGAATAGCAAATATATCATTCAATACTTTATCTAAATTATCTTTATTAGTATCATTCTCCCAAGATAATATAATACTATCCAGTTCAATCTTTACTTTATCTAATACTAAATCTTTATAATTGAATTTCATATTCGCCATATCTTCAATAAATCTCCTTCGTCTAGTAAAGATAACCTCTCTATGTTTATTCATAACATCATCATAATCCACTAAAGATTTTCTTATATCAAAATTATAAGATTCTACTTTCTTCTGAGCAGACTCAATTTGTCTAGTAATAATTCCAGATTCAATTGGCATATCATCAGAAATACCTAAACCTCCTAAAATTTTTGCCACAGAATCTCCTCCAAAAATTCTCATTAAATCATCATCCATAGATACATAAAATCTCGAAAATCCAGGATCACCCTGTCTCCCTGCTCTACCTCTTAATTGATTATCAACTCTCCTTGATTCATGCCTTTGTGTCCCTATAATATGTAGCCCACCTAATTCTATAACCCCTTCTCCCAATGCAATGTCAGTTCCTCTTCCTGCCATATTTGTTGCAATTGTAACTTGCCCTTTCTCTCCTGCATGAGAAATAATCTCCGCTTCCCTTTCATAATATTTGGCATTTAATACATTATGAGAAACACCATCCCTTTTTAATAAATTTGAAAGATACTCAGAAGTATCTACAGAAGTAGTACCTACTAATACAGGGGCTCCTTTTTCATTTAATTCTTTAATTTCTTTTAAAACTGCTTTAAATTTAGATTCTTTGTTTCTATATACTCTATCAGAATGATCAATCCTTATATTAGGCTTATTTGTTGGGATTACAATGGTATCAAGTTTATATATCTTATAAAATTCTTCAGCTTCAGTAAGAGCAGTTCCTGTCATACCCGCAAGATATTTATAGAGTCTAAAAAAATTTTGAAATGTTATAGTAGCTAAATTTCTACTTTCTTGTAAAATTTCCACTCCTTCTTTTGCCTCAATAGCCTGATGCAATCCTTCTGAAAATCTTCTATCAGGCATTAATCTTCCGGTAAATTCATCTACAATAACAACTTTTCCATCTTTTACTAAATATTCATCATTTTGAATAAAAAATGTTTGAGCTTTTAATGCATTTTCTAAATGATAAGTTATTGAATAATTACTCCAAATATCATCTAAATTTAATATTTTTTCTATTTTATCAATACCTTTTTCAGTAAGAGTAATTGATTGAGTTTTTTCATCAGCTATATAATCCTCTTCAATGGATAATTGTTTTGCAAGATTTGCAAATTTAACATATTCTAAGGATTCACTTTCTACAGGATCAGAAATTATAAGAGGTGTTCTAGCTTCATCAATCAGTACAGAATCTGCTTCATCAACTATACAATAGAATAATTCTCTTTGAGCAGTATCCTTTATATTAAAAACTAGATTATCTCTCAAATAATCAAAACCAAAGTCATTATTAGTTCCATAAGTGATATCGCAAGCATAAGCTTCTTTTTTTTCACATTCAACAAGATATAACCCATGCATACCATTAAGTTTCTTTTCATAAGTCTTTATATCCTCTTTATTTTTACCATATAATTCAAATTGATCTTCTGTTATAAATTTATATGAAGCATCAGAGGTTATTATACCTATACTGAGTCCTAAAAAAGAATAAATAAATCCTGACCATTCTCCATCTCTTTTTGCCAGATAATCATTAACAGTAACAAGATGTGAACCTCTTCCTAAAAGAGAATATAAACTCAGAGCTAATACAGCAACTAATGTTTTACCTTCTCCAGTAGAAAGTTCTATTAATTTACCCTTGGCCAAAGAGGCTCCTCCTAAAATTTGAACATCAAAATGTCTGTGATTTAAAGCTCTTTTAGCGGCTTCCCGAGTAAGAGCAAAAACTTCAAAAATATACTCATTTATAAAATCATCAATTGCATCATCTTTTATATCCTTTCCTATTTTTTTAATTTTCTTTATTCTTAGTCTAATATCGTCATCTGAAAGCTTAGAGATATTATCTTCAAGTGCATTAACCTTATCAATATAATAAGATAATTTAGAAATTTGTTTTTGATTAGAATCAAATAATTTTGAAAAGAAAGGCATAAAATTTAATTAACTACCTTCATGATATCATATTTCACAGAAGATTCATCTATTTTTAAATCTAAACTCTCTCCAGATTTCTTACCTAAAAGAGCACTTCCTAAAGGAGAATTTCCAGAGATTTTTCCTTCAACAGGATCTGCTTCATTAACACCAACTATTTTAAAAACCTTTTCAATCTCATTTACCTTAACAGTTACTGTGGATCCTATCTGAACGATATCATTTTGTTTTACTTCAACTACTGTATAATTTTCCAAAATAGCTTCTATCTCAGCGATTCTAGATTCATTTATATCTCTAGCTAGTAATCCTGCATGATATGCCTCATTTTCCTTTAAATCACCCTCCGCTCTGGCAAGGTTAATTTCAATACTGATTCTATCCCTTTCTTTCAATTTTAAACTATATTCTTTCTTTAAAGATTCTAAACCTTCCTTTGTTACTGAATTGTTATTAAGTGTATTATTTAACATAAAATTCAATTTATAATAAATTAAAATAATATAACTGGTACAGGAAATTATTGAAATTTCTAAATTTCAATCTTCACAACTAATAGTAAAATGATATCATAAAATAGGTGAAATTGATATATTTAATAATGATAAGCTAACCCAGCTACAGTGACTGCATTATCTCCACATAAGG
>JAJZWL010000010.1 GCA_021846685.1 bacterium | reverse complement strand
ATCTTAGAGGAAAAAACAAAGGATACTCTCTTTTAAAAGTTACTCCTAATAATCCTAATTTTTTTGAATTTAATACTCCTTTTAAATTTAATTATTCAGTACTTAACAATGGTCCTTATAATAATGCTTTTATATCATCACTTTCTATTCATTCAATATTCTATAATAAAAATTTAAAATCTAAGTTAACAAATATTCTAGTAAAACAAAAAAGAGTTGAAAATTTTAATATTAATAATATCCCTTGGGGGTTATATTCAGTAAATCTAAATATTAAAAATATAGGAAATAATCTAAATACAAATAAGAGTTTTTAT
Organism: bacterium; assembly: GCA_021846685.1. Classification (GTDB taxonomy): domain Bacteria; phylum Patescibacteriota; class Dojkabacteria; order JAKAPS01; family JAJZLI01; genus JAJYFR01. Next base: position 22,345 of record JAJZWL010000010.1, on the reverse strand, counting down.
ATTCTATATTTACCTTATTATATTTATATAATATTAACTATTCTAATAATTGCAATAATATTAATATTATTCAAAAGAAAGTCTAAAATTAAATATATCTAATTGACTCCCTTAAAGATAATAATTAAAAACAGAGATATTGTAGTAAAGCTTTTAAATTATAAAACATAGCGAAATAATATACTCAGAAGAACATTATGCAATATCAATATTTAATAAAACTATGTTAGAAGAAAATAACTTAGAGGAATAGAAATCACATTTCTTTCTTTTTCATACATTAATCTTGTAGCTGATACAGAAAAACTAAACATACTATTTACTCTTTGCATTGAAGAAAGAATTTGTTTAAAATCTTTTTTCCCATAACCTACCTCTATTATAATTTTCTTTTTATTAAAACTAATAATAAAATCTGCACCACCTTCTGCACTATCATATGTAAGACTAGTACCTAAATGTGCACCCAATAAACGCGAAAGATATAATCCTATAACATCTTCTAATAATTGGCCTTTATAGTTATCATAGGTTATAGTACTTCCAATAAGATTAAAGTACATACTGCGATAAGCCGCAGAAAGAAATATATATTTTGAAGGTTTTTTAACTTGCCTAAAATGAGAGCCATGAGGATAAATTCTAAGTAATAATTCCGCTTTTTCAAATACTTCAAATACTTGAGTAAGCGTATTAATTGAGATAGCAAATGTTTTAGATAATGATGTAAGACTAGTAATACTAGAGCTTGATACAGCATATAAAATTTGACTTAATTTTGTCATAGTATCCTGATTAAATTTACCTAATTGTGGAATATCTTTACTAAATATATTTGTTAATGTTTGTTCAATTTGATTATAAATTAATGTTTCTTGCTCATACTGAAGAGTAAAAGGAAGTGTTCCATATTTCAAATAATTATCTATCTCAAGCCTATTGATACCAATCCAATATTTATTAACACTACCTTGGAGTTTCTGTAACCTTGTATATGCATCTCTTGCATCAGAAGAAGTAAATAATGCCTCTTTAATATCATGTCCTAATCCTGTTATAGGGAATTTACGCTCTTTTAGAAGCATATACTCTGTGAATGAAAGGGGATATAATTTTTCAAAAACTACTCTTCTCGAAATATCTGGATTTGTTTGTATTGATACAGCTGATGACCCCGTACAAAAAATAAATACTTTTTTACTTCTATCATATACACTTTTTAAAATTAAACCCCAATTCTCTTCATATTGGATTTCATCAATAAAAAGATAGACAGGTTGATCTAAATCTTCAAAAACTTTTTCTAATAATTCTTCATAAACACTTAAAATGTCAGTCAGATTTACACCCAATACTCGTATTGCTTCATCTAAAGAAATATATAACTTAAACCCAGTTGGACAATCCAATTCAGTATATATTTGTGCGAGAATAGTAGTTTTCCCTACTCCACGAAGCCCTGGAACTGCAATCCATCTTGGTTCTTTCCCAAGACTTGTAAAATCATTTATATACTTTTTAAATACTAATGCAGCACTTCGTTTAAAATATGGAATTCCTTTTCCATCTACAGTATATGCTCTCAGTCTACTTTCAGCCTGAGAAAGTTGATTCCTAAGATAAATACTAACTCTATTATGTGTTTCTGCATTCATAAGGCTATATTAACACGATGATATAGTAATGTCAATTACTGTATCATCTAAATGATACAGTAATTTAGTGCAATGAAATATTCCTGATTATAAAGGACAATCTTTAAATAATACTAAATATCCTGTATTTGCCTTATTATATTTTATATAATATTAATATTATTCAGAAGAAGGTCTAAAATTAAATATACCTGAACTATCTTTATATTGCCTATTACATTTTGGACATTTTCCTTTATTGTTAATCAAAATTTTACATTTTTGACAAATAATTATTTCTGAAATACTTTTTTCTTCAAATTTCTTATTATCTTTTTTTTCTAAATAAAGAAAAATACTTGGACCAAAATATATATATGAAAAAAATCCTTGGAATAAATTATCTGATTTTATTAAAAAATCTAAAGGAAATAGTTTTTTTAAATGTCGTTCTCTAAAATTTGAAACTGAAAATTTATTTGAAATTGAAAAATTATTTTTTTCTAATTCTTTTTTCATGAAATTATATGAAAAATTTAAAAAAATCTGATCATCTATATAACCCTGAGATTCATTACTGTGAGGTATTTCATATTTATCAGAAGACATAAAATCTTTTGAAAATTTATGTCTTAACAAAGATGCAAAATTGTTTTTATTAGGGAATTCTAATATAAAATTTGAATTAATGACTCTTGAAATTTCTTTTATAGCCTTTTCTGGTTTCTCTATATGATGCATTACCCTTATTAACATACCCGACTGTATTGAATTATCAGCAAAAGGTAAATTATACAAATCTCCACAAACCTTATATACATTTTTATGTGTTTTTGCTTTTGTAAGATTCTTATATGAGTAATCAAAAAGTATAGAATATTTATACTTTACTTGATACAAATCAGTCAATCTGCCATAGGCTCCACCTATATCTATAAAATTATATCCTTCTTTAATGATTTTAGTTAATATATTTCGCTCAGATAAATTTTCATATTCTCTATCTTTCCAATATTTTCTATAATCATAATCAATTGAATCGTAATCTTGAACTTTTGTCATAAATAATATTTATTAAATAATGTTATCTTTTAATAATGATACCAATATATCAAAAGACAATCTAGCACATTTCTCTCTAGAGAAAGAAAGATCTAACAATAATTTTTCTTTTACACTCTCAAACTTAAAATTTTCTTTAAAATCTTTAAGAGTCATTCCTTTAACTTCTTTTGTTAAAATTGATGCCGAGACATTCGATATTATACACCCTTGTGCCTCAAAAGAAATATTTTCTATTTTGTCTTTTTTAATTTTTATATATATTGTTATACTATCACCACATAAAGGATTTTCTCCTTTTTTGGAAAAATCAAAATCTTTTAACTTTCCATAATTTAAAGGATTATTATACAAATCAATTATATATGCTCTTGTTAATTCATTATTCATTTAAATACCCTATTTAAAATAAATCAGAAATTTTAGAAAGTGAAATACATAAATTATCTATATCCTGCTTAGTATTATAAATATATATACTTACACGAGACAGTGCATATACTGAGAATCTATTCATTAAAACTTGAGCACAATGATGTCCTGCTCTAATTGCTATATTATCTTCATCTAGAAAACTTGCTATATCATGAGAGTGTACTGCTTTGAGTGAAAAAGAATATATTCCAGAATTATTTTTTTGTCCATATATCTTAAGTCCATTAACTTTACTAAGATTTTCATATGTATATCCAGAAAGTTCTTTTATATACTTTTCAATATTATCCATTCCTATACCGTCTAAATATTCAATTGATTTTTTAAAAACTATAGCATCTGCAAAGTTAACAGTTCCAGCCTCAAACTTAAAAGGTGCTTCTTTAAAAGTACAGCTATCTTGATCAACAGATAGGATCATTTCTCCTCCTCCCAAAACAGGATTCATTCGTTCCAATAAATCTTCCTTCCCAAATAAAATACCTATACCAACTGGGCCTAACATTTTATGCGCAGAAAAAGCCAGAAAATCACAATCCAAATCTTTAACATCAATCTTTTTATGAGGCACAGACTGCGCTGCATCTATAATTACAAAGGCTCCTTTTAAGTGTGCTTTTCTAATTATCTCTTTTATATTATTCTCTACTCCTGTTACGTTTGATACCTGTGTAATTGATACTATTTTAGGCTTTAATTCAAGATATTTATCTATATTTTCTAATTCAAAACTTTCCTTATTGATATCTATATATTCGATTCTAAAACCAATTTCCTTTTGTAAAATAAGCCAAGGGACAATATTAGAATGATGTTCTACTACTGACAACACTACTAAATCATTTTTTTTGAGAATAGATTTAGCAAAACTTAAAACTACCAGATTCAAACTTTCAGTAGTATTCCTAGTAAAAACTATTTCATTACTTTTGGCATTAATGAATTTAGCAATACTTGTTCTTGCTCCCTCATACATAGATGTTGCTTCCTCTGAAAGTCTATATATCCCTCTGTATATATTTGCATTAAAATTTTCATAAAATTTTGCATATTCATCTATAACTATTTGAGGTTTTTGGGTAGTAGCACTATTGTCTAAATAAATTAAATCTTTATTATAAAATTTAGTATTTTTAAATATTGGAAAATCCTTTTTATATTTATACATTTTTTAAAAAATCTTTATATCCTACCTTTTCTATTTGCAAAAGTAACTCCTTTGTCCCAGATTTAACAATTTTACCTTTACTCATAATATTTAATTTTGAAATATTAATATTCTCAATTAATTTTTTTTGGTGAGTAATTATTAAAAAAGTAATACCTTCTTTATTTAATATTTTAATACTCTCAGTTACAAATTTTACGCCATCAATATCTAGTCCTGAATCTATCTCATCTAATATTGCGAATTTAGGTTTTAAAATTGCAATTTGTAATATTTCCATTCTCTTCTTTTCTCCACCTGACAACCCTTCATTCAAATTTCTTGAAAGAAATGTTTCATCTATTCCTAATTTTTTTGATTCTTTTTTTAATTCTAATATAAATTCAAAAATAGATATATCTTTATTAGTTATAGACTTATATGCTGAATGCAGGAAAGTTCCAAAATTTACGCCAGGAACTTCTACTGGATATTGAAAAGCTAAAAATAAACCTTCTTTTGCTCTTTGAAAAGATTTCAAATTATTTAATTTTTTATTATTAAATAAAATATCTCCAGAAGAAACTGTATATTCTTCTGAGCCCATTAATACTTCTGCAAGAGTACTTTTTCCGGACCCATTAGGTCCCATTATAACTTGAACATCTCCTTTAGATATCGTCAAATTAATACCTTTTAAAATTTCTTTATCTAAAATACCAGCATATAAATTTTCAATTTTCAAATAATCTTGTTTCATTTTTTTCTATATAAAATCTTTTATTTTTATTTCTTTAAATTTTAAAATAATCTCTTTGTTTAATTTTTGAAAAACATCCTTTGTTAAACAAGAAGAATATACGCTACACTCGCAAGTAAGACAATCTGTAATAGAAATACTAGAACCAATCGATTCTAATATTTCATATAAATTTAGGTTATCAATTTTTTTTGCAAGAATATATCCCCCTTTAATACCTTCTACCCCCTTGACTAAACCTGATTTTAAGAGCATATTTAGAATCTTTCTAGTAAAAGGCATAGGTAAATTTAGACTTTTACAAATTTTAGATACAGAAGATATTTCCTTCTCTTTTGCAAGAAAAGAAATTATTAATATTGCATAATCTTCTGTCTTATTAAGTTTCATAAACTAATACTAAATTAGTAAAATTTAAATACAAAGTAGAGTATACCTAATTAAGACTATTCAGTCAATCAATTCAACAAAGAGCCTTCTTTGAATCATAATGAAAATAAATGATACCTAAATAACATCTACATATATCCTGACTTTCTATTAAGTCTAAGTTTTTAAACAAAAAATATTGATATGAATGGATAATTGATCAATTTGGGCGAATTATTTCAACCACTAAGGAAAGAAATTGGATATACAAAAATACGGAGACTAATACACTTACTGCAACTTAATTATTTTAATATTTTAGGTTTGAGATAATAAAATTTCAGGTTATCAATTTTAATTATTGCTATGACTAATATTCATTTATATGTCTTACGTTATTAGAAAAAGATTTACATTTTGTTATAAGATCTTTATCTACAGTAAAAAATGGAGTATTTATCTCTTTAGCTAATGATATATAACTAGAATCATATGATGATATACCAAGATCAACTGCATTCTTAAAAATGTTTTTATAATGTTCATCCAAAAAATCATATTTTATAATAGGTAAAGAATTAAATAGCTCTATAGCATTTATTGCATCTTTTATGTCAATCCTACCTCTTTTTACAGCAATGTTTATTACATTATTAAATTCATAATATATTAGATATGGTTCAGATAATATTATCTTTTTATCTATTAAGTCTTGGAATATTTTAAATGCCTGGTCTGAAGATTCTTCATCTTGTAAATACCATTTTACAATAACAGAGTTATCTAATATCACCTTATTCATTTCATTGATTTCCTACTTTCTTTCACCAAATCCCTATTACTACCTTTTATTGACCTTTTTCTTATTTCATTGATCCTATCAAAAGTAGATTTATTATACATTTCATAGTCTATACCTTTATGTATAAATCTATTAATAACACTCTGGATTGAAGACCCTCTCATTTGAGCCTCTTTTCTTATTATTTCCATAAAGCTAGATTCAATTCTAATTGTAATCTTTTGTTGATTATTCATACATTTATGATATCAACGATTAAATTGAATGTCAATCTTTTATATGCATTGCGTATATATGGCAATATGGACATAAACAGTAGCAGTGGCGCTTCTCACCAATTAAAAAACTAATAGTCTTTAGTCTTATTAAGTTTCACAAACGAGTACTGAATTAGTGAAATATGAGTTATGATGTACTTACATTGATATCTTTCCGGCAATAATGAAATTGCCTAAATAACATCTACATACACCTCGTTATTAACTATATATATTTTATAAATCTTTATACCTTTTAAAGCAGGTAATGATAAAACCTTTCCACTTTCTAGATCAAATTTTGCGCCATGATGTATACAGGTAATAGAACATTTTTCCTCATTCAGAATTCCATCTTCTAATGGGAATTTTGCATGAGAACATTCATTTTGAATTGCAAAAAAAGATTTTTGACCTCTATATACTAAAATATCTTCTCCATACAGATTAAAAGTATATCCCTTCCCTATTTCAAAATCTTTTTCTTCTCCTATTGAAATACTACTCATAATTATATAAAATCCTCCTCTATTTCATTTAAAGCTTTTTCTTTTACATTTGAATTATTCATATTAAAAATTTTAGATACTAAAAATCCATGGGAAATAAGATTTATAGCACTTTTCTGATCTATACCACGAGATTCTAAATAAAAAATTTCTTTTAAATTTGGCATTGAAACTGAAGATGAATGAGATGCCTTTACATTATCAGGAATAATTTCTAAAGAAGGCACAACTTTAGAAACCACTCTATCTCCTAAAAGAAGAGTCTTTTCATCAAAATAATCATTTGAATTCTGAGCACCTTTTTCTATTTTTATAATTCCATTTACAAAGGAAGAAGAATCATTATACATAACCCTTCGTACAAAAATTTTTGCCTGTGTATTTTGTTTTTTATGTATAACTTCTACAGATAAATTCACTTTTTGATCCTGAATACCTTTTTCTGCTATATATATATAACCTACTGCTCCTTCATTTTCTAAATAAAATTTCAAATCAATATTATAATTTCCAGAAGAATTAATAAAAAGTATATAATTCAGTGTCTCATCTTTAGATACAGTATATTCTTTTTTATATAAATCTTCTTTTATTTCCTTTGAAGTTACATAAATATTGTTCATTAGCCTACTGATCCTTCCATTTCTAATTTAATTAACCTATTAAGTTCTACTGCATATTCCATAGGAAGCTCTTTTGCAATTGGTTCTAAAAATCCTGATACAATCAGAGAAGATGCTTCATCCTGATTAAGCCCTCGTGACTGAAGGTAAAACAGTTGTTCCTCTCCAATCTTACTTACTGTAGCTTCATGTTGAATAATTGGATTTCTAGTATTATCTATCTTAATAGTAGGATAAGTATCTGAACGAGAATATTCATCCATTAAAAGTGCATCACATTTTACATCTGATTTAATATTTTCAATACCATCTATTGCCTCTACTAAACCTCTGTATGAAGTTCTTCCTGAGTTTTTCGAAATTGATTTTGAAATTACCTTAGAACTTGTATTTGAAGCGACATGGATAATTTTTGATCCTGCATCTATATGCTGATCTTCAGATGCTGAAGCCATAGATAAAACTTCCCCATGAGCCCCTTCTTCCATTAGATAAACTGAAGGATACTTCATTGTAACTTTTGACCCAAAATTCCCATCTACCCAATACATATTTGCATTTTTATATGCAAGAGCTCTCTTTGTAACTAAATTATATACATTTTTAGACCAATTCTGTATTGTCGTATATCTAACATTTGATCCTTTTTTACAAACAATCTCTACTACTGCAGAATGAAGAGAGTTTTCATCATATATTGGGGCCGTACAACCTTCCACATAGTGAATTGAAGATCCTTCGTCTGCAATTATTAAAGTTCTCTCGAATTGCCCCATTGATTTTGCATTAATTCTAAAATATGCCTGTAAAGGAATATCTAATTTAACGTTTTTAGGAACATATATAAAACTACCTCCTGACCAAACTGCCGAATTTAAAGCTGCGAATTTATTATCTGCAGCAGGTATAACTGTAGAAAAATATTCTTTGAAAATTTCAGGATACTCTCTGAGAGCAGTATCTGTATCTGTAAATATAATACCTTTATCTTCAACTTCTTTTAAAAGACTATGATAAACAACTTCACTTTCAAACTGAGCTTCTATACCTGCCAAAAAACTTCTTTCTGCTTCAGGAATACCTAATTTATCAAAGGTATCCTTAACACTTTGAGGAACATCATCCCAACTTTTTGTATTTTTTTCAGAAGATCTTACAAAATAGAAAAAATCATCAAAATTTATATCTGATAAATCTGCACCCCATGTAGGCATTTTTTTAGATTTGAAAATTTCATAAGACTCTAATCTAAAATCTCTCATCCATAAAGGTTCATTCTTAATTCTAGAAATTTCTTCTATAATTTCTTTTGATAATCCTCTTTTAGATTTATATATATAATCTACATCTGTATTGAATCCAAACTCATATTCATTATTATTCTTAGATTTACTTTTGTGTTTATTTAAGGCCATATCTGTTCTCCACTTTCATTTTTCAATACGATAGCTGATACAGGACAACTTTTTACAGCCTCAAGTATAGTTTCATAATCATCTATATCTTTGGATACAATATATGCCTTAGATTTTTCATCTATTCCAAAAGTTAAAGGAGCAATAACTGCACAACTTGCAGCTCCTATACAAAGATCTTTATCCACCTCTAAAAATATTTTTTTACTGTCTTTTGTTTGATATTCATCCATAATATTTAATCCTCTATTGCTTTAACTTGAACTATTTCTGGAAATTCATCTTTAATTATTTGCTCAATTCCATCCTTTAGTGTAACTGATGACAAAGAACAGCCAACACATGCACCCATCATCTTTACTTCAACTGTATCTCCTTTAACAGCAAGTAATTCAACATCACCTCCATGTTGCATAATAAATGGCCTAATTTCATTTAATAAATTTTGTATCTTTCTTTTCATATGGCAATATAATACCATAAAAGTATTAGTTTTAAAAACTTATATTTAAATAGCTGTTTAACATATATCTAATTTACTCTCAGAAAACTTTTACAAAAATATATAATACTGAATAATAAATATTCTCGCCAAGAAAATTCAGCCCTGAGTTTCACGAATAATATGGATCTCTTGATTATATTAGATGCTATTATTCAATAATATTATATCCTTCTTTTTTGAAAATCTTATCAAATCCAAATATATATTTATTTTCTAACTGATAATAATCAGAAAACGACATAACAATACAGTCTGTAAAACTTACTGAATTAGATAATTTTTGAAATTTTAAAAGTGCGTTATTTCTAATTTTTTGATTACTTTCTTTAATAACGAAAGTAGTTGAGTTTAATAACATTTTCCCAGTTTGAACTGCACTTTCTTTATCAATTTTTTTCCCTACGATATTAATAATTTCTGAAAATACCTCACACGATACAATGATAAACCCTTTGTTATATATACTTTTTGCGGCAATTATAGATAGATTATGATTTGAATCATAATCATTAACTAATGACACTATTCCTGATGTGTCAGCTATTATATATTCAGTATCAATATTATTCTTCTTCATATAAATATTTATCTACATTACTAGATAAATCAGAAGGACCATGTCCTTTAATATTAGACAGCTTAAGTAATTCATCTCCCATGCTTTTAGGTTGATAATCAGAAAATCCTTTTTTAAGTAGAGTTCTAATACCTTCTGCTATGGAAATCTTATTTTGTTCAGACATTAACTGAATTTGTTTATATAAATTTTCAGGAATATATATTTGCGTTCTAATCATATGTTATGTATAACATATATGTGACTATATGTCAATAATTTATATGTGTTATGTTTAGGAATTTTCTTTAAAATAAGTTTTTTATTTATTAAAAGATTCTGCAAATCTAGTATTCCCAGAATCCTTGACTCTTTTTTTTTAAGGGTGTTAATATATAGATATTATGAGAAAAATTCAATTATATCTTCCAGAAAATATATATGCAGAGTTCGAGTTAATGGCAGAACAAAAAAATGTACCTATTTCTAGTACTATTAGAGAATATTTAAAAACTACATTGGAAAAAAGTAATACAGGAATAAATACACTTATTAATTTATCTAAATATCAATTAAAGGGTGGAAAAAATCTTTCTTCTAATATAGATAATATAGTATATAAATAAATGAAAGTATTAATAGATTCTAATGTATATATATCTATTATAAACGAAGAAGAAATCAGTCATTTTGAATCTTTAAAATTATTAGAAGAATTAAAATCTCAAAAAGCAAAATTATTTACATCAAATTATGTGATTTCTGAATGATTAACAGTCTTATCACAAAGATTTAATCATAATGCTATAAACAATGATATCAGCTATGTAGATTGTACAAATATTGCCTTTTGCGAAAAATATAAACTAGATAAAATCATAACCTTTGATAATTCTCTTATAAAGTTATTTGATAATATAAATTCTTAATAATAGATTTTCCTATTTCCTATATATAGTTTCTATAGCAGATGCAAGACCCCCTTATTGCAATATTAATTTTATACCAGATAATGTGCAGGAATAGCTGTGATTTGTAATTTTATTATTTTTTCCATTGAATTGATTGGATTAATTGGTAGATATTCCCATAATACCATTTTTATTCTTATTTACTATTTTGAGCATAGGTGACAACATACTCATACTTTCATGGGAATCTTGTATTGGCCAACACAAGAACTATACACATTTTGACAAAGAAGAAGTATAATAACATAGGATTATTTTATATATTATAAAAATATGTTAATCAAAGAGTCTTTTAGCTATGATGACCTACTATTAATACCACAAAAATCTAAAATACAATCACGATCTGAAACTTCTCTTAAGACTAAAATTTCAAAAAATATAAAAATAAACATACCAATAATATCAGCAAATATGGATTCTATTACTAATAGCGATATTGCTATACAAATGGCATTGCTAGGTGGAGTAGGAGCCATACACAGAGTAATGAGTATTGAAAATCAAGTAGAAGAAATTAAAAAAGTAAAAAATTATAAATTTGATAATAAAAAATATCCTCTTGCATCAGTTGACTCTAAACACAGACTTCTAGTGGGAAGTTCTCTGGGGGTCAGAGACGATCCTTTTGGAAATTTGGAAAAATTAAAAAATGCAGAAACAGATTTTGTAATAATTGACGTAGCACATGCTCACTCAATAAAGGTAATTGAGATTGTAAAAAAAATTAAAAAAGAATATGGAAAGGATATAGAATTAATCGTAGGTAACATTGCAACTTCTAAAGCTGCTCAAGATTTCATAGAAATTGGAGCCGATGGTCTTAAAGTCGGGATTGGACCAGGATCAATCTGTACTACTAGAATAGTTACAGGAGTAGGAATTCCTCAGGCAAGTGCTATTGATTGGGTATATTCATTTTCAAAAAATACAGATATTCCTCTAATTGCAGATGGAGGAATAAGATATTCAGGAGATATAGTTAAGGCATTAGCATTAGGAGCTTCTAGTGTAATGGTTGGAAATCTAATTGCACACTGTAAAGAGGCTCCTGGAGAAATAATAGATAAAAATGGAAAATCATATAAATACTACCGAGGAGAAGCTTCCGCATTTGAAATGAAAAAAAGATTTAAAATTGATAAAAGACAAGATACTCAATTCATAGCACCAGAAGGAGTTGAAGCTCTAATATCTATTGATTACTCACTAGAGTCCTTAATTGAAAATCTATGTGGAGGAATAAGGTCTGGATTAAGTTATACAAATTCCTTTGATATTGAAGAGTTAAAGAAAAATGCAGAATTTGTAAAAATTACTTCTGCAGGATTAATAGAAAGTAACTTTCATGATATAAATAGAGTATAAATTATGAATAATGATAATAATAAAGAAGACTTAAAAAATTCCACTTTAAACTCACTGAAAAATTCAACTCTATCTGCGGAAGAAAAAGCAACTATGGCCAAAGAAGTATTTAGGGCAATTGATAGTGAAAAAAATAATACAGGAATAGATAAATTACACCTTTTTTATGATTATTTAAAAAGTTTTTTCCTACCTATATACGGATTTGTAATTGGCTTTAATAAAATATTTAACGAAGAAGATTATGTTAATGGTACAATTTGCATAATCTTAAACATAATAGAAATAATTCTTATAATAACTTCTTTGTCAGGTTTATTCTCATCTGGTAAAAATACTTCCTCTCCGATATCTTCTGCTATTGGTACCTACACAAATACATATAAAGCTGTAAGCAAACCTGTGGGTAATTAAATATAATCAAAATCAATACATTCTTCAGATATATCAGAAAGAAATCTAGATGGTGGATTTGCTTGAGGATATCCATATAAAGATCTTTTTTGTGCAAATGTGAGAAATAATTTTTCCTTTGCTCTAGTCATTCCGACATAACACAATCGCCTCTCTTCTTCTAATTCAGATATATCTCCTAATGAGCGTGAATGAGGAAATATATTTTCTTCTAATCCAGCAATAAATATGTTTTTAAATTCTAAACCTTTAGCTGAATGCAAACTCATTAAAGTAACATACTCTCCAACCGAAGAAGTATCTAACTCTTCTTTTTGAACTAATGATATATCAAATAAAAATTCTTCCAAACTGTTATATTTACCAGATACACCAATAAACTCCTCTATATTTTCCATTCTTGATAAACCCTCTTCTCCTTCTAATTCTAAAAAAGTAAAATATTTTATTTTTTTTACTAAATATTTTAAAAATTCATTTACACCCAGAGAATCTTTTTTGAGAATTATCTCTCTTATTAAATTTGAGAAATTTGATACTGGCAATGGTAAATTAACAGGATTATCAATTATTAAGGACCCTAGTGAAATATGTAATTCTGATGCTTGCTTATCAAGCTTATCAATAGTACCTTTTCCTATTTTTCTTGCAGGTACATTAATTATCCTTTTCAAAGAAAGTATATCCTCTTTATTCTGTATAAATCTCAAATAAGCTATTATATCTTTAATTTCTTTTCTCTGATAAAATTTCATACCTCCATACACCTTATATGGAATCTTATATCTTAAAAAACTATCCTCTATAGCTCTTGACTGAGCATTAGTTCTGTATAAAACTGCTGTATCATTATACTCTCCATTATCAGTAATCTTCGAAGCGATATATCTTGCCTCATCTTCTTCATCTGATGCTTGATATACCTTTATTAGATTTCCTAAATCATTATCTGTCCAAAGTTTTTTTTCATATCTTAATGTATTTCTTGAGATTACAGATTCAGAAGCCTTTAAAATAAATTTAGTTGATCTATAATTTTGCTCTAATTTTATAATTTGACCAGTTGGATAATCAGTTTCAAAATTAAGTATATTCCTTATGTCAGTTCCTCTCCAAGAATAAATATTCTGATCAGGATCCCCTACAAAAAATACATTATTCCCTGAAATTAATCTCAAAAGATTATACTGTATTGTGTTTGTATCTTGATATTCATCAACTAATATATATTTAAATTTATCTTCTAAATATACTCTTAATTCTTCATTTTCAGAAATTATCTCAAGTGATTTAAATAAAATATCATCAAAATCAAAGCCATTACTATCTTCCAATCTTTGTTGATAAATTTTATATATTTTTTCTACATTTTCTTCATAAAAATTAGAAGGAATATAGTCTTTTGGTTTTATAAAATTGTTTTTTGCTTTTGATATTCCTGGCAATATAGATCTTGGTGTTATACTAGAATTTAAATTTAAATCCTTTAAAATAGAAGCTACTATTTTTTTCTGATCATCATCATCAAAAATAGAAAAATATTTTGGAATACCATATTTATAACCTTCTGTTCTTAAAATATAAAGAAACACTGAATGAAAAGTTCCCATATATGGGAAAAAAATCTTATCCGACAAAAGAGTATTAATTCTTTCTTTAATCTCCACAGAAGCTTTATTTGTAAAAGTTACAGAAAAAATGGAATAAGGAGCCAAATTATACTCTCTTATTATATATGCTATCTTATATGTCAAAGTTTTTGTTTTTCCAGAGCCTGCTCCTGCAATTATTAAAGCAGGAGTATTTATATCAATAAGTACAGCTTCTCTCTGTTTATCATTTAGATCATCTAACATATGGTTGATTATGTAATTAAAATTTTATACAAGATATAAAGTTACAAAAGAAGCCAGAATATATAACATAATTGATATTAAAATATATCTATCTTTAAACCAAATAGTTTCTGGTGTATCAGCTGTTTTGTTTACATATATGTTATACATGTATCTTGCAAGAATGTAAAATGCAATAGGAATTGTAATTTTAAACCAATGCGGATTTTTAAGATGACTTGGAAGTAAAGAGGAGATTATATTGGGAGTTTTTGAATGAATATCTTCATTATATGAAAATAATATATAAGATAAAAATGTTATAGCTGCAGTCATTGAAATAAGATTATCCAATAATTCCTTGGGATAAGAACTCAGCACTGTTCTATGTACAATAGCCTTTTTAAAACTCATCATTGTAACCTCAGCTCTTCTCTTTCCAAATGCTATAAATAAAGATGCACAAATAATAAAGATTACAAACCAAGAATTTATGGCCAGACCAATAACTACTCCTCCAGCTAAAACCCTAAGTACAAAACCTGATGCTGTAGTTAATGCATCTATTATTAATATATTTTTCAAATAAACAGAATAAATTATAAATAAAATATAATATAGAATATATATTAATAATAAATACTCTCCTATATAAAAGGAAATTACTAATCCTATTATAAAAAGAATAAATGAAAAAATTAAAGCAGAATCTCTTGGTATCTTCCCAGAAGCTATGATTCTTTTTCTCTTTATCGGATGGAGTGCATCTCTCTTATAATCAATAACATCATTGATAAGATATATAGAAGAAGAAACAAATATAAATGCTATAAAAGTAAAAAATACAATTTTAAAATCATGTAAATTGTATAAATCTTGATTAAAAAATATGAATCCAAAAACTAATAGATTTTTAATCCATTGTGTTGGCCTCATTGAATAGAAATAATTTTTTATAGTATCCATATATATATGTATGTATTATAATATAAAAAGCATGATAAATAAATTTATATCACAAAAAGGAGTAATTTCTTTATCTGTTTTGCTAGTATTTATAGTACCACTCTCCTCGTCTATTATATTTTCAAAAATAAACTCAGTTTCAAATATATATTTCATAGAGAATAATATAAACTCAGTCCTTAATGGAAAAACTAAATACTTTTGGAGTAATCTTACACAATCAGAACAAAATAAATTTATCAATTATTCAGATTTCAAAGAATTTATACAATCAAAATACTCTCCACTTTCAATAAATATAAATAAAATAAAATATATTACTAAAAACACATTAAAAATTAACTTTTCTTTAAAAAATTCTAACAGCAATATAAGAATTCCTCAATATTATAATACTCATTATTTTACATTTACAATAAATAAACATGATAAATTTACTAATGTAGGACTATTTTCATTAAATACGCCAATTATTATATATTATGCAAGACAGTATAATCGTATAATTAAAATCCCTATAATGATGTTACATAGAGTTGCTCCTCAATACCCATCTAGACAAAATTATTCATCAGAATATGCATATAAACTTGATTATTATCTTACATTGACAACAGAGGATTTTAAATTACAACTCCAATATCTAAAGACACATGATTATCATACCATTGACATGAATACTTTATATAATAATTACTATTATAATTTTCCATTACCTAAGAATCCTATAATACTAACATTTGACGATGGAAGGGAAAGTGCTTTTCAATATGCATATCCATTACTATTAAAATATCATGATATTGCAGTATTTAATATTATAACTGGATTTGTAGGATCCAAAACAAAAACACATAAATATATGTCTTGGAAACAAATAAAACAGATGTATCTGCATGGTATGGAAATAGAATCACATACAGTAACTCATCTTGCATTGGGAAATCTTACTTTAGGAGAAATGAACTACCAAATAATTGTATCTAAATCTGTTTTAGAAAAAAAACTAGGAAATAGTGTCCAATTTATAGCATACCCAAGTGGATCACCTTTTAGGAGTAACAATATAAAAAAAGAAATTATACTTTCTTCTCGTCTAAAATATTATGGCTATATAGCAGGATTAGTAGATGATAATTTTAATAAAGATATACAAAATTTAAAAAATTCTTATTCTTTATATAGAATAAGAGATTCTAATTTATCCTTGAGCGAATTTATAGCACTTATAACTGGGAATATAACTTAATAAATAGATCTGATGGAATCTCTACCTTTCCAAACATTAATGATTTTTTCTTACCTTTTTTTTGTTTTTCTAAAAGTTTCATTCTCCTAGTAGGATCTCCTCCATATAATTTTTGAGTAACATCTTTTCTAAAAGGTTTCACATCTTCTCTTGCAATAATTTTCCCATCTAATGTAGCTTGTATTGCTATAGAAAAATTCTTTCTAGGAATTATATCTTTCATTTTAGATACATAGGATTTTGCTTCTCTTTCTGCTTCCTGAGTATGTATAAGAATTGAAAGTGGATCTACTAATTCATGATTAATTAAAAAATCCAACCTTTTAATATCTGATTTTCTAAACCCCACAAAAGAGTAATCCATAGAAGCTTCTCCTGAGCTAACTGACTTTAATTCATCAAAAAAATTATAAATAACAGAAGAGAGAGGAACATCAAAATTAAAAAGTGTTCTTTCTAGATTTATAGAAGAATTGTAAAAGGATGAATTGATAAACTCCCCTCTTCTTGATAATACAAATTCCATAATAACTCCAAAATAAATTTTAGGAACTATAATATCTATTCTTACATATGGTTCTTCAATAGAATCAATAAGCGATTCATCAATTAAGTCTTGTGCTTGTGATATAAGAACTTCTTCTTTGGTATTTTTTAATATCATTTTATATTCAACAGATGGAAAAGATACAAATATATCTATATTATACTCACGAGAAAGCCTCTCTTTTATTATATCCATATGCAAAAGTCCTAAAAATCCACATCTATATCCAAATCCTAAAATAGAATTTGAACAAGGAGTATAGTTAAAGGAAGCATCATTTATAGATAATTTTTCTACAGAATCTCTAAATTTTTCAATATCAGCAGAATCAATAGGATATATAGAAGAAAAAACCATACTTTTTTCCTCTGTAATAGGGAAAAGAGGCTCACTTTTGAGATCTTTTACTAAAGTATCCTTAATAACTACATCCTTGATGCTTTTAAGGCCTGTGGCTATATAAACAACTTCTCCTACAGATACACTTTTTTGAGGAATAAAACTCCCTGCTATATGACCTATATCAAGAACTGTAATTTCTTTAGCATTTGATGAAAAATATATTTTATCTGAAATTTTCAAACTACCATCTAATATTTTCACTAAAAGTACTACACCTTTATATTCATCAAAAAATGAATCAAAAATAAACCCTCTAAAACTTTTATTAATATCTCCTGATGGTGCAGGAATTTTTTCTATAATAGTATCTAATATTTTCTCTATTCCAATTCCAGATTTTCCAGATGCTAAAATTATTTCATTTTTATCAAATCCTAAAATATTAACTATAGAATCAATACTTTTTTCTATATCAATATTTTCTATATCTACTTTATTCAAAATTGGAATTACTGGAATTCCCAAATCTAATGCTTTTAAATAATTTCCTAAAGTCTGAGCTTCTATACCCCCCATTACATCTACAAGAAGCAATGCTCCATCTGATGCCATTAGAGAGCGTGCAACTTCTCCTGAGAAATCTACATGCCCTGGAGTATCTATTAAATTTAATCTATAGCCCTTATACTCCATCATTATTGTCTGAAGTTTAATGGTAATACCTCTTTCTCTTTCAAGATCCATATTATCTAAATATTGATCTTTCAGATCTCTTACTGATACCGTGTGAGTAAATTCTATTAATTTATCTGAAAGGGTAGATTTCCCATGATCAACATGAGCAATTATAGAAAAATTTCTGATTTTATCCATAAGATTTATCTCTTTAAAGATAAAACCATCTTGGACATTCTACTTTTAATTCTAGAAGCTTTATTAGGATGAATAATATTTTTTTTAGACATCTTATCTAAAACAGAAAATATCTCAGGAAGTTTCTTTTCACTAGGTTCTTTTAGAAAATCTTTTTTCTTCTTATCTAAATCTATTCTATAACCATTATTAATAAAGGTTCTCTTCTTGATTCTTCTTATATCTTTTTTTGATGATTTAATATTTGCCATAATTCTAGAGTAGTATACTAAAAAAAAATAAGTATTTCAAATTATTTGGGAACTTGTGAATTATTTATAGAAGATTCTACTTCATCAATGATTTGATTTGGAAGAGAAGATGATTTCAAAAAATATCCATTTGCCCCTATTTGAAAGGCTTGTTTTATGATTTCATCATAACCCACTGCAGTAAGCATAAATACAGGAACATCTTTTATTGTACTTCCTTCTTTCTTAATCTCCTTTAATATATCTATCCCAGTTTTTTTAGGAAGCATGATATCTAATATTATAAAATAGTATTCATTCTCTAGAAGCTTATTTATACCTTCTTCCCCATCAGAGGCAGATACTACAATATATCCTCTCTGCGTAAAAAATTGAGTATACACATCTAATAAGAATAAATCATCTTCAACTAAAAGTATTTTTTTACCATTATTATTATTCATATCTATGTATTATACATTAATTGGTAATTTAAATGAAAAAGTTGAACCTTCATTTTCATTACTTGTAACAGAAATATTTCCATGATGCATATCAATTATTTTAGATGATATATACAAACCTAATCCTGTTCCGCCAACCTTTCTTATATTCACATTATCAGATCTAAAAAATTTAGAAAATATTCTTTTTTGATCATTATATGATATACCAAATCCGGTATCTTTTACAGCAACTTCTACAAATTTAGCATCAAAATTAATTAATACAGTAATATCTGCACCTTCAGGACTATAATTAATAGCATTTTCTATTAAATTATTAATAACCTCTTCTATTTTAAGTTTATCTGCTGAAATCATAGGAATATTTTTCATTTTTTTAATTAATATATGTTGTTTTTTTATTGAAGCTTCATTTTCCATATTATCTACAATATCCCCTACTAAATCTACTATATTGAATTTTTCTAAATTTAAAGACAATTTATTATTTTCAATTTTTGTGGCATTTAAAAAATTTTCCACTAATGAAAAAATTTCATTAGAAGACGAATCTATTCTCTTAATATATTCTCTAGCTTTATCATTAATTCCTGCAGAAAATTCACTATCATTTAAAAGTAAATCGGTATATCCTTTTATTATTGATACTGGAGTCTTTATTTCATGTGCAGTTATTGAAATAATATCAGGTTCTATAGATTCTAAAGAAGAATTGGTATCTGAGTAACTTGACTTCCCTGTTTCTTCTAGTGAATCTTTGTGTTTAAGTAAGGATTCTAAATTTTTCAATTTATCAGAAATACCAGCCTCTAATTTAAAAAATACTAAATACAAAAATATAACAATTATTACAAATACTACCCAAATAATAAAGGTAAAAGAAGAAAAAGAAGTAACCCTAAAGCTAATAAAATAGCCCAATACAATAAAGATAATAAATATCATTAATATCTTAAATATGTTATATGAATCCTTCATTAACTTAAGTATATATAAATTTAAAAAAAGAAACAATAATATAAATTTGATTTCTACCTAGCTTAGATTATATAATAACTTTCAGAGATGAAAAATTTTACGTTATATACAGATGCAGGCTCAAGAGGAAATCCCGGACAATCCTCATATGGTTTTTTTCTATTTGAAGATGATAGATTATTAGATTTCGATGGCAAATATTTAGGTATTAGAACTAATAATCAGGGAGAATTCACTGCAATGGAGAAAGGTATACTTTTAGCAGTCAAATATGGAATTAAGACATTAGACTGTTTTTCAGATAGTCAGCTGTTAATAAGACAAATTAAAGGAGAATATAAGATAAAAGATGCTGTATTAAAAGAAATCATGGGGAGAATTCGTACTTTATCTGAAAATTTTGATATAATAACATTTACACATGTACCTAGGGAAAAAAATAAATTTGCAGATAAGATGGTAAATTTAATATTAGATGCAAATAAATTACTATGATTGAGTTAAAAGATTATATAACCGTAATAAAAAAAAGATATATATTTATTATAATACTTACCTTAGCCTTTGCGGTTTTAGGATTTGTATATACAAAATTTACTCCAACAAAATATCAAAGTTCTATTAACCTATATACAAATGATGCACCTGACCTTACTGGATATTTACAGACAAACCACGCAATAGATTCTGCATATAAAAATTTTACTGGAAATCAAAAATATACTGCCAGTGAACTATCTTATTTCAGAGTAAATATTCGATCAATTCAGGTATCAGTAAATATAGTTTCTCTTCAAATAACAACAACTAACCAAAATCTTTCAGAAGAATGGACAAGAGCTTTTGAAAAAACAATATATACTGGAACAGCTAAACAATATATACAAAAAGTGTTAGACAAAGAATATCTGTCTTGTGTCAAAGCTCAAAAACAGGCTTTGATAATAGATAAGACAAATTCTAAATTAATACCTATTCCTAGCTGTATAAAACAATCATTTATTGAATATAACCCACCAGAGATTACAACTATAGATATAATTCCTTCAAAAACATTAAATATCATACTGTTTGCATTATCAGGAGGTTTACTTTCTCTTATAATTGTCTCTTATCAAGAATATAAGAAATGATACAATTTTTAAAAACTGAAGATTATACTGATTTTATATCTTTTATAAAGAAGAATCATTCTGGTATACCTATTCAAATATTAGATGAAGAAGAAACAGATCCTCAATCTATAATATTTGAGATATCTAATACAAGTATTTTTTCTGAAAAAAGAGTTATAGCAATAAGAAATGCTAAAAAGACAATTCCTGAACTAAAAGATTTTATAACTGATGACAATATATATTTACATATTAAAAAAGATGTAAAAGGAATAAAAAGCATCCCAATTATAAAGGATAATATAGATAATTTTATAATTTCCTTATTTCAAAAAGAAAATATAAAAACAAATACTCAAGTGATTAATTATTTAAAAAATGTTTTTCTGGATGATAGAGATACTATAAAAACAGAAGTAGATAAAATTTTTAGTTATATTTATCCTGAAAAAGAAATTAAGGATTCACAATTTATAATAAATAATATTATAACTAAAAAAAATACACTACTTATATGGGATCTTATAAATGCAATTAATAAAAATGATAAGAAAAATATTATTCAATCTTATGAAATATTAAAAGCTATAGATTCAGACCTGAGAGGAATAATTAACATGATAATAAGACAAATAGAAATTATTATACTTGTAAATAATTTTAAAACAGAGACTAATAAAAATATATCTCAAAAATTAAAAAGCAAACCTTTCTTATTAAATATTACAGAATATGGAGTTCTTAAATTAAAAGAAAATAAGTATAATAATGATAAATTGAAAGAACTTTATCATAAATTGGTACACTTGTACTCTCTTTCAAATTCAGGACTCATAGATATGGATTTAGGAATACTATTAATACTTTTAAGACTTTGATTTTTTTAATACTTTCCTTTTAAGATTAACACCTTTGA
>JAJZWL010000003.1 GCA_021846685.1 bacterium | reverse complement strand
GAAATAATTCAAAAATATGGAGATAATAGATTAACTAAAGTTATTAATTCAAAAGTAGGAGAATTTGAAATTCAAGATATTATCGAAGATAAAGAAACTCTTATTACTATAAGTAAAAGTGGATATATAAAAAGGATATCTCCAGATACATATAGAGTACAAAATAGAGGAGGAAAAGGTATTATGGGAATGACTACAAAAGAGGAAGATGTGATTTCACATGCAATAATGACTAGTACATTAAATGATATCTTATTCTTTTCAAATAAAGGAAGAGTATTTCAATCAAAAGTATATGAAATTCCAGAATTTTCAAGAGTAGCTAAAGGTCAACCTATGGTAAATTTTATCAATTTAGAAGGAGGCGAAAATATTAATGCTGTTATAACACTCGATAAAGCAGATATTAATACTAAATATTTATTTATGACTACTAAAAAAGGTATTGTAAAAAAAACCAAAATATCAAATCTTACTAATATTAGAAAGAATGGAATTATTGCTATTAAATTAGATAAAGATGACTTATTAAAATGGGTTGAAAAAACAAATGGAGAAAAAGAAATTATAGTTGTAACAAGAAATGCCAATTCTATTAGATTTAAAGAAAAAGATGTAAGAGAAACTGGGAGAGCTTCTAGAGGAGTAAGAGCAATTAAAATGTCTCATGATAATGAAGTAGTTGGGGTTGGAATTGTAGAAGATAAAACAGAAGTATTAATTGTTAGTGAAAAAGGATTTGGAAAGAAAACTCCAGTAGGAAAGTATAATACTCAATTAAGAGGAGGAAAGGGAGTATTTGCTTCAAAAATAAATGATAAAACAGGAAAGATTGCTTCAATGAAAATTATAAACAGTGACAATAATGAAATTTTAATAATTTCAAATAAAGGTCAAATTATAAAAATGGAACTTAAATCAATTCCTACTCATAATAGACATACATCCGGTGTAAAACTTATTAACCTTAATAAAGATGATATTGTATCTACCATAGAAAGTAATTAATTTATTTTTTTACTGGAGTCTTAACTTTAACTTTTGTAGTAACTTTACTATTATTTTTTATTTGTATTTGTAGAGGAGATAACTTTTTGTATAAATTATAATAATATTTATTCTTTGTTATTGAATATAAATCAGAATAAATAGATGAAAGATTATTGTTAAATCCATTATTATTAAAAATTTGCGAATATTTCTCATATAATTTATTTTTTAATGGGAAAGATTTTAAAGATTCTTTATATACCTTTATTGCTTTATTCTTTTGATGTCTAAATGTATAATATTCTCCTAAAGACAAATCATATTCAGGTGAATATAACTTATTAAAATTATAGGCATCTTTAAAGTATAATAATGATTTTTTATACTTACTACTAAAATAATATGCTTTCCCTAATTCATAATTTGTATTTGGATTATAAGTATTAATACTTAATGATGTTTTAAAATTAGATATAGCACTACTATATTCTTTTAAATATTCATAACTAATTCCTTTTTCATTGTATGTATTATAATTAAAAGGAAATAACAAAGAAGAATTATTAAAATAGCTTAGAGCAGTATTTACTTGAGGTTTAGTAATATTTAAATTACCATCCAAAATTTTTATACCATTATTGTAAAATATACCTGATAAATACATATCAAAAGAGACAAATACTAAAAGAATAGATAGTATAAACATAATACGAGAAACTCCATTTAAAACTTTATATTCAGTTGTAAAATAATTAAATATAATTCCTACAAATATAAATAAAGGTAATAAGATAGCAATACTCGATAAGTCATTATTAAAAAAAGAATAAAATATGACACCTAAAATAGAGATAAATATTGGAATGAATATAAAATTATCAGGGGATTTTTTTTGATATTTCAAGTATTTAGAATTCGAAAATATATTTGAAAAACCTTTATATAAAATAAATGCGAAAAAGATTAAAAAGGATAATCCTCCAAATATACCTACTTCCAAAAATATATCTATAAAAAAATTATAACCATGATTAATATATAACCAAGGAGAATATTCATATTTTTTAAATATATCAGAGACAGTACCTACACCATAGCCTAATATAGGTCTTTTAAGAAAAATATTCCATTCATTTTTATATAAGGCAATTCTTTGATTTGAAGATATATTCAAAACAGATGTTATATTACTAGACTTATTATAGAAAGTATTAAAAGGTTTGTGGTGATTAAAAATAGCAATAAAAAGTAAAGCTATAAATATTATTAATACAAAAATTTTTAATAAATCTTTTATCCAATATTCCCTTAAAATAAAGAATATACATATCAATTCTATTAATAAAGCAATATATCCAAAATATGAAAATGTTAAGAATAAAGATATTACTAAAAGAGATGAAGAGATCAGAGTGATTATTTTTAATGAAATTTTATTAGAAAAAATATAAAAATAAAAAGAAATTGGTATAAGCAAAAGTAAGAAGGCGCTAGATACAAAAGAATTATTTAATGTACCTACAAAATATTTACTGAATCCTTCAAAATAATAAACTAGTCCTATAATAGAAAATATAGATCCTACAAATAATAACCACGATAAGAACCACTGCAAAATCTTTGACTTAGATAAAATATCAAAAGAAAGAATAAATATTATAAATAAAGAAATATATATAATTAAACTTAATATAGAAGCATATTTATCAACACTAAAAAAAACAGATAAAATTGATATAAGAATGAAAATAGGGAATAAGTATGCGAATTTAGATGGTAATTTTATATCTCCTCTTAAATATCTTAAGATAAAAAAACCAGACGAAAAAATTAGAAGGACTAATGATGCAAATATACTAGAAATATAATTAGAAAAAAATATAAATATAGATATTCCTAATAGAAACCAATATATATATATTTTAAAAACAAGAATATCCAATGGTGGATTAAAAATTTTATTTAATAACTTCTTCATTATTTATACTAATGCAATAGATTTAAGATACCCCTTTACTTTAAGATAACATATATTATATTATAAATGTATTAAAAGTTAAAATAACAATGAATAAACATAATATAAAATACATCGTTTTATCTATATTTGTCGTATCTCTTATATTAGTATCATTTTTATTTTCAAGTAAAAAAGAGTATGCTAGTAGTACTCCTCAATTTATACAACAATATATAATAAATGCATATTCTCAATATAGAGGAACATCAAAGCAAGTACAATTAAAAGAGCAATCATTAACATCAGTACCTAGTGTATTCCAATATTCAATTTATAATAATGGGGGAACATTGTGTACCTATTATCCAGGAAGTGGAAGTATAATAAATAAATATAATGATAACCCAGTTAAACCTAATTATAATAACTCACAACCTGGTTGTAATTAAAAATTTATTCTTTTAATGGATGATACTTTTTATGAGTTTCTTCTGCATATTTATCAGAAGCATGCATATATTTATTTGTAGTCTGTAAAGATTCGTGACCCAAAAGTATTTGAATTGCAACTGCATTAGCACCTTTTTCAGCTAAATAAGTAGCAAAACCATGTCTTAAACTATGAGCACTCGTAGGAACTATTATTCCTATTTTTTTTCTATAAAAAGAAATCTTATCCTGAATATAATTAGTAGATATTCTTGAATTTACATTTCCATTTCTCCCTCCTCTTATTGGAACAAATAGGGCATTATTTTCATCATTTCGTAATTCTAAATAATTAAAAATATTTTTCTTGGCTCTTTCAGTAAGATACACAAATCTTTGTTTTCTTCCTTTTCCTAAAACATAGATTTTTCCATCATCATTAATTTGATCTTTATTCAAAGATACAAGTTCTGAAATTCGCATACCTGTAGAAAATAAAGTCTCTAATATAGCTCTATTTCTTAATTTTACGAAATCATTTTTCTCATAAATAGAAGGAAATTCTATTAATCTTATAAGTTCATCAAATTCTGCAACTTGAGATGATTTTTTTTCTGTTTTAATTAACTTAATTACTTCTGGAGATATAGGAAAATCTAAATCAAAATCTATTAAATATCTAATATATGTTCTAAGAGATGATAATACTCTATTAATAGATCTAGGAGAAAGATTACCTTTAGAATCTTTACTGAAATTATGGACATTATTTGTATCCAATTTTAATATATTTATATACTCACCAGTACGTAAAAAGTCTTTAAATATGACAATATCATTTTTGCCAATATTTTCAAATTCAATATTTTTAAATGTTAAAAATAATTCAAATAAAGATAAATCTCTCTTATAATTATATATAGTTTCATTACTATAATTATTGTTTAAAAGATTTAATAGAAAATCTTTTTTATGATCTAGTATAATTGGATCCATATAGTTAATATACTATATGAAAAGAGATATAGTTTCAATGCTATACTGAAGTATAACCTGGGAAAAAATCCGTTTTAATAAGAGTTTTTGGAATATTAAGTTGATTTATAAGAATATCTTCTGTATTTTTCACAAAACCCTCTGGCCCTGAGACATAATATAAAGAATTTGTAGATATTACAATATTATCTTTTAAAGAATTCATACTCATACTACCAACTTGATAATATGTTTTTACAAAACTATTATCAAATTCATCTCTATAAATAAATTTATCAGTTTTATTATAGTAGAGTAGGGTAATATCTACATTATTCTCTTTTTTTAATAAGAAATCTTTAATGATTGATCTAAATGGAGTAATTCCTATTCCTCCAGCAATAAAAAAAAGTTTTTTAGATTCATAATCATTATCTAATACAAATTTTCCCCATGGACCTTCTGCAGAGATACTCTCTCCAATTTTTAAATCTTTTAATTTTTGTTTAAACATACTTCCAGGAATAGAGAATCGAGTAGTTAAAAGTATATCTTTTTCTAAAGGAGAAGAAGTAATTGTAAAAAATCTATCTGAACCTCTAGTATCATCTTTACAATCTATATAATATTGTAGGAATTGACCAGAGATCCAATTAATTTCTTTCTCAGGAGTAAATACAAATTCAAAAATATCTTGAGACAATTGTTTTTTATCTTTTAGAAAAATTTTCATGAAGAATAATCTTGCATACCGACAGATGAATCAAAGTGGCATATTGCATGTGTTCCATCACAAAAAGGCTTTTCTGAAGAATTTCCACATCGACATAAATAGACTTCATCCATATTTATAGTATCTATTAAATTACCTTTTTCATCTTCTATAGTAAAATCTCCAGAAACTTTTAAAGGACCATTTTTTGTTAAATCTATTTTAGTATCAGACATACAATATAACCTTATATAAAATAATATTAATATTATATACTCCAAAGTATTAAAATACTATTAATATCATAAAAAGGACTCATTTATACTTTCATAACAACATAAATAGAATATAGATCCTCTTCTCCGGGACACTAGCAGGGGAGTAGTCTTTTATATTAAGAGGTTAAATTATATATTTAAGGAAATAATAAATTCCATCATATTACTATATTTTCCTAGTTTAAAGCTATATTGATATTATAAAATATATTTTTCCTTAATTTATTAAAAAGAATAATAATATTGGTAAATTAAAAAAAAGTTACATAAACTTAGAAGAGAATAAATACATATCTTTAATTAAATAAATAATTAAAATAAGTTAGTCTAATTTAAGAGAAAAAGGTATATTGATATATCTAAGGTGCAAAACGTTCAAAATAGAGGGGTATAGAAGGGGAGTGAATTTGAAAGGATAAATTTATATAACTGAGTATAAGGGTGATTATACTCAGTTATATAAATGGCGACTAGATATCTCAATTTAAAAGAATAGGGACTTCTCTTCTCATATACAATACTCTCTATAATATACAAACCTATTTAAAAAATATATTTTGTTTTTTATTTCTAATACTAATACCACTGAACATAAATAGACTATACTTAGCACAATATTTATATATATTGCCGACTTATCCACACCACTTTAAAAAATACTATAAGTCATAAATCCCCCGTTATATTATTGATCATTATTATATTACTATAGGGTTACCTATGTGTGTATTCCCCTACTTTTGGCTTTGTACCAATACATTTAGGACGACTTGTAGATTATCTATCTGTAATATAATTATTTTAAACTGTAAAAAATCGGATTATTTATATGTACTAATTGCAATAATAACTAATTTATGATTCCTGTATCTATAGATGGCCAGCAATCCCCCACGACGGAATATATATCAAGGATATGATGATTATTAAGGAAAATATAAAGTATTCAAAATAATTAAATACACCCATTCTACTTATTCTGTTGTGCAATAATATTCCATTATATATATACATTACAAGAGATAATGACAATGCTGCAATAAATATGGATATAGGATAAAAAAGGAAGAAAATACCTAATATCAAAAATATTACAATTCCAATACAAACATACAGCACCCTATCTTTTACTTCATACTCTAATGATATTAAATTTTCAAAAATTATAATAAAGGCAAATATAATTATATACAACAATATAAGAAAAATATCTTTTTGTAAGAAACTATACAAAAAAGAAAAATAAGCCAATACTGTAATAATTATGTAATTAATTGTATATGAGAAACGTACTAATGGAACTTTTTCAAATTTTAAAACATTAATAATACTCATATGTATAAATGATGCATAAAGAAAAACAAAATATACTAGTCCTAAAAATATGATTAAATAAATATTTTGATATAAAGATTGATATAAAGTTAAAAAAGAAAAAAATAAAAAAACAATTAAACTTGGCATTATCAATACGCTGAAGAGTTCTTTAACATTAAAATTAAAATTTATTATTAATAAAGATACTAGATAAGCTATTATTATTAATAATAATTCTATAATAAAAGATTTTTGTTGAAAAAATATAAGTACAATAAAAGTTAATAGCACTATAAGAAAACTACTTATAAGACTAATTATCCTGATATTTTTATATAATAGAAAGTTCTTCATTGTAAGGAATTTGTAAATAATCAAATGCAAATTTTGTTGCAACACGACCTCTTGGAGTTTTTTTAATAAATCCAGATTGAATTAAAAATGGTTCACAAACGTCTTCAATAGTCTCAACTTCTTCTGAGACTGAATCAGAAATAGTACTTATACCTACAGGGCCACCATTAAAATTTATCACGATAACTTCTAAGATTTTTAAATCTAGTTCATCTAACCCCATTTTATCTATACTTTGGGCTTCAAAGGCCTTAATTGCGTCTTCTTTTTTTATATTACTAATATTATATACCTGAGCATAATCTCTTACTCTTTTTAATAATCTATTTGCTATTCTTGCAGTACCTCTACTTCTATTAGCAATCTCTAATATAGCACCATTATCTAGCTTTACATCAAGTATATTTGCGCTTCTAAATACAATCTCGGCAATATCCTCTTGAGTATAGTAATCCAATCTAAAAATGGCTCCAAATCTTTCTCGTAAAGGAGCTGCAATCAAACCTATCCTAGTAGTTGCTCCAATTATAGTAAATGGATTTAAGTCAATCCTTACTATATCTGCAGAAGGTCCAGTGCCTATAACTACATCTAAAGCATAATCTTCCATAGCAGAATATAATTTTTCTTCTATTATTTTATTTAATCTATGTATTTCATCAATAAATAAGATATCACCCTTTGACAATCTAGTAACTATTGACGCTATATCTGCAGCCCTAGTTAATGCAGGACCAGAAGTTATTTTTATATTAACTCCCATTTCACTTGCAACAACAGAAGATAACGTTGTTTTACCCAGTCCTGGGGGACCATAGAATAATATATGATCTAAAACATCTCCCCTTGATTTTGCAGCATCAATTAATATTGAAAGATTCTGTTTCTCTTTCTTTCGTCCAATAACATCATTAAATGTCATTGGTCTTATATTTTTAAATAAATCATTTTCCTTTATTAAATCTTTATTCATATTTTTTACTATCATTTAAAAGTAGTATAGACATCCTTATAGCTTCTGAGGTATCATCTATATCTTCATATTTTTCTTTAAACTCCTCCCTAATAGAATCTATTTCTACATTAGAATAGTTTAAATTTACTAAAGCACTTCTTACTGAACTCCAAATTCCATAATTTTCAGAAAAATCAATTTTACCTTTTAAGTCTAAAATCATTCTTTCAGCCATTCTTTTCCCCAAAGAAGGAATTGATGATAAAAATTTAACATCTGCCCTATCAATAGCAGAAGATAACTCATCTACATTACTATTAGATAATATATTTAAAGCTCCCTTAGGGCCAATTCCATTTACAGTTAATAATAATTCAAAAATATTAAGACTTTTTTCATCTAAAAATCCAAATAATCTAGATCCTCTTTCTGAAGATTCAGGATAAATATATAGTTCAATTTCAGAACTTTGATAAGAAAGGTCTAACAATTTCTCTGTGACTTCAACTTTATATCCAATATTATTAACATTAATAACTATATATCCTTTTCCTCTATATTGTATAAAACCCTTAAGATATCCTATCATAAATATTTGTTTGTAAATGACATAATGCTAATGCTATTCCATCTGCAGCATCATCTGGTTTTGGAATATCATCTAGCTTTAGTACTAATTTTAACATATTTTGTATTTGTTTTTTATTAGCCACACCATAACCCGTTAGTGAATTTTTCACTTGTAGTGGAGTATATTGATAAATAGGAATCTTATTTAATGCTGCAATTAATAAAACTATACCTTGAGATTGACCAACAGATATAACAGTTTTTGAATTTGTATTAAAAAATAATTTTTCTAATGCTATTTCATCAGGTTTGAATAATGATACTATATTTGATAATTCTTTATATATTAAAAGTAATCTGTCCTCTATTTTTTCTTTTGAACTTGTAGTTATAGCACCCCACTCTACTGTATTAACGTTGGATATACCGACTCCCTCGATGAATCCCCAACCTAATATAGCAAACCCCGGATCTACTCCTAATATTTTTTTAGACATATCTATATATTACCATAAACATTCTCTACATTATCGATATTACTCAGCAAATCAATTAATTTATTATTTTTACTAATATTTTCATCTGACACATCCATTTTCATTTTAGGAACATATATTTTTTCAATACTATCAATTAATATTTTCTTACTTTCTAACAAATCCTTTAAATACTTCACCTTTTCAGGATCTATATATAAGAAAAAAGCATCTTCTTTAATTTCATAATCAAGAATACCATCCATATCCAATATATCACCTTCGAATTCATCTTTATTTATTATTTTTGAAAAATTATTAATAGATTGATAATTTACTTTATTTTTCTTGCTAGAATCAGTTTCTATTTTTAATATAAAAAGTACTTGTAATTCAAATTGCCAATTAACAGTACCATTATTAAGTATTTTTCCTTCATTCCTTTCTAGAACTAATCTTATTTCAGATACTATTCTATTTTTGTTATCTGTAAAACATTCAATTAATATAGAGACGTTTCCAGGTCCATAAGCTTCATAAAACACATTTTCAAAATTAGAATATTCTTTATCTTTTCCACTTCCCTTTCTTATCGCATTCTCTATTGATTTTGTTGGAATATTTAAAGATTTGGCATTTTCTATTGCAGTCTTTAATAAATGATTACTCTCGATATTATCTTCACCATACCTTACTGCCATAACTATTTGATTTAAGCTTTTTGTAAAGTATTTAGCTCTTTGTTTATCATTTGCTTCCTTTGACCTTTTAATTGTAGACCACTTAGAGTGTCCTGACATATCTTTATTTAATAAATATAAGTATCATCTGTACCTAAAACAACGATTATTGACCCAGTATAAAAAAAACTAGGGGTTCTATCAATTATTTTAACATTATTATCTCCTAAAATCTTTTTAATAACAGAAACATCATATGCATATTTTTTAATATTACTTACATATATTAAATCCTTCTTTTGATTACCATTATAAATACCCACTGACGATATATTCCCTCCTAAATTATCAATATATCTACTAAATTGATATACAGCTGTATTACTATTAGATGCATCTAAGATCTGTACTAATACAGAACTATTTGAAAAAGAATAATCTAAAAAGTTATTTCTTATGTAATAATCAACATTCTTAAGATTAATATTTGTATTAGATTCATTAATTGGAACATAATATGACTTAAAATTATTTATACCTACTTTATACATATTATATAAAACATTATTCAAAGAACCTTTATTAATATTAGAATAAAAAATACTTTTCAAACCTGATGATGTTTTACTAAAATCGATAATAGATAAAGGATTTAAATATTTAGACATTATACTATCAAATATTGTATTTTTTAAATATAAACTTGTCTGAGTATCCTTAGTAATACCTAATATAGTTTTTATAGAAGATAAACTTAGTGTATTATATCCTGTATTCACAACCACCTTCCCATATTTGAAACTATATAAAGAATCTATAGATATTCCACCTTTTAATACATCTATGCTATGAGAGTTAAAAGAAATATATCCTTCTATTGGGATAGCAAGGTTATATCTTAAGTATTTTAAGGCCAGATTTACCCCTGTTTGAGGTGAATTCAAGTTTCCAACCGCATATACAGTATTTAATGTCTGATAAGAATTAGGGGCCGTTAAGATGTTTAGGTTTGAAGGTATATTTAGAACAGATACTGTACCCTTTGGATCAATGGATAATATAGCATTATATGTATTTAAATTATTACCATAAACATTATTGTTGTATAAAACCAATATATTAATTGTATTTAAATTATTCCAATTTTTATAAGAACCTTTATAACCAGGATCATTTTGAAATTTTATATTATTAAAAGCTAATAAACTAGAACTAAAAACATATATTCCAACAATTACAATAAAAATAATTAATACCAAGATTTTTTTATTTATTTTGTCTTTTCTTTTAATATAGTTCATAAAAATTTATTAAGTTATCATCAGGTAATGATTTATTTTTATTTATTTTATTACAATTCAAGCATTTATGGTATATTATATTTTTACCACCAATTGTTTTTATATCTATAGGTTTCATTAATCCATTACAGCTCTCTTTTCTATCTCCAGGATATATATCTACATGTAGTGAGTATAAACAATAATAACAATGATTCCTACATGACCCGTGTTTATCTTTTTCATTAAAAAGCCCACAGTATAAGCACTTAAAACTTTCATTGATCTTAATAAATTTTTCAGACATTACTTTATACTTTATACAAAGGATATACCCCAGGGATATTTTTCCAAAAATTAGGTAAATTAGCCTTAAATTCCTGTTCTCCCTTATCAGGTATATTTATCTTTAAAGAATATGAATGTAAAAACATATGAGGATAGGATATAGAATTTCTAGAATATGCATCATCCCCTACTACAGGATGATTTATACTAGATAGAGAAACCCTTATTTGATGTGTTCTCCCTGTTTTAGGATAAGCTTCAAGTAATGTAAATTCCTTATTAATATATTTTATGATTTTAAAATAAGTAATAGCCTCTTTTCCTGTATCTGACAGAGTAAATAGTTTTCTATTATATTTACTTCTTTTAATATTACCCTTAATATAAAAATTTTTATTATCAACTTTACTTATATTAGATGCATTTGGATTTACAATACCTTTTACTAAAACCAAATATTTCTTTTCTACTTCTCTGGATTTAAACTGATTAATCAAAAAATTTAATGTATATTCATTCTTAGCAAAAATGATTACACCAGAGGTTTTTTTATCTAATCTATGAACAACACCGGGTCTTTCATTCAATATATGTTCAAATTTTAATTTAAATATAATTCCATTTAAAAGTGTATTCCTTTGATTCCCGGCTGCTGGATGTACTACCAATCCTTCAGGCTTATTTACAACTATAATGTTTTCATCCTCATATATAATATTGATTTTAATTCGTTGAGGAACAATATCTGATAAATCTTTTACATATTTAAATTCTCTATACTTAATCTTATCGCCTATATTAACTTTGAATTTAGTCTTCCTGACTAAATTATCATTCACAGTAACAAAACCATCTTTAATTAATTTTCTAAAATGATTTCTGGAAAGGTTCTGAGAGTCAGATAATAATATATCTAGTCTTGTACTATAATTAGATGTAATTTCAAAAATTTCCTCATTGTTAATCATTATCAAATTGTATCATACATTTCATACAGTATCTTGCAAAAGGATACATCCCTAATCTTTTGTCTTCAATGGGATTTTTGCAATTCTCACAAATGCCATACTTATTTTTCTTTATTTTAGACAAAGCTATATCTATATCACCCAATTCTTCTATTAAACTATCTTTTATTCTGAAATTATCTATTTTGCCATTCATTATATCTGCACCCTCAAATTCTTCTGCAATTTCTGAATCAGGAATAGATTGGACTGATCTATCTACATTAGCAATCTCTCTCTGGACTTTTAACTTCATCTCTTCTAATTGTTTTTTTGTCTCATCTATATTCATATTTATATTAAAAAAAAAAATTTTTGGACCTCTATTATAACACAATATAGGAAAATAAAAAGATATGTGGAGTTGTATGGTACATTATATATATTCCACTTCATTAAATTCTAATAAATTATTAGCTCACACTTAAATTCTAACAAAATCTTCGAGAAACAAATTATGTTATCTTATACTTTGAAACAGTATACTCTTTGAGTTTATTAATATGCTTATTAATTCTCACTAAATACTACAGTCTAAACTTTTCTTTTCAAAATATTCTTATATGTATTTTTATTAGCTTTAAAAAATATATTCAAAAATATAAAAAGAAAAGAGATTAAAAAAATTATGGCATCTAAATCTAAATTATATATATAATTATGAGAAAATGCCCATAAACTCTTATTCTTAAAGTATAATATTGAATAAACAAATAAAAAAATACTTACACCATAATTTACATTAATATATCTTAAAAATAATATTAACACTATAACTAAGACTAATATTAATAAATATATATAGCCTAAGAAAATAAAATTAGGGATAAATATAATAGCTGTAAATATGGCAAAAAAATCAAAAATATCGTTGTAAAGATAAGTTTTTAATTTAAAAAAGATTAAAGTAGCTATAAAATTTGCTATTAACACTCCTAAATACAAAAGAAAATGGTATCCAATAAGAGAAAATAATAATAATAATAATATGAAATCCCAAAAATCATTATTCGAAAATATTCTTTTTTTTACAAAAAATATCCAGAGTGTAAAAGATGCAATAAAAAAAACAATTAAATTTACAATTATACTAACGTACATTTCTTAATATATTATCATATTCATTATCATCATATTTAACAGAAGTTATTGCTGATAAGTATAGATCTTTATAAATTAAATTAAATACATCCAGTATATCATTTTTCTTCACAGACATTATATTCTCTCTCATCTCTTCTATATTCCTTACTTTTCCTAAATATGCATAATCAGTTAATATAAAATCTGCAATACTATCTACGGTTTCTAATTGAGATAATATACCACCAAGAACATACCCTTTTGCTCTATCAATATCTTCTTTGTTAAAATTACCATTTTTAAATTCATTTAAAAATTGAATTAAAGAATGTAATGACTTTAAAAAACTATTGTTTTCAACACCAGCAGATATAATAAAGTATCCTGTATCAGAGTATAAAGAATTATAAGAAGAGGCATAATAAGCTACACCTAATTTATTTCGCAAAAATTGAAATAAATGAGACCCTTCTCCTCCTCCCAGAATTGTAGACATTAAGACTAGAGGATAGTAATATTCTGTGTGTAATGAGAAACCCTTTGCTCCTAATATAAAATTACTTTGATTAATATCTTTTTTTACATGAATTACTTTGTTTTCATTTTCATTAAATACAGCCTTACTCCGTTGATATGTAGGTTCTATTGATTTTTTTGACATAAAGATATTTGAAACTTCTTTTTCAACATCATAATTTGAAATATTCCCTACAATAGAAATAATTGTATTTTTATTTAAATAATATTTGGATATAAAGTTAAGAATTTTTTCTCTATTTATCGTATCTAATAATTTTATCTGTTTATCTATATCTCCAGATAAACTAGAGCCTTTATATAACAATTTAGTAAAATTATCATAAACAGTTCTTCTAGGATTATCTTTATACATATTCAACTCTTGTTTCACTATACCTTTTTCTAAATTAATAAAATCTGGGTCAAAAGTAGAATTTAAAAACATATCTGAAATTATATCTAAAGCTTTAAGAAAATTTTCATAAGGCACTTTAACATAATAAATGGTATATTCATCCGATGTTACTGCATTAAAATAACCACCAATAGTTTCTACTTCAAAACTAATCTCTTTATTATCCTTTCTTTTTTTTGTGCCAGAAAACATTATATGCTCTAAAAAATGAGCAATTCCTTGCTCATTTTTCTCTTCATCTCTATTTCCAGCATCCACAAATATATTAATCGATACAAATTGAGAATCTTTAACATTAGAAGTTATTAACCTAATATCATTTTCTAATACACTTGTTTTTATATTAAGCTCTTCCGACATATTCTTCATTCTGAGTATTTATTTTTATATTATCCCCTATATTAATGAACATTGGAACTTTAATTTCCATTCCAGTTTCAAGTTTTGCTGTTTTTAATGCATTATTTACTGTATTACCCTTACTTGAGGACTCTGTATATTCCACCTTTAAGCTTACTATATTAGGAATCTCTATATCTATTGGCTTATCTTCTAAATAAGTTACTATAATTTTTTCTCCAGGTGATAGATATTTATTTTCTATGTTGAATTCAAATTGATTAAAAGATGTAGAATCCATAAAATAACATACTCCTCCATCAGAATAAAGAAATTGAGCTGATGATTTATTTACATCTACACTTTCAAATTTATCATTTACATTATAACCTTTTTCAATAATAGACCCTGTTAGTATATTTTTAACTTTTAATTTAATTGTTGTACCACCTCGACCTTGAGTTACATGCTCATATTTCAATACCAACAAATTGTCTTTACCGTCTTTAAATACAGTTCCACTCCTTAATTGACTAGAATTTAAATTTGACATAACATTAATGACTTTTAAATAATTACCGAGAGAGGGACTCGGACCCTCATGAGGAAATCCTCGCAGGATTTTGAGTCCTGTGCGTCTACCAATTCCGCCATCCCGGCATAATTTCTCCATTATAGCACTAAAGAAATTAGTAAATAAATAGACTTAATTAATAATATTGAATATAAGGTATCTCAAAATTATGACTTTGTTATTTCTTCAACAACATTTTTAGGAACAACCTCATATTTTTCAAATTCCATTGTAGAAGTAGCTCTTCCAGAAGACATAGATCTTAATTCAGTTGTAAAGCCAAACATATTTGCCAAAGGAACTTCAATTTCTATTACTCTAGCATTTCCTCTTAACTCTGTTCCAATCATTAATCCTCTTTTACTTGTTAAATTACCAGTTATAGTTCCTAAAAATTCATCTGGAGTAACAACTTCAACCTTCATTATAGGCTCTAATAAAATAGGTGCTGCTATCCTCATAGCATCTTTAAAAGCCATAGATGCAGCAATCTTAAATGCCATTTCAGATGAATCAACTTCATGAAAAGATCCATCATATAAAGTTACAGAAACATCTACAACAGGGTACCCTGCTACCACTCCTGCATTCATAGTTTCTATAATACCTTTCTCAATAGCAGGAATATATTCTTGTGGGATAGAACCTCCTTTAATTTCATTCTTAAATTCGAAACCTTCACCTCTGTTTCTTGGATTAATTCTAAGAAAACAGTGTCCATATTGACCTCTTCCTCCTGATTGTTTAATATATTTACCTTCAGCATTAGACTCTTTTGTAATACTTTCTCGATATGCAACCTGAGGAGCTCCTATATTAGCCTCTACTGAAAATTCTCGTTTCATTCTGTCAACTAAGATATCTAAGTGTAACTCTCCCATTCCAGAGATTATTGTTTGTCCAGTTTCCTGGTCAGATTTCATTTGGAATGTAGGATCTTCTTCTGCCAATTTATGGATAGCTAATGACATTTTTTCTTGATCTGCCTTAGTTTTAGGCTCTATTGCAATAGATACAACAGGTTCTGGAAATGTAATACTTTCTAGTAAAATTTTATCAGAACTATTACACAATGTATCTCCTGTAGTAGTTGCTTTTAATCCAACTATAGCGCCAATATCTCCAGCTGATAACTCATCTGTTTCTTCTCTATGGTTAGCATGCATTAAGAGAATCCTCGATACTCTTTCTTCAACACCTTTTGATGAATTATAAATAAATGACCCTTTTTTAATTTTTCCTGAATATATCCTAAAGAAAGTTAATTTTCCTACATGAGGATCAGACATTATTTTGAAAGCCAATGCACAAAAAGGAGAGTCCGGAGATACCTTTATTGCTATTTCTTCCTCTTTATCATTTAAAGCTTTTATATCTCCTGCATCCATAGGAGATGGTAAATATCTTATTATTGCATCTAATAATAACTGAAATCCTTTATTTTTAAGAGCACTTCCTCCAAAAACTGGGAATAAGTCACCTGAAATAACTCCTGCTCTTATTCCTTTATAAATATCTTCGTGAGTTAATTCATCTCCATTCAAATATTTTTCCATTACAGAATCATCATACTCTGAAGCTTTTTCTATTAATTGAGTACGATATTCTTCAACCTTATCTTTCATATCTTCAGGAACATCTTCTTCTTTAATATCGGTTCCCAAATCATTTGTATATATATATGCTTTTTTAGTAACTAAATCAACCAATCCCTTAAGATTACTTTCAGCCCCAATAGGTAATTGCATTATTACTATATTGGCACCTAATCTTTCTATAATTGATTTATAAGACATATAGAAATCAGCTCCAATTCCATCTAATTTATTAATAAAACATATTCTTGGAACATTATATTTATCTGCCTGTCTCCATACAGTTTCAGATTGAGGTTCTACACCCATTTTCCCATCAAACACCACGACTCCACCATCTAAAACCCTTAATGATCTTTCCACTTCAGCTGTAAAATCTACATGTCCCGGAGTATCTATAATATTGATTCTGTATTTATTATTATTTAAAATCCAAAATGTTGTGGTTGCAGCAGATGTAATAGTAATACCTCTTTCTTTTTCTTGATCCATCCAATCCATTACAGCCTCACCTTCATGAACTTCTCCAATTTTATATGTTTTTCCAGTATAGTATAATATTCTTTCTGTACTAGTAGTTTTACCAGCATCTATATGAGCTATTATACCGATATTTCGTATATTATCCATTAAATTTATTTTTAAATTATTAAGCTAAATATGAGAAAGCTTTATTTGCTTCTGCCATCTTTTCGATGTCAGTTTTCTTTTTAACTGCTCCACCTGCATTATTATATGCTTCTACAAACTCTTTACCCAACCTTTCTTTCATTGGCATACCTTTTCTATCTCTAGCTGCAGATATAATCCATCTTAAAGCTAAAGTAACTTGTCTATCAGGAGATACAGGAATAGGAACTTGAAAATTGGCACCACCAACTCTTCTAGATCTAACTTCTACTGAAGGAGTGGTGTTTTCTATGACTTTATTAAATAGATCTAGAGGTTCAATCTTTAATGTTGATGCAGCTTCTTCTAATGCACCATACACAATTACTCTAGATATAGATTTTTTACCTCCAATCATAACCTTGTTAATAAATTTTTCTATATTAACATTTCCATATTTTACATCTGGACTTATTTTTCTTTTTGTTATTTTTTTTCCTCTCATAATTAAATTCTTATATTTTTTTATTTACCTTTTTTTACTCCATATTTAGACCTAGATTGCTTTCTATTTTCTACCCCTTCTGCATCATCATAAGTACCTCTAACTATATGATATTTAGCAACAGGAACATCAGGCACTCTGCCTGCTTTAATTAGAACAACAGAATGTTCTTGCAATTTATGATCTTCACCTGGAATATATGCAGTAACTTCCATTTTGTTAGACAACCTAACTTTTGCAATTTTTCTTAATGCAGAATTAGGTTTTTTAGGAGTAGTTGTTCTGACTACAGTACATACCCCTCTCTTAAATGGAGAATTTACCCTAGTATATTTATTTTTTTTAGAATTATAAGTAAATGTTAAAGCCTTATACTTTATATTTTTAACTTTACTTTTCCTAGGTTTTCTTACTAACTGTGATATTCTTGACATATATTTATATTATCCATTAACTAATCTAGCTTCATCCCCCACTGGGATTTTACGTCCAATGATAACATTTTCTTTCAAACCACGCAAATAATCAGTTTTACCTGAAATTGCTGCTTCTGAAAGAACTCTAACCTGTTCTTGGAAAGAAGCTGCTGAAAGAAAACTTTCAGTATGCAATGCTGCTGAGGTTATCCCTGATAATTTTCTTTCAAATTTTATTTCTTTCAAATTCTTATCTTTTAAATGCTTATTTTCTTCATTAATAAAAAATATATCTTTATAAGAGCCTGGTAACACATCACTATCCCCTGGATCTAGAACTTTTACATATCTTCCCATTTGAGAAACTAAAATCTCAATATGTTTATCATAAACACTAATACCTTGACTTTCATAAGTATCCAATAAATTATCAATAATATATTTTTGAGCTTTATGAATACCTACTGCTTTAAGTAAAACATTAGGATCTATATTACCTTTAGTTAATAATGTTCCTACTTTAATCTTTTCTCCATCAGATACCAATATAATATCTTCAGGATCAAATGTATATTCTACTTCCAAAGATTTTGTACTTTCTACATAAACTTTACCGTCTTCTATTTTTGCAAGACCTTTAAATGGAGATACTACTTGAGTTCCATCTTTACTTACAAATAATAAATTGCCCGGATTAACTTTCTTTTCTCCTTCAAATGCAGGAACGTCTCCTTTAACTAAAATATAATCTTTTCCTATATTATTTTCAGATACTATTTTTAGTTTTACAACATTATTGATATTTTCAATTTTAACTACTCCATCTATATCAGCAATTTTTGCTTCTCCTTTTGGAATTCTAGCCTCTAAAAGTTCCTCTATCCTAGGAGCACCTCTAGACATATCTACTCCTCCAACAATACCAGATAAATGTTTTGAGTTTAAAGTTAGTTGAGATCCTTTTTGTCCTAAAGATTGAGCAGCAATAACTCCTACTGCCTTCCCTACTTTAACTAATTCATTTTCACTAATATCATATCCATAACACATAGCACAAATACCATATTGAGCTCCACAAGTTAAAGGAGTTCTAACTGTAATCGATTCTATTTCTTTATTATTATTTATCTCTTTAGCTAACTTTCTATCAATAATAGTATTAGTAGAGTAGAAAATTTCACCTTTTTTATTTTTCACATCTTCAGATATAACTCTTCCATATATTCTTGATTCAAAATTTAATTTTCTATCTTCATTTTTAGATAAAATATATCCTTCTCCAAAATTATTACAATCTTCTAATCTTATGATTACATCATGAGATACATCTACCATTTTTCTAGTTAAATATCCTGTATTTGAAGTTCTCAAAGCTACATCTGCCAAACCTTTTCGAGAAGATCTAGCTTCAACTAAATATTCAAAAACACTCAGACCATCAACATAATTTGATTTTATAGGTAATTCAATTATATTTCCATTAGGATCAAGCACTAAACCTTTCATTCCTATAATTTGCTTTAATTGATCAATATTAGCACCCATAAATTTATTATCAACAATAGTTTTAAATAAATTCCCTTCTTTAAGATTATTTAAAGATTTTTCTGCAATATCGTCAGTAACACCCTTCCATACATCAGTAGATAATTGTACTCTTTCTTTTTTAGTTATTAATCCTTCTTTAAAACTATCTGCAATTTTTTCAATTTCCTTATCTGCTCCTAAAATTAAATCATCTTTATTAGGCAACATTTGACAATCTTCAATTGAAATAGAAAAATCTGATTTTAATGCATATTTAAATCCTAAACTCTTAAGATCATCTAACATCAATAATGTTTCTTTTTTCCCAATTGAATCAACTGCATTTACAACAATATCAGTTATGATTTTGTCATTTACTGAATCATTTATAAACTCAGGAACACTTCCATGCAAAGATTGGTTAAAAATAATTCTACCTACTGAAGAATCTATTAATTTACCATCTATTCTAACCTTAACTAACTCCCTTAAAGAAATTATACCTTTATTGTATGCTGATAATAAATCTTCTGAGGATGAAAAAACCTTATCCAAATTTACTTTTTCAATAGAGGTTACATAATAACAACCATAAACCATATCTTTTTTCAAAGTAACTATAGGAGTAGCATCAGAAGCTAAAAATAAATTACTGTCTGTCATTGTAAGATTTATAACTTCTTCTATTGCACTTTCAGATAATGGCACATGAACTGTCATTGCATCTCCATCGAAATCAGCATTAAATCCTTCACAAACTAAAGGATGTAATTGAATAGCATCTCCTTCAATAAGTATTGGAAAGAATCCTTGAATTCCTTGCTTATGCAAAGTAGGAGCTCTATTTAAAAGTACAGGTCTATCTTTGATTATTTCTTCTAAAATATCCCATACTTCAGGAGTTGCACTTTCAAATAATACTTTCGCACTCTTAATATTAGGTGAAATTCCTCTATAGAGGATTTCTCTCATAACAAAAGGTCTAAATAATTCTAAAGCCATTTTTTTAGGAAGACCACATTGAGTCAATGATAATTCAGGACCACTAGTAATTACAGCTCTACCTGAATAATCTACTCTTTTACCTAAAAGATTACCTCTAAATCTTCCATATTTTCCTCTTATATTATCAGATAAAGACTTATATGGGATTCTCCTAGAGTTTACTACAGGTGCAGAAGGTCTATGCTGATTATCAAACAACGCATCTACACTCTCTTGTAACATTCTTTTTTCATTTCTCAAAATAACCTCTGGAGCTCCTAAATCCATTAATTTTTTTAATCTATTGTTTCTATTAATAACTCTTCTGTATAAATCATTAAGATCAGATGTTGCAAATTTACCTCCAGATAGTTGAATAATAGGTCTCAAATCAGGTGGAATAACAGGAATAACATCTAATACCATCCACTCTGGTTTCATATTATTCTTTCTAAATCCTTCTATTATTTTTAATCTTTGAATTACCCTAACTCTCCTTTGAGCAGATTTAGAATTAATATCTTTATACAACTCTTTAGAAAGTGTATCTAGATCTAAATTCGACAACAATTTTCTAATTGACTCAGAACCCATATCTAATTCATAAAATTCTAAATTATTATCTAATAAAGTCCCATATTCTTCTTCTGATATCACTTCACCAACATTAATTTTCTTTACTAATTCTAAAAGATTATCATTCTCTTTAGAAATTTCTTCAAATGCTGATGATTCTACCTCTTTTAATCTAGCAACTTGTTGTCTAAATTTAAAATTCTGCTTTTCAATTTGGAGATCTATAGATTCATTATCC
This sequence comes from bacterium, assembly GCA_021846685.1. Taxonomy (GTDB): domain Bacteria; phylum Patescibacteriota; class Dojkabacteria; order JAKAPS01; family JAJZLI01; genus JAJYFR01. The sequence continues at coordinate 61,016 of JAJZWL010000003.1, read as the reverse complement.
ATCCCCTCTTTTTTAAGTTCAGATCTTTTAGTTTTTAATTCCTTGTCCTGCTCTTCATTTAGAATCTTTATTTTATCTTTTAAATCTTTATTATATTCAGATTCAGCTACAGATATCTTTTCCTTAACGACATCAATTGCTTCTTTCTTTTTTTCAGAATCTACTGATAAGATAATATATCTAGAAAAATAAACTACAGAAATAAGTTTTTTTTGAGGAATATCTAATAATAAAGATAATTTATTAGGCACTTCATGAACAAACCAAATATGAGTTATTGGAGATGCTAATTTAATATGCCCTAATCTCTCCCTTCTAACATTTCGTGTAGTGACTTCAACTCCACATTTATCACATATAATACCTTTATATCTTATTTTTTTATATTTACCACAATAACATTCATAATTCTTGGTTGGACCAAAAATCTTCTCACACATCAATCCCCCTACCTCGGATCTTTGAGTTCTATAATTAATTGTTTCTGCCTTCTTAACCTCACCATGAGACCAATCTAAAATTTGTGAAGGTGAAGCTAAGGTTATCTTTAGTGCTTTAAAATCTTTTAACATATACAAATATAATAAATAAAATAATTAATTTGACTCAATACTATTCTCATTTTCTTCTAATACAGCAGGATCACTACCTACCATAACATTCTCTACAATATCATTCCCATTATCCTCTGTCACTATAACACCTTCTTCAATCATGACATCTTCAGGAATATTTGATTCCTCTTCTGAGATATTATCTATGATTACTTCAGTAGGCTCTATATTTAAACACAGAGACTTTAATTCTGATAGCAATACCTTAAATGACTCAGGAATTCCGACCATTTGTATCTTTCTATTATGAATAATCGATTTGTATGCTTCAGATCTTCCTATTATGTCATCTGACTTTATAGATAACATTTCTTGAAGTGTATATGCAGCTCCATAAGCTTCTAATGCCCATACTTCCATTTCCCCGAATCTCATACCTCCCATATTTGACTTACCACCCAATGGTTGTTGATTAACCACAGTATAACTACCTGTAGATCTTGCATGAACTTTTGAATCTGCCAAATGATCTAATACTAGTATATACCTTTGACCTACAGTAATTTTATTTTGGAACTTAGAACCATCTCTACCATCATACAAAGAGACTTTATCCTCAATATCTTCTGGTTTAATATTATTATCTTTTAAAAGATTTTCTAATTTATTTTCATCAATTTGAGAAAAAATAGGAAATGCTAAATTTTTTCCAATTTTTTTTGCAATCTTACTATAATGTATTTCATGCAATTGCCCAAAATTTAATCTTCTAGTTATACTAGAAGGAGAAAGCAATATATCTAAAGGTGTACCATCTTCTAAATAAGGCATATCCTCTACTGGAAGTATTTTTGATATTACACCTTTATCTCCAAATCTTCCTGATAATTTATCACCTAATCCTATCTTATGAGTTCTAGCAACCCATACTTTAATTTGCTTTATGACACCTGGTGATAATTTATTAGAATCATCTTCTCTCTCTAGTATCTCAATATCTGTTATAACTCCAGATTCACCATTAGGAACTCTCAATGAATTATCCCTAACATCCTTAGCTATATCTCCAAATATAGATCTTAATAATTTTTCTTCTGCAGTAAGTTCTACTTCACCCTTAGGTGCTACTATACCAACAAGAATACTTCCTGACTCTACATAAGCACCTAATCTAACGATTCCATTTTCATCCAAATCTTTTAAAGAAGTTAACGATACATTAGGGATATCCCTAGTTGTCATTTCAGGACCCAATCTAGTCTCTTTTATATCGTGCGTATAACATTTAACGTGTACAGAGGTCAATACATCTTCTTTAACTAACCTTTCTGAAATTACAATTCCATCTTCATAATTATAACCTTCATACATCATATATCCAACTAATAAATTCTTACCTAGAGCTAATTCTCCATTACTTATACTAGGACCATCAACTAATACATCTCCCTTTTTAAAACTAGTTCCTTTATTCAAAATTACCTTTTGAGAAAAAGAAGTTGATTTATTAGTAGGTATAAATTTGTCTGCAAAATAAGTTTCTTTATCAGAATTTTTATTTTTATATTGAACACTAATCCTTTTAGAATCAGCATACTCTACTACTCCATCATCTTTAGCAAAATATGACCTATGAGAATTTTGAGCAACAATACCTTCTACTCCAGTTCCTATGATTGGAGCTTCTGGAGTAAGCAAAGGCACTGCCTGCTTTTGCATATTAGATCCCATTAAAGTTCTATCTGCTTTATTACCTGCAGCAAAAGGTATCAAATTTAAAGAAACTCCTCCTATTTGAGTAGTCGAAACCTCGATATAATTAATACTTGTAGATGTGCCCAAAGAGTAATCTCCTTTAGATCTAATTTCTAATATATTATCTAATATATTCCCATGAGAATCTATTTTAGTATTCAAACTAGCAATAATAAAATTAAATTCTTCATCTGCATCAAAATATTCTATATCTCCAGAAAGATATGGTAATACCAATATATCTTTTAATTTATCCTTTATAATTACTTTTGATAAATCAGAATTAATTACATCCCCAGATTTATATGCCTTATTCCCTACCTTCAAGTCAGCCCTTAAAATTCTATTTAAAAGCTTATTTGAATCAAAAGAAACTGTATTTAAGACTTTTTCATAAGGAGTTTCTATAAATCCATATTCATTAATTCTTGCATAAATACTTAAGTGATTTACTATACCTATATGTTGTCCTTCAGGAGTTTCAACAGGACATAATCTAGAATATTGAGAATAATGCATATCTCTAACTGAGAAAGTAGCACTCTCTTTAGTTAATCCACCTGGACCTCCAGCAGTAACTCTTCTTTTATTACTAATCTCACTTAGTACATTAGCTTGATCCATAGATACAGAAACAGCACTACTACCAAAAAATTCATTAATAACAGAAACAAAAGGTTTTGCACTTATAAGCATAGAAGGAGTTAATAATTCATCAGTAGACATTATACTCATCCTATCTTTAACAATTTTTTCAACTCTTCTTACTCCAACCCTAATATAATCTGATAATAATTCACCAACACTCTTAACCCTTCTGTTACTTAGAGAATCTACATCATCTGCAGGTATAACTCCATTACTTACCTCTATCAATCTCTTTACAATAGCTACTATGTCTTCCTTAAATAAAACATAATTATCTTTATCTAAAGGTCTATCAAATCCTAATTTTTTATTTAACTTATATCTTCCAGTTTTTCCTAAATATAATTTTCTCGGATTAAAAAACAAACTGTTAATATAAGCTAATGCATTATCATAATTAACTGAGATATCAGGTCTTATCTTTCTATAAATTTCCAATACTGCTTCAGTATGATTATGAGTAGGATCTTTAACCAAAGTTGATTCTATAAATTTCCTGTCTTGATTATTATCTACATCAGAAAATAAATTTAAAATATCTGAATTTGTGGAATACCCCAAAGCTCTTAATAAAGTAGTAACTAAAATTTTATTCTTTCTAGGAGCAAATTTTAATGACATTACATTATGCTTGTTAACTTCAAAAGTTACCCAAGGACCAATAGCAGTTATTAGCTTTGCAGAATATAACCTTTGCTTATTAAATGCTTTTCCATTTTCAGTGAACAAAACACCTTCTGCCCTAACTATCTGATGAATTACAACTCTTTCATGACCATTAATAATAAAACTACCAGATTCCGTCATTATTGGTAATTCAGCTATAAACAACTCTTGCTGCTTAACTTCACCAGTAACCTTATTAGTTAATTCAACATTAAAATACAAAGGCCTTACATAACTTAACCCCTTTCTAATAGCTTCTTTAGAAGATCTAGTAATATCACCAAATCTATAATCTAAAAATTCTAAAACCCATAATTTCCCTGTATTATCTACAATTGGGTTTATTTCATCAAACAAAGATTTTATATTTTCCTCAAGGAACAAATCATATGATCTTACTTGTGCTTCTATTAAATCTGGGTAATCAAAAATCTTATTATTTTCGTGGTAAATAGTTGAAAGATTTAGTCTATCCATGTATATAATTTATCTAAAACAAAAAAAAATTAACTCAACTAAGAGATTAACATAAAAGAAACAAAAATAACAATGAAGCTTTATTCATTAAAACATAAGTTAAGAAAACTAAATTTTATACTAACATAATAAATTATTCTTGTCAACAACTCTATTGTTAATATATTGAGAGTTTTGAAAATCAATTTATTCCTTATATTAATTAACAATACTTGAATTTAAACATTTTTTTGATTTAAACTCTTTAGTCACACATAAATAACTTTGATTTTTCAATAATATTTTAAACTGAGAACTATACATTTGAGTATTAAATGATTGCATATATGACTGAGGGACATTAATTAGTGACTCTTTCTTTATATATATAGAATATATCGAAAATGCTATCCACAATAACACTACTACAAAAGTTAAAATTACTATACTTAATACTTTTTTCATATTTTTTAACTAATAATAAAATACCAACGCCTCAAAACTTACACTTCCTTGAGTTTTTAACAAATTACTCACAGAAACTCCATTAACGGAAGAATTTTGTGAATTTGGTGAAAAAGATAAGTTATAAACTAATATTTTTTGAGGATACTTAGATAATGTCGACAAAAAAGATAAATATGAGTTATATGTTCCTGAGGAAGAAATTGATATATTAAATATACCTAAACTACTATTGGCAACAATTGGGAAAAGAGGTTCTATACTTGATAAATGAGAAGAAGAATTAAAAGATATAGTATTTAGACTCAAATTATTATTTTTCATAATTTGATATAAATTAGCAAATATATAACCAGTATTCTTATTATTAGGAAGTGAATTGGAAAATATCTCTTTATTCGGAACAACTAAAGTTTTATATTGACTATAAGTACTATTTATTTCACTATATCTACTTTGCATTTGCGTATTTTGACCATTAATTATAGTAATTGTATTTAATTCTTGAAATATTTGATTAATAGTGGGATATATTGCAAATACAATGAATACTAATATAGTTATTAAAGATAAAGTCAAATAATAATAGAATCTATATCTTTTATTTTGAAATTTAGTAGTAAAATAATCCCTAGTTTTTTTTATATTCAAATACTCCATAAAATACAATTAATGCTTTAAATTAATATTACCAGACAAAGAAAATGATACATTATTAGTTTGATTTAAATTAACTGAATTAGACAAAGATGGCAAATATACTTTACTAAAGTCTTTACTGTCTGACTTAAATTTATCTAATAATTTTTGTAATGAATTATAATTATTAGAAACCCCTACAATATTAAAATTATTATATTGAATATCTATTGATTGCACACTAATTCCTTTAGGAATTAGTGTTAATATCTTATTTAGGGTATATTCATAATTAAACCTAACTTGAGATAAACCAACAATTGTACTCATTTTATTTTGATAACTAGTTATTAAATTCACCTTGTTCTGAAGTGATTTTGATTTAAATTTGCTTTGCATACTATATGATGTGGAAATTGCATAATTATACTCTTGGTCAACTAATATTTTTGATACAAAAACTATAATAACTATAATTTCAACACCTATTAATATATATCTACCATAATTCACAACCCACGTATAAAATAATTCAGAAGAATCCCTGGGTTCTTCTATATTATTTAACAAATTAATACTCCCTTTATGACTTTTATTATTAAACATACCTAATTGAAAGATTACCATAATTATGATATAATTAAAAGTTGTTATATTTTGCCCTTTTATAATATAATATATACTTATATATCCGTTTTTACATTAATCTTAAGAAACTAGGGGATGACCGGTTTTGACAAGAAAAATAGATGTATATATAGCAAGTAAAGTTTGATAATCTTTTAAAAATTATTAAAACAATAAATGTAAATAATACAAAAAGTAAAGTGGCTGAATTTTTTGCTAATTTAAAAGCAAAACTTGCTGTTCCACAATACAATCTAAGTTTAGCATAATAAACTTAGAGTAAGATGAGACATATGCTTGTAAGTTTTATCTTGCTTAAACAATATCAAGCTCAAGGTTGTTAGTTCTTAATATTGGACTATAACACGAAAACATAACTCTCTAAATATTAAAATTATCATAGATTTGTCAATATAAAAATGATAATTTAAATTAAATTGATAAACTTGTAATTCCATATATACATATATCTTCATGGATGTGGGTTCGATTCCCACCATCTCCAATAATTAATATACTATTCTTAAAAGATTAATAATGAATGAATCCTAAGAATGTCTTACTATTATTACATCTCCATCGTTCAAAATATAATCTGATCCAACTATTTTTAATGCTCCATTTTCTTTTGCATTATTCCAACCTTTAAATTTTATAAAATCATCAAAAGATACTACTTCCATTTTTATGAAATTTTTTTTAAAATCAGTATGAATTACAGATGCAGCATCTGGTGCATTAGTACCTTTTTTAATAACCCAAGATCTAACTTCCTTCTCTCCTGCTGTAAAAAATACTTGCAATCCCACCTTATCAAATGCAAATTTAGTTAATATACTTAACCCTGCACTTTTGATAGATAAATCTTCCATAAATAACTGTTTCTCCTCTTCAGACATCTTAGAAAGTTCATATTCAAATAATATATTCATATAAATAGAATTTCCATCAATATGAGATTGATATTCCTCTGAGTTATATAAATATATAAATTTTTTATTGGTTAAAAAATTATATTTTTTTAAAACTATCTTTTCGCTAATACTAAAATCATGATTGAAAATCAAATCACCTTTATCTAATATTTCTTCTAACTTATTAAATATTAATATATCCTGACTATAAGTAGGATCTTTTTTAAGTTCTTTTGATGAATTTTCTTTTAATTTCTTTAATGTATCTAAATCTTTTAATATTAATTCTGTCTTTATTATATCTATATCCCTTTTAGGATCAATAGAATTTTCAATATGAATAATACTATCATTTTTAAAATCTCTTACAACCTCTAATATCAAATCAATATCATAAATATGTGATAAAAATTTATTACCCAATCCTTCTCCTTTAGAAGAACCTTTAATAAGACCAGCTATATCAATAAATGTTATATCTGCTTTAACAACACTCTTTGATTTCACTATCTCATTAATCTGAGTTAACCTATCATCATCAACATATACTATCCCCACATTTGGATCTATAGTACAGAACGGGAAATTTTCAGATGGTACTGCATTATTTGTTAAAGCATTAAATAATGTTGATTTTCCAACATTAGGGATACCTACTATTCCAACTTTTAAAGACATATATTATACAAAATGATCTAATTTATCCTTAGCAATAGCCAATAAACTTTCTTTGGTATTTATACTAGGATCTTCTATTATAGCATCTAATAAAAGATTTAAAGTCTCTCCTAAAAATCTGTCCTTTTGATACCCAATTTTCATTAAATCATAACCATTAATTTTTAAATCTTTTATACTCATAAATCTATCTTTTTCTTTAATTTTTTGAATCCTTTTTTTTAATTTCTCTAAATTATTAAAATCATAAGTTGATATAGGATTTCCTTTTTCGTCAGCTTCCCTTAATAAAAATAATAATTCTAAAGACTTATCATCTTCCACTTTTCTTAAAAACCTTCTTACTGCTCCATCTGACCAGCTATCATTATAAAAAAAGAGATGCAATTGAATTAATTTACAAGTCATATATATCTCTTCTTTTGGGAATTTCAATCTAGTCAATATATTTCTAGCAATATCAGCTCCAACTTTTTCATGTGCAAAAAAATGTTCACCCTCCTTTGTTTGAGGTTTTCCTATATCATGAAGTAATGCTACCAATTTAATTTTCTCATCAGCTTTGTCCATTGAGAGTAATAAGTGATTATATACATCTAAAGAGTGAAATTTATTTTGTATTACACCTACACATACTAACAATTCTGGCATTATGTATTGTAGAAGTCCTGTCTCTCTTAATAATTCTATACCTTTTGATGAATTATCCCCAGAAATAATTTTCAAAAATTCATCTCTTACTCTTTCTTTAGAAATAAATTCAATCAAGTGAGCATTCTTTTTAATTGAATTATATGTATTCTGCTCTATTTTAAATCCTAATTTTAGAGAAAATCTAACTGCTCTCAATAATCTTAATGCATCTTCTTCAAACCTTGCATCTGGATTTCCTACTGCTCTTATTATTTTTTTTGTAATATCACCTTCTCCATTAAAAAGATCTATAATATTAAAATTTATTAGATCAAAAGCTATTGCATTTACGGTAAAGTCACGCCTTTTTAAATCTTCATTTATATCTTTAATAAAAGAAACTTTAGATGGATGCCTCCCATCATCATAATCTGATTCTTTCCTAAGTGTAGTAATTTCTACTCTATTATTATCAATTATTAACATTATTGTTCCAAATTTTTCTCCAAATAAAATAGCTTTAGGAAAAATTTTTTTTAACTGATCAGGAGTAGCATCAGTTGCTAAATCATAATCATCAATATCCTTATTAAGGAATATATCCCTTATTGATCCACCTACTAAATACACATTAAAACCTTTAGATTTTAATGTGTAAGAAATGTCATATATATCTTTAGATATTTTATCTTTAATTTTTTTATCCATTCTTTATTACAAAAGATTTATCTTTTAAATCTATAATTCTAAAACCCTTTTCATTAATTACATCTCTTATCTCATCAGACTCTTTCCACTGCTTATCGCTCCTTAAAATATTTCTTTTATTTAATAGACCAATTATATCCTCAGGGATATCTATATTAAAATATTTCTCAAAATCTAAAGATAAAACCCTATCAAAATCTAATATAGTAATTAACTTCTCTGATATATCTAATTTAGTATCCCGAATAACACCCCATAACACATCCAACATTCCAGGAGTATTTATATTATTTTCTATCTGTTCAATAAATTTTAATTTGTATTTTTCATTTGGGACACTGTCTTTTTGATAAAGATTTTTATTAATTTTAATAAAATTATATATTCTATTTAAAGCATTCTCTGCAGATTTCAAAGATTCAAATGTAAAATTGATAGGAATTGAATAATGAGCATTCAAATATAAATATCTTAACGATAAAATATTATACCCTTTACTCTCAATATCTTCTATTTTATATATATTATTTAAACTTTTAGACATCTTCACACCATCTATTAATACAATACCGTTATGAATCCAATGATTAACAAACTCTCCCCCAAATGCAGACTTACTCTGAGCTATTTCATTAACATGATGAGTATTCCTGAGATCTATTCCTCCTGTATGTATATCTATATTTTCTCCTAATGCTTTATAAATAATAGCAGAACATTCAATATGCCATCCTGGAAAACCTCTTCCCCAAGGACTATCCCATTGCATAATATGCTCTGGGTATGCCGTTTGCCATAACCTGAAATCTTGCGCATTCTTTTTTGTCTTATCTTCAACTACAGTATTTCTAGAAACTTTTTTCTGGTCTTTACTTTTTTGATTAATAAGATCTGAATAATCTTTAAATTTAGAAATATCAAAATAAACACCAGTAGTAGTTTTATAGGCAAATCCTTTTTTTTCTAAAATCTTAATCATTTCGATTTGAGTATCTATTGTCTCCGAAGCTTTATACATCTTTGAAGTTTTAGTCACATTCATCCTGGCAATAGTCTGATAAAAATAATTAGTATACCTATCTATAATATTATTTATCGAAATATTTTCTTCTTTTGATTTTTTTTCTAATTTATCTTCCCCCTCATCTCCATCTGTAGTTAAATGACCAACATCTGTAATATTCATTGCATCATCTATCTCAAAACCAATATATTGTAGAGATTTCTTTAATATGTCAGAAAGAATATAAGCTCTAAGATTACCGATGTGGATATAACTTTGTACTGTTGGACCACAAGTATAAATCTTAACTTTATTATTTTCTATTGGATTAAAATCTTTAATATTTGAAAAAGAGTCATTCAATCTAACTGTCATACTCAATCCTCCTATCTATGGCTTTCCCTATTGTATAAGAATCTACATATTCAAGATTAGAACCAAAAGGAAGACCACTGGCAAGCCTAGAAAATTTTATATTATTAAAATCTTTCAAATATTGTCTTATAAATAAACCCGTCGCTTCTCCTTCTGTAGTAAAATTTGTAGCAATAATTATTTCAAAATTATCTGTACTTCCATCTAATCTTTTCTTTAATGATAATAATTCTATATCATTAGATGAAATATTTGATAAAGGAGATATTAGTCCTCCTAAAATATGATATACACCTTTAAAAGAATTAGATTTTTCTATATGTTCTACATCAGTATCATTTTCAACAATACAAATTAAATTCTTATTTCTCATTTCATCGGCACAATATTGACAAGGATTACTATTTTTATTAGTAATAATATTGCAAATAACGCATTTATCTAAATTACTAGATACTTTTTCGAGAGCATTAATTAATGGCTGTATATTATGTTTATGATGTACATAGAAGTATGCCATTCTCATTGCAGTTTTACTACCTATACCAGGCAATTTGGAAAATTCTTCAGATAAAATAGAAATAGGAGTTTTATTATCCATAAACAATTACATACCCATCATATTTTTTAATTTTGAAAGATCCATGTCTTTAGACATATCTTTCGCAATTTTTTTCTGTGCATCTTTGTATGCTTCTTTAATGTGTATTATGAAGTCGGCCTTTCTATCTTTATCAAATAATATATCATCAACCTCTAGATCCATTATTTCTCCAGTACCATTTAAAGAAATTTTAATTAAAGATTTTTTAGATTCACCTTTAAATATTTTTGACTCTAAATCTTTCTGAAGCTTTCTAGCTTCACTTTGTAATTTATATAGATCTTTTGCTTGAGAAAAAGGGTTTGCCATTGCATTAATATTCTAAAATAATCATTATTATAATAACACAAAAATAGATAAATTTAAAATTATGAATCTATTTCAAATAGCTCTTTTATGTCATCTTCATCTACATTCTTTTGTTGAGAAACTGATACTATTGGTTTTACTTTTTTATCAACAATACAATCTAAAACAAAATCATCTCCTATAACTTCCTTGATCAAAGAAGATAAATATTCCTTACTTTTAACCTCTATCAACATATCTCTATAAAAAGCAAAAGGAACTATTATTATTAATTTTTTATCATCAAAAGAAAAAGCTGATTTTGATAAAAACCCACTCATATGATGATTAAATACTTTAGATTTCTCTATAATTTCAGTCCAATTATTACGTAATTTCACTGATAAAATATTATCTTCTGTTATTAATACCGTTTTTTTTAAATCAATTTTAGTTTCCAAGGATTTACTTTTATTTTGAACTGGCGCTTTATATTCTATATTTAAATCTTGCATCATAAATATAAATGATATCTCTAAACATACTAAATCAGATGACGACACTCTAATATCATCTAATGTTTTTATTAAAATATTCACTATATTTAATATTTTTTGAGTTGATATATTTTCAAATATTTCATCATCAATGTCATAATATTTTTTACTTAAAGTCCTATTAACTAGCACTTTCTTTATAAAATCTAAAGAATTCTTAATAAAGGATATTATATTTATTGTATTTTTTTCAAAATTATCTAATATAGTATCTAAATTTCCTTCAAAAAGATCTTTCCATATAATTTTAATAAATTCTATATCCGGGAAATTAAGTATTGTCACAACATCTTTATATGTTAAATTTTCACTATATATAGCTAATACTTTTTGAAGATTTGTCATAGTATCTCTAAAACTACCATCAGCTACAGTAATAATTAATTCTTTTATAGAATCATCAATTTTTATTTTTTCTAACTTAATAACTTTATTTAATTGATCTGACAAATCCTGATATGAGGCATTCAAAAAATCAAATCTCTGACATCTCGATATAATTGTTTCTGGAACTTTATTAATCTCAGTTGTTGCTAAAATAAATACTACATTTTTAGGCGGTTCTTCTAATGTTTTTAATAAAGCATTAAAAGCATCCTTTGTTAACATGTGAACTTCATCAATAATATAAATTTTATATTTCCCCATAACAGGAGCAAATTGAATCTTATCCTTAAGCTCTCTGATATCATCAATTCCCCTATTAGAGGCAGCATCAATTTCTAATAAATCCATAAAATTTGAATCATTAATAGCGACACAATTAACACATTTATTACATGGATCTCCATTTTTTTCTAAGTCTAAACAGTTAATAGCCTTAGAAAAGATTCTTGCTATAGAAGTTTTTCCAGTTCCTTTATTACCAAAAAATATATATGCATTTGCAATATTTTTATTTAAAATTTCATTCATTAAAACTTTAGATACAGATTCCCTTGCAATAAGATCTGTAAATTTTTGAGGTCTATATTGTTGATAAAGGATTAAATCATTCATAAATCTTTAATTAATATCTTATTCTCTGTATTTTTCCCCAAATTTTTAATTAAAATAGAATTATCTGCTAACTCTTTTTCTCCTAATATAATAAAGTTCTTAACATTAATACTTAACGCATATTCCAGTTGCTTTTTTAAATTCCAATCATTATTAACATTATATATAACTGAATTATTTTTACTCCTTAATTTAGAGACAATATTATGATATAAACTATCATCTATATTTTCAAAAGTTGAAACAAAATAATCATAGGAAATATCTAATTTTGGAAGTTTATCATACGCTTCAAGTAAAGGTATTAATACTTCAATTCCACAAGCAATACCTACTGAATCTACATTTTCTCCTCCCAAAGTAGATATTAAATTAGAATATCTCCCTCCTCCAAATATAGCACGTTTAATTAATCTTTTCTTATCCCAAATTTCAAAAACATTTCCCGTATAATAATCTAATCCTCTAACTATTGTAGGATCATAGATAAGATTTAAATTAAATTTAGAAGCTTCACCTATAAATTTAGTGATTTCTTCATCTATATCTTCTTCTGGATTATTTAAATAAGTCATTATTTTATCAATATAATGTACATTTTTAACATTTTTCCCTACTAAATCAATAAATTCTGATTCTGAAAGCTTATTTTTTTTATCTATTACCTTAATAAGAGAATTTATATCATCAGTATATTTAGTTAATATTCTATACGCAATCTCTCTGTTATTAATTAATATTTCTAAATCATCATCATTAAATCCTAACTTTCGCATTATATTCATGGAAATTTCTAAAATTTCTATATCAGATTTGCTAGATGAAGTGCCTATAATATCTACATTATATTGACTAAACTCTCTCTGTCTAGCTTTCTGAGGATTCTCATTTCTAAATAACACAGGAATAGAATACCACCTAATAGGTTTTTTATAATTAACAGACTTAGAAGCCAACATTCTTGCTAAAGTAGGTGTCATTTCAGGACGTAGAGTCACTCTTCTATCTCCTCTATCTATAAAAGAATAAGCCTCCTCTACTATTGATTGCCCAGACTTAACTTCATACAAAAGTGTTTCTTCGATAATAGGACCCTCATAATATAAATACCCAAATGAATTAGATACCTCTGACAAAATATCTATAATATATTTTTTGACAAAATATTTTTCAGGATAATAATCATTAAAACCTTTTAATGGATCTAAATTAACTTTCATAATCTTATTTTTTTAAAATATTTAAATATAAGGCCTCTTTTACCTTATTCAGTGTTTCTGATGCAATTTTCTTTCCTCTTTTTGTACCTTGGTCTAATATTTCTAATAAGTATTCTTCCTTATTCTCCAAAGATAATCTTGTCTCTCTAATAGGATAAATAAATGCCTCAATAGATTCAAATAATCTTTCTTTTACCTCGACATCACCCACAGTACCTTTTCTGTATCTGGCCTCTAATTCTTTTACCTCTGATTTATTTGTATTAAAAATATTATGATATATAAAAACTGGATTACCCTCTACCCTACCTGGATCATTTTTATGAATTCGATTAGGATCAGTATACATTGTCATTATTTTATTCTTTATAATTTCAGTGCTGTCTGAAAAATTAATTGTATTATTTAAACTTTTAGACATTTTTGATTTACCATCTAACCCTACTAATCTAGGATATTCACTTATATAAATTTGAGGAATTTTCAATACATCTCCATAAATTCCATTAAATTTTTTAACTATTTCTACTGTTTGTTCTACCATTGGGGCTTGATCACCTCCGACAGGAACAAGATCAGCCATAAATGTAGTGATATCGGCAGCTTGATTTATAGGATAACCTAAAAATCCAAAAGTAACAGAGTCTTTAGAAAATTTATTCTTTTTCTGAATAATTTCAGATTTTACAGTAGGATTTCTCATTAATCTAGATATACTAACTAAATTAGAATATATAACAGTTAAATCTGATATCTCTGAAATTTCAGACTGTAATATAAAAGTTACAAGATTAGGATCTAATCCAACTGCAATATAATCCTTTAAAACCTCTAATATATTGGAATTCACCTTAGCTGGATCATCAAAATTATCAGTCAGTGCCTGTATATTGGCTATCAATACCAAGGTATCAAATTCATTTTGGAATTCTAATCTAGATTTCAAAGACCCTACATAATGACCTATATGTAATTGTCCAGTTGGTCTATCTCCAGTTAAAATCCTTTTTTTCATAGGCTTATTATATAATAAAAATTCATAAAAAAGAATTAATTTTGAGCATTAATATCATCTATAATTTTTTGTAAAATCTGAGAATATAAATCAAACCCAACTCTATATATATTACCATGTTGATTGACTCCTACCAAATCTCCTGCGCCTCTTATTTCCAAATCTTTAATAGAAATATTAAAACCACTCCCTACATTTTGATTTTTCACTAAAGTATTTAGTCTTTCTTTAATAATTTTATTATTCATTAATATTTTTTGAGGACAGACTAAATAACAATAGGATGATCGATCTGACCTACCTACTCTACCCCTAATTTGATATAACTGAGCTAAACCAAATCTAAATGCTTGATTTATAATGATAGTATTTACATTAGGAAAATCTATTCCATTCTCTATAATAGAAGTAGAGATAAGCATATCAAATTCTTTATTCTTGAATCGAGACAAAATATTATCTAAATTATTTATAGCACCAAAAGCTATTTCAATTTTGATATTTGGATAATAATTATTAAATAAACTCTTTATATTATATAAAGTAGATATATTATTATGTAAAAAAAATACTTGCCCACCTCTCCTAATTTCAAGATTAACTATTTCTCCAAAATTCTTTATATCAAAATCTATTATATCTGTTTTAATAGAGGTTCTCCCTACTGGAGGGGTTGATATGATACTAATATCTTTTATTCCTGTAAACGCAGAATATAAAGTTCTAGGAATAGGAGTGGCAGTCATTGATAAATAATCTACATCTATTTTTATATTTTTTAATTTTTCTTTTTGCTTAACACCAAATCGTTGCTCTTCATCTACAACTATTAATCCTAAATTTTTAAACTCTAAATTCTCAAAAAATGCTTTATGAGTAGAAATTAATATATCTAATTCTCCACTTTTGATCTTATTATGAATATCTTTTCTATCTTTTGCCCTTGTATTTCGACTTAAAGATGCTATGTTAACTGGAAATGAAGAAAATCTTTTTCGAAATACCTGATAATGTTGCTCTACCAATATAGTTGTTGGGGCCACAATTAAAACTTGCTTATCATTGATCACTGCTATAAATGAAGCTCTTGCTGCTACTTCAGTTTTACCAAACCCTACATCTCCTACTATTAACCTATCCATAATTTTTTCAGAATACATATCTTTTCTTACATCATCTATAGCTAATAACTGATCACTTGTTTCTATATGCTCAAATTGAGCATTAAATTCATCTTCTAAATCACTTGGGGTATACAGAAAAGATCTTTTTGCAATATTTCTTTGAGCATGAGTAAATATTATCTCTTTTGCTATATCTTCTATCTCTTTAGAAACTTTTTTCTTAATATTGAGCCATTCTGAAGTACCTAGTCGCGTTAATTTAGGCTTTTTATTATACGATGAAATATATTTGGTTATTCTATCTGAAATTTCAATTGGAATAAACAATTTATCCTCATTTGCATATTCTATTATTAAAAAATCTTTTGATTCATTATTAATTTTTTTAGATATAATACCCTTAAAAATACCAATACCATGATTTATATGGACAATATAATCACCTTCATAAATCTTTCCATCTATAAAATCTGTTACTATACGTTTACTTTTTTTACTTCTATAGATATTTAAATTAAATTCTCCATATAATTCAACATCAGTCAATATTGCACATTTTGAATTTAAAGAATAAAAACCACATGGAAAATTTAAATTTGTATATATAATTTTTTTATTTTTGAAATACTCTTCTTCTATATTACCCTTAGAACTAGATATTATTATATTATCTATACCTTCCGGAATAAATCTAGATAAATTTTCATAAGATAAATAATACTTTGGAAATAAGATATAATCAAATTTCAGATCAGCAGTATCCAGTTCTTCTGAAAAATATACTGATGTCTTTGATAGATTTTTAAGAAAAGAAGATAAATATATATCACTTTCTTTATAGAGATAAACTCTGTCTACTGAAAATAAGTATTTAAAAGTCAGAAAATCTCTTATAGAAATATCTTCCAAATCTTCTCCAAAGAATATAAATCTGTAAATAATATTATTGAATGATATATCTATCTTGTCACCTAAAATAGAGTATTCAGAATTATTATCTATAATATCTACTTTTTCATAAAAAGAAAGACTACTTAAAATTTCTAATAATTCTGAATATGTAGTTTTTTTATCAATTATGAAATAATCAAAATGAACATTTTTATATGAATAACTAAATGAATAATTTTCTAAAAATGATTCTACTAATTCAGGGAAAAAATATATAATAGGCTCAGGTATGCCAGACACCTTAATAGATGAATCTACATCATTATTTATCATTTTTTTTAAATTAGAAAAATTTCTATCTAATTCAAAAATATTTTGAATATTAAATATATTGTTATCTTTCAAAATTTTATAAAAAAGTAAGTTGTTTAATTATATTTTCAAATACTGTAATTAGTATTTCTTGTTCTTCCTTAGAAATTTTTCCTAAAACATAATCTGCTCCCGTAATATTTGGATTTCTATCAGAATTAATACCAATTCTTATACTAATAAATTCCTGATTAATTTGTTCTTTGGTTGAAATTACTCCATTATGTGATTTAGGACTTTTTTCGCCAATTTTAAAATCTCCTAAATGCAGATCTAAATCATCATAGATTAAATATATATTCTTAAAGTCATAATAATTTATTGCCTTTGATACTGAATATCCGGAATTATTCATAAAAGTCATAGGTTTTAAAAATAAGATAGTATTATATTTTAATATCTCGGCATTAAAATTTTTATTAAAACTAAAATCATTTGAATTAAGTCCTAGTTTATTTACAATAAAATCTACAAAAATAAAGCCTAAATTATGCCTTGTATGTAAATATTCATTTCCTGGATTTCCCAAACCTATAATTAAATATTCCATTTAAGTTTTTTTAATATATCTTCCTGAATTATAAACATTTTTTCATGATTATTTAAAGTATTAATATGATTATACCCTAATATATGTAAGAGTCCATGTATAAACACTCTATCTAATTCTATAAAAAATGTACAGTTAAATCTTTGTGAATTCTTATGTACTAAATCAGGACTAATAAAAATTTCGCCGATATAAAAAGGGTCCTTATATTCTAAAGATATTATATCGGTATATGTATCTAAATGATGATATATTTTATTTAAATTCCTTATTTTGGATTTTCCCACAATAAATAAGGAAAATTGTTTTTTTTCTAAATTGAGATAATTAAAAACATAAGAAGATATATAATTAAATCTATTTTCATCTATATCATAGAAGTTTTTATAGCTTTGATATATCATAAATATAATTTGCGAATAATATCACTTATTCTTTTCCCATCTACTCTATTTGTATATTTTTCTGTAATATTTTTAATGATTACACCTATATCTTTTTGAGAAAAATCTGCTATACCACTGACTTCTTTTTTAATAATATCTATTAATTCATCTTCAGAGAGTTGAACTGGCATATATAGTTCTAAAATAGATAATTCATATTCTTCTTTTTTAGCCAAATCTTCTCTATTTAAATTATTATAATTTATAATATTCTCTTTATTTTGTTTTATATATTTCTTCAAAACATCAAAAAATACATCATCACTGATTTCTTTTACATGCAAATTTATAGATTCATCTTTCAATTTAGAAGATAATAACCTAATTACAGACAATCTATCTCTGTCTTTTGTTTTTATAGCTTCTTTTAAATCTTCTTGTAACTTTTTATACATAATTAATTACATAGAAAAACCTTTACCATATTTACTTCTAATTTTTCTCATAGCTCTATGATGTTTTGTTTTTCTTTTTTTAAATTCTCTTCTTAAAGCAGTTCTTTCTACTGAAGGTTTTTTATAATAAGCTCTATCTTTAAGTTCTTCAAGAACTCCATTACTTATTAATTCTCGAGTAAAACGCCTCCAAGCAGACTCAAATGCTTCATTTTCTCTTACTATGATTGCCATATTTAATTCACCTCCTAATTAACTTTATCATTTACTTTTTCTCCAGAAAGGAAATGCAAATGTAAATGCTTAACTAATTGTAATTTATCGCCATTATTTATAACTATTTTAAAATTAGAAACTTCTAAAATATCTACTAATTTATTTATTACTTTAATGACATCTTCCCAATAAATAATCAGACTATTATCTTTAAAATCAGTTAAATTATTTATATGTTTTTTAGGAACTATGAGTTTATGTATTTCTGCAACAGGAGAGATATCTGAAAAAACTATAAATTTATCATCTTCAAATATTATATTTGAATCTATCTCTTTTCTTATAATTTTACAAAATATACAAACATCTTCCATGCATATAGACATAAAAACACATATTGTAGTATATCACAAAAATATTATGTCAACAAATTTATATTATTTTAAAATTTATTAAGTCATTTAGGGTAACTAATATCATTAATATGATAAAGAATACTACTCCTATTATAGATAAATAATACATTAACTTATCATTTATTTTGATAGAGAAAACTCCTTCTAAAATAGCCAATAATACATAAAATCCATCTAAAGGAGGTATTGGTAGTAAATTCATAATTGACAATGATAACGATATTATTCCAAATATAAAAATAATACCTACTAATCCATCATTCTGAAATAATATATTAGTATACATATAGATACCAACTGGTCCTGCAACCTGACTAGTTAAAATTTTAGAATTATTTTGCTTTATAGATTCATGAATAAGATAAGAGAATCCCTGAAATGTTAATTGTAGTACATCATATGGAAAGGTCACTAATGCGCCTATTTTAGATAAAATAGAGTTAAATTCTATATGCGATATTTTTTCAATAGAAATACCTACTGGCCCTGAATTTTTCGGATAACTTTTTCTAGATAAAAATTCTTTATTGTAAGATTTTCCGATTGAAATACCAAAAAGACTCAAATTATTTACATTAGAATAATTAAATTTCAAATATTTTCCCTTGTTCTTCGAAACTATATTTTCCAACTGACTAATTGAATTTATATTAACATTATTAACCCTATTTATAATATATACCCCAGGTTTAACGTGATCTTTAGACAAAGAGGAAGTTTTATTATGAGGTATTGGCGAGAATAATATATTATTTACATTAGTTCCAAATGTAAAATGAAAATTAGGAATAATATTAGAATAATAAAACTTAAAATTAATAAAAATTAAAAATACAAATAAAGCTATCACAGCAAAGATAAAATTCATGAACACACCTGCTATAGTTATCAAAAATTTAGTTAGTGGAGTTGCTGCAGACAAAGAGCCTTTTAATTTTTTAGTTGGATCATCATCTCCAAATAAACTAACATAACCACCAAAGGGCAAAATATTTATTCTGTACTCTACACCATTCTTAGTAAATGAAAAAAGTTTAGGCCCAAATCCTATTGCAAAACTTTGCACAATAACTCCTCTTTTCAAGGCAACATACATATGTCCCCACTCATGAATTATTATTAAAAAGCTTAATAATATTATGAAAATTATAAGAGTTATTACGTATATCATATTATTATATGGTTAAAAGTTCTTGTTTCTTATGTTCATATATCTTATTCAATTCTTCATTACTATCCTGTATAATCTTTTCAATATCTTCTTCTATCCTCTCTTCTTCACTCTCACTAATCTCTTTCTTTTCTTCTTGATTTTTTAAATGATTTAAAAAATCCTTTCTAATATTTCTTATTGAAATTCTAGAATTCTCTAATTTTGTACTTAATAGTTTAACATACTCTTTTCTTCTTTCCTCGCTTAAAGGAGGAATTGGAAGTCTTATTTCATCTACTGACTTTATAGGATTTAATCCAATATTAGAACTTATCAAGGCATTATAAATAGGATCTATATTTAATTTATCCCAAGGTTGAATTAATATTGTATTAAATTCTGGAGTCGTAAGAGTTGCTATTTGAGATAATGGCATTAAACTCGAATATGCAGCAACCTTAATATCTTCAATTAATGAAATATTAGCTTTTCCTGTATTTAAAGACTTTATATCTTGAGAAAAAAAATCAATATTTTTTAATATTTTACCTTTAAACTCTTTTGTATCCATTAACTACCTAACTCAAACCTAACAAACTTTTGTATCTTTATATTTTCTCCTGTTTTTGAAATAGCTTCAGTTATAACATCAGAAACTTTTATCTTATCATCTTTATAAAAAGGTTGATCCATAAAACATATTTCAGAATACATTCTTTCTAACTTACCTTCAATCATCTTATCCTGAACATCTTTTTTCTTATCACCAAAATTTTTATCTTCTTTGATCATTTCAATTTCTTTATCTAATACTTCTTTTGGAACATCATCCCTAGAAATATAAATAGGATCTGAAGTTACCACCTGTACTGCTAAAGAATGAGCTAAATCTTTAAAAATATCTGTTCTAGCCACAAAATCAGTTTCACATTTTAAAATAACTAATGAAGCTAATTTTCCATTATGATGGATATAACTTCCAATCCATCCCTCAGTCACTTCTCTACTACTTTTAGATAGTGACTTAGATATTCCATTTTTTCTTAAAATCTTAACTGCTTCTTCTAAATTATTAGAGGCTTCTTCAAGGGCTTTTTTACAATCATTAACCCCTGCTCCAGTCATATCTCTCAATTGCCTTATTAAATTCAAATCTATACTCATATTATTACTCCTTTTTTTTATTTTTAATATTATTAACAATATAACTCAATAGCAAATCTACAGATTTTATACCATCATCATTCCCTGGAATAGGATAATCAATAAGATCTGGATCTACATTAGTATCTACTATTGCAACTATAGGAATTCCCAATTTTTTTGCTTCTTTAATAGCTACTTGTTCTATCTTAACATCTACAACAACAATTGCATCTAATTTTTGAGAAATTCCTCTAATACCTCCATATATTCTTAATAATTTAGATCTGTCTTCTGATATTTTCAAAATTTCTAATTTTGTTCTTCCACTATTTGCAGGATCTTCTGATAATAATTTATCATACTCATCTATCTTTTTTAAACTTAATGATATTGTTTTAAAGTTAGTCAAAAGACCACCAGGCCATCTTTCATTTATATAAAAAGAATTTATTAACATAGCTTTATCTTTAACAATATCTTGTATTTGTTTTTTTGTTCCAACAAATAATATATTTTTAGGATCTAATGTTAATAAGAACTTAACAGCGTCATTCAATAAATCTAATGTCATATCTAGATTTATTATGTGAGAATTACTAACTGAGGTATATATATATTTTTTCATTTTAGGATTCCACCTTTTAGTTTGATGACCAAAGTGAACTCCTGCTTGAAGTAGATCTTGTAATGTTATTTCCATATTTTCTCCTTTAAACTTCCACTTAAAAATAGCCTTAGTATACTAAGCAAAGAGATATTTAAGTGTGTATGATATAAATTAATGAAATAATTATAACATCTATAAATATGTATGACAAATTAGTGGCAAAACAAACATAATTTATATCAGCATCTATAGTTACATTTAATTTCTTTAGTAAATTATACTGAACTTCACTTTATGATTTAATTTTATCTAAATTATTGGAAGTAAAATGACATTTCGGATAATTACTACATCCATAAAATATTTGACCTCTTTTGTTTCTTAATTCAACTATTTTTCCTTCACCACAATCAGGGCAAGATAATTCTAAAATTTTCTTTTCTTTATTTTTTAAAGATTTTGTATATTTACAATCAGGATATCTAGAACAAGCAAAAAAATCTCCAAATCTACCTTTTTTTAAGACTAATTCAGAGCCACACTCAGGACATTTTTCATCTACCTCTTGTACCTCAATTTCAACCATAGATTTCATACCCTTACAATCAGGATATCTAGAACAACTTAAAAACTTCCCATATCTGCCTAATTTAATAAACATATCAGAGCCACACTCAGGACATTTTTCATCAGATTTTCCTAAATTAGTTACATCACTTTTTTCTATAGTTTTTTCTTTTTTTAATATATCTTTGTCAAATGGATAGTAAAAATCAGAAACAACTTTTTCCCAATTAAGTTTTCCAGAAGCTACCTTATCTAAATCATCTTCCATATTAGAAGTAAAATTAATATCTACTATATTAGAAAAATATTTTTCTAAAAAATCACTGACTACCATCCCTGTATCTGTAGGGATAAAATGTCTTTCTTTTCTCTCTATATATGTTCTATTAATTAAAGTAGAGATTATAGATGAGTAAGTCGAAGGCCTTCCTATTCCTGATTCTTCACATTTTTTGATTAATGAAGCGTCATTATATCTAGCAGGAGGTTCTGTAAAATGCTGTGATTTATCTGACTTTATAAATAAAACACTTTTAATCTCAGAAAGAACATTGAACGGAAACTTAATAATATTATCATTCTCTTTTTTATTATCATCATTATATATAATTTTATATCCATCAAAAGCTAAATCTGAAAAATTTGAAGAGAAATCATAAATTTTCTTTTCTTTTTCTAATTTTACATCTAAAAGTAATTTTTTATTATTGTAAATAGCAGGATTCATTTGAGAAGCAATAGCTCTAGACCATATTAATTTATATAATTTATATTGGTCTGGAGTTAAATATTTTTTAATTTTATCTGGAATCTTAGATATATCTGAAGGTCTGATTGCTTCATGAGCCTCTTGAGCTAATTTAGTTTTCACCTTATAAACATTTTTACTATTAGGTAAATACTCTTTTGGATATTCTTTTGAAACAAAACTTCTTATTTCATTAATAGAATTATCAGACAATGATACAGAATCTGTTCTCATATAAGTTATTAACCCAACATTTTCTCCATTGATATCTAATCCTTCATATAACATCTGAGCTATCATCATAGTTTTTTTAGAAGAAAATCCTATTTTCAAATTAGCATCTTGTTGCAATGTAGAAGTTGTATATGGAGGCTTAGGATTATTTTTTATTTGAGTATTTTTTATCTCTTTTAAATGAGATTTACCTGATGAGATATCTTTTAAAATATTATTTGCTTCATCTTCATTATTAATCTGAATCTTTTTAGAATTAAGTTTGTTTAAATTAAAAGTTATTACAATAGAATTAATATTAAAATCAGAAGTTATATTCCAATATTCATTAGTTTGAAATGCTTGAATTTCTTTTTCTCTATCAACTATTAATTTTAAAGCCGCTGACTGTACTCTACCAGCAGACAATCCATATCTAATTTTTTCCCACAATAGTGGTGACAATTTATACCCAACAACCCTATCTAAAACTCTTCTTGCTACTTGAGAATTAACTAAATCATAATTCAAATCATGAGCATTTTTCAAAGCTTCTAACAAAGCATTTTTTGTTATTTCGTGAAAAGTTATTCTTAGAACTTTTTTATTATCTAACTTTAAATTTTGTAATAAATGCCAGCCAATAGCCTCCCCCTCTCTATCAGGATCTGTTGCGATATAGACATCATCTGCATTATTTACACCTTTTTGAATTTCTTTTAATAATTTTTCTTTATCTTTTAATATAGTATATTCTGGAGCAAAATGATTATCTACATCTATACCGAATTTACTCTTTGGAAGATCTTCTATATGACCTTTCGTTGCAATAACAGTATAATCTTTATCTAAAAATTTAGACAAGGTTACTGCTTTTGTTGGAGATTCTACTATTATTAAACTTTTTGACATGATTAAATATTAATGTTTTAAATATGTACCAAAATACCAGTTCATGAAATTTTTTACAACCTCTGCAGAATAAGTGCTGACTCCTCCATTCTCTTCAAATACTACCATTGCTATCTGAGGTTTATTATATGGAGCAAATGAAGACATCCAAGAATGAGAATGTAAATATCTATTAGCTGCAGGATTTGGATTATATGATTCTTGTCCAAATTGAGCTGTTCCACTCTTTCCTGCATTATCAGCTATAGTACTTTGAGCTGCAATATCTATACCATGCTGCACAGCCAGATACATTCCAGTTTTTATAATATCTAGATTTTTTGAAGATACAAAACCTGACCTAATGACAGTAGGATTATATTTTTTTACTAAATTTCCTTTATAATTATATATAGCTTTTACAATCCTTGGTCTCATTAATTTCCCACCATTAGCAATAGCACTTATAAAATTAGCAACTTGAATTGGAGTAACTTCTGTGTAACCTTGACCTATTGCCGAATTTAATAAATCACCAGGATACCAAGGTTGACCTGTTAATTGTAATTTAGTTTTAGGATTTGCGATGATCCCAGAACTTTCTCCTGGTAGTTGTATTCCTGTAGGCTTCCCTAACCCAAAAAGTTTTTCATATTTAACAAAATTACCTATTCCTATTTTCAAAGCAGCTTTAAATGCAAAAACATTAATTGAATACTGTAAGCATTTTTCTATATTAGCTTCACCCCAATTTATTCTTGCATAATTTTCAAAGACTGTTCCATCATAATTAAAAGTTCCAGGAACTGAGAATGTCGTATTTTTTGTTATAGCCCCAGTCTGTAAACCAGCAGACAAAAGTATAGTTTTCATTATAGATCCAATAGGTTGCTGAGTAGATATAGCCCTATTTAACAATGGAGTATCAGGGTTATTTAATAATTTTGAATATTGAGATTGACTTATACCTAAGCCTTCAAAATTATTATTATTAAATGTGGGATAACTCACCATAGCTAGAATACCTCCAGTATTAATATTTTCAACAATACCTACTGCTCCCGTAACATGATTAGGATTCTGCTTAATATTTTGAATAATTAATTGCTGTAATTTTTTTTGAATAGTAGCACTAACTGTAAGTTGAATATTATTACCTGGGATAGGATTTACTTTTGCAAACTTAGATACTGCATTTCCATAAGTATCTACCTCATTAATTTGATACCCATCTTTTCCCGTTAAATAATTGTTGAAACTTTCTTCAATGCCATATCTTCCGACTATATCATAAGGATTCATATTTTTATTATTTAGTAATTCTTGCTCACTTATTGGGCCAGTATAACCCAATATATGAGATAATAAATTATTGTAACGAAATTTAACATAAGATGTTTGTTTAAAGCTGACACCATATAAATGACTATTTGAAGAAATTAATATTTCATTCTTATTACTTATCCCCGTTTCAATAGGTATTTCTACGTACCCAGACTTCAGTCCACTTTGAACAATTTTTGTAATCTTTTTACTACTTATAGCTAATATTTTAGAAAGTATACTAATATCTGTTTTTAGATGAGATTTACTTAAATTTTGAGTATTAATATATAAATTAAATGTAGGAATATTGTACGAAAGCTGGGTCATATTCCTAGAAAAAATTACACCTCTAGGAGCAATAATAGGAGTAGTTATTAATCTATTATTTATTGACAACTTATTATATTTCTTAAACTCTATAACGGAAAAGTATATCAAGACTAATATAAAGAATGCGAATATAGAGTATATTAAATAAGAATATATTTTAGATAATAACTCATTATTAATAATCTTATGATTATCATCATCTGGGAGACTATTTAAATCATCAATTTCAAAATTATTCATTTTACTTAAATATCAATGGTATATATATTTTTCGAAATTTTCTTTCTTTTTATAAAAACCTTTATTATTGTGCTCTCTATAGCTAATATCACAATAATAAATAATATTAAAATATAATTATTATAAATTTTGCCTATAAAATTAGGTCCTAATATATATATTAATAATAATATATTAAATATAAAACTAGATGAAATATAGACTATCGATCGCAATCTTAAACTAGGGTAAAAATACAGGATTAATAAAGGCAATAAGAATAAAAAACTTGTTTCTCCTAAAGGTTTAAATAAATACAGATCGAAAATCAAACCATATATAAATATATATATGTATAACATAGATCTCATTTTTTCTTCAAAAAATACTTTTATATTCAAAATAAACATTATATTAAAGAATAAAACAGATATAAATATCACATTCAGAAAAGAACTGCTAAATAGCATCAATAATATGCTATAAACTATGTATATGGTTATCAATTTTTTATTCATATTTTAATATAAAAAGATATTTTAGGTTATTTATATTTATAGCAGGAGCTACAGAAATATCTTTAAAAAGGCCGCTCTTACTTCCTTTTACCTGCTCTACATTTCCAACTATTAAGTTTTTAGGGAACGTGCCATCTAATCCAGAGGTTATTACTACATTCCCTAAAGAAATATTATTTAATTGAGTAATATCTTGAACAGTTAAAGAACTAGATAGACTCCCCTTTAATATACCATTAGTATTATTGATCAGTACAGGAACATTAATATTTAAATTAGAAATTAACATTACTTTAGAATAATTATTAAATACCTTAGATACAACCCCTACAAGATAGTTTTCAAAAACCACAGGATCATTTAATTTCACACCCTGAGCACTTCCTGAGTTTAAATAAGTATATCCAAATGTATTATTTGTACCATAATACATTATTTGAGAATATATATATTTATATTTATTATTTAAATAATTACCCTTTAATTGATTACTGATTGAAAGCGTTTTAGACTTATTATTTTCCAAAGAATTAATTTTTGACTTATATAAATAGATCTTATCTTGTAATATTATATTCTGCTTACTAACATTATTAAGATTCTCTAGTGTAATAAAAAAATTTCCCACATTTGAAGATATATTAGAAGTATAATTTTTTACAGGAATAATCAATGGATCTAGTACATTGTATGCAAAATAAAATTTCATGGATATCAAAAATATAAATATATCGACAATTAAAAGCCAGGTAATACCGTTTAGTAACTTTATTTTTTGTGTGTTTCTAGATTTCATTATAACATTTAAATATAATCTTCTGAATCAGAAGAACTTATACTCTCTAATAAATTTACATCTTCCAATATTTTAGAAGCCCCTATTACTACACTTTTAAGAGGATCATCAGCAATAATGAAAGGCACTTTTATTTTTTCTGAAAAAAGTTTCTTTATCCCTGAAATTAAAGCACCACCACCAGTCAAATATATTCCTCTTTCAGTAATATCAGACACTAATTCAGGAGGGGTCTCTTCCAAAGCATCATAAATAGCTTCTATTATTATATTTAAAGAATTACTCATAGCTTCTCTAATTTCTGCCTCAGATATTGTAATAGTTTTTGGTAATCCAAGTAATATATCTCTACCTTTTATCTCAGCTTTTTTATTTTCTTTTCTAGGATATGCATTCCCTAAAGTAATTTTGAGCTGTTCAGCCGACCTTTCTCCTATCAATAAGTTATATTTACCTCTTACATAGTTAATAATATCTTGAGTTAATTCATCTCCAGCTATTCTTATTGATTTATCAACAACTATACCACCTAATGAAATAACAGCTATATCTGAAGTTCCTCCACCTATATCTACTATAAAAGATCCCATTGCTTCAGTTACGGGCAAATTACATCCTATTGCAGCCGCCATGGGCTCTTGAATTAAATAGACATCTCTAGCTCCAGCTGATATTGCAGCATCAATGACTGCTTTTTTCTCAACTTCTGTTATCGCAGAAGGTATACCAATAACTATCCTAGGTCTAGCTATTTTAAATATTTTCTTAGAATCTTTATGCACTTTTTCTATAAAATAATGGATCATTTCCTTTGTAGAATCAAAATCTGATATTACACCATCCTTCAAAGGCCTTATGGCTACAATAGAAGCAGGTGTTCGTCCCAACATTTTTTGAGCTTCAGATCCAACAGCTAATATTTCCTTAGTCTTAGAGTTTAATGCAACTACAGAAGGCTCAGAAATATTAATATCTTGGTTTTTAACAAAAACCAAAGTATTAGCAGTCCCTAAATCTATACCAATATCAAATGTAAAAAAATTCCAAAATGTATTTGAAGATGTCATAATATTTTTAAATAAAGCGATAATATTGTATCATTAATAATAACTATAGTAAAATGTTTTATAAAATTTTTGTAAATACTAAATTAAAGATTAAGCAACCCTTTATTTATTCAAGTAATAGCAACTTGAATATAGGAGATGTGGTATTAGTACCTTTTGGAAAAAAATCATTAATAGGTATTGTTGTAGACAAAATAGAAACCAAGGATAGCTATAACTTTGAGATTAAAAAAATTATTGAAAATCTAAATGATACTTACCTTAAATTAAGTATTACAGAATTAAGAATAATCAAGTACTTAATCATTCACTACAATTCAATGATAAATCATGCCATTAATCTTTATCTGACAAAAAAAGTCTCTCTGACTAATAATCTTGAAAAAGAGAAAACTACTCCTACTCATTCAGAATCAATATCGAAACTAACACCAAAGCAAGAGGATGTCTATAATGACTACTTTAGCATTAATAAGTCTCAACATATAAATAAGTTTATACTATATGGGGTAACAGGGAGTGGTAAAACTGAGATTTATATCGAAATAATAAAGGATTATTTAAAAAAGAATAAACAAGTTTTATTATTAGTTCCAGATATCACACTGACATCCCAAATATATATTAAGATACAAAAAGAATTCGGAGGAGATAATATAGCTATAATGCATAGCAAAATTCAAAAAAAACATAAAGGTATAGAGAATAATCTAATATCTTTAGGAATGAAGAATATAGTCATAGGATCTAGATCTGCAATATTTTCAAGATTTAAAGATTTGGGGTTAATCATAATTGATGAATTTCATGATATTAGTTACAAACAAGACCAAGATCCTCGATATGATACCATAAAGTTAGCAGAATATATTACAGAAATAAATAATACTCAATTAATATTAGGAAGTGCAACACCCAGGATAGACATCTATTATAGATATTTAAACAATAATGGGTATAAAATTATATCTTTAGATGAAAAATTTCACTACAATGAAGATGCGAAAGTTAAATTAGATATAATAGACTTAAAAGAAGAAAAAGAGAACGGTAATAACTCAATATTTTCAAAAAAATTACAATCAGAAATAATAAATAGCTTAAAACAGAATAAAAAATCTATACTCTATATTAATAGAAGAGGATTTTCACCAATATTACTATGTAATAATTGTGGACATATAGAAGAGTGTCCACGTTGCGAAATACCCTTAAATATACATAAAGATAAAGGTTTATATAACTTATATTGTCATCATTGTGAATATATCAAAGATATAGCTAACTTACTTTGTAGCAATTGTGGAAATAAAGAGGTTAAATTTTATGGATTTGGAACTCAATATATAGCTGAAGAATTAGAAAAGATTTTTTTATTAGAAAAAAAGAATATATTTATATTAGATAAAGACTACAAAACTAATAATGAATTTAATAATGATCAAGAAATATATAAAATATTAAATAACAAAGATATAAAAATTATTATAGGCACTCAATTAATAGTAAAAGGATGGGATTTAAATAATATACATTTAATAGGAATACTCTCTGCAGATTTAGATTTTTCTTTTCCAGACTATAAAGGTTATGAAAATTCTTATCAAAAACTTTCTCAATTAATAGGAAGAATTGGGAGAAAAGGATTAGAGGGAAAAGTAATATTACAAACATATGATACAGAGAATAAAATTATAGAATTACTTAAAAATAATAATTACGTAGATCTCTATAATTATGAGATTATAAATAGAAAAAAATTTAATTACCCTCCATTCTGTGAAATGATAAAAATTACTATTAAATCTAAAAATGAAAAAACTCTTAATTTGAAATCAATGAACATCTATCAAAAAATAAAAGAAGAAAAATTAGAAGGTATTCAAATTTATTTACCAACAAGTGGATTTCCTTATAAAAAAAATTATATATATAGAAAAAATATTATTTTAAAAATATTTAATGATGGAAAAAATGTAAAAAAATTTCTCAGAAAAACGTTTATGCAAGAAAATGGAGTAATTATAGATATCGAACCCTCAACTTTAATTTAACTTAATAGATTTACCCCTAATTGTTCTATAACATCTCATACATACTTTAATTTTCATAAGATTACTAGAATTATCTGGCATAACTTTTAACATCCTTAGATTAGGATATGATTTTCTCTTAGTTTTAGGTGCTTTTTTAGCCCAACTACCAGAATGTTTATGACTGATGTTTGTAACAGTCAAAAATCCTTTATTACATATATCGCAAACTCTAGACATATAAAACCTTAAAGATGAATTAATACCCAGTTATGATATAATAAAAAAATATTTTATGCAAGATTTAAAATGTATTTTAATCTAATACTCTTAGGAATAATTATAATTTTTAGTGTATCGTTTCATGAATTTTCGCATACATTGGTCGCTTATTTGTTAGGTGATAGTACTGCAAAAAATCAAGGAAGATTGACTCTAGATCCTACTAAACAAATTACTCTATTAGGTTTTTTATTTATGCTATTAACATTATTTAGATTTGGATGGGGAAATCCAACTCTAATTAATCAATCTAATTTAAAGGATCCAAAATTATATACATTAATAATTTCTCTAGCAGGGCCAATATCTAACTTTTTCTTAACTATAGTAGCATTATTATTGATAAAATTGACGATACTAATGCCTATAAATACCTTATTAATAAGTAGAATTATAAATATACTTTCAGAGGTCATGATTATAAATATAGGACTAGGAATTTTCAACTTAATACCTGTGCCACCTTTAGATGGTGGTAATTTTTTATCATATATAATAAAAAATGAGAATATACAAAGATATATTACGCAATATTCTATATTTTTCTTAATATTGCTCATAATTCCTATTATTCCTATTTATGGTAGATTTTATTCAATTATAAGTTTTATAATAATGCCTATAATAACTAAAATTTATAGTGTATTAATATTCCTGTAGAGTTGTTATAATAAATATACCCATCAATTTAAAAAATTGATTTAACAATATATTTTTTTAAAAAACAATATAATATATTTTTATAAATATGTTTGAGTTTTTATTTTTGGTTTTAATAAATCAAATTTAATAAGATTGATGGGTTAATTAATTGATTAAATTACATAAATCAGATAAAATAGTTGTCTAAAAGAAGACTATGCCTTCTTAGCTCAGTGGTAGAGCAGCTGTTTTGTAAACAGCAGGTCGTCAGTTCAAGTCTGACAGGAGGCTAATCTAGGTTTAGTGCAGGGATGGCGGAGTGGACAATCGCGGCTGACTGTAAATCAGTTGCCAATATGGCTACGGAGGTTCGAATCCTCCTCCCTGCAAAGCCTAGATAGCTTAGCAGGTAGAGCATTCCCATGGTAAGGGAAAGGTCAGCGGTTCAAATCCGCTTCTAGGCTGTTTTAAATTATATATTATATTAATATTATGGCAAAAAAAGAAAATAGGAGATATATTAACTTAGAATGTCCTGTTTGTAAAAATAGGAATTACACCTCTGAGAAGAATTTTACAAATACAGTTGACAAAGTGGAAATAAATAAATATTGTCAAAAATGTAAAAAACATACATTACATAAAGAAGTTAAATAGAAGGCTCATAGTTCAATGGTAGAACATTGGTCTCCAAAACCAACAATGAGGGTTCAAATCCCCCTGAGCCTGATTTGAAATTAATTTATTTTAATTATTGATATAATAGTAAATATTTGTTATCATCTATTATCAATACTAATTAATGTGTTTAAATTTTTAAAAGAAGTTTTTGTAGAACTAAAAAATACGAAGTGGTATCTAGGTAAGGATTTGTATAATTCTACTTTTCAAGTAGTCTTGATATCAATAGTTATTAGTTTAATGTTATTTGGATTAGATATTATATTTCAAAAAGTATTGTCTCTTATATTGTAAATTATGGATAAGAAAAATAAGAAAAATTTCAAATGGTATGCAGTAAATGTTTTTACTGGATATGAAAATAAGGTCTCTATAATTATTAATCAAAGAGCTGATACTGCCAATTTATCTAAATATATAAAAGAGATTGTTATCCCTACTCAAAATAAAACAATTATTACAGATGGAAAGAAAAAGCAAATTAAAGATAAAATTCTACCTGGATATATATTAATTAAAATGGAACTTAATAAGGATACATGGCCTATTATAAGAGATACTCAAGGAGTTACTGGATTTGTAGGTGCAGGAAACAACCCAACACCATTAAATGAGAAAGAAGTTGATGCAATCCTTAAATTTATGCAGGTAGAAACTCCAGCCGTTCAAACTTATTTCAATGTTGGAGATGCAGTAGTAGTTACTGATGGAGCATTTAAAGACTTTAATGGAAAAGTAAATGAGGTAAATGAAGAAAAAAGTAAAGTTAAAGTATTAATATCTATATTTGGAAGAGAAACTCCAGTAGAGTTAGATTTAATGCAAATTAAATTAATATAAATTAGTTAATGGATAAAAAAAATATTACACAAGTTAAATTACAAATACAAGCAGGAAAAGCTACTCCTACTCCACCAATAGGACCTGCATTAGGACAACATGGTGTAAATATTATGGATTTTTGTAATCAATTTAATAATCAAACTAAAGATAAAGGAGATTTGATTTATCCAGTTGTTATAGATATATATAAAGATAGATCTTTTAAATTTATAATTAAAACTCCTCCGGCAGCAGTATTAATAAAAAGTTTATTAAATATTAATAAAGGATCAAAAGAATCGTTAAAAGAAAAAGTTGGAACATTAACTCAGTCACAATTAGAAGAAATCGCCAGAATTAAGATACCTGATCTTAATACAGATGACATTGAACAAGCAAAAAAAATAATTGCAGGAACAGCTAGAAATATGGGTATAGTTATAAAATAAATTATGAAAAAACGAAGTAAAAAATACAATCAAATAAAAAATAAAATTGATACTAATACAAATATTTCAATATTAGAATCTTTAGATAAAGTTAAAGAGCTATCTACTTCAAATTTTAAAGGGAGCATTGAAGTACATATATCTACTAAAATCAGTAAAAAAGAAAATAAGCAAATATTAAGAGGAAGTGTCTATTATAAAAATAAAGTAGGTAAAAATAAAAAAATATTGTTACTTACAGATCAGAAGGATATCAAACCTGAAACAAAAAAAGAATTTAATTATGTAGGATTAGATCTATATATAAAGAAAATACAAGAAGGTTGGGATGATTTTGATTTGGTTATAGCATCTCCTTCTGTTATGCCTAAAATTGCTATATTAGGAAAAATATTAGGACCTAAATCATTAATGCCAAATCCTAAATTAGGAACAGTAACTGATGATTTAGAAGATATTATAAAAAAATATAAAGGAGGAAAATTTGACTTCAAATCAGATTCAAATGGGACACTACATACAATTATAGGTAATATTGAAAATACAAAGGAAGAGTTGCTAGAGAATTTAATAGATTTATTAAAGTCATTTATCAGTGTATCTGGGAAGTCTGCTAGTATACTATTAAAAACAATCTATGTATGCCCTACCATGGGTCCATCTATTAAAATTCACAATGATGAATTAATAAAATTACTTATAAATAGTTAAGTTGATATTTTATTCATTTTGTAATAATATATTAATATCACTCTAATCCATGATAATATAAATTTACACAATAAAAATATGAAAGAGAATTTTTCACTACAAAGTTTAGATTCAAAAAGTTTAGCAGAATTAAGGATAATTGCAGAAAAAGAGAACATAGAAAACTATCAAGAATTAGGAAAACGCGATACTATATTTAGTATATTAAAATCTTTAAGTAAGGGCGATGCTGATATTATAGTTGAGGGTATTTTAGAAGTTATAAATGATGGTATTCATGGTATATTAAGATCTTATACTTTGTTACCAGGAGAAAATGATGTATATGTCTCAGGATCTCAAATAAAAAAATTTAATCTAAAACAAGGAGACTATATAAAAGGAAAAGCAAGATTACCTAAAGATAATGAAAGATATTTAAGTATATTAAAAATAGAAAAAATAAATGAAAGAGATCCAAATGAAGCTGCAAAAAGAACTCCATTTGAAAGGTTAACTCCAATATTTCCGGACAAGCAAATTTTATTAGAAATAGATCAAACTAGATTATCTAATAGAATGATAGACCTTTTAGCTCCTATTGGCAAAGGACAAAGAGGAATGATAGTATCCCCTCCTAAGTCTGGGAAAACAACACTTTTAAAAGATATAGCCGATGGCGTTTCAAAGAATTATCCAGAGATACATTTAATGATATTGCTAATAGGAGAAAGGCCGGAAGAGGTAACAGATATAAGAAAATCAACAAAAGGAGAAGTTTTTGCATCTAATTTTGATGAGCAACCAGATAATCAAATA
Organism: bacterium; assembly: GCA_021846685.1. Taxonomy (GTDB): domain Bacteria; phylum Patescibacteriota; class Dojkabacteria; order JAKAPS01; family JAJZLI01; genus JAJYFR01. Next base: position 25,803 of record JAJZWL010000003.1, on the reverse strand, counting down.
AAAGTTGCTGAAATAGCTTTAGATAGAGCTAAAAGATTGGTAGAAGAAGGAAGAGATGTATTATTACTTATGGATAGTTTAACAAGACTAGCAAGAGCATATAATATAACAGTTCCTCCTTCAGGAAGAACTTTATCAGGAGGTTTTGATCCTATTGCTTTATATCCACCTAAAAAGTTTTTTGGTTCAGCTAGAAACTTAGAGGAGTATGGAAGTTTAACTATTATAGCAACAGCATTAGTAGATACAGGTAGCAGAATGGATGATTTAGTATTTGAAGAATTTAAAGGAACTGGTAATATGGAATTACATCTTGATAGAAAATTATCAGAACGTAGAATATATCCAGCAATAGATGTTATAAAATCAGGAACTAGACATGAAGAAAAATTACTATCTTCAGAAGTATTAAATCAATCATGGATTATAAGGAGAATGTTAGATACATTAAAATCTCAAGAAAGTAGTGAACTGTTAATTGATAGATTAAAGAAAACTAAAAATAATAGTGATTTTTTACTAACTTTACATGAAAATCTTAATTAACTAATATATTAGTAAGTTTTGTCAGTCTCTTGATATAGTGATCAAAAGTATGAATAAGATAAATTTATAACTTTAATCACAAAAATACTCGTTACATAGTGCATAAAGAAAAGATTATATGTTCTTAATGTAATAGAAATTACTTTAATGGCAGACTTTTTACCTCAAAATTAAAATCTTTCTGAGTTAAGAATCCTAAGTAGTCTCACAACACTTGAAGGAGTAACACTCCCAGAACATCTTGGTGGCGGTCTTGATCTTAATGATTTAAGTTCTGCTAATAAAGAAAATATCCTCATTTGAAAATAGATATATCTCCTGTAAACTATTTCTTCAGCAGAATGTTGGTTAAAATAGAAAATATACACAGATTATAGGTATTTATATTAGCATAAACTACCCATTAAAAAACTCTTTTGTAATAACAATCAAAATTCTAAACATCTTCATTTATTTAAGATTTATTAATGGACTTTATCAGTCATATAATATTATGCTAAGAGGTCTGAATAAAGCATATTAATAAGTATAAAGTCACAATTATACCAATGTGCTACTTCTTTGATTTTTGATATGTATCTCCAGACAAAACAGAGATTTTTGTAGAATTTGCATGGGGGTACATAAGTTAATATGATAAATTCTTATATGATAAAAAATATATGTTTATTCTTTAGGAGATAATTTGCTTTTCCACCCAGTAAAATCCTCTGGACTTATTTTATAATCTAATAATTCACTTTTATCAAACCAAAGATTAATTTCATACGAAGAATCCTCTTCAGAGCTTGAAGCATGCATTAAATTATACAAGGGCCTTTTTTGCAATGTAGCTAATTCATTATTATCCCAAGAATAATCACCCCTAATTGTACCTACGGGAGATTCTAATGGATTTGTTAACCCCAATATCTTTCGTACTATTTTAATAGCCTCTGGACCTTCTAATACCATTGCTACTACCGGACCAGCTAATAGATATTCTTCATTATATGATTTTATAATTTTACCTATTTCAATAGGATCATCTGTAGAAAAATCTTTCTTTACATCCAATTCTTTTTCTTTATAATTTGATATTATCCTATTACCTACATTTAAATACCATTCTTTAGAATCAGGATAATGACTCTTTGCTCTATTATCATCTGCTAAAATTAACTTCATAGCAATAATTTTTAAACCAATTCTTTCAAATCTTGAAATTATATCTCCAACTAATCCCCTAGCCACACCATCATGTTTTATTAAAACTAAAGTTCTTTGATATTTATAATTATCCATATTATATATTTAATATTAACTTAATGACTATTTTACTATATAATAAATAAATATTCAAAATATTCATGTCTCTGTAGCTCAGATGGATAGAGCATCTCGGTCCTAACGAGAAGGTCATAGGTTCGAATCCTATCAGGGACATTTACTTATAGAGCAAAAGGGAAAATATTATTATTTTTTATTAAAGTCATAGCATAAAGGTATGTACTATTTTTATAATAATATTTAAAAAACAAATAATCCCCTCCAACAGAAATATAATAATCACCTACAGTATCTTTACTTAATAAAACAGGGGTACTGAGTCCTATTGTTTGTTCATATAAAGAATAGGTTGTGCTATTTGGATTTTTCTTTTGAAAAAATATATAACTACCTAAAGAATACAGCTTTAAATTATGTAATTGATTGTAATTATCAATCACTAAAATCTTTGATAGGTTATTAATATAATAGGCATATACTGTATTGTTCTTTTCTGTCAATATGTAGTTATTCTGACTATTAAAAGTAAGTATCTTAGATTGACTAGCAAACTTTATTTTATGTGACAAAATATTGTTTTTTAATGACAACAAATAATTATTTCCTCCTTTTACAGAAATTGCTACATATGACTCTTCACTATTTACAAAAATATTATTTATATCTCCTGTTATTTTATAAACAAGTGTTTTTTCAGTACCATTTAAATTGGAAATGAAAATATTAGAAATATTAGTACTACGACTATACAATGAAAAAATTATCTGACTAGAACTCAAGACTCTGTATGAAATACCCGAAGAAGAGTTTGGTGTGTATGACAATAGGTATGTTTGGTTAGTAGATAAATTAAATACTGATAATAAATTTTTATTTCTCAATAAAATATAATTTGACGAATCTGCCCATTTAATATTAGTAAAATTATTAGAATAAATTATTTTACTAAGAGATAATAATTTATTCGTAGCTATATTATAAATATAATATTTATTATTATATTGCAATATTATATTTGCTATAGAAGAATTACTCTCAATTGTTATATTATTTTTACCATTAAATTTAATAATTTTAGTTAGATTCGTAACATAATTTAATTTATAACCTTGGGTAATCAAAGATAAATTTAAGTAATATAATTTATATATATTATTCTTTACTACAATAATATATAAATAGTTACTATTCCTATTATAAATGACTTTATACACATTTCCAGCAGTCTTAACTATGCTTTGATCAACCTGCGTAGGAAGTAAGAATGGGTCTACATTTGTGATATTCCCAGACTTCACTGTGACCAAACTATCCCATTGAGTATAATTAGTCTTTAAAACCTTTATGTTATATGCTCCTGGATTTATAGAATTTAAAACTACAGGAGAATTTCCTACGTATTTATTATTTAAGTATACTTGAGAGTTATTTGGAGTTGTATTTACCCTAATTATCCCTGTAGATGTTATTGACAAATTAGAGATATCGAAATTATAACCCCTTGCGTAAAGAACGACAAATAGCGCTATTACTAATATAAGTAATATAATAACAAAAGAAGATATTTTATTTAAAAAATTTTTTATTTTTTTATTTTTCATAAATATATCAAAAATATTTCAATACAGCAGAATATATGCTAGAATTATAGCACAAAATAAAATAATTTTTAAAAATATGTTTAATAAAAATAAATTTGGATTAGATTTTGGTACATCTAATTCTCGAATATCAGGTCTCAATAAAGGAATATTACTAGATGAACCTTCTGTCGTAGCGATATCGGTAGATGACAATTCAGTTATAGCAATAGGTTATGAAGCAAAAGAAATGCTAGGCAAGACTCCCGAAGGAATTATCTCTAAAAATCCCATCAAAGGAGGAGCTATTGCTAATTACAAGATCTCTGAATTAATGATAAAACATTTTTTATCTAAGGTATCTAAATCAAAGTTTCTATCAGGATCAGAAGTAGTAGCTAGCATATCATCAGGATTAACTTCAGTAGAAAAAAGAGCTATATATGAGGCAATTGTGAATTCTGGAGCAAAAAAAGTTTACTTAATGCCAGAATCCCTATTAACAGCTATTGGGTGTAATTTACCAATAGGAACCTCATCTGGGAATATGGTTATCAATATAGGGGGTGGCACTGCTGAATTTGCAATAATATCCCTTAATGGGATAGTTATATCTGATGCAATAAGAATAGGTGGTGATTATATAAATGAATCAATAATAAATTTTTTAAAGAAAAACAGAGGGATAGTTATCGGAAATCAAATGGCAGAAAATATAAAGCTTAATATTGGATCGGCTTTACCCCTTACCTCTCCTTTAGAGATGGAAATAAAGGGAAGAGATTCTATTACCGGAATGCCTAAGGCTGTCAATATTGATACAAACATAGTAGTTGAGGCTATAAAGTCTCCATTGAATCTAATAATTCAGACTACAAGGCAAATATTAGAAAAAACTCCTCCAGAATTATCTTCAGATATTATAGACAGAGGAATTCTTTTAAGCGGAGGAACTTCATTACTAAGAAATATTGATGTATTATTATCTAGAGCAATAGGTATACCAGTGTATGTTAATGATAATACATTATTTAATGTATCAGAAGGTGCAGCTGAAGCAATAAAATATATAGAAGCACTTTCTAAGAATATTAAAAATCCTTTATAAAACTATGTTACTAATTATAATTCTTATAACAATCTATCTTGCAATAGCAATCTTAACACTAAATTATCCAAAACTCTCTATTCCTATATCAATCCTTCTATTACCACTAGAAAGATTTAATCTGTATTTAGGGTTTACACTTGATCCAATAATACTATTTATTCCTATTTTAATTTTAACAATTTTTGTTAACTATAAAGACATAAAATTATTATTATTAAAAAGAAAGAAATTTAAACTTGAGAAAAAAGTTATGTACTCTATTGCCTTGATTATTTTAAGTATTATAATATCTGATATTTTTTCACTAAATAAATTCTTATCAACAAAAGCAACGATATATATCATATTGAACGCTCTATTGATAATAATATCTTATTATTACTTAGTGATATACAGAAATGTCAAAATAGTCATCAATTCCCTTTTAGTTTCTTCTCTTATTATTTCACTTTATGGAATTCTACAGTTTTTCGGATATCTATTTTTTAAATTTGATACATTTAATATAAGTAAACTACTCTATTCTTCTACAATTAATCCAAATACCTTTATTACAACTATACATGGAATAAATTTTCTTAGGCCAGATTCCACTTTCACAGATGTAAATACAGCGGCAGGATATATATTAATAATAATTCCTCTACTAATTTCAGTATATTTTTTAAATAAAAAATATACTGAAAAATATATTACAAAATATGCTAGATATATAGCTCCTGTAATATTCATTTATTTTATAATGACATTTTCAAAAAGTGCACTTATTGGCTTGATATTTTCAATTATATATATAGTAATAGCACTAAAACTCTACAAACATAGGCATTTCAAATATTATATTATTCTTCTTAGTATTTTGTTATTAATCATGATTGTTAAAATTAATTTAATAATTAAATACTTTTACTACAAAGAAAGATTTTCATATTTAGGACATTATATTTTAGTAAAATATAGTTATATCATATTTATAAAACATATGATCTTTGGGACAGGATTAGGTACATTTACTTACTATTTCGGAACCTACATAAAGCCACATATCAACTATTACTACAATAACATAGATAATCCTCCCCTATTCTTATTATGGTTATCAGAAATTGGCCTTATAGGGTTTTTATCTTATATGTATTTCTTTTTTAATTTCTTTAAAAATATATTATATAAAGTTAAAGAATTAGATAAGGATAAGAAGATTATATTAGTATCTCTTTTATCAGGATTCATAGGAATATTTATATCTAACTTTTTCCATTCATATTTAACTTTAATGTTTAATTGGGAAATAATTGGGTTATTTTTGGGGATATCAGCTATTATATAAAAAGAAAGGGGATTAAAATTTTCAATCCCCTTAACTTTATTTTAATGTTATTGTTGCACCTGCATCTTCAAACATTTTTTTAATCTTATCTGCTTCATCTTTATCTACAGACTCTTTAATAGTTTTAGGAGTAGCCTCAGTTAAATCTTTAGCTTCCTTTAAACCTAATTCAGGATTAATTACTCTTAAAGCTTTAATTACTTCTATTTTTTTCTCACCAGTAGATTCTAATATCACTTCAAAAGCAGTCTTTTCTTGAGTACCTGCATTATCTGAACCATCTGCTTGGCCTTGAGATACACCAGAAGCAACTACCTGGACTTGATTATTAGCTTTTACATCAAACTTATCTTCCAATAGTTTAACAAGCTTAGAAACTTCTAAAATATTCATTTTTTCGATTTCTTCAACAATACTATTTAATTTTTTATCTTCCATTATACATTCACCTCCTTTTTATCTTTTACTAGATCAATACTATTAATAAGTAATTTAGTATTATAGTTTAATGCATTTAATACTTTATTAGTATTAAAATTCAATACATAAATTAAGGAACCTATTAATGTTTGCTTATTAGGGATCTGGCTTAGAGATTTTATTTCATTTTTATTAAGTAGATTGAGGTTTAACAATCCAAAATTAATTTCTACACCATTACTTTCTGCAAAATCAACAATTTCTTTTGCAATTAAATTACTATCTTTTATTGAAAAGACTACTGCATTATAACCATAAATATTAGTTAATATATCCTCAGTAAGTTCTTTTTTAGACAGAGCTAACTTAAATAGCGTATTTTTTATCAATTTATATTTAGAATTATTTAAAGATCTTAATTTAACTCTAAATTCATCAATTACATTTACAGACAACCCACTAGTATTAATTAAGAAAATACATTCCGAAGAATTAATATCATTCATATATTCAATGAGTATATCCTGTTTTTTTTGTTTATTAATTGCCATTTTTAAAGAATTTATAGTTTCAGTAGGATGAACTTTTAATCCATAACAAATGCGGATCCTACTTTCTTAAACTAAATTTAAGAGAACAGATTAAAGTTTATCTTAATATTGATAAATAGTCAATAAAAAAAAGGGATCGGTACTGCCCCCCACCGATCCCAATAATAAATTAAATAGATATATTTAACTTACTATTACAAAAAACCTATATCCTTGGGACCAGCAAAGCTTCTTTTACTAACTAGACCCAGGGAAATAAGTTTTTAATGAACTAAATAAATTTTAACCTATAACCATTTTTTTGTCAACCCCATAGATTGTTAGTTCGATAAAAAGCTTGGAAATGTTGATATGAAAGTAATACTTAATTTATGTGGATAACTTTGGAAGTTCGAATTTATGTGGATAACCTGTTTAGAGAATCTTGATGTTAACTTTATCTTCAGAATCAATATCTAAATGAAGCTTAATACTTTGAGTTAGCCCTGTAGACATTAAGTTTGAATTTTCAATAAAAAATGTTGCTAGACTAGTTTCTGTATATTTATTAAATACTCTTTTTATTTGTCGAGCACCGAATTCTTCATTAAAACCTTTATTTGATATGAATTTTATAAAACTATCAGAGTAAGATAATTCAATCTTGTTTTTTAAAAGTCTTTTGCTATATTTAATTCCCAATTTTTTGGTAATTTTCAACGCATCAGATTTATTAAGTGATTTAAATACTATAATATCATCAATTCTATTTAAGAATTCAGGTAAAAGATAATCTTTTAACCTTATCATTGTCTCTTCTTCAATCTTATTATATTCATTCTCTACATCTAATGCAGTCTTAGAGCTATCTAAATTATCATCGCTTACATTAAACCCAAGAACTGTACTACTTTCTATAATATCTGAACCTATATTAGAAGTTAGTACAATTATTGTGTTCTTAAAATTGATAAATCTACCCCGACTGTCAGTCAAATGCCCCTCTTCCATTACTTGTAATAGTATATTTAGTACTGCTGGATGAGCCTTCTCTATTTCATCAAATAATACTACTGAGTATGGCTTATTTTTAATATATTCTGTTAATTGTCCACCCTCTTGATAACCAACATAACCTGGAGGAGATCCTATAAACTTAGATACACTGTGTGCTTCCATATATTCACTCATATCTACTTGAATAAGAGACTTAGCATTTCCAATATATTTTAGAGCCATTTGTTTTGCTAATTCAGTTTTTCCCACTCCAGTTGGCCCTACAAATAAAAATATACCTAATGGTCTATTTTCATCTCTAAAGCCTGCTCTAGCGCTTTTCAATATATTAACAACCCTATCTATAGCATTCTCTTGCCCTATTATCTCTCTTTTAAATTCTTTATCTAGATTTTTTACAGAATGTAAGTCTGAATTAGATATATTATAGACAGGAATCCCTGTTGAATTTGATATAACTTTTACTATATCTACAGAAGTAACCTCTTTATTTCTATAATCAATATTAGATATTAATTCTTTTATTTTATTATTAATATCTATCTCTTTTTCTCTATAGTAGAGAGATTGGAGGTATTTTTGAGTCTCTAAATACTTTTCTTTTTTTTCAATTACTTTTTCTAATGTATTTTTAAGTGATCTTAATTTATATGTATGCTTATCCTCCTCTAAATTTTTAGCAGTAGAAGACTCTTCTAAAAGATCAATTGCTTTATCTGGCAAAAATTTATCTACTATAAACCTATCTGAGAGATATACAGAATCCTCAATTGCATCCTGACTAATTTTAACTTTATGATATTTTTCTATACTACCCTTTATACTATATAGAGCCTTTATACTATCTTCTTTAGACAACTCATTAATTTTCACTGATAAAAAACGCCTACTCAATGCAGCATCATTTTCGAAAAATCTTTGATATTCATATAAAGTAGTAGCACCTATACACCTAAAATATTCACTTGTTAAATAAGGTTTTAACATATTGGCAATATCATTGTTCCCTGAGTTACTTCCAAGATTAAAAATCATATGAATTTCATCTATAAAAAGAATTATATTCCCTCGATTTTTTATTTCTTCCATAATATTATTAATCTTAGACTCTAACTCCCCTCTCATTTCAGTAGACATCATTAATTTTGAAAGATCTAAATTCCAAATTTCAGATCCAAGTAAAGAATCAGGAACCTCTTTTTTAGAGATTTTATATGCCAAATACTCCACTAAAGATGTTTTTCCTACGCCAGCTTCTCCAATTAATATAGGATTATTTTTATTCTTTCTAGATAAAATATGTATCATTCTATTCAATTCAGTATCTCTCCCAACTAAAGAAATATCTTCTTTATGAGAAGAATACTCATTTAAATTCATAGCCATACTTGATAAGAATGACCTGCCCATATAATCTAAACTTCTCAAAGCATCAATCCCATGCTCATTATGATAAAAGACTCCTGGAGGGTAATTCCCAAATGAATATACTAAATTTTGAAAGATTTCATAATCTAATCCTAAATTTTTCAATTCCTTAACAAATGTATTATTATTTAAATTAAGCAATGCTAACATTAAATGTTCTGTCCCAACATAGACATGTCCCATTCTTTTAGAAATATAAAAGGCATCTACAAGAACATTTTTAAAATCATCTGATAAATATATAATACCTTTATAACTTTCATCATTATCAATAATATTTTCAAAAGAAACAGAGGAATTGAAATTAATACTCTCTAAAGCTCTAGATATAAAACTATCTTTTTGGCTAATTAATCCTAAAAATAAATGTTTTATATCTAAAAATTTAGAATTATTTTTTACAGCATAATCATAAGCTAAATTAATAGCATTAATAGAATTCTTTGAAAGTTTATTAATAGTTGAATTTATTTCATCCATGATTACCTATATTATACCATATAGATTAAAGAGTAATTATTTTTTATTATCTTTATCCTTTGCTTTTTTCAAACTTAGACCAAGATGTCTTTCTATTGGAGATATTGACAGTACTTTTAATTCTAATTCATCATCTAAGGATACAACCTTTGATATATCCTCAACAGGTTTGTCTGATAATTCAGAAATATGAATCAATCCATTAACTCCATCTGCTATTCTTACAAAAACTCCATAATCTACTATTTTTTGGACTGTTCCTTTGACTATTTGCCCTACTTTATAATTTGAAATCACTGAATCCCAAGTATCTTGTTGTAATCGTTTTATTGAATATGCGACTCTTTTTCCATCATCTCTCATACTTATTAACTGTACCTTAACTTCATCTCCAACCTTATAAAAATCATTTGGATCACTAACTTTGTCCCAAGATATCTCAGATAAATGTACAAGCCCTTCTAATCCTTGTGCAGTAACAAATATACCATAAGGAGTAACACTTGTTACTACCCCCTCTATAACATCATTTACTTTAATATTTTTTAGTGTTTCAGTTCGTAATTGAATATTTTCATTACTTAATGCTAATTTCTCAGAAAGAATAATTCTATCCTTAGTTTTATCTAGTTCAATAACTTTTACTAAAAGTTTTTCACCAATAATGGCATTTAAACTCTCAGCAATATTATTATCTATAGATCCATCTTTATATATTCTTGAGAAATCTAATTGAGAAATTGGAACAAACCCTGACAAAGAGGATTCAATATCGACTAAAACCCCACCAGTATTATAATCTACAACTACAACTTCAATAATTTCATTATTTTCCCATGCTTGTTCTAATTTATTCCATTTACGAATATCTTCTGTTCTCCTTAAAGAGAGTTCTAATTGACCTTTATCATTTTCTGGATTAAGTACGAACAGAGTTAACTTTTCACCTACTTTTAAAGATTTTACTGATAAACCGGGACTTCTTAGTTCTGATCCAGATATAAAACCTTCGGATTTATATCCTAAATCTACTAAAACTAGACCACTCATTACTTTTACAATAGACCCTTCAATAATATCTCCCCTTTTAATAAATTTTAAACTTATAGGATTAACCTTTATTAAATCAGAAAATGTAGTTTTTGTTTTAAGTTTTGTTTGTTTTTGTTCTGTTGCTTTCATATTCAAAAAATTCTTGGCAATGACCTATCTTCCCTTACAGTATTTTCGGAGCTAAAGCATTTTACGACTCTGTTCGGAATGGAAAGAGGTAGTTCTACTTTGCTACAATCACCAAGAATGTAAATTATTATATCATAAATTTGTAAAAAAAACTCTCTTACAAGTGAATAGAAAAAGCAAGTATCCAATATTAAATAACCCTGTAAGGCTTTGACCGATTAGTACTCCTTGACTAAATACATCACTGCACTTACATCTAGAGCCTATCAAGGTATATAAAGAATATTAAATTGCTTTAATACCCAATCATATACCAAACCTTATATTCTATAAGGGGTCTAATGAGGATTTCTTATCTTGAGGTTAGCTTCATGCTTATATGCTTTCAGCATTTATCTAACAGTAACTTAGCTACTCAGCGGTGCTCTTGGTAGAACAACTGATACACAAGAGGTTACCTCACTCCGGTCCTCTCGTACTAGGAGCAAATTTTCTCAAAAATCCAACGCCCACACAGGATAGAGTCCAACCTGGCTCACGCCGGTTTAAACCCAGCTCGCGTGCCACTATTAATAGGCGAACAGCCTAACCCTTGGGACCTTCTACAGCCCCAGGATGTGACGAGCCGACATCGAGGTGCCGAACCTCCTCGTCGCTAGGAACGCTCAGAGAAGACTAGCCTGTTATCCCCGGGGTAACTTTTATCCGATAAGTTCTGACGCTACCATATGCCATCAGAAGATCACTTTGCCCTGCTTTCGCAACTGTTCGACTTGTATGTCTCACAGTAAAGCTCCCTTATACCAATACGCTCATAAGTTCCATTTCTATGGGAACTGAGGGAACCTTTGGACACTTTCGTTACTCTTTTGAAAGTGACCGTCCCAGTCAAACTGACCACCAGACACTGTCTCATTCCCGGATAACGGAAATGATTAGAAACAAAATATTATAAGGGAGGTATTACACTGGTGACTCCACTACAGCTGACGCCATAGTCTCATAGTCTCCCTCCTATTCTCTACAAATAATACCAAGCTTCAATGCCAAGTTTCAGTAAAGTTCCACGGGGTCTGTTTGTCCTTGTGTGGGTAAGCCGCATCTTCACAGCTATTTCAATTTCACCGAGTCCTCTGTCAAGACAGTGTCAGATTCGTTACGCCTTTCATGCGGGCCACTAATTAAGTGGCAAGGAATTTCGCTACCTTAGGACCGTTATAGTTACAGCCGCCATTGACTAGGACTTCTGTTACAAGCTTCACTTTAGAATTGCTTCCAAAGTTAACCTACTTCATTAATCTACTAGCATTGGGCAGGCGTCAACCCCTATACATCCTCTTACGAGTTAGCAGGGATCTGTGTTTTTAGTAAACAGTCGATCTGACCTATTTTATGTCTCTTTTATTGCTAAAAGAGCTGCTTTCTCCCGAAGTTACAACAGTATTTTGCCGAATTCCTTGACAAAGGTTATCTCGATCACCTTAGTATTCTCTACTTATCTACCTGTGCCGGTTTGCGGTACGGTTAAAATTAATTCTCACTAGAGACTTTTCCAGTAAAGAGAATAGTTGATAAGATTCATCCGAAGAATCCTCCTATATCATAGCTCGCATAAGCACCTTGCCGGATTTACCTAGCAAGATTGGCTTACTACTTTCAAAATCATAGCCATAGATTTCTCAACATCTCCTCCTTAGTCCTCCCATCATTAATAACGAATTAATTTTAGTACAGGAATATCAACCTGTTGTCCATCGCCTACGACCTTCGTCCTCAGCTTAGGACCGACTAACCCCCGGCTGATTAACATAGCCGTGGAAACCTAAGATATTCGGTGTGCTAATTTTTCATTAGCATTTCGTTACTCATGTCAGCATTCTTACTTCTATACTCTCCACTAGTCCTTACAGTCTAGCTTCACTGAATATAGAACACTCCTCTACCTTAATATTAAATAAATTTAATATTAACCGTAATTTCGGTATTAAGCTTAAGCCCCGTTACATTTTAGGCGCAGAATTCCTTTGCCAGTAAGCTATTACGCACTTTTTAAATGGTGGCTGCTTCTGAGCCAACATCCTGGATGTCATTGGAATTCCACATCCTTATCCACTTAGCTTAAATTTAGGGACCTTAATTGACGGTCTGGGCTGTTTCCCTTTCGACTGATGGAGCTTAGCCCCCATAGTCTAACTCCAAAAATATACACAATAGCATTCGGAGTTTAACAGATTAAGGTAAGTCAAAAGACCCCCTAAAATCAATCAGTGCTCTACCTCTATTGATTAAATTTTCAGGCTAGCCCTAAAGCTATTTCGAGGAGAACCAGCTATTTCCAGGTTCGATTGGCGTATTACCGCTATCCACAGTTCATCCCAAAAAATTTCCACTTTTACGGGTTCGGACCTCCACATTGATTTCTCAATCCTTCATCCTGACCATGGATAGGTCACCTGGTTTCGGGTCTACATCTAACTACTAATCGCCCTATTCAGACTTGATTTCTCTCCGGCTTCACTTATTCAAAAGTTTAACCTTGCAATTAGATACAACTCGCTGACTCATTCTTCAATAGGCACGTTGTTAATCCGCAGAGATACTTTTTTTGTGCAAGCACTCCAAAAGCATTGACTCTACATGGACCTTCAACTGTTTGTAAGTATATGATTTCAGAAACTATTTCATTCTCTTTCTTAGAGATCTTTTCACCTTTCCCTCACGGTACTTGTTCACTATCGGTCACAAAAAGTATTTAGCCTTACCTCATGGCTGAGGCGTATTCTCACATGTTTTCACCTATCACGTGATACTTGGGATATAATTAGAAAGATCAATAGTTTTCAAATACACGACTCTCACGTTCTATGGTCTATCTTTCCATACAGTTCTTCTAACTACTGATTTTTTAACTTTCCTAAAGATTCGTAATACTTTAAAAATTATATCCAAACACTTTAATAATTTAACAACTACGAATTGCACCTAAATAAAATCTGCATTGATTGCTCAATACTTCAAATACTTAAGAGATTATTATAGTTTAGGCTCTTTCCATTTCGCTCGCCGCTACTTAGGAAATCATTATTATTTTCTTTTCCTCCAGTTACTAAGATGTTTCAGTTCACTGGGTTACCTCTCTACTGCCTATTTTATTCAACAGTAAGTTTCTCATAAAGAGAAGGGTTTCCCCATTCGGAAATCCCCGGATAATAGCGCTTAATTGTCAACTCTCCGAGGCTTATCGCAGACTATCACGTCCTTCTTCGGCTTTTTGTGCCAAGGCATCCATCATATACCCTTAATGCCTTACATGAGTAATTTAAATATTAAATACCCACTTTTCTATTCACTTGTAAAAGAGCAATAACTCTGGAGACGAGGAGATTCGAACTCCTGACCTCTTCATTGCAAATGAAGCGCTCTACCAGCTAAGCTACGTCCCCAACAAAACTGGGCGACCATGGAATCGAACCATGGACCTCAGTCTTATCAGGACTGCGCTCTAACCAACTGAGCTAGTCGCCCGATCCATAACTCCATCATATTATACTATAAAAAAAGAACTTTTTTACAAATTAAAAGTAGCAGGCCCAAAATTCTAAAGGTTTATTAAAATCTCCTTAAAAGGAGGTGATTCAGCCCCAGATTCCCCTAGGGCTACCTTGTTACGACTTAGTCCCAATCACTAATTTTACCCTCTATTGGAAAAACCAATATTCAAGTACCATTAATTTTCATGACTTGACGGGCGGTGTGTACAAGACCCGAGAACGTATTCACCGCAGCATGCTGATCTGCGATTACTAGCAATTCCAACTTCATAAGGGCGAATTGCAGCCCTCAATCCGAACTGAGAAAAAGTTTTAAGATTAGCTTAGTTTTACAACTTTGCAACTCATTGTCTTTTCCATTGTATCGCGTGTGTGGCCCAGGACATAAGGGATATGACGACTAGACGTCATCTTCACCTTCCTCATCGTTAAAACGATGCAGTTTCCGAAGAAATATATAACATCAGATAAAGGTTGCGCTCGTTGCGGGACTTAACCCAACATCTCACGACACGAGCTGACGACAGCCATGCATCACCTGTGAAAAAGCTCCTTGCGGCACTTTCAACTTTCGCCGAAATTCTTTAACATGTCAAACCCTGGTAAGGTTTTACGTTTATCACCGTATTAAACCCCGCGATCCACTGCTTGTGCGGGTCCCCGTCAATTCCTTTGAGTTTTAGCCTTGCGACCGTACTCCCCAGGCGGGATGCTTAATGCGTTAGCTGCGACACTCATACTCACAGATAAATCCACAAATACAAATATCTAGCATCCATCGTTTACGGCGTGGACTACACGGGTATCTAATCCGTTTTGCTCCCCACGCTTTCGAGCCTTAGCGTCAGAAAAGACCCAGAAGATTGCCTTCGCCTTTGGTGTTCCTTCTGATATCAACGCATTTCACTACTCCACCAGAAGTTCCATCTTCCCCTGTCTTCCTCTATCTAAACCGTTTCTTTAACCTTACAAAAGTTGAGCTTCTGCCTTTAATTAAAGACTAATTTAGACGCCTACGCATCTCTTTACGCCCAGTAATTCCGGATAACGCTTGCAGCCTACGTATTACCGCTGCTGCTGGCACGTAGTTAGCAGCTGCTTATTCAGTAAGTACTATCATTATTCTCCTTACTAAAAGAAGTTTACGATCCTAAGACCTTCGTCCTTCACGCGGTGTCGCTGCATCAGGGTTTCCCCCATTGTGCAAGATTCCTAGTTGCTGCCTCCCGTAGGAGTTTGGGCCGTGTCGCAGTCCCAATGTGGCTGATCGTCCTCTCAGACCAGCTATCCGTCATAGCCTTGGTAAGCTATTACCTCACCAACAAGCTGATAGAATATAGACCTTTCTCTAACTGCCTTTTGGGCTTTAATTTAAAACATTTCAGTTTTAAACCATATTGAGTATTACCCTACTTTTCAATAAGCTATCCTCATGTTAAAGGTAAGTTATCTATACATTACTCACCCGTTCGCCACTAAGTCTATTCTATATTGCTATAGAGTAGACTTCGTTCGACTTGCATGCTTTAGGCACACCGCTAGCGTTCATCCTGAGCCAGGATCAAACTCTTCAAAAAAAATGTTATTTGTAGGATCAACATTAAAAATCCAGAATTTTAGAGACCTACTACTTTTAAATTGTAAAAAAGAGCATTATGAACTTATTTCTTATATCATGATCAATTAAAAAAGTCAACCAATAAAATCAACTTTTCTTCAATTTATTCTTAACTTTATTCTTTTTTTTAGGAAGATATTTATTTTTAGTGATTTCTTTATAATACTTGATTGTATCTTTTTTTAATTGAAAAATAAAGTAATATATAAAATATATAAATACAATCAGACTAATTAAGATATAAATCTCTAATAATAAACGCATAGATAGGAATGGTACAGAATAATCTCTAGAAAATAGTAGTGCTATTAACAGTAAGCAGAGATAAAAAGCACTCCAAGAGATTTTACGAAATATATTATATATTGGAGAATCTTTCTTACTTTTAAATATGTATAGAGCTAAAAATATCACCCATATCAAAAAAAAGTCAAAAGTTAATATTAAAAAATAATTTATATAATGAAAACTCGAGCTTGGCACTGCAGTAATATATGCCCAGTTAAATAATTGTTTAATATTTATTCCTAAAAAATTCATATACTTATAATACCTCCTCCTAAAACAATATTATTATTATATAATACCCCAAATTGACCAGGAGCTATACCTATCTCACCATCTTTAAGAGAAAGGCTCATACTATTATTACTCTCATTTATATTGTAATGATTGATATCTAATATTTTACCTCTATATCTAACCTGAACTTTAGTACTTCCATTTATAGATTTACCTTTTAATATATTTAAATCAGATAATACTATATCATATGTTTTGCAATCTTCTATATCACCTACAATAAGCGTATTATTTCTAAAATTCTTTTTTATAACATAGAGAGGTTTTGTTAAAACTGTCTCTATACCTTTTCTTTGACCTATTGTATAGTATGATAAACCTTGATGCGTTCCTATTATATTCCCATTCATATCAAGAATATCACCTTTTGTTGAATTAGTTTTAACATTTCTATTTATGAATCCTTTATAGTCATTTCCAGGAATAAAACAAATTTCTTGAGATTCTTTTTTTGCAGATATTCTTAATTTCCCCTCTAATGCAATTTTTCTTACCTCATCCTTGCTATCTATTTCTCCTATTGGGAATAGTGTTTTAGAAAGAACATTTTTTTTAATATTATGTAAAAAATATGACTGATCTTTATTTAAATCTTTTGCCCTAGAAAGAACATAGCTATTCCCTATTTTAGATATTCTTGCATAATGCCCAGTTGCTACATAATCTGCATTAAAATCTTTCATTTTGTCATATAACATTCCAAATTTAACATTACGATTACACATTACACACGGATTAGGAGTTAAACCTTGCTTAAACGATGAAATAAAGTAATCAACAATATTTTCTTTAAAATCATCCCTAAAATTAAGTACATAGAAAGGAATTTCTAATTGACCACAAAGGTTTCTAGCATCTTCTACTCCTTCTATAGAACAACACTTATTATCTTTAGCACTTAAATGCCCTGACTCAGTTCCTTCTTTTTCAGTCCAAAATTTCATATGTACACCAATAAGATCATAACCTTGTTTCTTAAGGATATATGCTGCAACTGAACTGTCTAATCCTCCTGACATTGCAACTAAAACTCTTTTTTTGTTAGTACTTTTACTATTGGAAATCATTGAAGAATATTATATCACATTTTTTTACTTATCTTATACAGATGATTAATCTCATCTGTTGAAGTAGAATCATAAACAGTCTTATCATCTCTAAATGAAATAAAACGAGGAAACCTTAAGGCAAACCCCTTATTGTCAATAGATAAATCTTTTCCTGCAGTATGTATAGGACTTTTAGTAATTTCATCTGACCTTATAACGACAACATATTTAGGTTCAACCCAGACATCAGGAATGAGCTTGCTATTATAAGTATAAAACTTGTCTGGATCTAATATTGTAATCATATCTAAATCCTTTTTTAAAAGTATTAATTCATCATCTGAAAACCCACTTCCAAGCTTACAAACAGTTTCAAATTTATTACTTTTATTATTATATAAACCTATTAATACTCCACCTATCCCTAATTTAGCTCTAGCACCACCTCCTTTGTAATAACCAATAATCACTCCATCTATAGTATCTACAACTCCTTTTATAAAGTTTCTCTTTAATTTCAACCAATCAAAATTTCTTACACCAGGAGTATATAGACTTTTAGGATTTTTAATAACTACACCTTCAAGTCCCTTATGAATATTTTCTTCAAAATAATTATATATATCAGATATATTATTAAAGGTTTTATTCTCAACCAACTCTATATTGTTATATGATTTACCGTCAAATAGATTATTTAATATAATCATTCGATTCTTCAAAGGTTCATTAAGGAATGATTTTTTATTTAAATATAGGATATCAAAAATAAAAGCCTTCATGACTTGATCTTTATTTTCATTAATATTATAAGTTTTCCTTTTCATCTTGACAGTATCTTGAAACATCAAAAAATCTTTAGTTATGGTATCAATCCCTATAATTTCGGTATCAAAAATAACATTTTTCAAATGAAGATCTTTTAAATTTTCAGTAAAATCCTTAAATAAGTCTGTAATATCATTTAAATTTCGAGAGAACATCATTATACTTCCATTTTCCAATACATGGATTTGACATCTTAATCCATCAAATTTGGGCTGAACAAACACTTCTCTAAACCTTCTTATGCCATCTTCTAAACTTGAAGATCTTTCAACTAATTTAGGAAAAATAGGAACACCCACAATAACAGATAATTTATTTAGATTTTCTATATCATTAAATACAACATTAGCCACAATGCCCAAATCAGAACACTTAGAATATGCATCCTTTATTTCTCGTAATGATGATTTTCCATTTTTTTTCGAAAAAACATATAACGCAGAAAGTACTGTCTTATCACTAAATCCAAGTCTTAATTTCCCCAAAAGGATTCTAATAAAAAATTTTCCCTCTACATTTGAAGCATTTCTAAGAAAATTGAAAATCAGATTACTTTTCAATTTAATAGAATCTTTTCCTGATAAATCAGAAATCTCAACTAAAGTTTTAAAGGTAAATTCGAATGAATTATCAGAGTGACTTATTTTTTGATAATTATAGAAAACTGTCCCTATATCACCTATATTCTTAAACTTTGACTCCATATCTAATTTAAAGAGATTACTCAATATATTAACTAATATTTTTTCACCAATATTAAATTCAGATTTTTTATAAGAAGCTGCAACTCGACCAGAAATTAAATATATTAAATTTTGAATATCATTATTTGGAGTTTTTTCAAAAAGATCAACCAAAATATTAGTAATTTCTATTCTAGAAGATACTGCCTCTAATTTTTCAAAATAATTACATACTGTTAAAAAAGATAGTTCTTTATTCATACTTTTTAAGATCTTTTAAATTTTTACCATACTTAACATCTACTAATAAGGGTACTTTTATTTCTTTAAAATCAGACATTATATTAGATATCTTAGAAACAAATACTTTCATATCAATATTTTCAGGAACTTCAAAAACTAATTCATCATGTATTTGCAAAATTATTACTGCAAACAATTTTTCTAAATCCTTATCTTTACAAATATTATTCATGGAAATCTTTATTATATCAGCACTTGTTCCCTGTATTGGCATATTGATAGCCTCTCTGAAAATTCTATTTTTCATGATATAACTTTTAGATATATTGTCAAAATATCTTTTTCTACCAAATAAAGTCTCTACAAATCCATTTTTAGAGACAAACTCATCTATATACTGATAATAAGCTTTTATAGAAGGGAATGTCTCAAAATATTGATCTATAAAAGAAGTAGCTTCTACCCTAGATATAGATAGCTGCTGAGAAAGTCCATATGCAGACAATCCGTATATAATTCCGAAATTAATTGTTTTGGCTCTATTTCTTTCTTCAGTAGTAATATTTTCTTCTTCTTTATTAAATATTTTAGAAGCAGTATATAGATGTATATCTCTATTTTTCAAAAAAGCATCTTGCATATTCTTATCACCTGAATAATGAGCCATTATTCTCAATTCAATTTGAGAATAATCAAAGGAAACAAAAATATGATGATTACCTGCAATAAACCCCCTTCTAATCTCTTTCCCTATTCCTGTTTTATTAGGAATGTTTTGTAAATTAGGGTTTTTAGAAGATAATCTCCCAGTTGAAACACCTGTAATATTATACGTTGTGTGTAATCTTTGATTTTCATCTACTAACTTAACTAAATTTAGAGTATATGTTGTTTCTATTTTCTTTAATTCTTTATATTTTCTAATTAAATCAATTACAGGATGTGCACTTGAAAGACTACTCAAGGTCAATTCATCTGTAGGAAAAATTCCACTTTTTAATTTTTTAAAAGTAGGAAGATTAAGTTCCTGATAAAGAAAATTACTCAATTGGTGAGATGAAGAGATATTAAACTTTTGCTTTGATATTGAGTATATATCACTTTCAATCCCTGTTATTTGTTTTTTTATATAAGCATTTAGTTCTATTAAATACTTTGTGTCTATTTTTATTCCGACTCTTTCTATATCAGAAAGTACTACTATCAAAGGAGTATCGATGTTATAAAAAATATTGCTCAAAGAATGATCACTACCAAACTGACGAACAAAATTTGTATACAACTTGTCCATGTAAAAACAATTTAGATATGAGGACTTTTGTATAGATTCCTCTGAGATTTCAGATAGTGTGAATTTACCATTTAAAGTTAATGAGTCGATGTTCTCAATATTAATATTGAAATTTTCAAAAATAATCCCTTTTAATGATAAATTTTTATTTTTTAAAATAAAATAAGCCAAATTAATATCAAAGTACATAGAGGAAAGATTTATATTTATTTTTTCCAATAGACTAATTTCTTCTTTTATTCCAAAACTTATTTTTTCAATATTCTTATCATTAAAAATATTTCTTATAAAATCTTGTATTCTTTTATTATCTAAATCTTTCCAGCAAAATACTGACTTGTTATTAATATAAAAGTATATATCAAATATAGAATTATTATCCGAATTAATATGAAAGAATATTTTCTGCCTTTTTATAAGTTCAGATTGTAATTTGTCTAAATTTGATATATTTAATATTTCTATATATTTATTAGAATAATCTCTATTTTCCTCTTGTGAAATATTATTGTCCTTATATTCAGAAAAATACTTAGAAATCAGACTATTAAAATCGAATTCTTGTAATTTAGATATAATATTAAAATAATTGAATTTTAATACTAAGTCATGTAAATTTATATCTAAATTAACATTAAAATTAAGTTGTGCGGCTTCCAAAGACTCATATGCAATAGATTTATTATTACTTAATCTATTCTTTAAAGAATCTTTAATATTTTCTATATTAGCAAATATATTATCTAAATCCCCATATTCTAAGATTAGATCTATAGCTGTCTTATCTCCTACTCCAGGAACTCCTGGTATATTATCTGAAGGATCTCCCTTAAGACTTTTAAAGGATAATAAATATTTACTATCAAAACCCAAAAATTCCTTTACATTTTTAGAGGTAATTTCTCTAGGATCTGAAAATGATTTACCAGGGATTATGACAAGTACATTTTCATTAACCAACTGTATTAAATCTTTATCTCCTGTAATGACATATATTTCTAGATTTTTTTCATTTTGAAATTTATTAACTAAAGAAGCAACCAAATCATCTGCTTCATAATCTATAGATTCAACAATATTAATATTAAAAGCATTCAATATATCCTTTACATAAGAAAATTGAGGAATAAGATCTTCAGGAACTTTATCTCTATTAGCTTTATACCAAGAAAATTTTTTTTTCTTTATAACTGTACTTGTTTGAGAATCAAAAGTGCATATAATATAGTCAGGATTGTATCTATTGAAAATATTCAGAAATATAGAGAAAAATCCATATGTCGCATTAACAGTTCGACCCTTTGATGATAAAGATGGGACAGCATGATATGCTCTATATATTAAAGCATAGGCATCTACTATAAGTAATTTTTTCTTTTTACTCTTAAGATCCATTAAGCATTGAATCAACTATTTTATTAAATTCGTCTCCTTCAATGACTTCATCTTGAATTAACCTTGATGCAATAGCATCTAATATTTTTTTATTATCTTTTAATATCTTTATTGCATTATTATATGCTTCATTTAATATATTAGAGACTTCATTATCAATTATTGCTGAAGTTTTTTCACTATAATTTTTCTCTCCATTACCATAATAACTAGATTCTTCTTCATTCCCAAATTCAATAGGCCCAATAAGATCACTCATCCCAAATTCAGTAACCATTTTTCTTGCCATTTGACTTGCTTTCTTAATATCATCTGAAGCTCCATTTGTTATATCATTAAAAATTATTTTCTCTGCTGCTCTCCCTCCAAACATGTGAGTTATCATAGTTTTAAATTTAGTTTTAGTATATAAGCTATTATCCTGTGTAGGTAGATACATAGTAGCTCCGCCAGATAAACCTCTAGGTATTATAGAAATTCTATGTACTGGATCAGATTCAGGTAAAAATTTAGATACTAATGCATGTCCTGCCTCATGATAAGATACTATTTTCTTTTCCTCATCTGTTCTTACAGACTCTCTTGCAGGCCCCATAACTACTTTTGTAGCTGCTTCTTCTATCTCATCTTCAGCAATAATAGTTTTGTTTCTTTTAGCAGTTAATATAGCAGCTTCATTCAATACATTTTCTAAATCAGCACCAGAAAAACCTATTGTTCGTCTTGCAATTTTATCAAAATCTAAATCTTTATCCATTGGTTTATTACTTGAATGCAACTTCAATATTTGCTTTCTTTCTGCTAAATCAGGAAGACTTAAAACTATAGTTCTATCGAATCTCCCTGGCCTAAGTAGTGCTGTATCTAAAACATCAGGTCTATTCGTAGCAGCAATAACAATTACATTAGTAGTAGTATCAAATCCATCCATTTCAACCAGTATTTGGTTTAAAGTTTGTTCAGTATGAGAACTATTTATAGAATAACCTCTTTTTCTTGCAACAGCATCTATTTCATCTATAAATATAATTGAAGGTGCAGCTTTTCTAGCTTTAGAAAATAAATCTCTAACTCTAGATGCACCAGCTCCAACTAACATTTCTTCAAATTCAGAACCTGAAGTAGAAAAAAAAGGAACTCCACTTTCACCTGCAATTGCTTTTGCCAATAGTGTTTTTCCAGTACCAGGAGGACCTACTAATAAAACTCCCTTGGGGATCCTAGCTCCTAAATTTAAATATTTTTTAGGATTTTTGAGGAAATCTACAATCTCTACAACTTCATCTTTAGCTCCAGAAAGACCTGCAATACCATCAAATCTTATTGATTGTTTTGATCCTATAAAAAGTTTTGCCTTACTCTCCCCCATTGAAAAGATACCACCACCACCACCCATAGACTTAAACTGCCTTATGGTATACCAAGTACTTGCTACTATAACTATAATAAATAATATAGTTATAATATCACTAGTACTTAATGAAGGATTTTGAGATATAGTTACATTATTATACTTACTTAAATTAATTCCATTATTTGTAAATATACTAGCAGGATTAGTAGGACTTCCCAAATTTGAAGTTACTGCCTGTTTATTTGTCAAAGTTGCATTTGCATAAGTTTGATAGATAGTCAAACTTTTAACTTTATTACTTTTTAAATCTTGAATCAATTGACTAATAGGTATTGTTTTTCCTGAATTCAGATTAGGAAGGAACAAATATATTGACAAAAAAATCAAGATAAATATAACAAAGATCCATAAAAAATTATTATTCTTTTTACTAACTTTTTTAGAATTATTCATATACTTAAATTATATCATAAATATTAAAATAGCGACGACAGGAATCGAACCTGTGACCTAAGGCTTATGAGTCCTTTGCTCTGCCTACTGAGCTACGTCGCCTAAAAAAGGGTACACTGTATTTGGTTGCGGGGGTTGGATTCGAACCAACGACCTTCAGGTTATGAGCCTGACGAGCTACCGCTGCTCCACCCCACGGCAAAATAAATAATTAGACTCCAATTGATAATACAACAAAGAAAGCATATAGTCAATTTAGAAAAGGATTTTTAACCAACTAATTAGAGAAGGTTTATTATAATTATTAGTATTCTTTTTCTTTGTAGATATATTTATATATGTAGATGTAGAGTTTTTAGGCAAAACTATTTGAGAAGAAGAGTTAGAAGAATTAGATTTTAATAGGTTCAAATCAGTACTTGCAATGCTATCTTTATAGTAACTACTTGTATAGTACTTATAACGCTTTTCTAAATTAATATTATTTTGTTTCTGTTGCTTAACTAAGGAGACTATATTACTAACTTTACTTTTAACTCCAACATAATGCATATATGTTCTTACTAGATTAAATGATAAAAGTGATATAAAAAATAATAATATAATTATAAAAAAATATTGACTATATTTTCTTTTATCTACCTTTCTATCTACCATAGTCTATTATATTCATTAAATTTGACAAAAAGCAATTCCTAATAGTATAATCATATATAAATTAATTATAAGCTTACTATTTTATGGACAACTATATAAAAAAATTCACCGAAGGATTAGGTACGGATGGGAAATCTATTCATACAATAATAGCTTATAAAAAAGATCTCGAACAGATGACTAGTTACCTCAAAGATCATGGTGTAACAGATCCAGTAAATGTTGACGAGGATGTTTTAAGAGGTTATTTTGATGAATTAAAAAAAGAAAATTTATCTGCAAAGACTATTTCAAGAAAATTAAATAGTGCTAGAACATTTTTTAAATATTTACAAGAATTAAAAATAGTTACACGAAATCCAGCTATACTAATTACTCATCCAAAAATAAGTGCTGTAATCCCTAGAGTATTAACAGAATTAGAATATAGAGCATTAAGAGATGCAGCAAGACCAGATAGAAGAACATATCTTATTATTGAGATATTACTACAAACTGGAATAAGAATTGGGGAATTATGCAGAATAACAATGGATGATCTACATATGAATAAAAAAACTGCAACCTTAATAATTACAGCTTATGGTTCTACTTCAAAAAGAGAAATTCCATTAAATGAACAAGCAATTGATATCTTCAAGGAATATTTATCAATGAGACCTCAAATTGCAAAATGCGATAATGTATTTATAACAAAAAATGGGAATCCATTATTAGTTAGAAATATAAGAACTTCTATTGATAATACATTTAAGAAAGCAGGAATAAACAATGCTAAAGTAAATGACCTTAGAAACACGTTTATTGCACATCATTTAGCAAGAGGAACTAATATTTTTGTATTATCTAAAATAATAGGTCATAAAAGAATTGCTACTACTGAAAAATATTTAGGTAAAATCAAATTAGCTAACGATAAAATGCCTACACTCCCTGTATTATAATAATTGAAAATGGGCACAGATGGATTCGAACCATCGACATCCGCTTTATAAGAACGGTGCTCTAACCAACTGAGCTATGTGCCCAAGATTTCAATGAGAATTATTATAACAAAAAATACATAAACTTTCTATCATACGTGTTGGCCAATACAAGATTGCACTCAAATAAATATTAAGACCACTAGTAATAACACTCAAGGTAGTAAAGAAGGTGTGAATCAAATAGAATTGAATCGAATGAAGATACAATTTAAAGATTCAC
>JAJZWL010000018.1 GCA_021846685.1 bacterium | reverse complement strand
TCATTCGATTCAATTCTATTTGATTCACACCTTCTTTACTACCTTGAGTGTTATTACTAGTGGTCTTAATATTTATTTGAGTGCAATCTTGTATTGGCCAACACGAGTATTTGACATATATTATAGGGTATGATATAATGGTAGTATCGTGGAAGGAATACATAGTAAAGAAGACAATTTAATAGAATTTTTAGATTCATTTGCAAGAGATATGAGATCTTTAGATAATCCAGATGTTACTAAAGATAGCAAAAGAAATGTTTTAATATTTGAAACCGACGAACAAGCAATTGAAGCCTCAATGCATGATGATCATGCTGTAATAGAATATGTTAGGGAATCAGAAGATGGGCTTGGTATTACCTTTAAAGTATCAAACAAAGGAGTAGAAATTCGCGGAGTATTAAAAGGAGATTCACTCGAAAATGAAACATCCAGACTTAGAAAATTTCTTGATGATTTAAAAAACAAAGGGATTGAATCAGAAGTATTAACTTATATTGAAGATTTATTAAATAATTAAATCCACCTATTGACACTCTTTTTATATTCTATATATTCAGATCCAAATTTATTTCCAATATTAACTTCTTCTTTTGGAATAATATAAAAGTTTATAATTAAAAAAAAGATTATTATATCTATAAAAGATATAATACTAAAAAAATAAAAATCTAATCCAAAAAGTATAATAATCATACTCAAATAAATAGGATTACGAGATATTTTAAAAATACCAGTCTTGATTAATTTACTAGGAGCCTTATTAGGATCTAATGTGGTTTTATTTTTCAAAATTATATAAATAGAATATATAGATATAGATATCCCTAGTATTATAAAAATTAAAGATACAATATCAAAATGATAGAATCTTACAATAGGATATATACCATATAATATGTATGCAATTACAAAAGATATGATAAATATAATTGGAGGAATAGGTATATCCATACTGTTTTTATTATACATTAAAATATAAAAAGATGCTTTTATTTTTAAAAGGTGATATACTCATGAACGGTAATAGTTAGTATAGGTATTTTAAGTTTATTTAAGATCTAATCTATAAGAACTAAAGAACTAGATCAATTTAAATAAATTTAAAATATAATATATGTATAATAATAATAGTAATAATAGAAGACAGAACCAGAATAGGGGTAGGTTTAATAATAGCGGAAACAACAATAATAGATTTAGAGGTGGAAATAACAGAAACAGGTCAAATAGATCAAACAATAACCATATAGATATCTCAAGATATATATATGATGTAGTTAAAACAGAAAATATTCCAGAACAAGATCCCAATAATAACCATATAGATACTAAAAAAAATAGTTTTTCAGAATTTAATATAGATTCTACAATTATTAAAAATATAGAATCGAAAGGTTATACTCATCCTACTCAAATTCAATATGAAAGTATAAAACATATACTTAATTCAGAAGATGTTATAGGGTTAGCTCAAACAGGCACAGGAAAAACTGGAGCTTTTTTAATTCCTTTAATAAATAAAGTTGTACAGAATAGGAAGCAAAAAGTAATAATAATCGTTCCTACTAGAGAATTAGCGTTACAAATTAATACTGAATTATCTTCTTTTGCAAGAAATCTAAATATATACTCTTCTGTATGTATAGGAGGAGTTGATATTAGAAGACAAATTTATGATATTAGAAAAAATATAAATTTTCTAATAGGTACAGTTGGTAGAATAAGAGATTTAGCAAAAAGAGGGGTTATTCATTTTGATAGCTTTAATACAGTAGTCTTAGATGAAGTAGATACCATGCTTGATATGGGATTTATAGATGATATAAAATTTATAGTTTCTCAACTGCCTAAAGAAAGACAATCTTTATTTTTTTCAGCAACAATTAATAGATCTTCAGAAGATATTATACACACATTTTTAGATAATCCTATAACAGTCTCAGTAGGAGCAACTAAAGATCCATCTAAAAATGTTAACCAAAATATCATTAAATATTCAAAAAGTGATAGTGGGAATAAAATTGAAACTCTACATGATTTATTAACAAAAGAAGATTATAAAAAAGTTTTGATATTCTCTAAAACCAAGCGGGATACAGAGTTTTTATCAGACACTTTAAATAAAAGAGGATTTAATGTACAATACATACATGGTGATAAATCTCAATCAAGAAGAGAGAAAGCACTTTCGCTATTTAAACAAAATAAAGTCAATATACTCGTAGCAACTGATATAGCTTCAAGAGGATTAGATATATCAGATATTACTCATGTAATAAATTATGATTTACCTGAAAATTACCAAGATTATATCCATAGAATAGGAAGGACAGGAAGAGGGGAAAAAATCGGTAATGCTATAACATTTATACCTGTATAAAGAGTTTATTTTAATAATTAGTTTATTTTATTTTATTTTATTTAAATTTATGTCAAAGAAATTATTTGTCGGAAGACTATCATATAGTACAACAGATTCAGAGTTGGAGGAATTTTTTTCTACAGTTGGAAAAGTTGTATCTGCTAAAGTTATAATGGATAAATTTACAGGACAAGGTAAAGGATTCGGTTTCGTAGAAATGGAAACAGAAGAAGATGCTAGAAAAGCTGTAGATGAACTTAATAACAAAGAATTAGGCGGTAGAAGTATAGTTGTAAATGAGGCTAGAGAACAACAAAGATAATCAAAAAAGTTATTTTTGTCAATAAAGAACAGGGATTTAATAGTCCCTGTTCTTCTATATAAATTAAGGAAATATTAAAGTAATAGTTAAAAAATCTAATACTCCTGTAACATGCACATTAATAGTTTCACATTATCTTCGAACATATAGTATCATATGCAAACTTTGAAAGATGCAATTGATAAAAAGCTATATTTATAGCTTTAGAAAAAAATATTCAGTTTCAAGTATAAAAAAGAGTAATCGTGACATTATAACTACAAAAGTCAGGAAAATGTTACTTTTTATACAAGCTATATCATCATTAAGATTAAATAGTAAGGTATAAAATAAATGATCTTGTCAGATATATTTTTTCTTGAAATCTCATCTTTTGTTATCACAATTCCATATTCTAAATTTTTTTCCATTATATAATTTACCAAAGTTGCAAGGTCTTTATTGTGAATTTCATTTGAAAATTTAACTTCAATTGCTAATTGTTTTTCTTTTTTTAAAACTATAAAATCTATTTCATGTTGACCCTGTCTCCAAAAACTTAACGTATCAGTTAATGAGTTCTCGTCATATTTTTGTTTAAGAACATTATAAATAACATTTTCAATTATTTTGCCAAAAGCCTGTGGAACCTCATCAAAATGAGCTTCTGTATAATGATTCGATGCACATACAAAATTGATACATGGAGTATATAGTTTTTTAAGTATTCTCCCTTTTTTAATTATACTTTTGTGGTATTTATAAAGCACTTCAAAAATATATGCATCTTTTAGATACATCATATATATATCTAGTGTTTTATCAGAAATAGCTATCTCTCGTCCAATATTTGATAATTCAAATAATGAGCCTACAGAATTTAAAAGTTGCATAGTAATTAATTTAAACTCATCTGTTTTTTCGATATCAAAAATATTA
Organism: bacterium; assembly: GCA_021846685.1. Lineage (GTDB taxonomy): Bacteria > Patescibacteriota > Dojkabacteria > JAKAPS01 > JAJZLI01 > JAJYFR01. The sequence continues at coordinate 1,890 of JAJZWL010000018.1, read as the reverse complement.
ATACAATCTTCTATAACCTTTCCCATTACTGACTCAACTATATATTCATAGCGTCTATCAGAATCAGGGATCTCTCTTATTTCTGGAAACTCACCAGTGATAATATATTCATGGGTTAATTTAATAATATCTTTACTATGATAACTATTGTAAAGTACAAGTTCTCTGTATTTATCATTAAGATTAAATAGATCATAATTTTCTATAGTTTCCACATTTTCTTTATTTATTCTTAAAAATTCCCTAAATGACATTGGTGGAAGATAAAAATCAAAAACTCTACCTGCTAGACTTTCTCGAGATTTATCTTTAAGTAGAATACTTTGTGATCCAGTTACAATAAATTTTATCTGTTTTGAAGACAAGTCATAGTAACGTTTCAAAATTGACTGCCAATCCTTAATATATTGAATTTCATCTAATAGTATATAAATTACCTCATCTTCTTTAAATTCAAGAGTGGGATTATTCAATATATCTTTAAAATAGACAGATAGTACTTCATCCAGAAATTCCGATTTTTGTATTTGATGAGAATAATCAAAAAGAAAATAAAAAATTTTAAGTGGATCTATACCTTTATCTTGTAGATGTCCAATTACTTGTTTTAAAATTGTACTTTTACCTACTCGTCTAAGACCTACTATGTTAAGAATCAATGTATGATCCAAATTATCAATAATAATAGGATATAAATCTCTTTTAGGAAAATTTGTTTCCCTAATTTTAAATTTATTATCACCCCACCATTTATTTTTAATTATAAGATTTTGCGCTGTTACCATATTATATAAAAATTAAAGTAAGTTGACTTCTGTTAAATACATATTTTAACCATACTCTATTTGAGGGATATAGTCAAGCTGCTTAAAAAATAATTCTAGGAGTATGGGATGTAACAATATAAACTGAAATATAATTCAAAGACAAGGGAGTGACAAAAATAAGAAAAATGACTAAACCTCCAAAACTAAAGATTTATAGAGAAGTTAATAGTGACCCCCAATTAATATTACAAAATTATACGTTAAAACTGCATTACTGAGAGATATATTATCTGATCTAAATATCAGAATCTAGAAATAGGTTTCTCTATATTTATATAATCTATTCTAATATTTTTTTAATTAAAGGCTCTGCTTTAAAAAATATATCCGATTTTAAAATTTTACCATCTTTTCTAAGAATAGGATTTCCATGTTTATCAAGTTTACTCATATTACTTTGATGAGTTACTTCAAATATTTCATCAAATTTATATTGCAAACCAAATGCTATAACTGTTCCATAAAGTACATAGAGTAAATCAGATAATTCCTTTGCCAAATGAGATATATCATTGTTATCTTTAATTGAAAGTTCTTCTATAGCTTCTATTACTTCTGACAACTCCTCTTGTAAAAGACTTATCTTTAAATTCTTAATATTGTCTTCAATATCTATGGTGGGAATCTCTTTTATTGGGATTCCAAATGCTTTTGAAAATTCTAACACTAATGATAATTGCTCATTCATAATTCACGGTTTTATATAAAATAAAAAAGAGTTAAAATTCCTTTTTCAGGTAATAGATATACATATATCCTAAATTAGCCTTTAGTATAGAAGATAGAGGAATCATCTCTAATTTCCCATTATTAATAGTGCCTATTATTAGATTATTATCAATAATAGTTAATGGAACAGCCCCTATTACTCCACCCACATTATAAACACTCAGTAAATTACCACCTAGAGCTGAAAATGCATATATATTACCTAATTCATCTCCAACATACACTATACCATTATAGATAGTAGGACAAGATTTTATACTTCCAGATACTTTACTTTTCCATAATAAAGCACCATTTTTATAATTTAAAGCATACATATAATTAGTTACAGGAG
>JAJZWL010000017.1 GCA_021846685.1 bacterium | reverse complement strand
AAAATTCAGTATATCTTCATGTTCTCCATCATCTAAACTACGATGAACGATGCTTTTAATATCTTCATTTTCATAAAAAGAAATCCTATACACATGACCTTCTATTATCATGGTTATAGTTGCAGAAGGTTTTGATACATCATCTCTTTTTGCTCTCTCTTTAGAATTATTAATTACTGCAGAACCTATAATAACTCTATCTAATCTCCCATCATATTGCTCTAATAATATACCACACCAATTGCGTGGAATCTTTTGAAATTCTTCTTTTTGATCTAGATTTTCATAACTCATAATGTTTCATTATAATGTAATTGTTCTCCATTTGCAAATATCATAATCTTTAAATAATAGATAATAATTTATATATTTTAAATATTAAAGTACTATTAATATAGTAAAAAATATATAAATTTTATTTTAAATATATAGATTGTGCTGAGCATCCTTTTTAATTTGATGTATTCCTGATTCAGGTTTTTCAATTTTTAATCTCTCAATATTTTCAAGCACTCTTAATATGAATGTCTCAGGATCTTTATAAAAACTTAATAGTGCACGTAACAATAAACTTTCGTCAACCTCAGGGTATTTCTCATGAAAAATCATTAATTGTGATAACAATTGATCTATAAATTCAACAGGACTATTAATATGACCTATTGAGGCAGTATTTATTACAGATAATGGTAAATCTGGATACCTCTCATGTAATATATTTTGGTTTGATATAATTTTTTCTATAAATCCAATAGAATCACAAGGATGATCAACTACTGCATACCTTATGATGTATTTATCTAAATTGGGATATTTTTTCATTATTTCAAATAATAATCTTGGATCATTTCTATATGAAAGACCTGCAATCTCTAAACCAACACTTGGAGATAAACCAATATTTTCCGATATTTTTAAATTCATAAGAAAATCATTTGTATAACCTATTATGAATCTTCTTATATATATATCTGATAATAGTTCATCCCTACTGTTCGCTCTATAATGAAGTTTTAAATATGACTCCAGTCCAGATTTATATACTTTAAAAGCTGAATCTTTTGAAATTTGTCTTAAATATCCTTCATCTTGATTAAATAATGGATCTATATACTTTTCTAAGAACTCCCTATTTTGTTCCTGTAAAAATTCCACATTTCTATCTAACCTATCATAAAGATAATCTTTATCTTTTCCCAAATACCCAGTAAGAGATCGATCCTGTTCAGTATCTTTAAAACCTCTTTGTTCACGAATTATATCTCTATAACTTTCCATTTATACATTATACTATAAAAACTCTATAGGCTCAACACCTATATAATATTTTTCTTTCGTCATTTTTGACTCATCAGATCAAGCACACACTTGATGAGAAAGGACAAATCCATAATTTAAATATCAAAAGATATAAAAAAAATAGATTTGCCCAAGTTTTTCCGGAATTAATAAAATTCTTGTTGCATAACAACCTCAGCTTTCTTTCCTAAAGGGTTATATCCAATATCCGTTTGTGGATTATAATTACCTGATAATTGATTATAGGGGATATCCCAAATATAGACACCACTAACACAGGAATAATGTTTTAAAGCCATAAAAAAAGCTTTATAATAATCAGCCTGAGAAGAGCCACTATATGGAGTACCTACATTCCAAACCCAAGGTTCTTTATATGAACCTACTTGAGATATAGCCCCTACTTCACTAACTATAATTGGTATTTTATAATCAGCATAAACAGCATTAAATTGAGTTAAAGATTTTACTATTTGTTGAGCCATACTACTTATAACAGTTCCATGTACAGGAATAAAAACATCAGTACTAATAAAATTTAGCTTATTCCAAAACTGGACAGAAGTAGATATTATCTGCGGAGTCCAATTACTAGAATAAGTAAGATTACCTTTAAAGACATCTCTTACTTGTGATATTAGATTATCCCAATTTGCAGTATAGCCATCCATAGATGTCAATTCAACACCGATAGTAAGAGTATTTGCACCTATTTCTTGTGATAATTTTGCATAACCAACAATCATTTGAGTGTATGATTTAAACCAATTATTCACATTATTTGGTGCAATAACTCCTCTCCAACCCGTACCTAAATTAGCTCCATCCAAAATAGGTCTTATATTAGTATATAAACCATATTTGTGAGCTTCAGAGATAATAATACCAATTTCTTTATTTGTAGGTGTAACATTATTTGTGTAAACAGAAGATGAATTTAAATCTTTCATATAAAAAGGAAAATTCAAATTAATACTATTTACTCCTATACGTTTAAGATTCTGAAAAAGTTTATTTGAAATACTGCTTATATCAGAATATTGTCCATATAATAAAAGATTTACACCTTTTTGATATTTTGGGACTACAGGCAATTCAGAGACATGGTTAGTCTTTTTTAAATTTACTTTAATATTCCCATTACTTTTTTGCGGTATTTTGTTTTTCTCACCATGTTTACTATTACAACTTGACAATAGAAATAAACATAATATAGCAATTAAAAATAATTTAACTATATTATTATACTTTCTTACTGATAACATCAAAACCTTCTTTGCGTTTTAAGAACTCTATTAAACCTAAGAGAGATGCGAAGGACTCAACTAAAGATATAAAAAATATGCCAGGTATTGATATAATCGTCATAAAAATTATATGTACATAATTTTTATTATCTGATACATATAGATTAATCTTTGATCCTTCCATATAACTCCACATTTGATAGGCTATATTAAAAGTCCATAACAATATAATCCACTTAGACATAGGAGCTGTATTCTCACCCAATAATATTGCGACAAGAATGACAATCCATACATTCTGTATAAACCCTATCATCCAAATTATTACAGCATAAGACAATATCCATTTATTTTTTAATGCAATTGAATTATCTAACATTAAAGAGATTAGACCAGAAGCCCATCTTCTTCTTTGTTTTAATAAGTCTTTTACACTTGAAGGTGATGATCCGTATGTAGCTCCATTAAGAAATCCAGATTTTTCAGGATACTTAATTGAAAAAAACATAGCAAAATATGCATCTTCAACCTTAACTGATTTTCCGAAGTCCCAACCTATTTCTTCTTCAATATCTGCTCTAATGAGTAAATGTTCTCCATGAAGACCCATCTTAGGATTTCCTCTACCAGTAAATATAAAAAACTTGGAAATATCATCTATTGGTCTTATTGAATCAGCAAATTTACTTATATGACTTCTTGATCTTTCATAAGGAAATGTTAATACTCCTTGAGCAAGATAAAGCTTATCTCCTTTATTACGAATAAATTCTGCAATAGCCGAAATTGTATCCCCTCTGATAGAAGTATCATCATCTAAATGATAAATCCATTGTTCTTTAGTATTATCACCTTGCTCTGACCTTATAGATAAAGCATATGCCGCAGCTCTAGCTTTATATTTAGTTCCATTAGGTAACCTATAATCTTCTGGAACCACAAGTATTTGAATATCCAAATCAGATCCATACTGTTCTTTAAGTAAAGATATCCCATCCGATCCTTCATCTACAACAACATCTATTCTAAAATTATTTAAATTAGAAGGTGCATAAGATTTCACAGAATCAATAACTCTATATAAAGCAGGTAAAACATCTAATCTGGCAATTGAAGGAATAACAATTATTACTTTCTCATCAATTTTATCTTTAAATATCGAAGGTTGAATATTTTTTCTTTTAGAATTTAATATTCCTAAAAAACAAACTATAGCCAATGGAACATTTAAACTCCAAATTAATGTAACATAAATATTTATACCTTGGTCTCGAGAAGCACCTGTAATTTCCCAGGATATTATACCTAAAATAATAAAAAGTATTATAAATTTTGTAATACTAACTCTAAATATATTTGCTTTCTTACTAGAGTATTCATCTCTATTGTAAGAAATTGCATTAACCAATCCCATAATCTCATAATCTCCCTTTATTTATTGCTTATTTGTTTGTAAAAGAACTTACCGGATTATTTACTTACCAGTACTACTGACTTGAAAGCCATTCATACATAGTAAATAAAAAATATTAAATAAAATAAAGTACAAACTTTATTCTGCGCACATTATATTACAAAATGGGTATAATATCAACTTATAATATACATCTAAGGGTTATGGTTTAATTTTCAATTTTCTTTAAAATAGCTATTATTGAAAACAAATTTTCTTTTAGTTTTAATTTATCTTCTTTTGACAGTACTGAAATTTTATCTTTCATCTCAATCCTCATAAGAGAAGATAATTCTTTTGTTTTATTCTTTCCTTCATGAGTTAATGATATAATTTTTTCTCGTTTATTATCACCTTCTTCTCTTTTTATAAAACCTTTATTTTCAAGCTTAGTTAATGCTTCAGTAACTGATGGAGGAGAGATATTCATTTTTTTAGAAATATCTATAACTCTAAGATTCTTATTCTCACTTATAATTTTTAAAAGTAAAATAGAGGAGACAAAATTACTCCCATAGATAAAATTAGTTTTTATCTCCATTATTAAGTCTATAATATTATCTTCTATACTATTCATATATATTTTTTATTCAACTAAATGTTTATCTGTAGTTCTCAATGGTATTTGTTTTATAAAGATAACAAAAAATACTGCTATAAGAACAACGATACCAGAAAACAACAAAATAGATCCTATAGAACTTGTTAAAGATTTTAAAATAGCAGCTGTAATCTCATTTACATATTTTAACAGATATGAAGGCAAATTTTTAGGTTTTGAAACACTTGTTGAAAAAGACTCACTAGAACTGCTAAAAGATTTCTTAATTGCCTCATATTTGTGAGAAAACACAGCAGGTAAATTCTTTGGTTTATTACTATTAAAATTTGCTACTAAAGTATTATTAAGTATAGTCCCCATAGCAGCAAGCCCCACTGCACTAGCAATATTTCTAAAAAATTGTATAGTACCAGTAACTAGCCCTACATCACCTGCATTGAAATAATTCTGTGCAACAATAGTAAGAATTGGCAATAGTACTCCTAATCCTAATCCTGTTATAAACATATATAGACTATAAAGATACATATTAATATGAACTGTTACCGTAGACAGGAATAAGAATCCTATACCTGCTACAACAGTAGCTGCCAATATTAACACCTTATATTTCCCAAATTTAGTTAAAAGCAATCCTCCTCCAATTGAAGCTATTATTAAACCTATTACTAAGGAGAGTAAATATACTCCAGAAAGTGTAGGAGAAACCCCTCTTACATATTGGAAATAGATAGGTAAATATACTACTCCTCCTAAAAATCCGAAAGATGTTAAAAAAGCTACTATATTCACTAATACAAAAGATTTATTTTTAAATAGATGCAAAGGTAATAATGGTGATTTATTCTTTGATTCAAATATAATAAATATAGTAAGAAACACTACAAAAATTGCTATAAGAATATATTCTTGTATTGAAGTCCAAGCAAAAAGAGAGCCACCAAAGATTAAGGCTGAAATCAGAGCAACTATAAATATAGAAAATAATA
>JAJZWL010000002.1 GCA_021846685.1 bacterium | reverse complement strand
AGAAAATTCTATATTGATAAATATAGGTGCAAGTGCGAATTTAGATGGTACATATTCAGGTGGTATTAGTGAGAGTACTATTGAGAAGTCAAAATTTTTTGTACCTGCTAAAGGAGGAATAGGGCCTATGACTGTAGCTATGCTTTTTTATAATTTAATATCAATTGATTAATTAGAAGTCCTATTTATACTTATATATTATTAATAATATATTCAGAGATTGTCTCTTTCGCATCCAGAGGAATTTTAATATTTGAATGATTTTTTTTACTCAAAAGTTTCTCTATTTCACTTTTTAAAGTATCATAATTAAGATCATTTTCATCAATTATTTCGATTGTACTAGAGTACTTTTGGGCTAATTTTGAATTATATTTTTGATCATTTTTCCCACCATTTGAAAGAGGAATAAAAATCGCTTTTTTATTTAGAGCCAGAACCTCATACACAGTATTTGCTCCACTTCTGCCTATAATTATATCTGATTTGTTTAGTATTTCCCCTACTCCGTTTCCCCATATATTTTCTTTTGGTATATATTTATTTTTCAATTTATTCTCTAGTTGATCTTTTAGTTTTAAGCTTTTATCATAATCTTTATAAATAGTATTTGTTCCTATTTGGTGAACTATATTATATTGAGTTAAAAGAGGTTCTAATGATTTGAAAATTATTTGATTTATTGTATAAGATCCTTGGTTTCCTCCTGTAATATATAATATAGGATCATTATTTTGAAAATCAAATTCATTAGTATTATTTGCAAATACTTCATCTCTTAGAATATTCCCAGTATAGACTGTTTTGTTTTTATTTTTTATATATTGTTCTGTTTCTTTCCATGATATAAATATTTTATTTGAATACTTTGAGCTTATTTTATCTGATATACCAGGTTGAATTGTTTGTATATGAGAGTAAATTTTTATATTAAATATTTTCGCAGATAATATAATTGGAACAGATACATAACTTCCAAATGCTATTATTAAAGATGGTTTATATTTTATAATATATAATAAAGACTGTATGAATCCTATTGGAATTTTTATTAATGACAGTATAGCTTCTATTCCTATATACCTATATAATTTCCCAGTACTTATACTTAAAAAATTAATATTATTTTTTTTAGAATATATATATTCTTGAGAATATGATTTATCAAAAAGTATAGTATGCTTAACTCCTATATAATATAAATTATATTTATTATATTTTTCTAATTTTTTATAAATAGAAATAGCTGGTGTAAAATGACCTCCAGTAATAAAAATTGTTTTATTGTTTTTCATGAGTATTATTGATTCTATTTATACTAAGAACAATTCCTATTCCAGCTAGTATAGTTATAACACTACTTCCTCCATAACTAATAAGTGGAAGAGGAACTCCTGTTAAGGGTATTACTCCTATATTTGCAGCTATATTTATAAATGCTTGAATGCCTATCCAAGCAGCAATTCCTGCTGCTATAAATTTGCCAAAAGTATCCGTACTTTTTATTGATACTAATAATATTAAATATATTAAATAAAGTAACATTGCAATTAAAATTATAGCTCCAATTAATCCTAATTCTTCTGCTATTACTGCAAAAATTGAATCGGTAATGGCTGTTGTTCCTACTAAATATTGATTTTTTTGAATAGATTGAGTAAATCCCACCCCAGTTATACCACCTGATCCTATTGCAATTAAAATTTGATGTACCTGATACCCACTACTAAGAACTGTATTAGTAGCTTTGGAAAGATGTAGGAATGTTAATATTCTTTGAATTCTATATGGTTCTATAGCTATTAATATAACTCCCAAAAAACTATATATCAATGTTACTATGCCAAGATTAGGGAAAATATATTTTTTATTATCTGCTATTATTAATATAAATAATGCTATTGAAAGAATAACTATAGTTGTACCCATATCCTTCTCTATTATGATAAGTCCTGCTACTAAAGATGTAATGAGAAAGTATGGGATTAGAAAATGTTTTAAGTTATCTGAAAAGGTAATAATCTCTCCTAGTTTTTTTTCATAGAATTTTGTTAACCAAGCTGATATATATATTATAAAAAATAATTTTGCAAATTCAGATGGCTGTAGACTTACAAATCCAATCTTTATCCATCTTTGAGATCCATTTATTTTAGAAGAGAATACTATTACTACAATAAGAGAGATAAGTACAAATATTAAAAATACTAGAGCATATTTTTTAAGTTCTCGATAATCAAACTTGTATGCTATAAAGGCTATTATGCTACCGAGTATCATCCATATAGCTTGTAAAGTTATATAGTGATACTTTTGAGCTATTAATCCCATTGAGGCATCGAAGACCATTATTAACCCGAAAATTGATATGATTAAAGTGGTAATTACTATTTTCTTTCCAATACTTTCAGATTCCATATGTAATTTATATCATAATTACATATATTGATAAACCCTCTAATAATTTTTTCTTTGTATATGAATATTCTGTATAATTCCTAGAGAAACAAGTATTGTTAAAAGTGAACTACCTCCATAACTTATTAAGGGTAAGGTGATTCCAGTTACAGGAACTAACCCTATATTCATTCCTACGTTGATTATAAATTGAATCATAATCATAGTAAGTATTCCAACTACTACTAAGGTTTCATACCGACCTTTTGTTTGACCTAATATAGATATTATTCGATATAGAAATAGTAAATATATAGTTAAAAATATTATAGCCCCAATTAATCCAAATTCTTCAAAAATTGTAGCAAATATAAAATCGGTAGTATCTTCTGGTAGGAAATTCAATCTACTTTGAGTTCCTTCTAAATAACCTTTTCCCCATACTCCACCTGATCCTATTGCAATTTTTGATTGTTCTGTTTGAAAATTAATAGTAGAATTTAATTTAGATGATTGATTTAAAAACCCTATTAATCTGTTTTTTTGATAATTTTTTAATAAATGATCCCATACTACAAATTTAAATAGTGAGCCAAACAGTATGCCTATTATGATTGTAAATAAAATAAGATATGTATATATATTTTTGGAAGCTTTTTTATATAGGAATATGATTATTCCTAATATGAGCAATAAAAGAAATATATTTACATTGAAAAATATTAAATTTAAATTTGTATTAAAAAAATTTATTCCAATAAATGGTAGTATTAATAGAGATGACATTAAGAATATTAATGCTATATATATGAATTTTTTTTGGTCATAATATGATGCAAATACAATAGATAGCCAAATTATAAGTATAATAATTGTATTTCCTAAAGCAGGTTGTTTATAAATTAAGTAAACAATAGGCATTATAGTTAAAAATCCTAGTCCTATTTTTTTTATTGTGTTTTCTGTTTTTCTAAAAACTTCAAAAAATGATGCAGATACGAGTATTATTACTATTTTTGCGAATTCAGATGGTTGTATATCTATTTTCCCTATAACAAACCATCGATGAGTATTATTTAGTCGTATGTGTAAGATAAATATTAACGCAAGTAAAGAAAATATTATTGCATAAATTATAAATTGGATTTTTTTATCTTTATATATTTTATAATCTATTGATGAAATAATAAAATATACTATAACTCCTATTAGTGCGAATACCATTTGTCTTGTTCCTTCGTAGGATTGTCCCGTTGAATATATACTAATAATACCTATAATTATTAATATAAATATTAATAAAGTTAGTATATAATCTTGTTTCCTTAGACTTTTAAACATTTATTTTTATATATACATTTTTACCATCAAGCTTTATATTGTCACCTTGTATATCTTTATTAGAAAAAATAATATTTTTAGTTTTTGTTATTTTTTTAATGTCTTTTTCAAATTTATTTATTATAGATTTTATCTCATCACTTTCTGAATATATTTCTAAATCTATGATATTGTTTATATTTAATTTTTTATTTTTTCTTAAATTTTGAATTTCTCTTATTAGTTCTCTGTATAAACCTTCCTCTATCATTTCTTTGTCTAAGTTTGTATTGATTCCTATCTCTCCATATTTCCCAATATTAATTTTTAGATTTTTATTTTTTGTATATATTATATTTTTAGCATTTAGTTCATCTTTTATTATATCTAATATGCTTTTATTTTTAATAATATTATTCCCTATATATATTTCTCTTATTGGCTGTTTTAATTTTATAGAATTTTCAATTCTTAGGTTTTGTAATTCAGATATAATTTCTCTAGCATAATTCATTTCTTCTTCCAGTTTTGTATTAATCAAGTCTATATTAGCTGTCGGATAATTTTCTAGATGTACGCTAGTTGTTTTATTCAATGACATAAATATGTATTCAGATAAAAAAGGTGTTATTGGTGCAGTCGATTTAGCAAAATCAATTAATACTGTATAAAGAGTATTTAGACTATTAAAGTCTCCCTCAGCAAATCTTTGTCGAGATCTTCTAATATACCAAGTTGATAATTCATCTATATATGGTTGAATAAGCATTGTTGCATCCATCAAATTATAATTATCAAGATATTTTGTGATTTGAGAGATTAATTTATTAGTTCTAGAAATTATCCATTGGTCAAGTACATTGGAACTTTTTTCCTCTTTAGGGTCGAAATCATAAGAATTTGCATATATAGTGAAATATTTTAAAGTATTATAAATAGTAAGAAATACATTTTTGACTACATTAGACACACCTTCATCTTTAAACATTAAATCTTCTCCTTTAACTATTGGAGATGACAATAAATAAAATTTTAGTGCATCTGCTCCAAATTCATTTACTATTTCTATTGGATCAGTATAATTTCGTTTTGATTTAGATAATTTTTTCCCTGTAGAATCTAGTATGATTCCTGTTGTAATAACATTTAAAAAAGCAGGGTTATCCATAAATGCAGTAGAGATGGTATGTAGTGAATAGAACCAACCTCTTGTTTGATCAATAGCTTCAGCTATAAAACTTGCTGGAAAATTCTTTTCAAAATTCTCTTTGTTTTCAAATGGATAATGTTTTTGTGCATATGGCATAGATCCTGATTCAAACCAACAATCTAAGACTTCAGGAATTCTTTTCATAGAACCTTTTTTACATTCTTCACATTTAAATTCTATATCATCAATAAAATGTCTATGTATATCAGTAATGTTTTTCTTTTCAGATAAATCTTCTAATTCTTTGATAGATCCTATAACGATAGTATTTGAGCAATTATCACATTTCCAAACAGGCAGGGGTGTTCCCCAATATCTATTTCTGGATAATCCCCAATCAGGAGCTGATTCTAATCCTTTTTTAAATCTACCGTGCTTTATATATTTAGGAATCCAATTTATTAATTCATTATTCTTGACGGTTTCTTTTTTTATATCTTTTACTTTTAAAAACCAAGAATCCATTGAATAATTAAGAAGAGGTGTATCACATCTCCAGCAGTGTGGGTATGAATGTGTTATCCTTATTTCTCTAAAAAATGTATGATCTTTTTTTAATTGATCGATTATTTTTTCTCCGAGATCTCTAGCTTGTTCTCCTGCCCATTCCATTAGTGGATATTCACCAAATTCACCTTCTATATTTACATGTTTTATATTTGGAGTATCTAATTCTTTCCCAAGTAACATATCTTCTTCTCCAAAGGCTGGAGCTATATGTACAATTCCAGTTCCTTCATCAGATGTAACAAATTCTGCAGGAGCTATATACCAACCTTTATTTACATGTTCTATTTTAATTGTTTTTGATATATCAAATAGAGGTTCATATCTTTTGCCTATAAGATTACTTATTTTAACTTTTTCTATGATCTCATAATCCATATTTTCAAAGATATAATCTACTCTATTTTTTGCCAATATGAAGTATTCTCCATTACTTTTAACTTTTACATAATCTATATCTTTATTTATAGCTAGTAGTACATTTGCAGGAAGAGTCCAAGGTGTAGTAGTCCAAGCTAGTATATATGTATTTTTTTCATCTATTAGTTTAAATTTTGCAACAATTGATAGATCTTCTAAATCTTTATATCCCAATTGTACTTCTGTATTAGATAATGGTGTTGCACATCTTGGACAAATTTTAATACTTCTATATCCTTCATAAATTAATCCTTTATTATATATAGTTTTAAATATATACCATATGCTCTCCATGTAGTTTTTATCCATTGTTTTGTAATCATTCTCCATATCTACCCATCTACCCATTCTTTTTACAAAATCTTTCCATTCATTAACATATTTTAATACTATTAGCCTACATTCTTCATTGAAGTTATCTATACCGAGAGATTCTATTTCTTTTTTATTCTTTATTCCTTTAATTTTCTCCAATTCATATTCTACTGGTAATCCGTGACAATCCCATCCGAATCTTCTTTCTACATAAAATCCTTTCATTGTATAGTATCGAGGAATAAGATCTTTTATAGCTCCTTGTATTAAATGTCCATGATGAGGTAATCCTGTGGCAAAAGGAGGACCATCATAAAATATGAATTCTTTCTCTCCCTTATTTTTATTGAGAGATTTTGTAAAAGTATCATTACTATCCCAGTAGGACAGTATATTCTCTTCTATTTTAGGGAAATCAGGTTTTTGCTCTAAATTAGGAAATTTCATATGTATGACATTTTATATCATACCATAATATTTTTCAAATTATTTATTTAAATTATCTACTTTTTTTTGAAGTTTTCTTTGTATTGAATCAATTTTTTTATTTGCATTTTTAACAGTCGTTTGAGTTTTTTTTAGAGCGTTTTCTTTTATATTGTTTTTTTGTCTTTCTATATCTTTATTGATTCTATTTAGATTGTCTTTAGTATGATCAATAAAGTCATCTTTATCAAAGTTTTCTATATTATAGCTCAAATCATCTATCACATCATAAGTCGTATCTAAGATTTTATTTTTAGATTCTTGATATTTATCTATTAATTCTTTCCTGTTTTCTTTTTTAGATAGATATATAGATATAGCTCCTGCTGTAGCTCCGGCTAGAAAAGTAAATAATATATTTTTTGATTTATTTTGTCTTCTACTCATAATTAATATTTAAAAAGTTTTGATAATATTTTTATTATTTTTATATAGTTAGTATCAACACTGTCAATAAGTGCTCTTATCTTAGATATTGCTCTATTAATATTTCTTAAAGTTATCATTACTTGAATTAAAGACAATATTAACAATAACATTAATATTGACCCTAATATAATTAATATATCTATTATTATTTTTTCAAACATAATTATATCTTATAATATTTTTTATTATACATCTTTTAATATTTAATTTCAATTAAAATAATTTTCTGATAAAATATTACCTATATGAAATTTTTAATATTTACAGGTGGAAATGGAACGAGATTATGGCCTATAAGCAGAAAGTCTAATCCAAAACAGTTTCAAAAATTTTTTTCTCATAAGTCATTATTTCAAATGACTATAGAAAGACTATCAAAGAAATTTTCTTTTGATGATTTTTTTATAGTTACTCCTTTGGAATATGTTGATATTATAAAAGCTCAAGTTCCATATATAAAGGATGAAAATATTTTAATTGAAACTGAAACTAGAGATACTTTAGCATGTGTGGGTTTTGCGGCTTTTATTATAAATGATAAATTCCCAAATGAAGAAATGGCTATTTTATGGTCAGATCATCTTGTAAAATGTGAAAATATATTTATAGATGCTTTTGTACTTGCATCTAAGTATTCTAAGTCAACTAATAAAATAGTACAGATTGATGTTAATCCTACTGGAATAAATGTTAATTTGGGATATATTAAAATAGGATCTCAAATTGAAAATATTGATGGATTTAATATATATAAATTTGAAAAGCAAATTGAAAAGCCAAATTATAATACAGCAAAGAAATTTATAGAAAGTTTTGATTATTTATGGCATACGGGATACACAGTATATCCACCATCTAAGTTAGTAGATTTATATAAAAAATATTCTCCTAAAAATGCAGAATTATTAGATAAGATAGTTATTAAATATAATAAAGGTGAAGATTTTTCATCTCTTTATTCTTCTATTGAGAAAAATTCAATTGATTATGAAATTTTAGAAAAAGTAAATTCAGACGAGATTGTTGTTATTCCTGCAGATTTAGGTTGGAGTGATGTTGGAACTTGGGAATCATTAAAAGAAGTTTTGGAAGAAGGTGAAAATGATAATGTTTCTAAAGGAGATAATTTACTTATAGATACCAAAAATTCTTTAGTTTTCTCTAATAATACAAATAAAATTATAGCAACAGTTGGTGTAGAAAATTTAATTATTGTAGATACTGAAGATGCACTGCTCATATGTCCTATCTCTGAATCGTATAGAATCAAGGAATTAATAGCTGAAATAAAAAATCAAAATAGAGATGAATTGCTCTAGATTTTTTTCTCAGTTGGTGTATATATAATATCTTTTCCTATTAATAATCTTGTTTGTGCATCTATTGCTGGTATTGCTGAAAATAGAATACTTACAATAGGATAAGTAATCCAAGTAAGGTAAGAAAATGCATTTTGTAATAAATTTTTATGAGTTTTTTGAGGTGCGATTTTTGCTTCAAATATAAGTATTACAATAACTAATAGTGTAGTAATTGTAAGAAATCTACTTACTAGTGTAGGTATTGTATAAGAGAGGGTAGTTTTTTGATAATGTGAATTTAATTCGGGAATTAGGTCTCCGAATGTTATTATAATAGGAGCAATTGCTCTTTCATAGGAGTTTCTAATTTGTTGAAAAATCAATTTAAATTTTTTTCTTCTGGACAATTTTGTATTTTTTATCACATTTGGAATACTGAAAGCCATTTCAGAGGCTCCCCAAGCCCATCTTCTAAGTTGCTTATATTGTTCTTTAAGACTCTTCCAATATGTGTTGGCAAGTACTGCATCTCCATATACAGGAACAAATAGAGGAATTACTTTAGTGTCATCTCCAAATTCTAATGTTGCTTTCCAATACAGTCTTTCATCTTCTGGTATAATATCAGGATCCCAGAATCCAGATTTTTTTAAAGATTCGAAATTTATTGCATAACAAGAGAAGTTCATAAGTCTTTCAGGCTTAAATGTTAATGCCATTTGCCATTGTGCTGAGAATGTAGCAATTATTCTAGATACTATTGGAACTTTCCATATATTGTTATAAAAGATAGGAATAGGTTGATAAAGTGTTTTATCTCTATTCTCTTCAGATAAATATGTATATGTTAGATATAAAAAATAATTCTTATTATGTCTATAGTCTGCATCATTACTTGTAATAATAGCCTTTTTTGGGTCAATTCCTTTCTTTTTTAATAATTCATACATTTTTCGAGCAGCAGAATTTTCATTAGATGCCTTGCCTACAATTTCCCCTTCTTTCAGTGTATGTTGAACTATTATGAAGTCAGAAAATTCTCCTTTATACTTTTTCTTATATTTTTCTCCTAATTTTGCGGCCTCTGGGAATTTTTTTTCTGTTGCAAATAATATAATTTTCCTATTATTGGGATAAATAATATTTTTTGCAGCCTCTAATGTAGGAGTAATGATTTCTTCTGATTCATTTGCTACTGGAATAAGTAATATTTGGTAATAATCTTTCCATTTATTTTTGAATTCTGTATTTAATTTTTCTTCCCAGTCTGTTGCCCCTACTTCATTGATTCTTTTATTAGCTTTATAAACTAGATACATTATGTATATAGCATCATAAATAAAATAAAGAATATAAAATATTACAAGATAAATAACTACTACTGGGACTGTAAATGATAATATAAATATTAATACTATACTTCCCCAAAGTATAAGACCGGGAATCATTTTAAGCAATCTTGTTCTTAGCTTTAGACTCATAATTATTAAAAAGATTTATATTTAGTAAAGAATTATATCATTTAGTAATCGTTTATACTATGATACAATCATTTTTGTAATGAAAGATACTCCTGCAATGTTGCAGTATCGCAAAATTAAAAAAGATAATCCGGGTGTAATAATCCTATTTAGAATGGGAGATTTCTATGAAATCTTTGATGAAGATGCAAAACTTGTTTCTGAAGTTCTTAATATTACTTTAACATCTAGGGATAAGAGTGAAAATAAGACTCCTATGGCAGGATTCCCATATCATGCTTTAGATAATTATTTAGATAAACTTATTTCAAATAATTTTAAAGTAGGAATATGTGAACAAATGGAAGACCCTAAAAGTGTTAAGGGTGTCGTTAAGAGAGATTTAGTAAAAATTATTACTCCAGGAACATACATTTCTAATCTAGATAGAGATAATAAAGAGAATATATTTATTATGGCTATAAATGAAACATCAGAATCATTATATGGTGTATCATTTATAGACTTTGTTTCGGGAGAGTTCTATATTACAGATATATTAACATATGATACTTTAAAATCTTTTATAAGTACCATAAATCCAAAGGAATTAATTTTAAATACAGATTCTGTAAGTATACCAAATAAGGATAATATATTTTATTCTGATAATTTTAAAAAGGAATCTCTATTAAAATATTTTCCAAATATTAATTTGGATAAAAACATAGCCTCTTTAGATGCTGCAGGTGCAATTGTTCATTATTTAGAAGATACTCAAAAAGTAGATCTTAACCATATAAAAACACTGAAGAACTTTAATTTCGCAGAATATATGATTCTAGACGAAAATACGATAAGAAGCTTAGAGATCTTTAGAAATATACATAGTGGAACTCAAGAAGGGTCATTGATTTCTGTCATAGATAGAACATCTACATCTATGGGGAGTAGAAAATTAAGATTTTTCTTTTTACATCCACTATTAGATTCTCACAAAATAAATGAAAGATTAGATAGTGTTCAAGAATTAATTAAATGGAATATTTTTAATGAATTAAGATTAATTTTAAAAGAGATTTATGATATTGAAAGAATTGCAACAAAAATTGGAATATCTTCCATAATGCCCAGAGACTTATTAGCTTTGAAGGTATCAATTACGAAATCTAAAGAATTAAAAACTTATTTATCAAAAATAGATACAAAACTCATAAGTGATATTTATAACAATATTTTTTCATTAAAAGATATTGATAATATTTATAATATAATTGATAAATATATAGAAGACGGATCTCCTTTAACTTTAAAAGATGGAGGTTTTATAAAAGCAGGTATTGATTCAGATCTTGATAAATATAGACAAGCTATAAAGGAAGGTAGAAACTGGATTTTAAATTTTCAACAGAAAGAAAAGGAGAAATTGAAAATTCCATCTTTGAAAGTCAACTATAATAGAGTCTTTGGATATTATATTGAAGTTTCTAATATTCATAAGGATAAAGTGCCTGATAATTATATAAGAAAGCAAACCCTTACAAATGCAGAAAGATATATTTCTCAAGAATTAAAAGAGTATGAAGATTTAATAGTAAATGCAGAATCTAGAAGTATCTTAATCGAAAACAATATCTTTTTATCGTTAAAAGAGGAGATAAATAAGTATATAAATTCAATACAAATTTTTGCAGATAGTATTGGATATTTAGATGTTCTAGTTTCTTTTGCGATTGTAGCAGTATCGAGTAAATTTATTAAACCTGAAATTAATATTGATAATCAAGATTTAGAGATAATAGATGGAAGACACCCTGTTATAGAAGAGGTTATAAAGCCATTGGCTTATATTCCTAATGATATAATTTTGAATACAGAAAAGAAGATAATGATTATTTCTGGTCCAAATATGTCAGGGAAAAGTAGTATATTAAGGCAAACTGCTATTATTGTGATATTATCTCAAATAGGTTCTTTTATACCATCATCTAAAGCTAGAATTCCAATTGTAGATAGAGTTTTTACTCGAGTAGGATCTTCTGATAACCTTGCTGGAGGAGAAAGTACATTTATGGTTGAAATGAATGAAGTATCTAATATTCTAAATAATGCTACAGATAAAAGTTTAATTATTTTAGATGAAATAGGTCGAGGCACATCTACATTTGATGGTGTTTCTATTGCGTGGTCAATAATAGAATATATTCATGATAATATAAAAGCGAAAACTATTATTGCAACACATTATCATGAGCTTTTGCAGTTAGAAGATATTTTGTCATCAACTTTTAATATGAATATAATGGTCAAAGAGGATAATAAAGAAATTATATTTTTAAGGAAGTTAAAAGAAGGAGGTACTGATAGAAGTTATGGGATTCATGTTGCTAAATTAGCAAAACTTCCTGATAGTTTAGTAAATAGAGCTTTTGAAATATTATCTCAATTTGAAAATAAAAAGACTAAATATAATAAAAAAATAGTTCAAGAAAGTTTTTTTAAAGATACTGATTATATAGAATCAGAGATTGAAAAAGAAATTAAAAATTTGGATTTAAATACATTGACACCAATTGATGCCTTTGCAAAATTATTAGAATTAAAAAATAAATTATGATTAAAATTTTATCAGAGAATCTTTCAAATAAAATAGCTGCAGGAGAAGTAATAGATAGACCATCTGCTGTGTTAAAGGAGTTACTTGAAAATGCAATTGATTCTAATGCATTAAATATAAATGTATATATAGATGGTACAGATATTAGGGTTGATGATGATGGTTCTGGAATGAGCAAAGATGATCTTAGTTTGGCTATAAAAAGATTTGCTACTTCAAAGATATCTCGTGAGGATGATTTATATAGTATACATACATTTGGTTTTAGAGGTGAGGCATTACCATCTATTGTTTCTGTGTCAAAAACTATAATTATATCTAAAAAAATAAATCAAGATTTTGGATATAAAATGGAAGTATTTGGAGGGAAAATTGTGAAAATTTCAGAATTTGGGGCTAAAATAGGTACAAGTATAGAAGTAAAAGATATCTTTTATAATACTCCTGCAAGATTAAAATTTATGAAAAGTGAAGAGACTGAGTATAGATACATATTAAGTATTTTTGAAGATATATCGTTAGTAAACTCTAATATATATTTTAAACTTTTTAAAAAAGGAAATTTAGTGTATGATTTTTTCCCTGAAGATATTGAAAATAGATTCAAAAAAATTCTTCCTAAAGGTGAATATAAGTTTTTAAAATTAAATTATTTAACTGAAGATATTTCTATATCTGGATTTATATCAGTTCCTGAAATAACCAGAAGTGGAAAAGATTATCAGTATATCTATGTAAATAAAAGAATAGTATCTAATAATGCCATATCAAAGGCTGTTATTGATGGTTACTCTAATTTCTTGGATAATAATAGATATCCTATTTACTTGATTAATATAGATATTAATCCTGATGCAGTAGATGTAAATGTTCATCCTAGAAAAATGGAAGTTAGATTTAATGATTTAAATAAAGTATATAGTATTATAAAAACTGAGATCAACAAACTTTTAACAGGAAGTAAAAGTTCTAGCTTCTACCCTATCTCTAAAAATAGAAATCAAGATCAAGATATTACTCATAGTCAAAGATTTGTATATCCTGAGAAAAATCATGATCAAAATTTAAATACTAATCAACAAAGATTAAATATTCAAAGCGGTCTTAATTTATTGGATATATCAGTGAATAAAAATAATTTTAATGTTCTTCAATTATTTAATAAATTTATAATTACTTCTTTTGAAGATAAATTACAAATAATAGATCAACATGCGGCTTCAGAAAGAGTAATGTATGAAAAAATTAGAGAACATTATTCTACTTCTAATATTGAATTACAAAGTTTTTTAATTCCCTATTCTATTGAATTAAATGAAAAAGATTTTTTAATATTTTCAAATAATTTGGAGACATTTCAAAAAACAGGATTAGATTTTGAAATATTTGGAGATAATATAATTAAAATATCTTCATTGCCATTAATTTTAAAAGATATTAATTTAGAATTATTTGTAAATGATCTCATAGCTGATATAAAAGAGTATAAATTTAATAGAACAGAAGATAAGGAACATTATATTATAGCAACCATTGCTTGTCATTCTAGTGTAAGGTTTGGTGATAAATTAGAAAACGATAAGATGATAAAAATAATAGAAGATTTAAAAGAATGTAAGGATCCATATTTCTGTCCTCATGGTAGACCTACAACATATGAGATTCCATTAGATGAATTATTAAAAAAGTTTAGGAGAAAATAGTTATGATAATTAAAAGTATTTTTTTCGATTTTGATAATACAATCGTTGATGATTATAGTTTCATTATAGATTGTTTTAGAAAAACTTTTTTTAAATTAGGTATTGATATTAGTGTATCAGATATATCTTATAGCATTGGGAAACCTCAACAAGAAATAATTTTAGGATTTTTAAAAAAAGAAGAAGATTTAAAAGATGCTATGAGGATTTTTAATTATTATTACTCTGTTAATTATAAAAGCGAAATCAAACTTTTCCCTGGTATATTAGAATTATTACAAGATTTATCTTCTAAATATAGATTGGCATTAATTACAGGTGCTCCGGCTAACAGGGTATATATAGTTAGTGAGCATCTTCATATAAAGGATTTTTTTTCTTCAATTATCACACAGGATGATGTTGTACTGAGTAAACCAAACCCTGAAGGTATATTAAAGACTTTAAAAAAATTAGAATTAAATAAAAATGAAATTATTTATATTGGAGACGCAAATGAAGATATTGATATTTCTCAAAATATAGATATTAAATTTATAAAAGCTAGTTGGGGGGATAAAAGGTCATTTGATAATAAAAAATATTATAAGTATACAGAAGCTCAAGATCCTTTATCAATTTTAGATTTAATTAAGAATAATAAAATTTTATAAATATTTTTTAAGGTATTGTCCAGTATAGCTATTTTGATTTTTTACTATATTTTCTGGGGTACCTGCAAATATTATTTCTCCTCCCCTATCTCCTCCTTCTTTACCTAGGTCTATAATCCAGTCTGCCGTTTTAATTACATCCATATTGTGCTCAATAACGAGTACTGTATTTTTTTGATCTACTAATTTACTTAATACTTTTAATAATTTTTTAATATCATCGAAGTGAAGTCCTGTAGTAGGCTCATCTAGAATATATAGAGTCTTTCCAGTTGCCCGTCTAGATAATTCTGTTGCAAGTTTAATTCTTTGAGATTCTCCTCCAGATAAAGTTGTAGCACTTTGTCCTAATTTAATATATCCTAGTCCTACATCATTCAATGTTTCTAATTTTGTTTTTATAGAAGATATATTTTCAAAGAAAGGAATTGCTTCTTTTATATTCATATCTAGTACTTCCGATATATTTTTTCCTTTATATGTTATTTCTAAGGCTTCTTTATTATATCTTTTTCCTTTACATTCTTCACATGTTACATATATATCAGGAAGAAATTGCATTTCAATCTTGATAATTCCGTCTCCTTTACATGTTTCACACCGACCTCCTTTTACATTAAAACTAAATCTTCCTGCTTTATATCCCTTCATTTTAGATTCTTTTGTCATAGCAAAAAGGTCTCTTATGAATGTAAATGCTCCAGTATAAGTTGCTGGATTAGACCTAGGAGTTTTTCCTATTGGTGATTGGTCTATATCAATAATTTTATTTATATTCTCTATTCCATCGATGTATTCACATTCCCCTACTATTTTCCTGGTATTATATAGACTATTTGATATATAAGGATATAGTATGTCATTAATGAGTGTACTTTTTCCTGAACCAGAGACTCCAGTAATGACAGTTAATACTTCTAGTGGTATTTTAACTTCTATATTCTTTAAGTTATGTTCTTTAGCTCCTTTTATTTCTAAATTTTTATCAAATTCTCTTCTTTTTTTTGGTACATTTATTTTTTCCTTTTTAGATAAATATCTTCCTGTAATGGATTCTTTCGAATTTTTTATATCATTAAAATCTCCTTGTGCAATTACATTACCTCCATATTCTCCTGCTCCTTTTCCTATATCAAAGATATAGTCAGCATTTTCCATGGTTTCTTCATCATGTTCTACTACAATTACAGTATTTCCCAGATCTCTTAAATTTTTCAAAGTCTCTATTAATTTCATATTATCTCTTTGATGTAATCCTATTGATGGCTCATCAAGTACATATAAAATTCCAGATAATCTAGAGCCAATTTGGGAAGCCAATCTTATTCTTTGTGCTTCTCCTCCAGCTAAAGTTTTAGAAGATCTATCTAAGGATAAATACCATACACCTACAGCATCTAAAAATTTTGATCTACTCTCTATTTCTTGTAGTATTTGTTTTGAAATAATTTTCTCAGATTCAGAAAAATTATCTTTAATTTTTGATATCCAATCTACGAATTCATCAATATGTATTTTACTAATTTCATCTATAGATTTACCATTAATTTTAATTGATCTTGCTATTTTATTTAATTTTGTTCCTTCGCATACCTCACATGTCATTTGTTTCATATATTCTGAAATTTCTCTTTTTGTAGATTCAGATCCATTAGTATATTTTTCTAATAAATGAGGAATAATACCTTTGAAAGTTACTGTATATTTTTTTATACTCCTCATTCTTGGTTTATATTGTATTTCATAAGTCCTGTCTCCAGTCCCATACATTAATATTTTAAGTTGCTCTTTAGTATAATCACAGAAAGGAATATCTAGAGGAATATTATTTTTTAATGCCATTGATTGTATTATTTTAATAATCCAAGAAGACTTATAATGAGTAATTTCATTGGACAATAAATATATACCTCCTTCCATAAAAGTAAGTTTTGGATTATAAATTAACTCTTCTTCTAGTGTTTCGATTATTCCTAACCCAGAACATTTTTCACAAGCACCATATGGGGAATTAAATGAGAATGTATTTGGTTGTATTTCTGGTATAGAAGTATGACAATTTAAACAAGATAAATTTTCGGAATATAATATATCTTTATTATCATCTTCTATATAAATAATAACTTCTCCTTCGGAAAGATTGATAGCTCTTTCTACAGATTCATTGATTCTACTTTTTATATCCGATTCAGTATCTTTTATGATAAGCCTATTAAG
This sequence comes from bacterium, assembly GCA_021846685.1. GTDB lineage: Bacteria > Patescibacteriota > Dojkabacteria > JAKAPS01 > JAJZLI01 > JAJYFR01. The sequence goes on along the minus strand of JAJZWL010000002.1, from coordinate 68,452 downwards.
TACTATATCTATATTATGAGATTTATATCTATCTAAATGAATTTCTTCATCTAGTGAATAAAAAACTTTATCAATTCTTGCCCTTGTAAAACCTTTAGAGAAAAAATTTTCCAAAATTTCACTATATTCTCCTTTTTTATTTCTTATTATAGGAGATAGAATTATTATTTTTTTATCTTTTATTTTTAAAATTTCTTCAGTAATTTGTTCTATAGTTTGATGTTCTATTTTATTCCCACAATTAGGGCAATAAGGAGTTCCAATTTTAGAATATAATAATCTAAGATAGTCATATATTTCAGTTGTTGTACCAACTGTGGAGCGAGGATTTCTACTGGCTGTTTTTTGATCTATTGATATTGCAGGAGAGAGTCCATCTATATAATCTAAATCAGGTTTCTTCATTACTCCCAAAAATTGCCTCGCATACGAAGAAAGTGACTCTACATATCTTCTTTGTCCTTCTGCATAGATAGTATCAAAAGCTAACGATGATTTTCCAGAACCAGATACACCGGTTATTACAACTAGTTTATTTTTAGGTATTTCTAGATCTATATTTTTTAAATTATTTTCTCTAGCACCTTTTATTATAATTTTAGAGTTATCCATAATTTTTGGTTTTCTATTTTAACACATATTTGTATTATTTTTATAACCAATACATTTTTGAGGTACTATCTATATTACTACTTTTTGTAATATATTTTAGTTGTCCAAATTTTAATTGTCCATTATTTTTATAATTAACATGTTTTACTGCTATATCAAAAGATCCATTAGATAAAGTAATAAATGATAGATTATTTCCTTTTGGACTCCATGTAGGATGAGAATTAACTCCTTGATTTACTAATTGAAGAGTAGATTTATATGTATTAAAACTACTAGTTTCAGTATGATTTAATATAGAATTAAAATTAAATTGCATTGTATATAGATAATTGCCATTATTTCCTGTTCTCTGAGTAAAAGATAAGTATTTCCCATTAGGAGAAAGTCTTGGTTCCATAGCCTCAGAAATTGTAGGTGTTACTGGATATGATTGTTGAGTAGAAAAATCATAAAGCATTATTTGGGAATCAGGCTGAGCTATTCCTGTATAGTAAATATAATAAGTATAAAGAAGAAAATTACTATTTGGCCAAGTTACACCTGCATCCCCACCTGTATATCTAGTAGGTATTGTTAGTTCTTTCTCTCCTTGTAGTTGAGAGCTATATGAATTGAATCTACTATTTGAAGGTAGCATCCAGACCCCTAGTCCTGCTCTAGGGATCCCAGTGATTAATTTTCTTATATTTGTCATATATGCAATATACTGACCATTAGGAGAGTATGTTGGCGTAGCAGACCAAGCTTCATAATTTATATTAGGGTTTCTCCAATTTGTTATTCTAACATCATTTTTTCCATTAATATTCATTTGATGTAAGTTAGAAAAATTAAGATGAAATGTTACAAATGCAACATGTTTACCATTTTTAGAAATTGCAATATCTGAAATATTTCCAGATGTTGTTATTTTGTGAGCATTATGTCCAGAAATTTCCCATAGATTATTATTTTTTACGAAATATAATTTGCCATTTAAGTTGTATTGACTAGATAATGTTACATTTTTTGATATTTCAGAATGTAAGTTTTTAGGGTTTAAAATATTAGTTATAATTGCATTATATTTCACTATAAAATAGCCAATAATTAAGAGTATTCCTATCAATACTATGTATTTAAACTTACCTTTTTTCTTGGTTACATTATTATGAATATTTTTTGTCTCTGATATTTTATTTTCTTTTGAAAAATCCATATTTAATTCCCGTATAATTTATAAAATAATTTATGTATTGCTGTCCAATTAGGTAAAACTACGCTTTGGCCTCCAATCAAATAATTCGGTACTGATGAATATTTAGGAGGAGAAAGTATTATGGATTGTATTTTTGCATTTTTAAGAGAAAGTGCTATTTGAGATAATTTAAGTACTTCTGGAATAGTCATATCAGTCCTTACAATTGAGCTTAGGCTATTAAAGAGAGAAGGAATGTCAGCTATAGTACTAGTATTATCTAATTTATTTTTTAGTATTCTAAGTACTTGTTGTTGTCTTTTAGATCTTCCAAAGTCTCCCATTAAATCTCCATGTCTAGATCTAACATATTCTAGTGTCCTTGTTCCTGTCATATACTGAGGTGCTCCAGATATATATAAGTTAATTGCAGAGTATAATAGCTTTGGATTTCCAGATATATCATTTGGATAACTCCAGTCCAATACTGGATGAGTTGGAACAACATTTACTCCTCCAAATGTATTAATTAATTTTACGAACCCATTTAGACCTATCCATGCATAATAATTAATTTGAATTCCAAAATATTGCTCAACTAATTGTCTTGTTAATCCTATACCACCTATTTCTGATGCAGTATCAAATTTTGAATAACCATTATTAGCTTTATAACCAGGAATTTTAATCCAAAAATCTCTTGGAATAGAAATCATATAAATTTTTTTCTGATAAGGGTTTACACTAGCTATCATTATTGTCTGAGTTAATATTGAATTAGGATTAAATTTTTGATCTGTATCAGATCCTAGAATCAAAATATTAATAAATTTATTACTGTTATCATATTTATAATGTATGGCTTGTTCAGTCTTTGTTCTTTTTACAGTATTTCCTGTAATTTTAAATATATCGTAAGTAACTTGTAAATACCCTGATTTTACAAATAAAAATCCGAAAAAGAGAATTAAAATTACTATTACTAATACAGTTATTTTTAATTTCCTGTGTTTTTTTGGTTTTATTTCTTTTGATATCTGATTTTTATTATGTTCTAGGTCTATAACCATTACTTTATGATAAATTTAAATTATGAAAAACATCTTAAGATAATAATTTTAATTCTCTAATTTGATCTCTTATTTTAGCAGCTTTTTCAAAATGCATCTTGTCTGCATATTCATTCATTTGTTTAGTGAGATCTTTTATCAATTCTTTTGTATCAGAAATATCATCTTTATTCAAACTGTCATCCTTCCTCTTTCTCTCTATTTGTATATCTATAGCTTTATTTATACTTTTAGGTTCTAATTGATTCTTTATATTATACTCTAGTTGTATCTTTCTTCTTCGAAGTGTTTCATCTATAGCGCTTTGCATTGATTTTGTAATAACATCTGCATACATGATTACTCTTCCATTTTGGTGTCTAGCTGCCCTGCCCATTATTTGTATAAGAGACTGTTTTGATCTTAAAAATCCTTCTTTATCAGCATCAAGTATTATTATTAGAGATACTTCTGGCAAATCTAGTCCTTCTCTAAGTAAATTTATTCCTACAATAACATCATAATGTCCTAATCTTAAATCTCTTAGTACTTCTGTTCTTTCAATAGTATCTATATCACTATGTAGGTATTGAGTTTTAAAATTATTATCTATTAAATATTTATTTAATTCTTCTGACATTTTTTTTGTTAAAGTTATAATTATAGTTCTTTCATTTTTTTTAACTCTTTTTGTAATCTCTTTTTTAATGTCATCTATTTGTCCTTCAGATTTTCTTATTTCTACTTCTGGATCGATTAACATTGTAGGTCTTATTATTTGTTCTACAATTCCTTCTTCTGGATAATTTTTTAATTTCTTTGTATCATTTTTTGCCAAATTAATTTCATATTCATTTGGAGTGGCAGAAACATAAATCACTTTATTAATTTTCTTTTTGAATTCTTCAAAATTTAATGGTCGATTATCTATAGCTGATGGTAATCTGAATCCATATTCAACCAAAGTTTTTTTTCTCTGATAATCACCAAGATGCATGCTTCTTATTTGAGGTATAGTAATGTGACTTTCATCTATTATAAGTAGATAATCTTTTGGGAAAAAATCTATTAGTGTATATGGAGCTGATCCTTTTGCTCTACCTTCTATATGTCGTGAATAATTTTCTATACCTTGACAATACCCCATTTCTTGCATCATTTCTATATCAAAATTAACCCTCTGTTCTAATCTTTTTGCCTCTACTATCATATCTTTTTTTCTGAAATATTCTAATTGTTCTTTTAATTCTTCTTTTATGTTCTTAATTGCAGAATTTAAATTTTCTTGTCTTACTGTATATTGCTTTGCTGGGAATATATATATACTATCTTTCTTTTCTCCTTTAGTTCTTGAAAATGGATCAATAACTCTAATCTCTTCAATTAATTGATCATATATTTCTAATCTTATAACGGTATCTTCATATTGTGGAAAAATTTCTACAATATTTCCTTTTATACTAAAAGTTCCTCTTTTGTATTCAAAATCATTCCTTTCATATTGTATGTTTAATAAGGAAATTATTAAATCTGACCTTTTTATATACATCCCGGTTTTTAATTCAATTGCTAAATTCTCATAATCAGTAGGATTTCCTAAACCATATATACATGATACTGAAGCTACAATAATGACATCATTTCTAGTTATTAAAGACTGAGTTGCTTTATTTCTATATTGTTCTATTTCTTGATTTATTTGAGTTTCTTTTTCAATGTATAAGTCTTTTGTAGGTATGTATGCCTCTGGTTGATAATAGTCATAATAAGACACAAAATATGCAACTGCATTATGAGGAAAAAAATTTCTGAATTCAGATGCTAACTGAGCAGCTAGTGTTTTATTGTGTGCAATTACTAAAGTTGGCTTATTAATATTATTAATTATATTTGACATCACAAATGTTTTTCCAGAGCCAGTGACTCCCATTAAAGTCTGATTCTGGACTCCTTTATTTAATCCTTCTGTTAAATAAGAGATAGCCTTAGGTTGATCTCCTTCTGGTTTAAATTTAGATACTAATTGAAATTTTTCCTTTTTAATCATATATTAATATGTAGTTCTTATACTCTTAGTAATTTATTATACATTATTGTAGATATAAAAATTAAATCTCTGAGTATTTTATGGGATTTAATTAAGATTTTGTTTTAGTATATTTATATCTATATAATCCATATTTGACATATGATTTGTATTTATATATCATAGTAATATATTTTTATAAAATATTTTAATTACTACTATAAAAAAGGAAAACGTTATGGCAAATTTAAAAAAAGTAAATACAGATTCAAGTGTAGAAAATCCCAAGAACAGTTCATTTTTTTCAGATATGTATAAAAAATCATCATTTGCAGATAAAGATAAAAGACCTAAGGTTATTGGATCTTTAGTTGTTTTAGTTATATTTGTTGTTTTAGTAGGAATGTTGTTCGCTATGTATAACTTCGGAGTAAATATTCCAGGAGTTTCTAATGTAGTAGATGTTATTCCAGTATTAAAAAATTTAAATAGATCTCCTCAGAATATATTACCAAAAACATATGCAGCTGATCAGGGAATAAATGCATATAAATATAATGTGAATTTTTCTCTTACATCATCAGGTGCTAGCGGTGGTAATATAAATCAGCAATTTAATGGTGCAATTAATTTTAAAAATCCAAAGAGTATCACTTCTGCTTCATCTTTGAATGAAAAATTTTCTTCAAGTTCTTCTAGTGGATCTCAATCATTGCTTATTAATGGAAATTTTATAGAGAATGGAAAACAATTTTTTATAAATTTCTCTAAATTTCCTTCTGTATTAAATTCTGGTATTAAAACAGGTAAATGGATACTATTACCTAACTTAGAATTTAGTTTCCTTTCTCAGTTAGAACAACAATCAAATATAAATTATAGTCAATTTCATTCATATTCTGAGGGAAATTCAGTATTAAATGGGACACTAGTAACTCATTATGTAACTGTAATTCCAAAAAAGGATTATGGTAGTATAAAGTTATTATCTTTATTAAAATCAGTATTTAATAATATAACCATAGATACTAGTACTATAGATCTTAATGAATGGGTTGGTTTAACAGATAACAGGATATATCAAGAATCAGTAACTATTAATAAGGCAACTGTAAGTGGGACAACAGCTAAAGTATATTTTGGTGCAGGAATGACTAGTTTCAATTCTAATTATAACTTTGCTAATCCTACTACTTATATAAATCTTCAAGGTAAGAAAGTAACTAGTACTCCTAGTAAAACAAGTACTAATAGTAAAACAAGTGTTAAAAAGAAATAATGAAAAAGAGAGATTCTGTGTTTTTTCTTATAGTAGTCCTATATTTTTTTATAGTAGTTTTCTTTTTTCTTTATTTTATTAGTTTTTCAAATACTAAACCAGTTCAAGTTTATAATGTTCAAGAACCATTAACCTCAGTTAGTAATGATTATGCTATATCATTGAATGAACAGATTAAACAAAATATAAGTGAAATAAAAAATGCATTTTCACATTATCCTAATAGTGCAAAATTAAATATAAATTCTGTTTCTAAGTTAATTAATATAAAAGTAAACGGAGTCTCAGGTACTGCTCCCTATTGTAGTGCATCGGTATCTTCTATAAAAAATAAATGTACTAGTTTAAGTGAATTTTATTTGTCTTTAAAACCTTATTTAAATACTTTGAAAATAAATTTCTCACCTCCTCATAATATTTCTAATTACTATGTTTTTAAATATAATGGATCCTATTATTTTATGGATAATAATATTAGAAAGACTATATATAATAAAGGCTTTCCTATTTACTACGTAAAAGGTTGATAAAAAAGTAGTTTTTATGTAATAATTCATTATTCTTTATATAAGGTTGTGTGGTGTAGTGGCCTAACATGTCTCCCTGTCACGGAGAAGATCGACGGTTCGAATCCGTTCACAACCGATTAAAAATAACTATCCTTTTTAATCTCTTTTTTGGTATAATTTTTAAATGGGTAATAAGATTAGAGAGAATTCAGAGGAAATATCATTTTTTATAGAATTATGTTTTTTTATTCTAATTGGTGTAGTAGCATTTAATTTTTTGTTTGGATTGATATTTAAATATATTGCAAATTCAGACTTTTTATCTCATTCTAAATTTATTAAATTTAGTTATACTCAAAACAATATTAAAAGTAATAAAAATGTAGTAACTTTAAATCCTGAAGAAAAAGCTATAAAAATAGCATTTACTGATTTGTATAAAGATAATCAAAATATTTCAAATATCTTATCTCAAAATTATATGAATAGTTTATATGCAAAATATCAGAGTAAAGATTATGTATTAGATATAAAAAAATCTTTAGGAATTTATAATATTGGAGAAAATATAAAATTTGTAAAACAGATAAATAATTCATACCTTATATATTTTTATATAGGAAAATCAAAATTATATTTGAGAGTGTATTTTCAAAAAGTGCTTTCTAAAATAGAAGTTACAGGAATTGTTCCTTCTGAATCATAGTTTTTTTATTAGACTTAAGTTAAACTCAGTAAAGTGAAATTTCTTTATTTACCTTGATTATTTAATTGGTGTGATTTTAGTATATCAAAGTGAGAAACGGGATTCGAACCCGCGACCTCTTCCTTGGGAAGGAAGCATTCTACCACTGAACTACTCTCACATTGTATTTTAAAAGCCGAAAAGCAGAATCGAACTGCTAACTCCACTTTACGAAAGTGATGCTTTACCATTTAAGCTATATCGGCATATTAGTATATTTTATCAGATTTTTGTTTTTTTTCTAAGTTATGATAAAATTAGATTCATGGTGCAAACAAGTTTTTTAACTAGAGTTTTAACAATATTCACATTATCCTTAATTGTAGCCGTATTTGGGGTGTATTTATCAAAATATGTTCCATCTGGATTATTTCTTATACTTATAATTATAGAGTTTGCATTAATATTCGGAATCGGTTTTGTAAGGAATAGACCCACATTAGCACCAATTTTGCTTTTTGCATTTACTTTTATATCAGGATTAACAATAGGACCAATCATTTATTCATTTTTTAGTATAGGTGCAGGATCAATAATTTTTGAAGCACTTGCTATAACTGCTGTTATATTCATACTTCTTACATCAATTGTCTATTTTTTTAATATTAATTTAGTAAATTCTAAAATTTGGGTATTTTTGATTATAGCTTTAGTAGGGATTATTATAGCAGGGATTGTTAATATATTTCTTAGAAGTCCTATTTTTAATTTTTATATATCAGTTGCAGTAGTATTAATTTTCTCTGGATTTATTCTTTATGATATTTCTAATATTTTAGAAAATCCTAATATGACAAATGAGTATATGGCTGCTTTGTCTCTATATCTTGATTTTGTTAATATATTTCTAGCTTTGATTAATATACTAGGTTTTTTACAAGGCAAAGGTAAAGGTTAATGTTTTTTAATACATTCTTATCAATAATTTCAATACAACATATTTCTCATATTATTAATTATGTAATATTTCCTAATATTTATTTATTTTTATTTTTATTTATATTATTAGAGGAAATGGGTGTTCCTATGCCTATTCCTGGAGAATTCTTTCTTTTTCTTGCAGGATATAGTCTGTCATTAGGACATGTTAATTTGATATCAATAATTTTAGTAGTACTATTATCTACATTTATTGGGGCTAGTATACTCTACTCTATTTTATATTGGAAAGGATTAAATTTTATAGAAAAATATGGGAGATATATTTTTATGCCGAAATCGAGAGTTCTTGATGTACAGGAATGGTTTTTATCTCATGGATTTGTATCTATTCTTGTTGGTAGATGGGTTTTTGGGTTAAGAATACTTTCTAATGTAATAGGAGGTTTATTTAGGTTTAAGTATTATAAATTTATGTCTACGACATTATTTGCTACTATTATATGGACTGTATTTTATCTTATACTAGGCCTGTTTTTAGGAAAGTATTATCCAAACTTAATAGCATTCCTGTCTCAATTTAATAGTGTAGTAATTGAAATTATATATCTTATTCTATTAACTTTAATTACAGCTTTTTTTATAAGGATTGTTATAAGAGGAAGTCAGAAGAATAAATAATATTGGATTAATTTATATTTAAGGTAGATTTAAATATGAAGGACCAGTAGGTATTCCACTTGATGTTGTATATGGGCCAGTTGGTGTCCCAGATGATGATTGATTTGTTCCTCTGTAAATATATGGATTAGAGCTTGATGGTTGATATACTGTCCATGAACTTGGATTACTTGTTGATACTATTGTGTTTCCTGTTGATGTAGTCGCTTGTAATGATAAATCTGCTGGGTTATATGGTCCACCAGTTGAAACAGGATTTTGTCCATCTGTATTTTCTGCAAATACATCTATGGTATTTGTACCGGCAGGTATAGTGTATGGAAAAGTTAGTACGTTTGCTCCAGATGAATTCCATGGACCTTGATCAAAATAAATTGGATTCCCATTTAAATATATAGTTGATGTATCATCTGTAAATAGATGAAAAGTAACAGTTTGCGAAGATGTTAATGTAAATTGATTTGCAAATACAAGAGGAACTCCATTAATTGCACCATTTTCAGCATTAGGGCTATTCCATATTCCTTGAGGAGGGTAGTATCCTCCCCATGATCCACCCGTATCTGTATATACAGTCCCTGTGTGTGGTGTAGTAGTAGTAGATGATGAAGTGGTTGTTCCTGAATATGTCACTGTACCTCCTTTGCTTCCAAGGAGTTCTAAATATAATACTGATATCCCTGATCCACTTAAAGACGATGTATAGGAAGAAGGAATGGAACTTATTATTTTAGTATTCATAGTCTCACTTCCACTTGGTCCAGTTAAATAAATTAATTGTAATGAATCACCAGTGGCTCCTGCAATGGTATATGAAAGATTACTAGTTGAGGAAGCTGATCCTGTTAAAGAGAGTAGATTTATAGGTAACATTACTCCATGAGGAAGATTTACTGTTGTTGTTGTCCCAGATAATCCTTTCGAAGTAATATTATACTGACAATTTTTAAGACTAGAAGCTGATGATACAGTACATGATTCAGACTTTGTAGTGGATATATTTTGAGGAGCTTTACTATTATTATTTGTGTTATTAATCTGATTAACTCCATTTTGAGCTTCAGATTGAGCTGAAGTAAAGGCTAGCTGTCCATCATAATTTTGATTATTTTGTTGTTGGCTTTTCGTAACAGAAGAGGTTAACGTCATTATTAATATGAGGATAACTATACCAATAAGTAAAACTACTATAAGTGCTTGACCTTTTCTGTTTTCTTTTATATGTTTCACAATTATAATATAGTATATATATGAAAAGTAATCAATATATAGATAAAAAAAAGATAAATCACAATATTTTTTTGATATTTATAGTATTATTAATTATTATCTTAATTGTGTTTTCTTTCATATTTTTTAGAATTCACAAAGTTAAAATTTATGGAATCTATGACTCTTCTGTGTATTCTAATTCTATAAAAAATAATTTCATAAATAATAATATTCTGTTTTTAAATAATTCTGAAATTAAAAATGCTATATCTTCTAAGTATCCATTTGTCTCATATATTAATATAGAAAAAAAATATCCCTCTACCCTGATTATAGATATTAAAAATAAAAATATTGAATATTTAGATAAGGTAGATTCGAGATATTATTGGGTCTCAAATAGTGGTAATAGTATAAAAGGTTATTATAAAAGCAATATTCCTATTGTATATTCTAATACTTTGAGTCATTCTTTATTAATGTCTAAATTGATTAATGATATTTCTAAACAATTTATATTTTCTGTTAAAAAATATGAAGTAAATAATAATATTGTGACTTTATATTTAAATAATGGTCCTACAGTGTTATTTAACTTTCATAAATCACTAATTACACAAATTAATCAATTGACAGGTGTATTAACTACTAGTAATAATAAATGTAATGTAATAAATGTTGAATTTAGTAGAATTTTCTGTCAGTATTAATATTGTAGATATAAAAATATTAATGTATACTTTTTAATATTTATTAAAATATTATGTCAAAAGGAATAGTTACGGGGATTGATATAGGATCTTCTAAAATTACAACTTTAATTATAAATGTTGATGAAGAGAATATTTCTGTATTAGGTGTGTCTAGCTATAAAAGTAGTGGTATTAAGAAAGGTGTTATTGTAAATATAGATGATGCAGTTCATTGTATATCTGAAAGTTTAGAGGCTGCAGAAAGAATGGCTGGAATAAGAGTTTCTAATGCATATATAAGTTTAGGTTGCAGACAAATATCAAGTACTAATAATAAAGGTGTTATTGCTATATCAAATGATGAAATATCCTATGAGGATATCTCTAGAGTCAGAGAAAGTTCTGTAGCAGTATCTATTCCACAATCTGTTGAGATATTACATACTATTGCAAGGGAGTATGTAGTCGATTCTCAAGGAGGAATTAAAGATCCAATAGGAATGTCTGGGATAAGATTAGAGATGGATACTCATATTATTACTGTGAGTAGTATGGTGTTACATAATTTGAAAAAGTGTGTATCACAAGTAGGATTGTCAGTTGTGGATATTGTATTCTCTGGATGGGCAGATGCAGAAATAATTCTTAATCAAACTGAAAAAGACTTAGGAGTAGTCTTATTAGATATAGGATTTGGTGTTACAGATCTAGTTCTATATCATGATGACTCTATTGCTTTTTCAAGTTCAATTCCAATAGGAAGTGCTAATATTACAAATGACTTAGCAATAGGATTAAGACTTACAATAGAAGAAGCTGAGAAAATAAAATGTAATTACCCTATCTTAATAAAAAAAGCACAACAAAGACAGGAAAAAGCTGATAAAGAAAGTAAATATACGAAAAAGGATATATCTACATCATTAATGAATAATGATTTAATATTAAAACTTTCTGATATTGGAATTGAATCTGATTCAGGATTTGATGAAGTTAGAAAGAGTATGATAGATGAAATTATTGAAGCAAGAATAGATGAGATATTTCTTAATGTTAAATCTAATATAAAAAAAGCTGGATTTGATGTTAGTATGCCTGCTGGTTTTGTATTAACAGGTGGGGGCGCAAAGCTTTATTCTATTTCTAAAATGGCACAAAGATTCTTTAATACTTCAGCTAGGGTTGGATATCCTACAAAATATTCTGCATTAAATGGTGAAATTTCTGGGCCTTCTTTCTCTACTGTTCAGGGGATAGTTAATCATGGAGAAGCATCTTTATCAAAAGATAAAATTCTAAATTCTGTATCATCTAAAGATTTTAGTAATAAAGCTAAGGGATTTGTTGACTGGATTAAAACATTAATTCCTTAATATTGATTTAATAGTGTTTTTATGGTTTAATGTTTATTATAAAATTTTATATATCAAAATATGTTGGTAAAACCTCAGGCATTTGATAATTCTGCGAAAATAAAGGTAGTTGGAGTTGGTGGCGGTGGTAATAATGCTGTTAATACTATGATATCTGTATATAATATTACAGGTGTTGATTTTGTTGCTATTAATACAGACTCCCAAGCATTAAAAAATTCTTTATCAGAAACAAAGATTCAGATAGGTAGTGAACTCACTAAAGGATTAGGATCAGGAGGAGTTGCTTCAGTAGGAAAGCAAGCTGCTGAAGAAAGTATTGATCTTATTCATGATGCTCTTTCAGGAGCTGATATGGTCTTTATTACCGCAGGTATGGGAGGAGGAACAGGAACTGGTGCTTCTCCAGTTATTGCAGGTATAGCAAAAAATTTAGGAGCTTTAACTGTAGGTGTTGTTACAAAACCATTTGCTTTTGAAGGAAATAGACGAACTCAGACAGCTATTGAGGGTATTGAAGATTTAAAAGGTAAAGTTGATACACTTATTGTTATTCCAAATCAAAGATTATTAGATATAATTGATAAAAAGATTACTTTTGTAGAAGCAATGCAGACGGTTGATGATATATTAGGACAAGGAGTAAAGAGTATTTCTGAATTGATAACTAAAGCGGGTATGATAAATGTAGACTTTGCTGATATTAAATCAATCATGGTTGAAGCCGGAACGGCTCTAATGGGTATGGGAATATCTACTGGAGATGATAGGGCAAAGGAAGCAGCAAAACAAGCAGTTAATAGTCCCCTATTAGAACTTTCTATAAATGGAGCTACTGGTGTCTTATTTAATATTACAGCAGGTACTGATTTATCTATGCATGAAGTAGATGATGCCGCTAGCATTATATCTGGATCTGCAGATAAAGAAGCTAATATTATATTTGGAGCAAGTATTGATGACAGTATTCAAGATGGATCCATTAGAGTCAATGTTTTAGCAACTGGATTTGATAAAGAAAGACAAGATGTAATTATTAGGGATGCTGATTATATACATACACATAAGGACGATTTTTCAGTAAAAGTAGATGATGAAAAAGATACAATTGAAGAGGAAGATAATGATTATGATTCTTCATCACATACTATTCCTCAAGAACAAAAAAAATCAGGGTTTGATGTTAAAGATGAAGATGATGATTATGATACTCCTGCATTTTTGAGAAAAGTAGTTTCAAAATAACTTATGCAATTAAACTGTGATATTTCTTTAAATTTATTTAATAATTTAATAAATTTAGTAGAAATAAACTCTAAACTTAAATTACTAGATATTTCACATAAAGTTTCTGAAGAGATCAATATTGAGGATTTTATATACTTTTCTAAGTTATTAAATTTAGAAATTGATACGATTGATATTAAAACCTATGCTCTTGGGTTACATAAAATTGAAGATAATTTTTATAATCATATTACATCAGGATATCGAAATAGCAATGAAATGATACCATCTTTTGATATCTATAAAAATGATATTTTTTCTTTGAATGTTATTTCTAGGATAAATAAAGTATTAACTGAAAAAACTGTAGAGGTTTGGGAGAGTGGTAAATTAAGAAATGCAGATTTTCCATATAATGGAGAATATGATTTTTTAAAAGAAAAACAAATTGTAGATGATGATAAAATTCATGATTCATTATATGAGTTATTCAATTTTTATAAAGATGATAAATATCCTAAAATTTTAAAAGTTTTTATACTTACATATAATCTTTTTTTATTAAAACCTTTTTGTGCATTAAATGATTTAAGTGTAGTAGTTATAATGAAGTTATTGTTATTTGATATTGATTTTTTCCCTAATATCCCCTATTTGAAGATATTTTATGAAAATAAAAAGGATTTAGATATATCAGTGGATATTAATACTTGGATAAATAATTTATCAGAAATATTAAATAAAGCTTTTAGAGATGAGTATCAATATATTTTAAAATATATTTCTTTAGAAAAAAGAAAATTTTTATCAAATAAGTTAATATCTGGGTTAAATCAAAGGCAACAAAATATTTTTTTCTTCCTTTTAGAGAATAAGAATATTTCTAGATTGGAATATTCCAGAATCTATAAGATCTCACCTATGACTGCATATAGAGACTTGAATGATATGAAGAATAAAAATATTTTAGCTTCTTTTGGGAATGGAAGAGGATTAAGATATACTATATTAGAAAAATTTTTAATTTAAGTATTGACTTAATATAGTTTCATAGTATGAAACTGCTCTAGATCCGAGTATTATTTGTCCTGTTACTTTATTATTTTTATATTTTCCGATAACAAATGAGGGTGTTCCTTGTAGATTAATTCTATTTCCAGCGTTAATATCATTTTGTATTTTAGATTGAAATGGATCGTTTTGTACACAATTATTATAATCTGTCATATTTAAACCCATTTCTTTGGCATATTGAGCTACTACATTAGGAGTATTAGTATCTTGATTTGTGCTGTACATTTTACTGACAAATTCCCAAAACTTGCCTTGTTCTCCGAAACACCCAGATTCTTGAGCCATACCTAGTGATAATGGATGTATTGTAGTTAGAGGATAATTTCTAAAAGAATAGATTATTTTTCCATTATTAATATAATTACTTTGAATTGTAGGAAAGGCTGAATTATTAAATTCCTTACAATATGGGCACTGAAAATCTCCAAATTCTACTATACCCACTTTTGCAGTTTTTATATTTCCTAATACTGGATTAGAACCAAGAGAAACAGTTACAGTATTGGTATTTGTATTATTTGTAGGAGTAGTTTGTGAAGCACTTGCACTACTTTTAGAATTTGTATTATTAAGGTTCTGAGTTGTATTTGAAGTTCCTCGTGAAGAAATAAATATAGCCATTCCAATTATTACCCCTGCTATAATTATTGAGATAGGTAACATATATTTATTCAGTATAGATGTATTTTGATTTTGTTCTGTATCTACTTTCTTTTTAGGCATTTAATTATTATATCATAATTTTTTTGTATATATAATAAATTAATTATGTATTTTAAAATTTGGATATTAGCTGTTATAATATATCGATGTCAATAAAGTTGAGTAAAGAAGAAATTTTAAAAATAGCAAATCTGTCACGATTAGATTTAACTGATAAGGAAATAGATAATTTTAGAGATAGTATCTCTGAGATTATTAATTATATCTCTATTATTAATGAAGTAGATATTGCAGGTATAGATAATTTTTTCCAAGTGAACGATTCTTCTAATATTTTAAGAGAAGATAGTGAAAATAAAGCTACTGATTTCGAGCTAGATCCATCTAATTTTATAGATACAGATGAGAGTTATATCAAAGTAAAAAAAGTTTTATGAATATAGCAGAATTAAAAAAAAATATAAAAGATAAAAAAATTTCCCCTTCAGAGATTCTCGATATATATTTTAAAAAGGCATATGTTGTAAATAAAGATACTAATTGTTTTATTAGTATAACTGAAGATTATACTAGGAAAAGATTACAAAATTCAAAAATAGAATCAGAATTATCTTTTATTCCTGGAGTTATAAAAGATAATATAAATATTAAAGGTACAATTACTACTGCAGGTTCTAGAATATTAGAGAATTATAAATCTCCATATACAGCTACTGTTGTTGAGAAATTAGGTAATTTTTCTTTAATTGGAAAGGGTAATTTAGATGCTTTTGCATTTGGGTCTTCAACTGAAAATTCAGGATTTGGAGTAACTAAAAACCCGTTAGATACAAGTAAGGTTCCAGGAGGCTCTTCAGGGGGGGTGGCAGCAGCTGTAGTCTCGGGAGTTTCACTGTTTGGTATAGGAACAGACACTGGAGGTTCTGTGAGGCAACCTGCTTCATTTTGTGGACTTGTAGGATTAAAGCCGACTTATGGTTTATGTTCTAGATTTGGACTTATAGCTATGGGTTCTTCTTTTGATGTTCCTGGAATAATTGCTACAAATGTATCTGATACTGCATTAGTATTAAATTCTATAGCTGGTTTTGACAAGAAAGATTCTACTTCTATAAATATAGAGAAAAAAGATTATACAAAATTAAAAGATGATAGTAAATTAAAAGTAGGAATACTTAAAATGCCTAAAGATGGTGTATCAACAGAAATAGCAAAAGCATTTGATGATAGTGTAAAATTATTTTCAAAATTGAATATCGATTTAGTAGAGATAGATTTTAAGTATATTAGTTATTCTTTAGCTATATATTATATACTTGTGCCTGCAGAGATAAGTGCAAATATGTCTCGTTATGATGGGATAAGATTTGGATTTCATCCTGATAAAAATTTCGAATCTATAAGTGATTTTTATAAGGATGCTAGGTCAAAGTTTGAAGATGAGGTTAAAAGAAGGGTAATGATTGGTACATATACTCTATCTCAAGGATACTATGATGCATATTATAATAAGGCAACACAAATTCGAAATTTAATTAAAAATGAATTTAAAGAGGTTTTTAAAGATATAGATTTTTTAATATCTCCAACGACCCCTACTCTACCTTTTAATATAGGAGAAAAAACAAAAGATCCATTGTCAATGTATTTATCAGATCTGTTTACGGTACCCGCAAATTTAGTAGGTTATCCAGCAATCTCAATTCCAAATAAAAAAATCGATAATCTTTATTCTGGATTACAAATTATGGGGAGACCATTTGAGGAGGATAGACTTCTTTCTTTATCTTATTTAATTGAAAATCAATTATGGAAATAAAAGTTATAATAGGATTAGAAATACATGTTCAGCTTAAGACCAATACAAAAATGTTTTGTTCTTGCTCTGCAAAATATTTTAATGATAGTCCAAATACTCATTTATGTCCTGTTTGTCTAGGTTTGCCAGGTGCATTGCCTGTAGTTAATAAAAAAGCAGTTATTCAGGCTATTAAAGTGGGTAAGGCTTTAAATTTTAATATTAATTCTAAATCCAGATTTGATAGGAAAAATTATATGTACCCAGATCTATTTAAAGGATATCAAATTACTCAATTTGAGTTTCCTATAGATACAGATGGATATATTGTTTTAAAAAGTGGGAAAAAAATAAATATATATAGGGCACATTTAGAAGAAGATACTGCAAAATCATTACATCATAAAGGATATACACTTTTGGACGGGAATAAAGCTGGAGTTCCTTTATTGGAGATAGTTTCATCCCCTGAAATGTTTTCTAAAGAGGAGGCAAAAGAATATGCAAAAAAAATATATAATGTGGTAAGGTTTATAGGTGTTTCAGATTGTGATATGGAAAAAGGTCAAATGCGATTTGATGTAAATATAAATTTAGAAATTAAAAAGGAAGGTAAAATATTCAAAACTCCTATTTCGGAAATTAAGAATCTTAATTCATTCAGATCAATGGAGAGAGCTATTGATTATGAAAGTCAAAGGCAATTAGAGGAATTTGAAAAAAAAGGTATAGTTTTAGAGAAAGGAAACAAAACAACTAGGGGTTGGAATGATAATTTATCGAAAACATTTTTTCAAAGAGATAAGGAAGAAAGTGATGATTATAGGTATTTCCCAGAACCTGATCTTCCGCCCTTCATTTTAACTGAAAAATTTATACAAGATGCACTGTCGGAGATTGACATATTACAAGAAGATGCATTAGTCTCTCTGATTCAGGAATATAGAATATCTAGTGATATAGCAGATTTAATTGTTGAAGAGCGAGATTATTATGACTTTTTCATTAAAGTTTCAAAATCTTATAAAGAATATGTTAACTTATCTAATTGGATAGTAACTGAGATTATAGCAATTATTAAAGAATATTCATTGGAAATAAGCTCTTGTGATATTCATGATTTTATTAAATTATTAAATAGTATTGATGAAAAAAAGATATCAGTTTCTTCAGGAAAAGAGATTTTAAAGAAAATGATGTTAGAAGATATCAATATAGAGAAGGAAATAGACAATAAATTAATAGATACTGATCTTAATAAAATTGAAAGTATTATTAAAAATATACTTGAATCTAATAAAGATTTAGTTCAAAAATATTTAGATGGGAAGGAAGGTATTATGGGATTTTTGATAGGACAGGTTGTAAAAGAGATGAAAGGGCGTATTGATCCGATAGAAGTAAAAGAAAAAATACTTATAGAATTAGATAAAAATTATAGAAATTGATAATATTTTTTTTATTTGATATATTGAATTTATGATAATGTATGACGCCCAACACATACTCTCTTTAGATATATTTCTTATAAAAAATGGCTAAATTTACTCATTTACATTTGCATACTGAGTATTCCCTATTAGATGGGATGAGTGGTATAAAACCCCTTGTAAAGAAGATTTCAGAGCTAGGTATGGATTCTTGTGCTATCACTGATCATGGAGTTTTATATGGAGCTCATGAATTTTATGAAGAATGTAAAAAACACGGCATAAAGGCTATTATAGGCTGTGAAATATATATAGCACCTAAATCTAGACTAGAAAAAACTTCTTCTAATTATTCTCATTTAGTTTTACTCTGTAAAAATGATATAGGATACAAGAATTTGATCAAGATTGTATCAGATGCATCTATAAATGGTTTCTATTATAAGCCTAGAACAGATTTAGAATTTTTAAAAGAAAATTCAGAAGGATTAATAGCCTTGTCTGGGTGTTTATCTTCAGATATATCTTCTGCATTAGTGAATGGTGATAAAGAGTTGGCTAACAGTTATACTGAGAAATTTATAGATATATTTGGAAAAGAGAATTTTTTCATAGAAATGCAAAGAAATGGAGTTAATGAAGAAAAGGATATAGAAGATAGTCTTTTTGAAATAGCTTCAAATTATGGATTAGATACCGTGGCTACAGTAGATTCTCATTATATAAATAAGGAGGATGCATTAGCTCATGAAGTATTGTTATGTATTGATACTGGAAAAAGCTTGGATGATCCAAATCGTATGAAATTCGATTCAGAGGAATTTTATATTAAAAGTGAGAAAGAAATGATTGATCTTTGGAAAGATCATCCAGAGGTAATTAAGAATACCCAAAAAATTTCTGATATGTGTAATCTTAATATTGAATTTGACTCATTTATATTCCCCCATGTGGATATACCTTTAGATTTTAATGGGAATTATAATTTATATCTTAAAGATATTACATACAAAAGAGGTAAAGAAAGATTAGGGAGAGATTTTAATAAAGAAGAAGTAGAAAGAATTAAATATGAATTAGATATAATTTCCTCTAAAGGGTTTTCTAGTTATATGCTTTTAGTTTCAGATTTTACAGATTTTTTACATGATAATAATATTCCGACAACTACAAGAGGTTCTGCCGCAGGGAGTTTTGTAGCATATTTAATAGGAATAGTTCCTATTAATCCTTTAATCTTTGGTTTATCTTTTGAAAGATTTTTAAATCCATTAAGACCAAAGGCTCCTGATATAGATTTAGATATTGCTAGTGCAAGAAGAGAGGATATTTTAGACTATGCAATTAAAAAATATGGAGAAGATAAAGTTTCTCAAATAGTAACTTTTGGGAGAATGAAAGCTAGAGCTGCAATTAGAGATGTTGGTAGAGTATTACAGGTTCCTCTTCCTACAGTTGATAAGATTGCAAAATTAATTCCTCAAGGTAGGTTTTCTATAAAAGAAGCAATAGCAAAGATTCCTGAATTAAAAGAATATATAAAGGATGACCCTTTAATAGAGAAAATGTTGGATATTGCAAGTAGGATGGAAAATATAGCTCGACATGCATCAATACATGCTTGTGGGGTGTTAATAACTCCTGATTCATTATTAACTCAGGTTCCGGTTTTATTTGATAAAAAAACTAATAGACTAGTTTCTCAATATAATATGGTGACTTTAGAGGAATTAGGTTATATGAAAATGGATTTCTTAGGATTAAATAACTTAGATATTATTTCAGAGACTCAAAGATTGATTAAACAAAATAACAATGAAGAAATTAATTTTGAAAAAATTCCATATGATGATAAAAAAACTTATAAATTGTTACATTCTGGAGAGACATTAGGAGTATTTCAATTAGAAAGTAGAATTATGAAAGATGCTATTAAAGTGTTAAGACCTGAAACTGTTTTTGATATAGCAGCTTTAATTGCATTGAATAGGCCTGGTCCTATGGCCAATATTCCTACATATGCAGCAAGAAAAGATGGAAAAGAGAAAATTAAATATTTGGATCCCAGGATGGAATCATATATGAGTAGAAGTTATGGAGTTATGGTATATCAAGAAGATTTACTAAGAACTGCTATTAATTTGGCAGGTTTTGACTGGGGAGAGGTTGATAAATTGAGAAAGGCGACTGGAAAGAAAAAACCCGATATTTTAATAGAGTTAAAAGATGAACTTATCAGTAGATTTGTGGAGCATGGAATGAAAGAGAAAGTAGCAAAAGAGCTATTTGAATTATTTATTCCTTTTGGTAATTACGCATTTAATGAGGCTCATGCAGCTTCATATTCTATTATTTCTTATAGAACTGCATATTTGAAAGTAAATTATCCCGTAGAGTTTCTAGCTGCCTTACTCCAGTCTCATTTAGGAGATTTAGAAAAGATTTCAGAGATTGCATCAGAGGCAGAAAGACATAAGATAAAGATACTTTCAGTTGATATTAATAATTCAGATTTAGATTTTAAAATTGAAGATGGGAATATAAGATTTGGTTTAAATAGTATTAAAGGATTATCTTCTTTAAGTACAAGATCTATTATAGAACAGAGAAATATTTTAGGTAGGAAATATGAATCTATAGATGACTTATTATCAAATATAGATCTTAAACATTTTAATAAAAAAACATTTGAAATACTTATAAAATCTGGAGCTTTAGATTGTTTTGGTTCTCGAGCAGCACTCTTAGATTCTTATCAAAATATATTAGCTGATTATGTTAAAAGAATGGACAGTATTGATCAAATAGGTTTGTTTGATTCTGTTGAAGATATTTCTCATACTCAATTAAGAGATGTTAAAGAAGTCTCTGATATTCAGAAAGCTCTTTGGGAAAAAGAATTATTAGGGATATATATTACAACTCACCCACTAAAGAGATTTTTATCATATTTTCAGAAAAGAAAGATAATAAGTATTTCTGATTTTTATTTATATAAAAAAGGAAATAAAATAAAGGTAGGAGGAATATTACAGAATATTAATCACTATACTACGAAAAAAACTGGGAAAAGAATGTTATTTGCAAGATTAGAGGACATAACATCTACTTGTGATATTATAGTTTTTCCAGATGTATATGAGCAAATAAGGCCCAAAATACATGAAAATGGAAGTATAGTCATCGTGGATGGTATTTTAGATACAGTTCAATCTAATGAGGATGATGATAGTATATATTATAAATTAATTGTCAATGATATTGAAAATTTAACGATAAAGGATGTAAGAGCATATAATAAAAGAAAAATCAGTAAAGTAGAGTTAAATTTATCAAAAGATATTACTAAGGATAAATTATTAGAGATTAATAATATTATTAATAAATATTTAGGAGGAGATACTATTGTATCTTTAAGAGTATTTAAAGATGAAGAGGAAAAAATTATGAATTTAAAAAATAAAATTCAGTTCAGTAATGATTTTTTCAGTAATATGTCTTCTATAATAGGAGAAGGCGGTATAAGTATTTTTTAACAAAATAGATTATCTAAGTAAATTTTTTATAAAAGATTGTCTATGGATTTTGCATGGGCCATATTTTTTTAATGCATCAATATGAAATTTTGTTCCATAACCTTTATTTTTTTCAAATCCATATTCCGGATATATTAGTGCCATTTTACTCATTAATTCATCTCTTTGTACTTTTGCTATTATAGATGCAGCTGCAATAGAATAAATTAGTGAATCGCCTTTAATTACTGTGTGATAATTAGGGATATTAAATTCATCTTTAAATAATCCATCTATATATGTGATATTTGAGTCAATTTTACTTGAGGCTCTCTCCATTGCAAGTTTTATAGCAGGTACTATACCTATTTGATCTATTTCTAAAGCACTTATACTTTCAGTCGCATAATTATTTTTATTTTCAGTTAATATTTTATATAAATAGTTTCTTTTTTTTTCAGATACTTTTTTAGAGTCATTAACTTCACTTATAATTGGGGTATTTTTATCAATTTTGAATATACCTACGAAGAGAGGTCCTGCAAGAGGACCTCTTCCTACTTCATCTATTCCAGAGACAGAGAAATTTTTATTTAGTAGATTTTTTTCTTGGGGCGACAGTAACATTCTTTTCTTTAATAAGTAATGCTTTTTTACCTATTCTTTTTCTCATATAATTTAATTTAGCTCTTCTTACTTGACCTTTTTTAACAATTTCAATTTTAGCTATATTAGGTGAATGTAAAGGGAATATTCTTTCTACCCCTATATCTTTAGATATCTTTCGAACTACAATATTCTCATGTGTGCCACTATGTTTTCTAGCTAACACTATTCCTTGAAATATTTGAATTCTTTCTTTTTCTCCTTCTATAATTTTAGAATGTACTTTAATAGTATCCCCTACTTGTACTTCTTTTCTTTCATCGATTATATATTTGTCTTCTATTTTATTTAGTATTATTGTGTTCATTAGGTATTATATCTATAGCAAATTTATCTCTTTTTTGTTTTGTCATTCTTCTGAATTTAACAAAACCTTCTATTTTAGAAAATATAGTAAAATCTCTTCCCATATCAGTATTTAATCCTGGATAAAATTGGGTTCCTTTTTGTCTTACTATAATTTCTCCTGATTTAACTTGTTCGTTTGCAAATCTTTTTACACCTCTTCTTTTCCCTGCAACATTTCCTCCTTGATTAGCTTTTCCTCCTCCTGATTTGACGTGTGCCATAATATTTAAATTTTTTCAAAAATAAAAATTTCCCTTCTTACTATAGCTTTTTCTCTATAATAAAGAAAGCTCTTGATATCGCCTACTTTTTTGTCATTGAATATAAGATCTTCTGGAATTATGGATATCTTTTTTAGACTTCCAAATTCCATATCTCTAGCTTTAAGATATATTATATCATGTTTTGTCTTAAAACTAGGTATCATTATAACTAATCTTTCTTTATTTTTCAAAATTTTTGATAAACTTCTTATACTGCTTATAATTAACTTGTCTACATGTGCTATTGTTTTAGTATTTCTTACATTTTTTTGTACAGGTTTTGACCAAGCACTTCCTAAATAAGGTTCTGTCGATATAGCAATAGTTTCTTTTTCTCTAACTAATTGTTCTGCTAGGGATGCTGCATTATTTACAAATAATTCACTTTTATTCTCTACTCCATATTCTTTAGAAACCCAATTTAAATTTTTTTTACAACCTTCTATTACTTCTGGATTAATATCAGTTCCAATAACATTATATCCCTGCAATAATGCTTCTATTAGAATAGATCCTGTACCACAATAGGGGTCATATATTGTTGTTGTATTTGTGCCAACTGCAAGGTTCACCATGATTTTAGCCAGTTTAGATGGAACCATTCCATTTTTGCCTTCTACATAAGGTTTTTGAATCTCTTTTTTTTCAAAATCTTTTATATCTTGTTTCGCTATTATATCTCCATATGCAAAAGTCTCATTATCAATATTAACTTTATATTTCGGTTTTACTTTTTTAGCTTCTTTAAAGTCTATAATATCTTCTACTCTGAAAATTTCCAGAACACCTCCTAAAATTTTTATTAATATATCTGCATATATTGGAGATTGTAGATTAATGAAAAATATTGAATTATTAGCTTTTATTACTTCAAATTTGATATCTTTACTCTGCATTAAAGAGTAAATTTCGGCTATTGAAAGTAAGGGGTTTTTTCCTAGTTTAAAAATTAATCGCATTAAAGTTTTTCTATTTTAACTTTTAGATAATTTTGTCTATGTCCAAGTCTTCTTCTATATCTTGATTTAGCTTTAAATTTTAAGATATTTATCTTATCTCCTTTAATTTGATCAATTATAGTTCCTGAAACTTTTTTATTTTTTAAAAATGGCTTACCTATCTCAACTTTATCACCTTTTTTTATAAGTAATACTTCGTCAAATTCAATTTTATCAGACTGTTTTAGTCCTTGAATTATTTCTATATCAATAACATCATCTGGGCTTACGACGTACTGCTTTCCTCCTGTTTGTATAACTGCTAGATCTTCCATAATATTTAATATTTCACAAGTAGTTATTATATACTAATAATAATATATATTGCAAATTAGAACGTTATACACTATGAAATTAGACTCAAATTTAAATATATTTATATATGATGTTGTTTTTTTATATATTTATTATATGTTGAGATATGGAGAGAGTGTATTTTTAACGTAGATTGCATTCTTTTTATTTTACTAGTTTCTTTAACCTGTTTTAATTTTAATTCTAAAGCTTCTTTTTCTTTAATTATTTTATCTATATCTATTTCATGTGGGTATATTCCAGATATTACCTCAATAAAAATTATATTATTGTCAATTCTTAATAATCCATCGGATATAGCTAATACAGTTTTTTTATTATTGTCATCTGTAAAATTAATCTCACCTAATGATAGTGCCAAAAAAATAGGAGAATGTCCTTCATATATACCATAATCACCTTCTAGTGTAGGTACATATATTTCCTTTATTTTCCCTGTAAATATTTCCTTTTGAGGAGAATATATTCTTAATTCCATATTTTATTTTTTAATTTCATTTATAGAGCCGAGCATATAAAAAGAATTTTCATCTACATCATCATAATCCCCATTAATAATTGCCTCAAATCCTTTTATAGTATCCTCTAATTTAACATATTTACCTTCTTTTCCAGTAAAAGGTTCTGCAACAAAGAAAGGTTGTGATGCAAATTTTTGAACTTTTCTAGCTCTTTGAACAGATAATTTATCTTCATCAGATAATTCATCAATTCCTAAAATTGCAATAATATCTTGTAAATCTTTATATCTTTGTAGAACAGTTTGTGTTTTTCTTGCTATATCATAATGTTTATTTCCTACTACTTCTGGGTCTAAGATTCTAGAAGAAGATGATAGTGGGTCTACTGCAGGATATATTCCTTGTTCTGCAATTGATCTTTCTAAATTAAGAGTTCCATCTAAATGTGCAAATGTAGTTGCAGGTGCTGGATCAGATATATCATCTGCAGGTACATATACAGCTTGTACAGATGTTATAGATCCATCTTTAGTAGATGTTATTCTTTCTTGTAGCTCTCCCATTTCAGTTGCTAAAGTAGGTTGATATCCTACTGCAGATGGTACTCTACCTAAAAGAGCAGACACTTCTGATCCTGCTTGAGAAAATCTAAAAATGTTATCTATAAATAGTAATATATCTTTTTTCTCTTCATCTCTAAAATATTCTGCCATTGTAAGTGCAGAAAGTGCTACTCTTAATCTTGCTCCAGGTGGTTCATTCATCTGTCCGAATACTAATGCAGTTTTGTCTATAACTCCAACTGCATGCATTTCATTCCATAATTCTTCTCCTTCTCTAGTTCTTTCCCCTACTCCTGCGAAGACAGAAAATCCTCCATGTACTGATGCTATATTTCTTATTAATTCCTGAATTATAACTGTTTTTCCGACTCCTGCACCTCCAAATATTCCTACTTTTCCTCCTTTTAAAAATGGTGCAAATAAATCAATTACTTTAATTCCTGTTTCAAAAACTTCAAATTTAGATGCCTGCATACTATATAAAGGAGCTTTTTTGTGAATAGATTCAAATTTATCAAATTTAATTTTTTCTTTATTATCTATAATATCTCCTGTTATATTAAACATTCTTCCTAATATTTTTTCTCCTACTGGAACCTTGATTGGTTCGTTAGTATTAACAACATCGAAACCTCTTTCTAGTGCTTCGGTAGGATTAATAGATATACATCTTACTTTACCTTCTCCTAAATCTTGAGATACTTCAAGTATAATTAATTTTTTATCTATATTTACTTCTAATTTAGTATTTATTCCTGGAGTGTTCTTTTCTTTAAATTGAACATCTACAACAGGGCCTCTTATTTGTATTATTTTTCCTATATTTTTATCCATATTTTTTTTAATGTTAAATATTAGCAGCTGAAGAAATTTCTATTACTTCTTGAGTTATATTGCTTTGTCTTATTTTATTCGATTCAAAAGTTAACGATTTATTTAGTTCTTGAGCATTATCAGATGAATTTCTCATAGTGATCATTCGTATAGCATTTTCTGAAGTATCAGATTCTATTATACATGATTGTAGCTTTGAAGGTATATATATATTTATAGCATTATCATAAAGCTCTTCAAAATGAGTCTCTATATCATATATTGCTGGAGCCTTTGGATCTTTATTGATTACATAATAAAGGGAGTCAAAATCTTCTTTTTTTGTATCTATAGGATACATTTTTTCTGCTATTATTTCATTTGAAATTATATTTTGAAATTTATTATAAATTATATATACTTCATCAATTTTTTTATTTTTAATCTCTTCTATTACTATATCTGATATTTCATAAACATTCTCTATATTGTTTGAAGATAGAGATATTTGAGCGAGTATATCTATATTAAGGGAGAAGATAAAATTAAGAGATTTTTTTTCAATTCCAATTATTGAGAATTTTTTATTTTTATTATTGTTTATAAGCTCTTTTACTTTCTTTTCTAAATTGAGAACTAGAGGTCCTACAAATCCTTTGGTAGGAGTAACTACTATTATGAGAGAATTTTTTGGTTCTATTGGAAGTAAATCTTCTTTATATGTCATAATTTTCCTAACAGTTTCTTCTAAATTAATTATATAATTTCTATTAATATTTAGTAGTGCTTGAGCATGTTGTAATTTAACAGCAGATACCATTTCCATAGCTTTAGTAATTTGTCTTATATTTTTAGTAGATTTTATTCTTCTTCTAATTTCTATTAATTTAGACATAATTTTTTGAAAATTCTGAAATTATTTTCTTAAGTTTTTCTAGCATATCATCTGTTAAATCTTTTTTCTCTCTTATTTCCTTCAAAATATCTTTATGCATTGTAGTAAAATATGTATGTAATTTTTCTTCAAAGTCAGATATTTTTGCAATTTCTATATTTTGTGTATAATCCCCTGTTACAGCAAATACAGAAATTATTTGAAGTTCTAATGGTAGAGGTGAATATGGTTTTTGAGTAAGAATTCTTGTTAAACGTTCTCCTTTTGATAGTATTTTTTGAGTACTCTCATCTAAGTCAGATCCAAATTGTGAGAAAGCTGCAAGATTTCTAAATTGGGCGATTTCCAGTTTTAATGAACCTGCAACCTTTTTCATTGATTTTTCTTGAGCATTACTACCTACTCTAGATACAGAAGCCCCAACATTAATAGCTGGTCTTATACCTGAGTAGAATAGATCAGATTCTAAAAAGATTTGTCCATCTGTGATAGATATTAGATTAGTAGGTATGTATGCTGATATATCTCCTGTTTGAGTTTCAATTATAGGAAGTGCAGATAGAGAACCTCCTCCGAGTTCATCACTTAATTTTGCAGCTCTTTCTAATAATCTTGAATGTAGATAAAATACATCTCCTGGATAAGCCTCTCGTCCACTAGGTCTTTTTAATGTTAGGGATAATTGTCTGTATGCCCATGCATGTTTTGTTAAATCATCATAGATTACTAAAGCATCCATTCCATTATCTCTGAAGTATTCACCTATTGTAGCTGCAGTATATGGGGCTAAATATTGTTCAGTTACAGGAGATGATGCAGAGGCATTTACTATTACTGTATAATCCATAGCACCTTTCTCTTTTAATTTAGCTGCAATTTGAGATACTTTTGAATTTTTTTGTCCTATTGCACAATATATACAAAAAACATTCTTTCCTTTTTGATTAATAATTGTATCAATAGCAATAGTTGTTTTTCCTGTAGATCGATCTCCAATAATCAATTCTCTTTGTCCTCTTCCTATAGGTATAAGTATATCTATTGCTTTAATTCCTGTTTGTAAAGGAGTTTTTACTCCTTTTCTGGTTATTACTCCAGGAGCTACCTTTTCTATTTCTGATTGTTCATTAGAGTTAATTGGGCCTTCTTCATCAATTGGGTCCCCTATTCCATTTACTACTCTACCTAGAAGTGCTTTTCCTATTTTAGTAGAAAAAATTTCTCCTGTGGTATGTACGATATCTCCTTCTTTTACTTTATCAAAATCTCCTAATATTATAATAGAAGTCTCATCTTCTTTTAAATCCATTGCCATAGCTATTACATTATCCCCACTTTGTGTTTCTATAAGAACTTTTTCTCCATTTGCAACATTCATAAGTCCAATTACAATAGCAATCCCATCATATACTGATTGAATTTCTCCTATATCTTTTTGAGAAAATCTTGTATCTACTTTCTCAATTTCTTGTTTTATTTGTTTTAATATATCAGCACTATCCATATTTTTATTTTAAATTAATAGTATTTATTTTGTTTAATTTTTCTTTTATTGAAGTATCTATTATACTCCAATCCTTCTTTATTTTTAAACCACCTATAAGAGATGTATTTTTTATAAAGTTGTATACAGTAGGATTATTAAATTCCTTTAATATAGACTTTTTATCTATAGATTCTGATGAATATTCTATAATTAATTCATCTTTTTTTATTTTATTTATTATATTTTTATACAATAAATTCATTTGTGAATATGATATTGATTTACTATTAATAATTTTAATTAATACCTCTAAATCAATATTTCCTTTGTTTTCAATATGAGATAATATTATATTTATAATTTTTTTATCTTTCATTTTTTATAAATTCCATGCTTTTTTTAATGATTTTCTCTTTTTCTTTTTCATCCAAAAAATCTTCTAGCGATTTAGAAACTCCAATAACTACAAGATCTAATAATTCTTTTTTTAAAGTTATATATATTTGATCGTGGAATTTTTCTGTTTCCTTCTCAGCTTCTGATATTATTCTTGCGCTTTCTTCTTTACTACTCTCTAGAATTTCCAACCGTATATTTTCTGCACTCTCTCTTGCTTCTAAGATGATTTGCTCACTTTCCTTTTGAGTTTGAATCATTTTTTCTCTATATTCTTTTTCAATCTCATCTTTTTTTTGTTCAATAAATTTACTATTTTCAATAGATTCTTTTATTTTTTTCTCTCTATCTTCTAGTACAGTATTTATTTTTTTAAATAAATATTTTTGAAGAACAAGAAGTATTATAAAAAAATCTATCGTATAGAAAATTATATATGAGATATTTATCCTAAATAGTTCTATAAAGTTCATATTTAAATCTTATGCTAATGCAAATATTAATGCATAAATAGCTATAGCTTCCGTAAGAGCCATAGCAAGAATCATAATTCCTATAATTCTTCCTGAAATTTGAGGATTTTTTCCAATTGCCTCTACTGCTTTTCCTCCAATATAACCTACTCCAATACCAGGACCGATTGCTCCCAAACCCATTACTATTCCTCCTCCTATCATTATTGTTGTCATAATATTCACCTCCTTTAAAATTAAATTGCTTCTTCTTTATTAGTTAATATAGACATAAAAGATAAAGTAAGCATTGCAAATATTCCTGCTTGTATCACGTCAATAAGAACTTCAAAAGCTAAAAATGGCAAAGGTGCAAAATAAGGACCTGCCAATTTCAGAAACAATAAGATTATAACATCTCCTGCATATATATTACCATACAACCTGAAAGATAGTGATATAACTTTAGTAAATTCAGATATTAGCTCGAATACTCCATAAATAACATTAAGAGGCTTATTCCAGTGAAAGTATCTTTTCATGTGGGTTTTAAATCCTAATTCTTTAAATGCTAGGTATTGAGTAACGATAACAGATATGAAGGTTAGGGCTAATGTACTATTAAGATCTGAATTTGCAGCTCTAAATAGAGGCACATATACTCCTGAATTATTTCTAATTTGTAATGAAACAATTCCTAATAGTGGTATCATTTCAAATAGATTGTTTGCGAGTATTATTAAAAAGAATGCCATGACCCACGGGAAAAAAATACTTACTCTTCTTGTATCTCCATCGGTTTGTTCTATCATAAATTCTTTTGCAAAATTAAATATAATCTCAAGTAATATTTGAAATTTTGAAGGAATTTCTTTAATTTTGCGAGAGAATATTAGTGCAAATATTATCAATAATATTGAAACTACAAAAGCTGTAAATACAGTATTGGTTAAAAGGAAGCCGCCAATAGAAGTGAGTATTTCTGGAGATTTAGGTACTAACATAATTTTATTCTAATTCCCTGCTATTATACATTTAACAAAAGTTGATTTGCAAGTTTAATTATTATATTTCAATATTTTTGATTTAAGTTGCTCATAGATATATTTATCCCCGATATCATTTGGATGTAATCCTTCAGATGTAAGATCATTTGGAATCGATTTGAATCCGGATAAAGATATATAAGGTATCCCCATGGAATTTGCGACTCCTTTTATTATTTTATTAAATTCAATTAATCTTCCTGCATTCCCTGCTGTAAATCCTGGAGAATTCCAATCTGTAATATTTGAAAGTTCAAAAATTAATACAGTTCTTTTTGGGGAAGGGTTAGTATCTGTAATAATTTTCAAAAGATTATTTTTATAATCAAGAGATGTAATTGTTGGGTTATTCTGGGAACCCTCTCTTATATCATTAGCTCCTATCATTATCGTTACTAAATCAGGATTTTCCGTTTGCAGCTCAGGGTTGATTCTTGCTAAGAGGTCGTAAGTAGTATTTCCTCCGATACCTTCATTGAAAGAAGTTGTATTTTCTTTATTTTTCAAATATTGAGAAATTCTATCATAATATGATATTGGAGCTTCAAATCCTTGAGTGATACTATCTCCGAATGCTGAATATGTTGTATATCGTGAATGAGGTACAATTACTAAAGGATTATATAAAGAATTTTCTGTAGAGAGAGTTAATATATTACTTTTAGATAATATAGTATTATTGTTATTCTCTACGTATATTTGATATGTATACTGTGTATTTGGAATAAGATTTGTATCAACATAGGAATTAGTTCCATAATTGAATTTTGTAAAATATTGTCCATCTCTCATTAATACATAATTAATATTTTTATAGCTAGGTTCTCCCCAAATAAGAGAGATACTATTTTCTATTTTATTGTTTTGTGGATATGAATTAATGAATATACTATAAGACTTAGAAATTTCTTTGCTATATGATTTGCTGTATGTAGGATATATCATTAGATATATTGCTATGAATGGCATTACTGCCAAAATTGCTATTAATCTTCTTAGTTGTATAGTATTTTTTTTATTGTTTATTTTTTCTTTCATATGTTGTTATTATTCGAAATTATAACATGAATATCTTATATAATCTATACTTTTTATTATATTCTTGTATTATAATATATTATATGAATATATTTTGGAGGTTTATAAAAAAAATTTATTATAAGGTTCTTTGGGAAATAGGTGTGAATGAGGATATGGAGAGAACTATCAATAGATTAAGAGGATTAGGATTTGATATAGGAGAAGATGTTTTTTTAGATCATGTTGAAATTGAAGAAATTTACCCAGAATTTTTGAAAATTGAAAATAATGTAACTATAGCTTATGGGACTAGAATATTAGTTCATGATAGTTCAATGAATAATTTGTATTCTGATCCTGTAAGATTTGGCAAGGTTATTATTAAGGAGGGGGCATATATAGGGGCTAAGTGTATAATTATGCCAGGAGTGACTATTGGAAGTAAATCTGTAATAGGTGCAGGTTCTTTAGTTACTAAAGATGTACTCCCGAATACTATAGTAATGGGTTCTCCTGCTAAAGAATACATGAAGGTTTCTGACTATAGAAAGGAATTTTTAAAAAATATAGGAAAAGATAAGTATTATTATTGGGATATAGATCCTTTTATGGAAAGATTAAAAGATAAAGATTGGGCAGAGAAAGAGAAAAAGTCTTACAATAATTTTATAAAAAGTAATGATATTAAATAATTTAATATCATTTAACGTGATATATATTAATTAATCTGGTATTATTAAGTTATATGGATAATTATATTTATACAAAAGAATCAAATAATAGTTTTTTTAAAACTGTAGAAAAAATCAAAGATATAATACCTCAAAAAGGATTCAAGGTTCTTGCTATTCATGATATTAAATCAACCCTAAATTCAAAAAACTTTGAAATGGAAAACTATGTAATCATAGAATTATGTAATGCCAAGAGTGCTCATGAAATACTTTCTATCTCTAAAGAGGTGGGATTATTTCTTCCTTGTAAAATAAATGTGTATGAAAATAATAGTAAAATAATAGTATCTGCTCTTCTTCCAGATGCTATTAAAAATATTTTTAAAATGACAACAGATCTACCATTGGCATTATTTGAAGAAGTGACAAATACATTAAAAAGTATAGTTGATGAAAGTCTAGTTTAACTTACTTAAATAAGAGATATCCAGATAGATATTAGTGCTAGAATAAAAGAAAAAATCCATAATCTCATTACTATTTTTTCTTCAGACCACCCTAATAATTCTAAATGATGATGAAGAGGTGCCATTAAAAAGAATTTTTTATGAAGATATTTTTTCCCTAATTTTTGAATTATTACAGATAGTGTTTCTACTACAAATACTCCTCCAACAATAACTAATATTAATTCTTTTTGAAGAATTATTGATATTATTCCTAATAGTGATCCTAATCCTAATGTGCCTATATCCCCTATTTGTACTCTAGCAGGTTTTATATTGAAATATAGATATGTTACTAATGCTCCTGTTATAGTTCCAGATAATATTGCAATACTTTCATTTTTTTGAATCAATGCTATTGTCATAAATGTTATAAAAGCTGCAATCATAACACCTACAGATAATCCATCTAACCCATCTGTTATATTAACAGCATTTGCAGTAGATATAATTATTAAAAAGATTAATGGAATAATCCATATTCCTATATTTACATATATATTAGACCATATCCAAATACTTTGAATATGCAAGTAAAAGAATACATAGTAAGACACTATGGCACTTTCTATAATTTGAATTAGAATTCTTTCATGAGGATATAATCCTGTACCATATCTTGATCCTATTGAATTAAATAATCCTCGATATAAAGCCCAAGGAATAGTAATTATATAGAATATTCTTTTAGTTATTTTTTTATGATGAAGAGCTAATTTTAAATGATGTTTAAAACTTTTGAAAACTCTTTTCTTCTTTCCAAATATATTTAGTAAATCATCTATAGCACCTAAAGCTGAACCTATTAAGAATATTAATATAGGAATCTGTGTATATTTATTCCAATTGAATAATAATGTAATTATCACTACAGATATAATGATAATTATACCTCCCATCATTGGTGTGCCCAATTTGGACTGTCTTTTTTTTATTTTTAGTGTGTCATCCGAAGCTCTACCTCTAACCACCTTAAATTGATACAATAAATCAATTATAAATGGTGCTACCAATAAAGATACTAATAACGATAATATTAAAAATGTAAAAGCTGCTAACATAATTTATGAAATTAATTTTAATCTTTTTACTCCATTAGAGTTTATTTTTTTCTTATATAATGAGAGTGTATCATATTTAGAGCCTTTAATCTTCTTCCATAATTGATCTTTTAACTCTTTATTTGGATCTTGTATAATTATTTCAGATTCACAAACTCCTATATTTTCAGTAGATTGCCAATAGATGATTTTTGATACATTTTTTTTGTTATAATGTACTTCTGATATTATAGCAATATGTTTTCCCCCATTCATTCTTATTAAATCTCCTGGTTTTATATCATTTATTTTTTTTATAGTAATACTGTTAATATCATTTGTTAATATATCAGCATTCATTTTAGAGCTAATAGGTCTTATTTTATGAGAATAGAATATTTTAATTGGATTTTTAGTGGTATTATGAATTATTTCCCAAATATGCTTATCTTTATTTTTTAAGGCTAATTCTTCTAGAATATATGATACAAAACCTGAGCAATCAATCCCTACTTTGTTTTCTTTTAAGAAATTATATTTATTTTTCCCTTTGAGAGCTTTATTATTATTCTTATTTAATATAAATAGGTCGATTTCTTTTGGGCTAGCTTTTCCTCTATTGATATTTTTTAAGAATTTATTTTTACTTTTATTTATATAATAAGGAACATTATTATACTGTCCATATATATCAAAGCACTCTTGAGGTAATTTTTTAATTTTAATATCACTCATATAATAAAATATTATAAGATCAAAGTTGATATTTGTCAAGTATTAAAAGGACTTTTTAGAAATCCCAAAGAGGACTATCTATATTTGATATAAATTTATCTTGTTTTTTAAAATCTAACACAGATGTTTCTATCATTATGTCTATTATTTCTCTAAATTGCACACCTTTTGCCTCCCAAAGATAGAAAGATAATGATCCAGGAATAGTATTTATTTCAATAGGATAAAATTTATTATTTTTTATATCTACTAAATAATCAATTCTGACAAGACTTTGAGAATTTAGACTAACATATATTTTTTTCGCAGTCTCTTTTATTCTCTTATCTAGAGTCTCTGGAATATTTGCAGGTATTTTTTTCTTTGAATTAGCCATTCCTTCTGATTTCGATTTATTCTTGTCTCCAGATAGATATTTGTCACTATAGCTATATACAATGTTCATATTCTTCTCAATTTCTTCTGATAATGAAAATAATATTATATCTTTATCTTTCAGAAGAGAATAAGTAATTTCCACAAGATTTTCTTTAAATACTTCTATTATTATAAATTCATCATAAAGAATATCTGAATCAATTATATCTATTAGTTCATTATCATTATCAACTTTTTTGACACCTATACTAGATCCTAAAGATGAAGGTTTTACAATTAATGGATATTTGTCCAACTCTTTAATTTTTTTTATACATTTATCTTTATTTTCTTCCCAATCATGTTTACTGATATATGTCCAAGGAACTATTGGTATATTATTTTTTTCTAAAATATACTTCATCACTATTTTATCTATCCCATATACAGATCCTTTTACACTTGGTCCTGTGTATGGGATTTTTAAAGTATCTAAAAATCCTTGAATTTTACCATTCTCTCCTTCTCCACCGTGAAAAGTTAATAAAGCTGCATATATATCTTTTAATTTTCTTAAGTTTCCTAAATAAAAAACAGTTTGACCATTTTCTATTATAATTTTTATATTTATTTTTTTTAAATCTTTAAAGTCTTTAAATGTATTGAACTTATGAAACTCTGGTATATATTTAAATTTGTGTTCTTTATCTAGATATATAGGGTAAACATTGTATTTTTTTAAATCACATTTGGCAAATATTTGTTTTGCTGTGATTATTGAAATTTCATGCTCAGGAGATTCCCCTCCAAATAGTAATATTATATTTTTCATATTTTACATACTTTTAAAATAATATTCATCAGTTATTTCATTTTGCATTAATATACAATCACCAACTTTAAAATCTTTTTTATACTTTTCAAATTCAGTATAATTTTCAATATCAGTCATTGTTTCTGTTTTATTTATACCATCTTTAATATATTTTTTAAATGGAGTATTAAATATAAAAACTTTATCAACATTTTTACTTAAAAATATCCCATATTCCTTATTTACTTTTTCACTCTCGTCTCCTCTCTCTACTATTCCTCCTGTGACAACAAAGATTCTTTTGAATATTTGTTTATCTTTCATATCTTTGAGAAATGTTATTGCAGATCGAGCACTTTCATCTCCTATATTATATGTATCATCTATATATAGAACATTATTAATATATATGGGTTCCATTCTCCTTTTAACAGGCTTTATTATATTTATTTTTCCTTGAATATTTTTAATATTAAAAATTTCAGCACACTTTATAGCTAAAGATAAATTAGATATCATTGAATAACCTAATAATGTGGTATGAAAAGTTTCTTTTGAAAAATTTGTTTTAAAATATATAATACCTTTTTCAATTTTAACTATGTTATATTTTATTTTTAGATATTCTTTCTTTTTGCTAAATTCTATTTTTACTCCATATTTTTCAAAAGGATATTCATATATTTCTATTGGTGCGATAATAGTAGATTTTTCTTTAGAATAGTCTACTATTTCAGTTCCTGCTTTTATTATATTAGTAATACTTTTGAATTTTTCAAGATGTTGGGTTCCTATTGAAGTAATTATCGAAATATCTGAAGGAAAGTTTTGTAAAACTTCTTTGATTTCGCCTATTTTATATGCACCTACTTCAAGTACTAATATTTCTGTATCATTTTTCATATTCTTTTCAATTTCATTAGATATACCCAGTATTGTATTAATACTTTTTCCAGGAGTAAAAACTTTATAATCAAAAGAAAGTAATGTTTTTATAAAATTAGTAGTACTAGTTTTCCCATAACTTCCAGTTATTGTTATTATTTTAATATTTTTAATTGATTCTACCTTTTTCCTGGCTTTAATAATTTGTTTTTCTTTCAATATATTTTCTATTGGGCGTATTAAACTTAAAGAATAAATAATATATATTGGAGTTAAAACTTCATATATGAGTATTAGTATTATTAAAAGTATTATTATTGATATTAAATTAAATATTTTAAAGTTTGCAAATAATATTACAAAATATATAAATGTTACTAATTCTAATAACAAAGTTATAGTTAATAATACTTTTATTTTTTGAGTGTATTTTATTTTATCTTTATATTTAAATTTATTTGAATGAATTTTTAATTTAAATGAATACTTATAGAATTTAAGTGAATCATATTCAAAACTTTGAAGTATATATAGTAATTTTGTTATATATTTATTTTTCATTTTTATCTAAAAAGTTTTTTACAATTCCGGAAAATAAATATGGATTTTCAATATGTGCAAAATGAGTATATCCATTTAGTATGGAAAGTTCTGATACTTTAATATTCATATTTAAAATATCAGCATTTTTCAAATTTAGTTCTTTATCTTCATCTCCCCATATTATAAGTGTTTTAGCCGAAATTTTTTTAAGTAAAGGAAATACATTATAGTTTATTGCTTTTAAAAAGACTTCTTTTAGTTCTCCTGCATTCTTATAGTCATTACTCCTCATTTGTTCTCGTATTTTTTGGGGTATTATTTTTTTAGGGAATTTTGTATAAATATATTTTTTCAATTTTCTTTTTTCTGATATTATACCTGCTGATGAAAAAAGTATTAATGAATGCACTTTTATATTTTTTGAGGCAGAAATTTTAATTGCAATTCTTCCTCCAAATGAGTGAGCTAATATATTTACAGTATCTATATGTAGGCGTTTTAGCAGAGCTTCTATAAGTTCTGCATATTCGTCTACTCCTAATGACAGGAATTTTTCATGTTTACTATTTCCAAAGTTAGGCAAATCTAGACATATTACTCGATAATCTTTTTTGATTATATCTATAACATCCATCCAGCTCTCTTTATCTTGTTGCCAGCCATGGAGTATTAATAGTGGTGTCTTAGAATAACTGTCTAATGTATCAATATATGAGATACCATTCTTTTTGTATATGTTCTTCATTTGTGTTCTTTATATAATTTAACATTTTATACCTTATATATATATATTATCAAGTACAATATGTATATTTAGTGGAAAAATATCAATATTTAAGATAAAATGTCATATTAAATCATGAAGAAAGTAATACTTTATTATAAATATATAAAGATAGATCATCCATTGGCTTTGAAAAACAGTCAATTTAAGGTCTGTAAACGATTAAATCTGAAAGGAAGAGTAATTATATCTCAAGAAGGTATAAATGGTACTTTGTCAGGTAAATTAGCTGATATAGAAGAGTATAAAAAGGAATTAATATCAAATGCTCTATTCTCTGATATCATATTTAAAGAAAGTAGTATTAAAGAGGATCTTTTTCCCAGATTATCAATAAAGGTTAGAGATGAGATAGTATCTTTAAATCAAAAAATAGATATAACAACAGATGGTGCTAAAAAAGGAGAATATATTTCTCCAGAGGATTTTCATAAAATAATTTTAGAGAATAGTAATGATACTGTGATAATAGATGCTAGGAATAATTATGAATCATATATAGGTAGATTTAAAAATTCTATTACACCTAATATAGATAATTTTAGAGATTTTCCTAAGGTAATTAATGATTTAAAAAAATATAAAGGAAAAAAAATAGTTATGTACTGCACAGGAGGAGTAAGGTGTGAAAAGGCATCTGCATTTCTTTTGAAAAAAGGATTTAAAAATATATATCAACTAAAGGAAGGGATACTAAATTATGCTAATTATTATCCAGAAGATTTTGAAGGAAAATGTTATGTATTTGATAAGAGGGTATCAATTAATTTAGATGCCAAAAATAGAACAATTATCTCAAAATGCAGGCATTGTAATGAGTACTCTGATCAATATATAAATTGTCAGAATAAAAAATGTAATTTACAATTTGTTTGTTGTAATGTTTGTGAGAAGAAATTTCATCATACATGCTCTTTAGAGTGTATAGATATTGTAATTCAAGTACAGAGTAAATAATTATAAATGAGTATCTTTTTTTCTCTCTTCTTCTCTTGATGAAAAATATACTAATATTTCAATTATAATAAATCCTGCTATAGTATATAGAACTAAAGCTGCGAGAGAATTAAGTGATACAATAAATCTTCCATAAGTTAGATTTTTAAATAATCCTTCAAATGGAGCATATAACGGATATGAAAACCCGTAAATAAATGCAGCAATCCCATTTGCAGGATTAGCTCCAAATAATTTAAACATTATTCTTAGAACTAAAAGAGTCTCTATTATCGAGAATATTATATATACTAGCTTTTCTGAGATTTTCATAATTATAGATTATATAAGTTAACTATATAGAAAGAAAATTAATCTTATTGGAAAACATAGAAATTTCCATTTCCAGTAGTTGCATAGAATTTTCCGCTATAAAAGCTTATTCCTGAAGCTAATTCTGGACCACCTAAAGTTCTTTTTGCTATAAATTCTCCATTTTTAATATTGAGTACATAAATATTCCCATTAACTGTAGTAGAATAAATAAGATTTTTCATTACTATAAATGGTGAATTTACCATTCCTTTTACTTTAAAATTCCATAATACTTTTTTTGTATCTACATTTACTGCAAAAATCTTTCTTGTTGTATTAGATGAGGTATACAGTATATTATTAACTATAGTAGATACACTTCCTTCCATTGGATCAGTAGGAAGGTTGATTACACCACTACCTTCTTTTAGACTCCATATAATTTTTCCTGTTTTTGCATTTATTTTATATAAATATTCTGTCCCCATATTATTTTTATAATTAGTAAGCACCGTTGCATTAGTATAGATATACCCATTTGAATATGTAGGTGTAGTATCATCTAAAGCGCCAGTAACTTTAGGAAAACTGTCTGCCCAAGCTATTTTTTTCGTTCTTATATTAACATCAAAGAATTTATAAGGAAGTGCTCCTCCAAAATATACATTATTTCCTATAAGTACAGGAGAAGACATAGACACTATAGATCCTGTACTAATACTCCATAATAATTTTCCAGTAGTAGAATTTAGTGCATAAAATTTTCTATTTCCATTTACAAAGTACAGTATTCCATTCTTATAAATAGGTGTAGGCATATTTTCTCCTAGTGTCTTGTATTTCCATATAACTTTACCGTTAGTAATATTTATTCCATAGATGTAATTATTCCCAGTTCCTCTATATAGAGTGTTCGTATTCTTTATATTTCCATAGTGCTTACTGTTTCCTGATCCTACAAATACCATATTTTTAGAAGGTACTACTACTGGATTTGTCATAATCCAGTTTGAAAAATTATCATGCCATGCAACTTTACCTGTAGTTCTTTTTATTGCATATAAACCACCAGTAAGTGTAGTTCTATTCATAGTCCCAACATACTCCATATCTCCAGAGACAATAGGTGTAGTATCGAATCCTAGGGAATTAATATTTTTAGAAAGTATTACTTTAGATAGTAATGTTTTTTTTGATCCTGTCACTACATTATTATCTTTTCCATTATTCGAATATTGATTATAACTTTTATAATAGTATGTTGTAGCAGGTTTTACTTTATTGTGTAGTACATACGATATAGAAAAAATAATTAATACTACTAGTGCAAAAAAATAAAATAAATACGTTCTCTTGATGTTCATAAATTTTAGGATAGTTTTAAATTAATATTGATTATTAAAGGATTATATTATCTTCACCTGGATTTTGCAATAATTTGATTAAAGTTTGATTAATAAAATTATTATCTATACTACTTTTTGATTGTATTTTAGATATTTCTATATTAGGATTTACATTTGAATATGAAGTGAGAATTAAATAATCATTATTTTTTAATGAATCAATATCATAACCTTCTCTAATCTTATCTAAATTAGAAGAATATACTCCATTTAAAAATGTATTTGCTTTTACAGGGTGAGATTGAATATTTCTTATTATTATTTGTCTGTAATTATAATCTTCATATATTTGATTATTAATTTTTGTAGAATCTATTTTGTATGATATCTTTAGAAAATCAAGTATATGTATTAATTTAAAAGGTAGTATATTCTCATTAATTTGTATTTTTGTATATGTAGGTATAGATGCATTTTCTCTAGCATTTACCTCTATTAAAAAAATATTTTGTGAATCAAAAACAAAATCTGCACCAAACATACCTCTATAACCATCATTTTTCATTTTTTTACCAATATATTGCATTTTATCAATAAACATATCTTTTTGTTTTATTGTTAATCCTGTAATCCATTCATTTCCTACAGTACCTCCTTTAAAGGCTGTTAATTCTTTTATTCCTGTAATTTGTTTTGAAAGATTTCCTATTAGAATATCATTTTCTGTGATAACTCCATTTATCGTGAAGTATTCACCGGATATTTTTTTTACAGCTTTTGCTATTCTTAGAGGATATTTTTCTTGTAATTTTTCAAATTGATCTTTATTATCAATGAAAAATGTGGTATTTCCACTTTGTCCTCTAGAAAATTGTATTACAAACTCCTTTCCCAGAAAATTTGAAATTGAATTGTATGTATCTATTTTTAAATTAATAATTTTTGTTGGCGGTACTATATCTTTGAAAATATTACTAATCATTATTTTGTTTTCATATTTTCTATTTAGATCTGAGTGTGTGTTTAAAATTTTTTTATTTTTTAATTCTATTTCAATATTTGGAGCTATTTTAAAAAACATAAACGAAGGATTCTTAATAGAAGATAGGTATTGTTTTACTGATTCTTCTTGTAATAATTTATTGGAATTTCTAAATATATCTATGTTTGGAAAATTTTTTTTTAAAGAATAAAAATTATTTAAAAAATTTAATATATATGAATCATCTATGCATAGAGTGTAAAAATGTTTTGTAATTTTTTCTAAACCTAAAGATCTTTCAGGGTCATTTGTGACATATATTATATTATTATTTCCTAATAGATTATCTATGTTATTCATTTTCCTGTGAAAACTAATATAACTTTTTTAAATTTATATCCCTTTTTTATTGCCTTCATTAGAGCTGCAATAGTGATACTGGAGTCATAAGATGTATTTATTCCATTTTTTATTAATAAATCATGACATTCTTGAATCTCTGTATTTTCCACTGTCCAACCCCACCCTTTAGTTTTATTTATTATGTCTTCAATAGCTTTTTTTCTTTCAGTAACTCTAGCTACTATTGAGTCTGCTAGGGTGACATTCTCTGATTTAAAATTAGTATCAAATAATCTTGAGATAGTATTAATTTTTGATGTCTGTACTATATGTATGTGGCAATTTTTATTTAATCTTTTTGATATTCCTTCTATTGTAGTTCCACTACTTATAGGGATAAACAGAGCATCTGCTCTTATTAATGATAATTCTTCTCCTAAGCTTTTATATCCTTCAATTGCTATTTGTGAGGTAGATCCTCTAAATAGTTCTATATGATTTTCTTTTGCATATTTAATGGCATCAGATAAAGGTCTTTTTGATTTAATAATTTCTATATTTTTATTGTTTTTTAAAGCTTTATTTAATCTTTGGTTTTTTATAATTGAAAAATTTTCTGATATAAATAAATATAATTTAATCCCTGTTATCTTTCCATAATATGCTGCAGATATTGCTGTATTACCAGAAGACGGAATTACAACTTCATTTATTCTATTAGATTTAAGATAAGAAAAAAAGAAAGCAGTGGATCTATCTTTAGCTGATCCTGTAGGATTTTTATCTTCTCTTTTTGCATATATAACAGGGATCCCTAATGCTATTTCTAAGAACTTTAATCTTTCTAGTTGGGTATTTCCTTCTCCAATACTTATTCTATTTTCACCTTTGATTTTATAAGAATAAATATCTTCATATAGCCATATACCTTTTTTTTCGGAATTGTCCATAATTAATTAAGTATATTTATAATTTTATTTTTTACATAAATAACTTTTTTTATATTCTCAAGATCAATTTTTTGTGATAACTTATCATCCTTATTTATTTTTTCTAATACTGTTTTTTCACTGGAGTCTATTTCTATATAAATTGTTCCTCTTAATTTACCATTTATCTGTACTGGTAATGTTATATGAGTTTCCTTTATGGAGTTATTTTGAACTTGAGGCCATGAAGATAGATGTATACTTTCATTGTGTCCTAATATGGAGAATAATTCTTCAGAAATGAATGGTGCATAAGGTGAAAGTGTAATTAAAAATTTCTCAAAATTTTCTTTTGTAATTGATCCTAGCTCTTCTATTTTATTCATATATTTCATATATTCACTAACTGATAGATTATATTTTCCTTTTTTAATATATTCATCTACTTTTTGAATTAGTTTATTCGTTGCTATTGTTTCTTCTGGATGTTCTTTTTTAGATATTATGTATTGAAGTTTCCATACCCTGTTAATAAATCTTTTGACACCTATAATAGCATTTGTATTCCAAAACGCATATTGTTCAAATGGTTCCATAAACATTTCATATAACCTTGTTACATCTGCTCCATATTCATCTAATACAAATTTAGCAGTAATAACATTTCCCCACCTTTTGCTCATTTTTCTTTTATCTTCTCCATATATTAATCCTACATGTTTTAATTGTTCAAAAGGTTCTGAAAAATTTAAATATCCTTCATCATATAAAAATTTAGTTATGAATCTTGAATATAGTAAATGACCAACTGCATGTTCACTTCCTCCTATATATAAATCAACTGGCATCCATTTATTAAGACTGTCTTTGTTTCCAAATTCTTTTTTATTATAAGGATCAATATACCTTAAGTAGTACCAAGATGAATCTACAAAAGTATCCATTGTTTTTGCTTCTCTTTTTGCATCCCCATTACAATTAGGGCATTTTGTATTCATAAATTGATCAGATTTTGTTAAAGGGGCTACTCCAGTTGGCTTATAATTAGTAATATCATCTGGCAAAATAACTGGGAGATCAGATTCTTTTACGGGAACTTCTCCACATTGATCACAGTATATAATAGGAATTGGTGCTCCCCAAAATCTTTCTCTAGATATTGACCAATCTCTCAATTTATATTCTGTTTTGTGTTTAGCTCCTTTGATATCTTTAATTATATTATCTCTTACCTCTTCTACATACTTCCCTTTATATTCCCCTATTATCATTTTTGACTGTTTATAATCTTTAATATTTTCATCTAATACAAATTCAACTTTAAGATCATGTTTTGTTGCGAAGAGTAAATCTCTTTTATCATGAGCAGGAACTCCCATTACTGCCCCTGTTCCATATTCCATAAGTACATAGTCTGCTATCCAGATTGGAATTTTATTATTATTTATTGGATTTATAGCAAAGGATCCTGTAAACACTCCTGTTTTCACATCTTTTTTTCTCTCTATTTCAGATTGAGGTGATATATTTTTTATATAATTTTTCACATCTGTTTGATATTCTTTTGTTGTGATTTTATCTATTAATGTATTTTCAGGAGCAATTACTATAAAAGTTACTCCATATATAGTTTCAGGTTTTGTAGTAAATATATTAAGATTAAAATCTTTGTTTTCTATTTTGAAACTAATTTCAGCACCTTTACTTTTCCCTATCCATTTTTCTTGCATTTTTTTTGTTGATACAGGCCACTTAAGTGAAGGTATATCGTTTAATAGTCTTTCAGCGTATTCTGTTATTTTGAAGTACCA
This sequence comes from bacterium, assembly GCA_021846685.1. Lineage (GTDB taxonomy): Bacteria > Patescibacteriota > Dojkabacteria > JAKAPS01 > JAJZLI01 > JAJYFR01. The sequence goes on along the minus strand of JAJZWL010000002.1, from coordinate 23,787 downwards.
TTGATCGATAATTTTTATCTCAATTTGATTATCACATCTTTCACATACTCCTCCAATTGATTGTTCATTTGAAAGTACGGTTTTACATGAAGGACACCAATTAACGGGAGATTTTTTTTTCTCTGCTAATCCTTTTTTATATAATTTCAGAAATAATAATTGTGTGAATTTATAGTAATCTTTGTGTGAAGTATTAATTTCTTTATCCCAGTCAATACTAAGTCCTACATTTATTAATTCTTTTTTAAATTCTGAAATATTTTCTTCAGTTACTGTATAGGGATCTTTCCCAGTTTTTATAGCAAAATTTTCTGTTGGAAGTCCAAATGCATCCCATCCCATTGGATGTAAAATTTCGAAACCTTTTAATCTTTTATATCTTGCGGTAACATCACTACCGACATAACCTTTAAGATGGCCAACATGTAATCCTGCTCCAGAAGGATATGGAAGCATATCTAATATATAGGCCTTATTTTTTTTAGTATATATATCAGTTTTATAAAGTTCTGTTTTTTTCCAAAACTCTCTCCATTTTTTTTCAATTTCTTTAAAATTATATCCTTCTTGCATAATTGCTAATTATGGTAACATAGTAACTTTACTTAAAGCAATGATAGAACATGTATTTTGAATTTTAATAATTTGATATTTGATATATTTATTGTATAATAGGTGCATATGGATATTACATGTACTGAGTGTCAAAATGAATTTAAGATAGAAAAAGTTTCTGTAGGAGAGACAGTTGAGTGTCCTTTCTGTGGAATAGAATTGGAGTATAAGGGAAAAAATAAAGAGGGTAAGAATGAATTTGAGGTAATAGAAGAAGAAAAGTAAAATTATTATTCTTTAAATATTATTTCTTCATTAATTTCGATCTTGAACTTTTTAATACTTTTTCTTTAATATAATGATACTCTAGTACGCTATTTTATCACATTATATTAATTTATATCTCATACTAGTTAAGAGTGTACTTTTAATTTCTTAGATATATTTATTATTTAAATATATTTCTTATTGTTACGCCATCATCATGATATTGATTAGATAGCATTAAATAATCTAAATTGTATTTAATAGGATATTTTTTAATTGAGATAAAAGGTTTTTGTATATATCTAAAAATCAATAGCTTTATTTCTGTAGATAGATAATCCTAGTATGTCTATTTTGTGTTAATATAATTGACTATGTGTACCAATGAATGCAAATATAATTATAGTATTTCCTTTGACTGTATATAATGCTCTAACATCTCCGCTAATATCAATACTTCTATATCCTAAGTACCTTCCTTTAAGTGCGTGATTTCTTAAAGTTATGTCAAATGGATTAAGTTTAAATAATTCTATATTCTTTTTAAACTGATTTTTAATTTTTATATTGAGTTTTGAGTACTGTTTATCGAAATTTTTTGTAGTCTGAATATTCATTATAAATTATCAAGATGGGCAAAGAACTCTTCAACAGTTTTAAATGGACCACTAACTTTTCCTGAAGCCATTTCTAACTCTGCCTGCGCAATAATTTTTTCCATTTTTTCAGTCATTGGTTCAGTAGTAGTAAAATGTACACTACCTGTATTAATGAGCTCATAAAGGTATGCATTTAGTAAATTACTTAATGGAATACCCAATTTATGAGCAACCTCTTGAGCTTTTATTTTAATTGATATATCTGTTTTAAAATTAACAGTTGCTGTTTTCATATTATCTATTATATACATACTAGATTATTCTTGTCAATATTATAATTATATTAAATAAAGATATTTCTAATTAATAAGTATTTTGGTATGAAACTATAGTTTTATGATTATGAATTTGAAATTTATATTTATATTTATATTTTAACAATTCTATGGAATAGAATTGGAGTATAAGGGAAAAAATAAAGAGGGTAAGAATGAATTTGAGGTAATAGAATACAGAAAAGTAAAATTATTATTCTTTAAATATTATTTCTTCATTAATTTCGATCTTAAACTTTTTTAATACTTTTTCTTTAATTTCCAATATTAGAGAGGATACGTCTTTTTGAGTAGCTGTTCCTGTGTTAATAATATAATTAGCATGTTTATCATATACTTTAGCTCCACCAATTGAGTATCCTTTCATCCCAGCTTGTTCTATTACCCAACCTGCTGAATTGACAGGAGATGAGATGACCTCTTTTTCTTCATCTGTTATATTTTTAAATATAGATCCTGCTGAAGGAAGTATCGGTTGTACTGCTCTTTTTCTTTTTAGCCATTCTCTGGATGTATTTTTTGCTTTGTCTATATTTCCTTTAAATAATATTAATTCTACATCTAGAAGAAAATATTTATTTTCATGTAATATAGATTTATCATAGTCAAAATTAAAAAAAGAATGATCAACTTTTATAATATTTCCTTTTAAATCTATTAATCGTGCTTTATATACGAGATTTCCAATAAGTTTTGATCCTCCATGTATATTATTAAAAATAGCTCCACCTATTGATCCTGGAATGGCTGTAAAATATTGTATCCCTGTTATACCTTTGGATAATGTTTCATTGATAAGATAAGTCAAATTTACTCCAGAGGATACTTTCACTATGACTTTATCATAAATTGAATCATCATCATCTAAATCTGAGAATTTAAAATATTCTCCTTCTTGATAACGTGATTTATTATTTTGTGTTTCAAAGTCTATTTTAGGGTTTTCAATAATCTCTATTGATTTTGCTCTATTTATGATAGTAAGCCCCTTTATTCCATTGTCTGAAATAAGAATATTACTTCCTCCTCCTATTATAGTAGTAGGAATTTTTTTTATATGTGCATATTTAATTAAATCTATTAAATCTTCATTACTAAAGGCTTCAGAAAATAATTCGGCATTACCGCCAATTTTAAATGTTGTATAATTTTTTAGATTTACATTTTTTTTAATATCTATCATTTTTGAATAGTATTTAATGTTTGAATAAAATTTTCTGCTGATTTTTGCCAAGTTAATTCTTTAATAAGTTGTTTCGAGTTTTTTATCAATTTTTCTCTCATAGTCTGATTAGAGATAATTTCTATTAATTTTTCCTTTATTTCATTTTTGTTAAATGGATCTGCATATAGGACTGTGTCTTTATATATTTCTGGTAATGACGTCTTGTCAGCACATAGGGTTGGAATTGAAAAGCTTAAAGCTTCTAGTGGAGGTAGCCCGAAACCTTCATAATAAGATAGGAATACAAATACAGATGCATTTTTATATAAGGCACTAAGAGTTTTTTGATCAACTATTCCTGGTGTTATTATATTTTTGTTATTTTTAATGTTTAATGTATCAAATTGAGATGCACTTTCTTCCCTATTTATTTTTCCTATAATAACTAATTTTTCTTTAATTTTTAATTCATTAAACGCTTCAATTAATGTCTTATTATTTTTTCTTTTTTCAGCTCCTCCAATTGCTAGTATATAAGGTTTTTTAATATTATTTTTCATTAAATACCTAGTAGAAAGTATGGGAGCTTTTTTTATATTTATGCCATTGTAAATTACAAATATTTTATTTTTATTAATCTTCAAATATTTTATGATTTCATTTTTAGAAAAATTAGATACCGTAAAAATTAAATCATTTTTCTTCATGAATTTTAAAGATAAAAGCTGGATTTTATATTTTATTTTATCTTTATATTTGTCATAGTAATTATCAATTGCAATTGGAATCAAGTCTTGTATGGATATAATAGTAGTTCCTTTAAAGTATATAGGGTATACAAAATTCTCTACTGAAAAAAAAACATTAAATTTATTTTTATTTAAAAAATGAGATAATCCAAAGATTTGCCATATATACGTAAACCTTGCACCCTTATCCTTAGGAGATTTTATTTTTCTACATTTCAGATTAGGAAAAGGATCTGTTTTTGAATATAAAATAGTATAAGAGTTTATTTTGTCAGTTTTTATTATATTGGGATATAGATTTCGAATAACATTACCTGTTCCTGTATTAGCAGTAGCTTCTCTTGCATCGAGTAATATCTCCATATTTTTATTTTATTAATTTAATAAATTCTTTAATAGATTTTAATCCAGATTCTTTATCAGATAATTTTTCTTCATTTCTTTTATACCTTTCTAGTCGTTTAGGATTTTTTGTAATATTTTCTATAATTTCAACTACTTTTCTTTTACTCACAATTCCTGCTCTTTTTAATTTTACAAAGTCTGCGCAGTCTTTCTCTTGTCCTCTTACATAATTAATTATTATTGGAACAACTGTTGTTGAAAATAATTCTTGAACTGTAGTTGCCCCTGCCTTACAAACTGCTATATCTGATATATTCATTATTTCTTCCATATTATTAATAAATCCCAAATTGACTATTTTCATCTTGCTTTTTATTTTTATTTTTTCTATCTCTCTATATGTTTTTATATTTTTTCCATTATTAACAATAATTTGATATTTATTGGGATCTTTTTTTATTAGTTCTTTAAGAATCTTTGCGGGGTTAACTGTACCTCCTCCTCCAAAGGTAAAGAGTATAGTATGTTTATCTTTATCTAGTTTATATTTTTTCCTGATTTTATCTAGATCTAATGGTTTTGAAAATTTTAATTTTACAGGGATTGAAAAAGCTTTTACATTTTGAATACCATGTTTTTTACATTGTTTTGCGACATAAGTATTAGGGGCAATATATAGGTCAGCATCTCTGTTAAACCAACTTTCGTGAACATTATACATATCTGTAATAAGAACTCCAAATGGGATATTCTTTTTTTTTGAAATTTCGCCCGCAATTTTATTAACAAGTGGATGTACTGATATTATAAGGTTAGGTTGGAATGTATCGATTAATGTAGTAACTTTTTTTCTGGATTGTAATCTTATTAAAGATAGTAATAGGGATAATCTAATTTCATTGTCAGTGAAATAAAAACCAGATGTATAAAGTGTAGGTAAATATTTCACAACAGGTACATATGATTTTGATATATTTTTTACAATTCTTTTTGAGTGGTCTTGTAGGGCATCAACTATTTTAACTTCATATTTCTCAGGATCTACATATTCAAAATATTCTTTTAGAGTTTCTGCTACTGATAAATGCCCATTTCCTGTTTTTGACATTAATATTAAAATTCTCTTTTTTTTATCTATATTTTTTTTCATAAATCCTTGTTAATTATATTAATAATTTTATTAAATGCAGGTATTTTTGTATCTACTATTATACCATTAAGTTTCATTTTACCACTTAATATCTTATTTGCGGTAATTTTCAATTCTTTTTTATCATTTATTTCTTTACATGCATGTTTTTTTGTAAAGTATATTGTATTAGCAGTTTCTTGTCCTGGTATTGTTTTATATACTATTATAGGGATTCTTTTTAAATTAAGTTCACTTAATGAAATTCCCCCTGCTTTAGTTATTGCCAAATCAGCTATACTTATGAGTTCATACATATTATCAACATATCCAAATATTTTTGTATTTTTTAAATTTCTTTTTTCTAATGATTTTTTCAAACTATAATTTTTAGCAGTTATAATAATAACATTATTTTTGTTGTCAAATAAGGATACAATATATTCTGCATCAGGAATAACCCCATCGCCTCCTCCTAGAATGAGAACAACCTTTTTTGAATTATTTATACCTAGCTGTTTTTTTATATTAAGTTTATTTACTTTTTTATAAAATTCTTTTTTTATAGGAATACCTGTTATATGAATTGTGTTTTCATTTATGCCAGCCTTTTTTAATTGTAATTTTATTTCTTTATTAGCCACAAAATAGCCATCTATTTTTTGTGTTATCCAACCTTGATGTGCGTAATAGTCAGTAATTACAGCATAACGTCGATGAGCTTTGATAAAAGATAATGCAATAGTAGAATTTGGAAATGTAGCTATTAAAATGGCATTTTTTATATTAGGCCCTATTTTATTTTTTAGTCTTTGTGCGATAAGCATATCCATTAATGTAGAAGAATCTTCTCTATCGATGAGGCTATATATCAATTTATACAAATATGGAAAATTTAAAATTAAATAACCATAAATATTCCCCATACTTTTTTCTAGACCTTGCCCTATTAATGAAAAATAATCTATTACAACAACCTTAGTCCCAGATTCATCTTCAATAGATTCTTTTAATGCCTCTGATACAGATCTATGTCCTTGTCCTATATTCTCAGTTATTATATATATTGGATTATTCTTGGTCATATATTTTTTTAAATTCCTTGATTACTTTTTCAGCTGATTTACTCCAATTATAGTTTCTTAAAATAGACGTCCCCCTTTTAATTAATTGTTCTTTTAAATCATTACTTCTGATTATTTTTATCATAGCTTCTTCTATTTCTTCTTTTTTATAAGGATTTATAAGAATTGCAGCATCTTGTACTACTTCAGGAATTGATGTGATATTTGATGTTATCACGGGGGTTTTATGTTTAAATGATTCTAAAGGGGGAAGTCCGAATCCTTCATATATCGTAGGATATACGAATATATCAGCATTTTGATATAATACAGAGAGTTCTTCATCAGAAACTTCTATAATCATTTTAATTCTATCTGCAAGATTTTCTGGAATATCTCTTGTATCCATAGGAATTTTTTTTGAATAAATTTGCCCAACTATTACAAGTGAGTGTCTTAACTCTCCATTATTCTCTATCATATCTATAAAAGCATCTATAAGAACTTTATTATTTTTTCTAAGTTCCATTCCTCCTATTCCTAATATATATGGTTTTTTTATTTCTAAATGATGCAATATATTTATATCTTCTTTTATATTCTTCAATCTATTATCAAAACTTTCTTTAATGACAAAGATATCTTTTTCAGCTATTTTTAATACTCTTTTGATTTCTTCTTTAGAAAAATTAGAAATGGTCATTATTTTTTTAGGAGGAAATAATTTTGTCATATATACCTTTAGTTTATATGGAGAGATTTTTCCTTGAAGATATTCTTTAAATACTAATGGTATTAAATCATGTACTGTGACAACAGTTTTTCCTTTAAAAAATGGAGGTATTATGAAATTTTCAGTTGAAAAAAATATATCTATTTTTTCTTTTTTTAAGATATATGGTAGATAGAAAAATTGCCAAAACAATTTTTTTCTTGTTGAAAATGCATTTTTTATCTTTTTTACATTATCTTTTTTAATATCAACAAAAGGATCATTCTCCCCTAGAAGAATTACGTAATAATTCTCATCATCTAGCAGGAGAATTTCTTTAGTAAGATTATAGGCAACTCTCCCTATTCCAACTTTCAAATTTGCAAATCTGGCATCTATTGCTATTCTCATAAGTGTATTTTTATTATATTAATAAGAATTATACTATAATTAAACTTATTAGTTAAGGATATTTTATATATCTAGATGTTTCTAAATTTTAAATTTTCCTTTATAAATTCTATACTTATTTCTTTTGATAATACTAATATTAAGAAATATATCATTAATCCGATTATAGATATTAAGTATACATTATATTGTGATAGCAATAACATTACCACCATTGAAACTATTCCTGCAAGAACAGGAATCTTTAAATATTTTATTAAATTTATCTTGAAATCCTTTTTGAGTATAGTATAAGAGTATATTCCTATAAACAGTTCAGTAAAAATTGATGCACTAGCTGCTCCAACTGCGCCATAGTAAGGTATGAATAGAAAATTTAAACCTACATTAATGACCATGGAGAGAAAAAGTCCTAAGAGTAAATCTTTTTGTCTATCTATTGCTCCAAATGCATTTCCTATTAGTGCATTTATAAATATAATTCCTGTTGTAACTGAGAGTATTTGTAAGGGTAATATAGAATTGTAATATTTGTTTCCAAAAATAGAAAGAACATAACCTTTGGAGTTTATAAGCATCTCAACAATAAATATTATAAGTAAAATAGACATTAATTTAATAGCATTGTTTAGTAGTTCCGTAAAAGCTGATATATCTTTTTTGTAGAGCATTGATAAGGACGGGAATACTACCCCTATGAGAATTCCTATTAATGATAAAACCACTCCTGTTGCAGATCTAGCTAATGCATAATAACCTACTTGAGTAATTGGTTTTAAACTTCCTAATATGATTTGATCTATTGTAAAGTAAACAGTCACAATAATAGAGCTTAATCCATAGGGCCATATTTCTTTGAGCATATATATCCAAAACTCTTTATTTATAGAAAAACTAAATTTTGAAAAATATTTTCTTATTATCAATACTGAAATCAAAATTCCTATCAGCATTGTTGAGAAGAGTACCATTGAGTATATGAGTAGACTTTTATAATAGTAAAGAGCAATTACTCCGAAGATTAAAAGAAGTACCTTTATGATAACTGTATCAAATGATTCATACACCATTTTATTATGAGATCTAAATACTCCTGTAAAGAGAAGATAAAAACCGGACATTATATTATATAGTCCTAAAAAGATCATTATATATGTGATATTGTCATATTTTTTTATAAAAAATGAGGTTATTACAATTAATAACAGTATGACAGTCCCTATTATAATTTTTAATGATATTAAATTATCTAAATACTTTTTAACTAAATTAGTATTTCTAGCTATATCTCTGATTAAGACAGTCGACATTCCGAAATCTACAAAAATAGCGAATATACCTACAATTGAATTAGCATAATTATAAATCCCATTATCTCTTGGTCCTAGATGTCTTGCCAGTATTAGAGACAAACCTAAAGATACTATTATGGATATACTTTGTGAAAAAAGTAACCATATTGTGTTTGTTCGGATTTTATTAATCATTAATTATTTTAAAAGATAATATTTCAAGTAATACTATCACCATCCATATTTGTAGTATGTACAGTGTGGAAAAAGTTAAATATTGTAGTAGTATTCCACACAATCCTGCAAATGTAGATATTAAAATAATTTTTTCAAAAGTATTTTTAGTACTTTTCTTTCTATATGCTTTTATAAAATTTTTAAAAATGGTATAGAAGAAAAAAGCAAAGAGTGCAAAGCCCACAATCCCTGTCTCTGTTAATATTTCTAGATATTCATTATTTACTATAGCCCAACCATATCCCTCTATTTGTCCAAAATTCTGAGGAGGTGTGATAAATGGATTAATTGCCATATATGGGCCAAATCCTCCAGTACCTATTCCTACAATAGGATTATTTGCAAATGCTTGAAGTGCATTATTATCTAAAAATGTTCTATCTGGAGATTGTAAATTAGTAGCTCTGGCAATTATTTTATTGGCGAAATTCGGTAATTTATGTATTCTGTATAATCCGAAAGTCCCTATTGATACAATAACTATAGCTATAATGCCCATATATATAATATTTCTTTTTATTTTATATTCTATTAAAAATATTATAAATAATATTAGGAGAGCAAACATTTCTCCTATCCATGCTCCTCTAGCATAAGTTAGTATTAAATTTATACCTCCCAATATTAATGCTCCCCATGCTAGTAAAATCTCATTCTCTTTTAATATATTTTTTCCTTTATTAAAAATTAAAAGGCCAATACTTAGGGTTACTGTAAATATCAAATATGTTCCATAATACAGAGGTTCTACTTCGGTTGCTTGTATTCTTGGATAACCGAGCACATCTTTTACATAAGGGGCTCTTAGTCCCAATACAGATCCTGGAAGATTTAGTATATTTCCAAAATATTGATATAGTCCAAATAGGGATAATAATATAGTAATAGTAAGTAATATATTTGGAATATATTTAATATATTTTGTATCAAAAAAGTTTAAAGGAATTGCATAATATATTATGTAAGTGATTAGCGTAAATAGGAAAATTTCTATATCTCTTGTCATATTTAGGGCATTTGTTAGAGATAAAATATTCGCAATGATTAAAGCTAATATTATAAGTAATGTTGGGTCTTTTTTAATTTTAAAATCTTTTTTTACAAGTGAAGATATAATAAATGATATTGCAGTGATTCCTATTATTATTTGATCAAATCGAATATGTATTGAATGGAAGTAAAATCCTCCTATATTTTCAAAAGGCATAATTGCAAGGGTTATTAAGACTCCAATAGAAGGATTTTTAATAATAGCTATAGTGGATATTACTAATCCTATTATCAATACAAATATCAAAGGAATTAAATTATGAGGTATGAGAAAAATCTTTATTGATATTAATAACAATAGTATGCTTACTAATAAGGCTGATAGATAATAACTTTTTTTAGGAAATATGTATTCTATAAGTTTTTTCATTTTATAACTTCAAATTTTTTAAATTCATTAGGATTCTCAAGGTATTCTAAATAAATATTTTCTATATTTGTTTTAGGAAGTCCTTGAGATATTAAATTTATTATATTATATATATTATCATAAGGTCCTTCCATTTTGGAATCCATATATCCATCCTCTGTTCTTTTTATCCATCCATAGATCTCTAGTTTATCTGCATATCTTTTTATTATTGTTTCAAATGATGAATTCTGAAATAATCCATAGATTTTTATATATATTTTAATTCTAAATTGAGATTTATCTTTTACAATATTAAATTCTTTTAAATCTCCTATATATTTAATTTTCGTAAGAGATATTTGTTTTTTTGAAAAAAAATTATTATTATGTTTTTCTAACATTTCTGTTAAAAGAGTATTGTCTCCTTCCAACTCTCCTGTTGAATTAGATGTATTAATATATCCATAAATATCCTTATTTCTGATTAATCGTGAAATTAAGTTATAATTTATATCTCCTTTAATTATTACTCTACTATTTATATCCACTTATGATTTTTATAAATTAAATAAAATTATATCACAAATCTTAAAAATCTATCCCTATTTTTGCTAATTTCCCTTTATTATATGCATGTTTTATTTCCTTCATTTCAGTGACTGTGTCTGCCAGTGCTATTACTGAGCTATGAGCATAATTCCCGGTTAGTATTAAATCTAGTGATTTATTTTTAATTTTTATTATATCTAGAATATCTTTTACGCTTATAAGTTTTCCATGTGCAGCATAATTAATCTCATCTAGTATTACTATATCATTTTTCTTATTTTGAACTTCTTTTTTAGCAATTTCAACTGCTTCTTGAGCAATTTTTTTATGTTCCTCAAATGGAAGCTTATCATCTATGATACCAACGAATCCTTTTCCATGAGTAATTAATTTAAAATTTGGATTTAAATTTTCAAAACTTTTTTTTTCTCCATAAAACCAAGAGCCCTTTATGAATTGAATCATTACTCCATGTAAATCATAACCAGTTGCTCTGAGTGCAATTCCTAGTGCAGCTGTTGTTTTTCCTTTTCCTCCACCTGTATTTACTAATATAAGTCCGTCTCCTCTTTTCATTAGTTACTTATACTGAGCAATATGAGTATGCACAATTAGGACAAGTAGCACAACCTTCTTTCAATTCCATTTTCGAATAGCATTCGGGGCACAGATTTGTTTTTTCAGAGGCATTTTTTGAGAGTATATTCTTTGTTTTGCTTTTATTTTCTTCTGTTGAGTCTTTTAGCAAATTTAATACTTGTAAATCTCTTGATCCATCTCTGTATACTGTACATCCTTTACACTTTAATTTCCATGCCAAAATATATCCATTCATGACATCATCTTTTGTTGCTGTATTAGGGAAATTACAGGTTTTAGATATAGCATTATCAGTATATTTTTGGAAAGCAGCTTGCATTTTAATATGATTTTCGGCAGATATATCCATTGCTACTACGAAAGTATCTTTTATATCCTTTGGAATTTCTTTGATATTTTGTAAACTGCCTTCTTTTGATATTTCTAAGATTAATTCATCAGAATAGATACCTCTATCTTTGAGGGCTTTTTCTAAATGTTTATTAGTATAATAAAGTTTTTGTCCCCCCATGACCTCTTTGTAGTAGGATAAAGCAAAGTAAGGCTCTACTCCTGAGGATACATCATACATCATAGATATAGATCCTGTGGGTGCTACTGTAGTTAATGCAGCATTTCTCATTTTTATATTATCTTTTTTATAGATTGAAAGGTCATAGTTGGGGAAAAGTCCTTTTTCCTTTGCTAGTTCTTGAGACATTAAGTGAGCTTCCTCATTAATTAATTTCATTACTTTAGAAGCCATTTTAAAACCTTCTTCAGAGTCATATCTTATTTTTAAAAGATATAGTAAATCTGCAAAACCCATTATTCCCAATCCTATCCTCCTGTTTCCTCTAAATACTTTGTTAATTCTCTCTACTGGGTATTCAGAGATATCAATAACATTATCGAGCATTCTTGTTGCTATTCTAGTAACTTCTTTTAGTCTTTTTTCATCTAATTTACCATTTTTAACAAATTTTTCTAGATTTATAGACCCTAAGTTACATACATCTCCATCTTGTAGGAACTGTTCTCCACAAGGATTGCAAGCTTCAATTCTCCCTAGTTCAGGTACTGGATTCTTTCTATTAACTTCATCTAAGAAAACAATTCCAGGTTCTCCATTACTCCAAGCTGCAGATACAATTTCTTCAAATACTTCTCTTGCCGTTAATGTAGATTCTTTTATATCGACAACTTCCCCATATTGATCTCTTACTATAGTTCTTGGTTTCATTTTTTCTCCTCCAAATTCACATATCCAAGGTTTATTTGTATTTGAAATTACTTCTTTCATAAATTTATCAGTTATTCCTACAGATATATTAAAAGTTTTTATTTCTCCCTCCACTCTTTTTGCATTTATGAAATCCAATATATCAGGGTGTTCAACTGACATAACTGCCATATTAGCTCCATGTCTCCCTTGCTGTTTAATAACTCCAAATGCTTCATTGTAAACCTTTAGGAATGATACAGGCCCTGAAGCTGATCCTTTAGTTCTTAAAGTTCTCATTCCTGCTGGTCTTAAAAGATGAAATGGGAATCCTAATCCTGATCCTGATTGTTGTAAAAGAGCTGCATCTTTTAAAGTTTCAAAAATACCGTCCATACTATCCTCAATATGGAGTACTATACAGTTTGCTACAAGTTTAGTATCTGATCCTGCATTAGTAATAGTTCTACCTGCTGGTGTGAATTCTAAACTATAGAGTATACTTCTAAACTCTTCTTCAATTTTTTTGATACTATCTTTGTCTTTGTTATAAATTTTTTCTACTTCTGCCAAAGATTTAGAAACTCTATTAAGCATATCTTCTGGAGATTCTATAATTTTACCAGTTTTACCATCTCTCTTTAGATATCTTCCAGCTACAACTCTTAGTGCATTTTCTGTGAATGGTAAATTAGTAGTATAGCCTTCCATTATGACTTCTTGTGTATTTCTAATCCTTGAGTGTTCTTCTCTGTATAAAATATAAGCTTTTGCTATCAGATGAAATTTCTCTTCATTCTGTGCCATTAAAGTGATCTCAACTACATCTTGTATTTGTTCTACATTAGGGGTTTTATTATCATATTTTCTTTTAAGTATTTCGAGTACTTTTTTTGATATTTTTTCAGCATCTTCTTGTGAAAAATTTTCTAGTGCAGCTTCTCCTGCTTTTTTTATTGCATTAGTGATTTTAGTTGAATCGAATGGCACAAAAGCACCACCCCTCTTGATTATTTTTTTAATCATAGGATTATGAGTTGGACTAATTTTAGTAATGAAAATATATTCTTAAATTTAGTTTTTGTCAAATGAAGTTCTTATATCTTTATTTAACAGGATCTTCTCCACCCTTAGAAAATGGGTTACATCGTAATATCCTATATGATCCCATAACAGAGCCTTTTATGACTCCATATTTTTCTATTGCTTGATAGGTATATTCAGAACATGTGGGGTTATATCTGCAATAACCTTGTGGAAATTTTGATTTAAAGATTCCATGATCAGGGGATATTGTTTTTTGATATAACTTTATAATTTTTAAAAAAGGTTTTCTTATTTCTTTCATTATTTTATAGAAAAATTAGAAGACTTGCTCCTACCATTATTATTAAAGATAGTATGGCAAAAAAATTATCAAATAGTTTATTTGTATTCCCCCCCATTAGTCTTTTATTGTTTGCAATTATTATTATAAATACAACTATTATAGGAGTTAGTATACCATCTAATACTTGAGAATAGTACAGTGCATCAATAGTATTAACCTTAAATATTGAAAAAACAAATCCAGATAAAAGGGATATTACTATAATGTAATAAAATAATTTCCTCTCTTTGAACTTATGAGTAAGAAAGCTCCTATGCTGGGTAAGCTCAGTTAATGCATATGAAGAAGAAATTGCTAATACAGGAATTGCAATTAGACCTGCTGATATTATTCCTATAGCAAATAATTGCTCAGTTACAACCCCTGCCAGAGGTCTTAGTACAGATGCTGTTGCTATTGCTGGATATCTAGAATTAAGTATATTAATATGTTCTTTATACAGGGTTGCTCCTGCAGCCGTCATAATAAATATTGTCATAAGTTGAGAAAATATGAATCCTACACTAATTGATCTTCTTTCTTTTTTTGCAAAAGATAAGGCTCTTTTTTCTTCCTGTTCTTCTTCTTGTTGCCAAAATAACAGATAAGGAGAGATTGTAGTTCCTAATATCCCAGTTGCAGTTAAAGCATAATTTTTATTTAGAAATTGTCCAATATTAGGTATGAAGGATCCTTGTAATACATGCCATACATTTGGATGAACTAGAATTACAGTAATAAAATAAGATATAAAAATTAAAGAAGTCCAGAACATATATTTAGCAATTTTTTTGTAATTTTTAAATACGATTATATAGGAAAGAAACATGAATAGAGGAATAAGTATATAGGTAGTATTAAATGTATTATTAGTGAAAAACATATCTATTGATGCGGAGGTTGCAAGCATATCAGCTCCAATTGTAAATGTGTTACAAATGATTAATATAAAAAAAATTCCAAAAGCTATGGTTTTTCCATATTCATTTTTTAATATTTCATTTAATCCTTTTTTTGTTACAACTCCTATTCTAGCTACAGTTCCCTGTACAGCAATAAGCATTGGGATACTTATTAACATTATCCAATTTTGTGAATACCCAAACTGTGATCCTGATATAGAATAAGCGGCAATTCCAGATGGATCATTATCTGCAGCACCTGTTATGACACCAGGCCTTATTTTGTCTATATAATCCTTTACTTTAGATTTTTTAACACTCATTTGGATTGTATTATGACATTTTTATTTAAAGTTATTTTATTAATTTCGTTTCCTATTAGTGGATCAAGTATTTTCTTATTTTCTTTGATTATGTAATGCCCTATTGTAGATTGAGATAATCCAGTTTTTATATTATTTTGCCCTGGGAAAAAATTAATATTCATAATTATAAATATTAAAAAACTCACAAGTATAAGTGCTTCTATAAAAGAAAGTATAGCTCCGAGATATTTATTTATAGCAGATTTCCTAAATTCTTTAGGAACTTTTCTGTAAAAGAATCCTGATAAAATCTCAAATAGTATTATTACTATTATAAAAGTAAAGGCTATAGCTATAAATTTATTTAATCCTAGTGAAATATGCAATATTTTATCTAGAAGTTTTCCTCCATATGCATAATATCTAACAGATAGTGTATATGCGATAATAAGTCCCAAAAAGCCTGTTATAATACGTAATCCCCCATCAGTATAACCCCTATAAATGTATATAAGAAATATTATAATGATTATTACATTAATAGAATTCATACTAATATATTATTGGGTTTTAATTTAACTTGCAATAGTCTATAATATATCTACTCCTTTGGTTTATATTCAGCATTTGTAAAATTAATCTTTTATTAATGTTTGTTTAATAGACTGACTTAGTTATTAAATTAGAAAAAATAAATATCTTATGAAAAATAATATTCAAGAATTAGAACAAAATAAAATAGAATCTATTGAAAATGAAAATGAAAACAATTCTGTTGACTATATAACAAAAAAAGATCTTAAAAAAACAATGACATTTGTTATTATAGTTGTAATCCTTTTTTCTGCAGTATTGGGTTCTGTTTTTGGGTTTTTGACCTCATCTTTTTTTAATAATAATAATCAATATTCAACTACAGGTAGTAAAACTGTGAATTTACCTGTTGTAAATGAACAATCTGCAGTTATTTCTGCTGTCAAAAAAACCAATCCTTCTGTAGTAAGTATTGTTATATCTCAAAAAGTGCCTTCGAATACAAATAATTTGAATAATTTTTTTAATTTTTTTAATTCAGGTGGTAGTAGTGGTAGTGGTAGTAGTGGTTCTTCTGGTGGAAAAACACAGCAAGTTGGAGCAGGTTCTGGGTTTATAATTTCTGCAAATGGATATATATTAACTAATAAGCATGTTGTAGCAGCTTCACAAGATTCGTATACAGTTATAATGAATAATGGTAAACAGTATAATGCTCATGTTGTATCTCTTGATCCAACAAATGATTTAGCAGTGGTAAAAATTAATGCTACAAATTTACCTTATCTTACATTGGGTAATTCTTCATCTCTTCAACTAGGGCAAGGAGTTATAGCTATAGGTAATGCATTAGGTCAATATCAAAACACAGTTGATACAGGTGTTGTGTCAGGATTAGCTAGAACTGTACAAGCTCAAGATCCTGCTACAGGTGCTGTAGAAACACTAAATGATGTTATTCAAACAGATGCAGAAATTAATCCAGGAAATTCTGGAGGTCCTCTTTTGAATTTACAAGGTCAAGTAATAGGAATTAATACAGCAGTTGCATCGACTGCTCATGGAATTGGGTTTGCTATTCCTATAAATCAAGCAAAAGCTGATATTCAATCTGTTTTGAAAAATGGAAAGATAATAAAACCTGAATTAGGAGTACAGTATGAACCAGTAACTCCTGGTCTACAAAAAACTAATCATTTGAAATATAGTTATGGAGCATTAATTGTTAAGTCATCTAGTCACCCTGGAGTAGTTCCTAACACTCCTGCATCTAGAGCTGGACTTAAAACTGGAGATATTATCCTTGAAGTAAATGGTCAAAAAGTAACATCTACAGATCCATTAAACTATCTTATAGGAAAACAGCAAATTAATACTACAATTACGCTTCAAATCTATAATAAGAGTGGTAGTATACAAAATGTATCTGTGACTCTGAACAAGGTATTTAAATAAATTATGGCAGATAAATTTAGTAAAATTTTAGTAATTGAAGATGAAAGAAAAATATCTAGTTTTATTAAGAGAGGTCTTATTGATTCTGGATACTCAGTAGATGTTGCCTTTACTGGAGAAGAAGCATTAGAAAAAGTTGAAGATGGATATAATTTAATACTTTTGGATTTAATGCTTCCGGATATGGACGGTTTTGATATTTGCGCAAAAATAAGGAAATTAAAAATCCAAACTCCAATTTTGATGTTAACAGCTAGAAATTCAATTGAAGATAAAATTAAAGGATTAGATATAGGTGCTGATGATTATTTAACTAAACCTTTCGCTATAGGAGAATTGCTATCTAGAATAAAAGCTCTATTAAGAAGATCTCCTTCAATAATAGATGGTATAATCAGTGTAGGAGAATTAACTTTAAATACTAAAACATATGAAGTTTACAGAGGAAATAAACAAATTGAGTTATCTCAAAAAGAATTCTCAATTCTTGAATATTTAATGGTAAATGAAGGTGTAGTCTTGACTAGAACTATGATTGAGGATCATGCATGGGATTATGAATTTGAAGGATTTTCAAATGTTGTAGATGTTTATATCAGAATGTTAAGAAAAAAAATAGATGATGGATATAAAGACAAAATTATCAAAACCGTTCGTGGAGTGGGCTACAAAGTTAAGGGATAATCCTCTATTCTCTACTTTAAAATTTAAGTTCTTATTCTGGAATATAATTTTATCAGTAATCTCAATAGCCTTCATTCTGTTAGTTTTTTTTGAAACGACTCAGTATATACTCTACTCTCAATTTAATTCAAATTTACTCTATACTGCCAATGAAGTATCATCTATTGTTGGGCATTCAGGATCAACAATAGGGACAAATCAAGTATCACAATTCCATAATAAAAATTTCATTGGATATTTTATTGTCATATTAAATTCTAATGGGCATGTAGTTGCTGAATCAAATAATATAAAATTAAATGCATCTTTCATATCTGATGTATTTACTGCTGTTCAAAGTAAGGATAATTCTTCTGTATTTACTCAAAAAATAGGAAATCAACATTTATCATTAATATCAATACCAATTTTAAATAAATTTGGAGATTTAACAGGAGTTGCTATAGTAGGTAATTCTATAACTATAATTCATAATACCTTGCATACACTTTTGATAGTAATGTTTTTTATGGCATTAATCTTTATTTTTATTGTGGTTTTATTTACTTTTTATTTTTCTGATAAAATAACAGATCCACTTTCTGATATAACCTCACAAATAGTTTCTATTACAGGATTCAATCTTAATCAACGTATACGTACAAAGAATTATGATCGAGAATTTAATAGTATGTCTGAAGAATTTAATAAATTACTTGATAGATTAGAAAAAACATTTGAAAGAGAAAAGAATTTCATTAATGATGTGGCTCATGAGATTAAGACCCCATTAGCTATTATTAATGGAGAAACAGAATTATCTTTAAGGGATAAAAATACAAATATAAAATCATATAAAAAAATGTTAGAGGCTAATCTCTATCAGTCTAGAAAAATAGAAAAGGTTCTAAATGATGTACTATCTTTAGCAAGAGTTGAGTACAATACATCTTCCTATATAACTGAAAAAATAGATCTATCCAATTTATTATCAAATATGGCGTCGGATATGAAAATTATTGCAGAAACTAAAAAGATTAATTTCGAGTATATTGTAAAAGGTAAGGGTTTTTATGTTTTTTCTAATAAAGAAAATTTATCAAAAGCTATTTTCAATATACTTGCCAATTCTTTAAAATATACAAAGGATGGTTTTGTGAGGTTATCTTTATATAAAAATTCTAAAAAGATATTTATAGAAATAGAAGATACTGGAATTGGTATTAAAACGGAAGATGTCCCTAAAATTTTCAATAGATTCTATAGAGCTTCTAACGTTAAAAAAATTGAGGGTTCTGGGTTGGGTTTGTCAATTTCAAAATCAATCATTGAGGGGTATAAAGGCTCTATTCTAGTAGAAAGTCAGGCATCATTGGGTACTAAATTTACTATTATTTTACCAGAATTTAAATAAATTAATCTTTATCCAATTTCTATTTAATAGCTTTTTAATAAAGAAAAACTTTACATAAAATGAGTAGATGTGTTAATATTAAATAAAGTTTTTCTGAAACTGCCTTAAATTAATTTTTAATTTAAATGTTTAATTTAGTAGATAAAGATTCGCCCAGAAGAATTCCTTTAATTAGTAAATTAAAGGAATTGCTGTTGTTACCCATTTTTTCTGAATTTAAGGATTCTTTAGAATCCTATTATCTAGATAGAAAAATCATATTTTCATACTTTAATTATCGTATAAAAAAGTTATCCAAAAGATTCAATATTGCCAAATCTGGCATATTTCAGAAGTTTTATTGGGGCAGAGGATCTCTCTATAAACCAATATTAACTTTATTATTAATTTCTATATTTGCCTTTACTTTCTCTATGATATGGTTTGCAAATAATATGGGAGGAGCAAAACATATCAAAATTGCTACTCTTTCAGCTAAAGCATATTCTAAGGGGATAATATCATCTTCTACTACTTTACCTTTAAATACAACAAAATCTAAATTAAGTCCTAATTATGGATTAGTTAATTGGTATAAGGTTCAAACAGGAGATACATTACAAAGTATTGCAAAGAAATTTAATACATCTGTTAGTGTTATTAAGTGGTCTAATAATTTAAAGAGTAACAATATATATGTAGGAGAAGCATTAGATATTATTCCTATTTCTGGAATAACTTATACTGTGCAGTCAGGAGATACATTACAAAGTATTGCAAGTAAGTTTAATACATCATCTAATGAAATAGAAGATTGGAATCTATTAAATAATTCTACTATAGCAACATCTCCGCTTACATCAGGAGAGGTTTTATTTATTCCTAATGCAATAATATCTCCTACAGTTAGTCAAAATACAACAAATAATAGCCCTATACAGGCTACTAATGTTGCAAGTTCTTTTTCTAATTTTGCCAATACTCGTGTAAGTAGTAATATATCTACTAAAACAGCAGCTCTTTCTCCACTAGATTACTATTATTCTCAAACTAACCCTCAATGGGCATATACAACAATAGGATATAGTGGATATAATGTAGGAGAGGTAGGATGCTTAATTAGTAGTGTTGCTATGGTTGCAAAGTATTATGGGTATAATATTACTCCTCAAGATATAGCTCGAAATCCAGGTAATTTCTCTGGTCCTTTATTTAATTGGAATGGATTAGGTATATTCAATGTAACTCCTTTAGGTAGTTTGTATGGAGGATACGTAAATTGGAATTCAATAAATAGTTCACTTGCTGCAGGTCATCCTGTTGTAGTTTCAGTTAATTATGCATATCATTATGTGGTATTAATAAAAGAACTTTCTAATGGTGAATATTTAATGAATGATCCTGCTAATGGTGCAAATTTGATATTCAATAACTATTACTCTACTTCATCTGTTACTCAGGCAGTTTTATTTACTCCGATAAATTAAGACTACATTTTTTCGACAGTATTAATTCCTAATAACTCTAATCCCTGTTTTATAGTCTCCATTGTTTTTTGAGTTATTTTTAATCGGGTATTCTTGATATCAATATTTTCCTCTTTTAATATATTATGTTTTGAATATATTAAGTTATATAGCCTGGATATATTAAGTAGATATTCAGCTAGTATATTGGGAGATAGCTTTGCTAAATCTAAATAGTCTTGAAATCTATATATATTTCTTAGTAAATATTTTTCTTCATTAGTATCTAATATGATATTGCTATCTGAAATGGTTA
This sequence comes from bacterium, assembly GCA_021846685.1. GTDB lineage: Bacteria > Patescibacteriota > Dojkabacteria > JAKAPS01 > JAJZLI01 > JAJYFR01. The sequence goes on along the minus strand of JAJZWL010000002.1, from coordinate 2,772 downwards.
TGTTTCTAAGTAGGCTTAGACACCTAACATATGTATATTGAATGTACACACTAGTGTCTCCTTCAAAATTCAATACTTTATCCCATTCAAACACTATGTCTGAAGAATAATGTCTTTTTAATACATTAAATTTAATTGCCCCAATTGCTATTTTATCTATTATATCTGGATCCTCTATATTTCTTTCTTTAAGTAATATTTGTGTCTTGATCCTAGCTTCTTCTATAAGGGTATTTAATTTTATAGTTTTTCCTTTTCTTGTAGACATTTTTTCTCCACCTGGAAGGCGTATAAATCCATTAGATATTAAGATTAATTTAGTATTTTTATTATAAAGGTTTAATAGTTTTGCGGCCTTAAACATCTGTTCTATATATTGTTTTTGTTCAACTCCTATTTCATATATTATCGTATCAATTTTAAGATCCTGGACCCTATATTGGATTGTTGCAAGATCATGAGATGCGTAAAGAGTCGTATTGTCAGATTTTCTTATTATTAAAGGTTTCTTTTCTTTTTCTGTATAAATAACCACTGCGTTGTCTTCAATTACTGCTATTTTATCTTTAATCGCTTTATTAATTATATCTTGTGCTATTTTATAGTAAAAACTTTCTCCATATGTATTTTCAAACTTAATATCTAAAAGGGAGTATGTTTTATTGAATTCAGACATACTCCAATCCACTATTTTTTCCCAATAATCTGTAATCTCTTTGTTATTGTCTGCGAGTTGTTTTGAATATTCTTTTGCTTTTTCTAAAGATTGAGGGTTGTTTTCTTCTTCTGAATGAAATCTTACATATAATTTGTTCAATTCATTAATTGGATCTTTTTCAATGGTATTGATGTCGCCCCATTCTTTTATGGCATAAATTAATTTTCCAAATTGTACTCCCCAATCTCCTATATGATTATCATTTGTAGTATTATATCCTAAATATTTGTATATTCTGTATATACTGTCTCCTATTATGGTAGTGGTTAAATGTCCTATACTGAAAGGTTTTGCAATATTAGGAGATGAATACTCTACCAATACCTTTTCGTTTTTCTTTTTTATTGATTCTTTGCTATTAAATATATTTTTATAAGATTCTTCTTTAATAAAAATATTAATAAAAAAATTCATAATTTCTAAATCATATTGAGGTAGTGATTCTTGTATATATTTAAAGCACTGTTCTCTATCTATTTTGTATTTTGAATACAGTTTTAATATTATATTAGTTGAATAGTCTCCATGAGAGAGATCTTTCGGTAAAGATATTTCCACCTTTTCTTTAATATTATATTTTTTTAATATTATATCCCCTATTGTTGTAGTAATATTATCTATATCCATCTAATTGTTATTCTATCATAAAAATATTATAATAATCCAAGTATTATGGAAGTAGATAAACAAAATATTGAAGTATCTATTGCCCCAGAAAGTTTCACTCCAGATGAAATGAGAGTTCTGTCTGTATTTTTTACAAACACTGACAGAAGTGTATTTTTTGCAAAGAATACTATCCCTGCAGAGGTAGTTGCAGCACTATCTTCAAGATATAGCAGATCTGAAAAATCTGTAAGAAGAATTTTTTTAGATGAATTTTATAATAATGAAGAATTTAGTTCTGTAATAGGTGATACTAATGTTTCTGAGAATTCATTAAATGATAGCTTACAAACTAAGAAGGCTCAACAATTTTTCGAAAAATGGTTATCTTTATATGGAGATGATTCTATAGCCGAGATGGGAGGAGTAAATGTATTCTGTGAAGATATCTCTAATATTGCTTCAAATTATTTAGAATCTTTTGAGTTAGGTTCATTTTTGGAAAAATCTTCAAGATATGTTTCATTTTCTGCTAAAGATAATAAAGATAGATATGGATATATTGTTCCAGAGGAGATTAGAGGCTCAGAATACGGTAATGAGTTTGAAAATATAGTCAGTGAAATGTTTGAGTTATACAGTGAATTGCAGGGGCCATATTTAGATTATATAAAGAGACTTTATCCTAAGGAAGAAGGAGAGACAGATAGGTCTTTTCATAATTCAAGATCAGCTAAAAGGTTTGATGATCTACGAGATCTTTTGCCTTTTGCAACAAAAACTAATGTTGCAATACATTTAAATGGCAGATTATTAGAAGATATTATTTCTAAAGGAATAGATCATCCTTTGTCAGAGGTTAGGCAGTTATGTAATGATTTATTGGTAGAATCTGGTGAAATCGTAGGATCCTTTACAAAAAGGGTAACTAGTCCAAGAGGAAATGAAGCATCACATTATTATGGTCAAATATATAGATTCTCTTTAGATAACAGTATTCCTATTATTGGTAAAGATGCAGTGGTCTCATCGTCAGAGGATACTTCTGCAAGAGTAGTTGTATCTGATGTTGAGTTAGTAGCTTATACTGATGACGAATTATTGGTATTAGCATCTATTCTTTATGATAGATCAGATTCAGACTTGAGTTTTACTGATTATAGAAATTATCTTGCAGGTTTGAGTTATGATGATATTGGAGTTTTGTATGAGAAAGTACTTAAATTAAGAGATGACTCTGGATCAGAAAGAGAAAAGGTTAAAAGCAAAAAACTTCCAAATGCATTTAAATTAGGTAGTTATACTTTTGAGGTGGTATCAAGAGGTGGAGATTATAGAGATTTATTTAGACACAGGGTTGTTGTACATCAAAGGCCTAAATTCAGTACTAAGCTTGGATACAGTGTGGATGATGATTTAACGTTCTCTCCGTATATGGAGAGAATTGC
>JAJZWL010000009.1 GCA_021846685.1 bacterium | reverse complement strand
AGGCCCTATTCCTCCTTTAGCAGGTACAAAAAATTTTGACTTCTCAATAGTACTCTCACTAATACCACCTGAATATGTACCATCTAAATTCGCACTTGCACCTATATTTATCAATATAGAATTTTCTTTTACATCATTTTTTTCTATAATATCACCTATACCTGCACAAAAAATAACCATATCTGATTTTCTAGAAAATTCTTTTAGATCTTTACTGTATTTATCTAACAAAGTTATATTATATTTATTCCTAATTAAATAATTAGCAATGGAAGTCCCTACAAATCCTCCACCAACTATTAATATATTTGCAGATTTATCTAATTTTAATTTATCAAAAATATAAATAAAGGCAGAATATACACCAGGAGAAAACTTATAATTCCCAATTAATAAATTAGAATAATTTACAATGGTTAGACAATCAATATCTTTTTTTGGATCTATTTTATTTAAAAAATATGAAGAATCTTTTATTCCTAATAAAGGCAATTGTATTAAATATGCATCAATAGTCTCATCTTCATTAAATTTATTTATATAACTTTCTAACTGTTTTGAACCAGATTCAAGTTTTTGATATACAATATTAACATTTATATCTTTTGCAAATTTAATCTTTTCTTTTATAAAAATATTACTCATTCTATCATCTCCTAACTGAATAATACCTAGAGTTCTTTTTTTATTATAAAGACTTTTAATTAACTCTTCTTTAATTTTCAATGATTCTATTTTTCCATTAAATATTTTGTCTTTATACATAATAATCGGGGATAGGGAATTTAGTAATGAAATCTTCTACTTCAGTTGATATCTTTTTAATATCAATTTTTTTTCTTGTTTTAATAATTTGTTCTATAAAATCTGCCACTTTTTCTACTTCTCTTGTTTTTAAACCTCTAGAAGTTATAGCAGGAGTTCCCAATCTAATACCACTTGCAATCCAAGGCTTATTCTTGTCATATGGTATTAAAGATTTAGAAACATTTATATTACACAACTCCAATAAATCTTGAGCTTCTTTCCCTGTTATATCAAAATTTCTTAAATCAATTACAAAGAGGTGATTATCACTGCCACCTGAAACAATATTAAAACCTCTTACCTGTAAAGCTTCTACCAGATACTTTGAATTAGCAATAATATCTCTAGAATAACTTTTAAATGAATCTTTTAAATCTTCACCAAATGCAATAGCTTTTGAAGCAATTACATTCTCTAATGGTCCTCCTTGTACACCAGGAAATACAGATTTTTGAATATTTTCAAAAATATCAGAATCATTAGTCATAATAACAGCACCTCTAGGTCCTCTTAAAGTTTTGTGAGTTGTAGATGTAACTATATGAGAATATTTAAATGGGTCTGGATGTACATTAGAAGCTATTAATCCTGATATATGAGAAATATCAGATAATAAAAAAGCACCTACTATATCCGCTATCTCTCTAAATTTCTTAAAATCTATAGTTCTGGAATATGCAGAGTATCCTGCAACAATAACTTTAGGTTTAAATTTCTTGGCAATACTTAGTATCTGATCATAATCTAAAAATCCATCTTTAGTTAATGAGTAATGATCAAAATTAAATAATTGTCCTGAGAAATTTACAGGAGAACCATGAGTTAAATGACCTCCATTATCTAAACTTAAAGATAATATTTTATCTTTAGGTTTTATTAGAGAAAAATATGCAGCCATATTCGCCTGAGATCCACTATGTGGTTGAACATTAACATATTTAACATTAAATAGATTCTTACATCGTTCTATAGCCAAATTTTCTATCTTATCGGTATAGATACATCCTGAATAATATCTCTTTCCAGGATATCCTTCTGCATACTTATTAATAAAAAAAGATGTCTCTGCATTTCTAACATCTAAACTAGAATAATTTTCAGAAGCAATTAAATTAATCGTTTTATTTTCTCTTTCTTTTTCTTGTTCTATTAGAGAAAGAACTTCTTTATCTTTTATCTCTTTTATCATAGATATATTATATCAGAAATCTTTCCAAAGTAGACTTTCAGTTGGATCTATCTGTCCTTGATATTTATTTTTATATTCTCCATAGGATTTAGAGGACGGTGATTTCATTTCAAAAAAAGATAATTGAGCAATCTTCATATCTATATAAATTTTAATAGGAATAGAAGATAAATTAAACATTTCAAGAGTTAAAGTACCTTCAAATCCAGGATCTACATATCCTGCAGTAGCATGAACTATAAGACCTAATCTTCCAATAGAAGACTTTCCCTCAATTCTAGAAACTAAATAATTAGGAATTTTTATATTTTCTTTTGTAGAGCCTAATATAAAATTATTTGGATGAATAATAAAATAACCTTTATCAGTAACATCTATAATTCGTGTATTATTATTTTTTAATTTGACATCAATTATGTCTGTATCATGATTATCAAAAACTACAAATTTTGAACCTAAATGTAAATCATAAGAAGATGGCTGTAATGAATCTTCTATATAAGGATCTATCTTTAAAGATCCTTTATTTATCTCTTCTTTTATATCTACATCAGATAGTACCATTTTGTTCAATTATTACTGAAATAAATTTTGAGAATAATGGATGAGGTGATAGAGGTCTACTTTTTAATTCTGGGTGAAATTGTACTCCAACAAAAAATGGATGTTCTTTCAATTCCATTATTTCTACTAAATTTCCATCTATGGATTTTCCAGAGAAAATCATACCATTTTTTTCAAATATCTCTTCATATGAATTATTAAATTCATACCTATGTCGATGTCTCTCACTAATTTGAGATTTATTATATGATTTATATGCTAAAGTATTTTTTTCTAATACACATTTCCACGCACCTAATCTCATACTACCTCCATAATTTTTATCTAACAATTTTTTTTCTTGCTCAGGCATAATATGAATTATTTTATTTTTTGCAAATTCATCAACTTCTTCAGAATTAGCATCTTTAATTGAACATACATTTTTTGCAAATTCAATAGCAGCTAATTGCATACCTAAACATAATCCTAAATATGGTTTATTATTTTCCCTAGCATATTTAATTGCTTTAATTTTCCCATCAATACCTCTTTTGCCAAAACCTCCAGGAACAATAAATCCATCACAAGAAGAGATATCCTTCTCTGAAAAATTTTCAGCATCAATCCATTTAAGTTTAAAGGCTATATTGAGCTCCCAACATGCACTTTTTATTGCTTCTATAACAGAAACATATGAATCTTCTAATGAAAATTTTCCACTAGTATGATATTTAGCAATTATTCCAATATTAATTGATTGTTTAGGTGTATTATCAATTTTTTTTATTAAATTATCCCAATCTGAAAAATCTATCTTTTGAGATTTAAGATTTAATAATTCTATTATTCTTAAATCTAATTTTTGACTATAAAAGAGTTTTGGAACTTTATATATACTATTTACATCTATATTAGAAAAAATATTTTCTTCTCCAACATTGGTAGCTATAGAAATTTTTTTCTTTCTAATTGAATCAATTGTTTTTTCGGATCTACCAATAATTATGTCAGGGAATATTCCTCTTTGATTAAGAAGAATAACTGACTGTTGTGTGGGTTTTGTTTTCATTTCACCAATACTATTTGGTACAGGTAAATATCCTATATGAATATGTAATAAATCTGCCCCTAATTTTTGTTTAAGATATCGTTCAGCTTCATAATAAATATCGTTCTGGTACTCACCAACAGTACCTCCAATTTCTATGATTAAAACATCATGACTATCATAACTTTCTTTTATTCTGGTTATGATTTCTTCCCTTATATGAGGAATAACTTCGACACAAGCACCATCATATTTTAAATTTCTTTCATTTTTTATAACTTGAGAATATATCTGACCAGTAGTTATTGAGTTATATTTAGATAGAGAAATATCAGTAAATCTTTCATAATGACCACCATCCATATCAATTTCATAACCATCATCCAGAACAAATACTTCACCATGTTCAATAGGATTCATTGTCCCTGCATCAACATTGATATAAGGATCGCATTTTAAAAAAGATACATTAATAGAATGTTTTTTTAAGAGTAACCCAATAGATGCGGCACTAATGCCTTTACCAATTCCAGAAATAACACCACCAGATATAAAAATTAACTTCATAATTAACTTTTGAGCATAGAATAATTAAAACAAAAAGTCAAATTTAAAGTTTTAAATATAGTATAATGGTAAAAAATGAAAAATAAAAATGACAATTTCTACTACATATTAGCTAAATATTCCATTTACCCTGGAATATTTATAATGATAGGATTATTAATATTTCATTTTTATCCTAAACCTAATTACAACATAACTAAAACTACATATATAAATATTTCTAAATCAATAAAAATAAGTAATACCATTGCAAATAACACTCGATCTAAAGAAAAAATTCAATCTATTTATATAAATAATATAAAATTAAAAGTATATCTAGCAAAAACCCCCTATGAACAAGAAGTTGGATTAATGAAATACTATAAACTTCCTATAGATAAAGGGATGCTTTTTAATTTCACACAAAATTCAATACATACATTCTGGATGGCTTTTACATATATACCGCTTGATATGATATTTATATCAAAGAATATGCAAATAGTTAATATTATAAAAGCATATCCATGTGTAAAAAATGAATGTAAAGTTTATACTACTGGTCAAAAATCACTTTATGTATTAGAATTAAATCCTCATTTTATTATAAATAACAATATTAAAATAGGGGATAGAGTAAAACTATTTTAAAATAATATAATTTTTATGTTAAAATGATCCTATAATTTGGTAAATGTAGCTCAGCTGGTAGAGCGACTGCCTGTGGAGCGGTAGGTCGTGGGTTCGAGCCCCACCATTTACCCCATGTAATGTAATTATGCTCTCGTAGCTTAATAGGATAAAGCAACTCCCTTCTAAGGAGAAGACTGCAGGTTCGAGTCCCGCCGAGAGCAAATAAATAGAAAAATAAATCCCATGATTATCTATGATGTTTATATTGATTAAGATAACTGATAAAATTACAATTATTGCACCTATAGCTTAATGGATAGAGCATCTCGCTTCGGACGAGAAGGTTGAGAGTTCGAATCTCTCTAGGTGCTTAGATTTTTAATTGAGGGCACTGGGATTTGAACCCAGAACCAACAGCTTAAGAGGCTGATGCTCTACCATTGAGCTATACCCCCAAATTAAAATGTATTTATATTATACAGATATTACAGATATGAGTAAATATAGAATAGGAATTATAGCTAAAGATATATTAAATAAAAATACCACAGGGATTGAAAATTATACCATAAATATATTAAATGAATTTAATAAAAGTAGTGAATTTCAATTCTATCTTTATACTAATCATGAATATATAAATAAATATAAAAATATAAAACATATTTACATAAAAAATAGAAAAGCTTGGTTACATACTAGTCTTGCAAAAAGAATTATTCAAGATGATATAGATTTAATTTTTTCACCTATTCCTAGTTTACCTATAATTACAAAAAAAAAGATAAAAAAAGTTATAACTGTTCATGATTTATTTTTTAAATATATGACTAAAAATTTAAATAGTACGAAATTATTTTTCAAAAATGCAATTTTGAAGTCTGATAAAATTATTTCTGTATCAAAATATACAAAGTCAGAAATATTAAAATATTACAAAATAGATAAAAATAAAATCAATGTCATTTATGAAAGTTATGATAAAAATTTATATAAATATATTAGTAAAAAAAATATGTCGAGCCCAATTAAGATACTTTGTGTTGGCACAATAAATAAGAGAAAGAATTTTACTCAAATAGTTAAGGTTATTCCAGTAATAAAAGATGTTTTTGGAGATATAAAATTAACAATAATAGGGAACAAAGGGGATGATTATGAAAATTTATTAAGAACAATAAAGGATTTTAAACTAGAAAAAGATGTTATCGTATCAGGATACGTATCAAATGACGAATTGGCAGGAGAGTACAGGAAGTCAGATTTATTTTTATACATATCTAAAGAAGAAGGTTTTGGACTACCAATATTAGAGGCATTTGCAAGTGGAGTACCTGTAGTTACATCTGAAAATTCATCTACTAAAGAAATTGCCAAAAATGCGGCAATTCTTGTTGACCCTGAAAATTTGATGGATATTGCAGATGGAATAATAGAAGCAATTAAAAGAAATAATCAACTTATCCAATTAGGATTAAAAGAGATAGAGAAATTTTCATGGGAAAAAACAGGTTCAGAAACTTTAAAATTATTTAGAGAATTATTAAATTAATTTTTTTATTTTTCTAACCTTAGTTATATGTCTATATAAATATATAACTATTAAAATTATTATTAATATAAAAAAGTATATAGAAAAATTCTCAATAAAATGATAAATAATCTTCCATTTATAAGCAAAATAATAACCTCCAAATGCTAACACTACATCCCAAATTAAAGTTCCTAGTAGTGTATACAGTATAAATTTTTTAATATCCATCTTTGCTATTCCAGCAGGAAGGGATATAAAAGTCCTAAACACGGGTAAAATTCTCGTGAAAAATACAGCAAAATCACCATATTTCAAAAACCACTTATGGGCTTTTTGAATATCCCTATCTTTTATAAATATATATTTACCATATTTTTCTAAAAATGGATAACCTCCATAATAACCTAAATAATAAGATAGTACTGATCCTAAAAGGTTTCCCAATGTACCTATTATTATAACTATATATATATTAAAATCTCCTTTATATGACAAGAATCCGGAGAATGTCATAACCAATTCTGAAGGTATAGGAATATTAAAACTTTCAAGAAGCATCAGAACAAAGATACCTATGTATGAAAATTTGACAATAGATTGTATAATAAAATGACTAAAAAGTATTAAGAATTTATTCATATACTTACAGTGTAAAATAGTTAATAGAATTATACAACCTTATCTTATGGCAAAAAACAAAAAAAGTGACAATATAGACAATGACGATTTCGAAATTGACGATGGTTCTATACTTGAAGAAGATGATGATATCGATCTTTTTGAGATAGAGGATAGTGATGAAGATATTGATGATGATATTGTAGGAGTTGAGATAGAGGATAGTGATGAAGATATTGATAACATTGATATTATAGATGATGATAATATAAATACTAAGAAAAAAAAGATAAATAATATATCCGATATCAATGTAGTTAAATGTCCTAATTGTAAAGAAGATGTACTCGAAGCAAATCTATGTCCTATATGCGGAAAAGAGTTAAAACACAAAACCATCTTTGAAGAAGATACAGAAGAGGAGTATAATCAAGATGATGATATTGCAAATAAAGATTTTTTTGATGTAGAAGATAATTATATTCCAGATGGAATAGATACTAAAATTGATGAGGATTATTATGAATAATAAAAAAAATAAATATATAAACATTATAGAATCAAAAAAAGATAAAGGTTCTCAATTAGATCTCACTCTTAATATAAAGGGAGATTTGATAAATGAAGCTATAAATAAAGGGATTGATGAATTATCTGCAAATAAAGAAATTAAAGGATTCAGGAAAGGAAAAGCACCTAGAGAGTTAATTTATACTCAATATAAAGAGGATATAATTAAGAACGCCTATACTAATGTACAAAATACTATTATAAATAGTATTTATGACAGTGATATCACTCCTATGAGAATATATTTCAAAGAGGATTTTATTAATAATATTAAATTAAATGCCGAAGATTTTAATATAGAAATGAAGTGCTATCAAAAACCAAAAATAAAAAAGGTAGATCTATCCAAAGTAAAAATTAAAAAAGATGAGGCAAAAAAGAAGTTTGACAAAGAAAAAAACAAGTATGAAAAGGAAAATAATGAAGAAGTAATTAAAGATTTAAAAGAAAATGAAGAACGATATTTAAACAATGTATATGAAAGTTTAATAATAGAATCTTTATTAACTAATATAATTATTGAAAAAGATGATATTCCAGAATATATGATTACTGAGCACATTAAAAAGTCTATAGATAATCTAGAATCTTTTGCAAAAGATATGAACTTAACATTAAAAAAATATCTGAGTCAAAATAATACTAGTCAAGAAAAAATAACTGAAGATTTAGAAAAAGAGGTTATAGATCAACTCAAGTTAGATCTATTTACTGAAGAGTTTGCAAAAGAGAATAATATTGAAGTAACAAAAGAAGATATAGATACTCAATTAAAAACTATGACTGAAGAAGAAATGAAGAATATAAATGCAGAGGAATTAGTTTATAATATACGATATTATAAAAGTTTGAAAGAAGCTGTTAATTTAATTAAAAATCAATCATGATGATAATACCTACAATTATAGAAAAAACTGCAAAGGGAGAAAGAATATATGATATATATTCAAGAATGCTAGAAGAAAGAATTATCTTTTTAGGTGGACTTATTGATGATGATTTAGCTAATCTTGTAATAGCAGAGTTATTGTTTTTACAAAAAGAAGATCCACAAAAAGATATTTCAATGTATATTAATTCTCCAGGAGGATCTGTTGATGCAGGAATGGCTATATATGATACGATGAATCATATATCTCCTGATGTATCTACTATAGCAACAGGAATAGCTGCTTCTATGGGAGCTTTTTTACTTTCATCAGGAACAAAAGGAAAAAGACATTCATTGCCAAATTCCTCCATACTAATACACCAACCATCTGGTGGGACAGAAGGGCAGGCTAGTGATATTGAAATTACAGCAAGACGAATATTACTAATTAGAGATAACCTTAATAATATACTTGCTAAAAATACAGGCCAAAAAAAGTCAAAAATAGATAAAGATGTAGATAGAGATTTCTGGATGAGTGCTAAAGAAGCTAAAACATACGGGTTAATAGATAGTATTATCCATTAAGGGTTCGTAGCTCAGTTGGTTAGAGCGCAACATTGACATTGTTGAGGTCACTGGTTCGAATCCTGTCGAGCCCAATTTAATTAATAGTAAATATTAGGATTTATATGAATCCAATTTTTTCTCACATACTTACTCTTATTACGCATTATAGCTATTTTATAATAGGCTTTTTTATTATCTTAGAGTGTTTAGGTATTCCTCTTCCAGGAGAAACATCTTTAGTCCTAGGAGCAGTATACTCATCAATATATCCTAATAGAATGAATATTTTATTAGTGATACTCACTGCAATAATTGCAGCTTCTTTAGGAGATAATATTGGGTATTTTATTGGGAAAAATTATGGAATAAAATTTATAGAATTTTTAAGTAAACTATTTAAAAGAGATATAAAATATATAACAACAACAAAACATTTTTTTGATAAATATGGATTTAAAGCTGTATTTATAGGAAGATTTTTATCAGTATTTAGAATGTTTATCCCAATAACAGCAGGACTACATAAAATTGAATATAAAAGATTTTTTAGATACAATGTATCTGGAGCAATAGCGTGGTCTGTAGTGTATGGATTATTAGGATTTTATCTGGGTAGAAATATAAAATTATTACAATTCATCTTAACAAATATAAGCTATACTGTAATTAGTATAATCATTATATTTATAATATATATAGTAATTAAAAAATATGAGCAAAGAAAATATAACAAAATCTAAAATTGAAGATATGCGTCATTCAGGAGCTCATCTTTTAGCTACAGCAGTACATAACTTATACCCTAATACAAAATTTGCGATAGGACCTGCTATAGAATCTGGATTTTACTATGATTTCGACTTTGGAGATATATCTATTAATGAAAGTGATCTTTTGAAAATAGAAACTGAAATGAAAAAACTTAAAAAAGAAAATTATCCATTCGAGAAAATTGAAAAAACAATATCTGAAGCTAAAAAATTTCTTAAAGACAGCAATCAAGAATATTCATTAGAATTACTTAAAGATATTGAACAATTCGGGACAACAATAAGAAAAGATAGAGATACTAGTAAATCTAAAATGAATACAGACATAGTCACTTTCTATAAATCAGGATCATTTATTAATCTTTGTAGAGGAGGTCATGTCAATTCATTTAATGAAGTAGGGGAGTTTAAATTAATCTCTATTGCAGGTGCATACTTCAGAGGGGATGAAAAGAATAAAATGCTTACGAGAATATATGCTGCATGTTTTCCAACAAAAGAAGAATTAAATTCATTTCTAAAAGATAGAGAAGAAAGAAAAGCAAAAGATCACAGAGTACTCGGACCAAAACTTGGATTATTTATGTTTTCTGAAGAAGTTGGAGCTGGACTTCCAATACTCCTACCAAAAGGAGAAATTTTAAAAAAGTTACTAATTGAATATATGAGGAGTAAACAAGAAAGACTAGGATATATATATGTATCCACTCCTATAATAACAAATAAAAAACTATTTCAATTATCAGGACATACTGACTTTTATGCAGATGATATGTATAAGATAATAGATAAAGAAGATAACACTTTTTTCATCAAACCAATGAGTTGTCCATTTCATCATATGGTATATAAAAATGAGATTAGAAGTTATAAGGATCTCCCTATTAAAATTGCAGAAGATTCTCCTGTATATAGATATGAAAGATCAGGTACATTAACAGGACTTATAAGAACAAGAGGACCTATAACTCAAAATGATTCTCATATATACACTAGTAAAGATAAACTAAAAAATGATTTCATAGAAGTGTTAAATCTTTTTAAAGAAGTATATACCGATTTCAATATTGATAATTATTACTTTAGATTGTCTCTTCCTGATTTTGACAAAGATAAATTCATAGGGAATAAAGATGATTGGGATTTTTCTACAAAAATTTTACGAGAAGCTCTAGATGAAACTCATTCAGAATATATAGAGGCAGTTGGGGAAGCAGCCTTTTATGGCCCTAAATTAGATATACAGATAAAGAATATCGAAGGAAGAGAAGATACTATTTCAACAATTCAGATTGATAGCTTAATTCCTAAAAGAATGAATATAGTATATACAAATAATAAAGGTGAAGAAGAATATCCAATAATTATTCATAGAGCAATACTAGGTTCATATGAGCGATTTATGGCATTTTTAATAGAAAAAACTGGAGGAGCATTCCCAATAAAATTCGCGCCAATACAAGTAAAAGTAATTCCTGTATCTGACAAATTTATAGATGCCGCCATTAAAATAGATAATATCTTTAAAGATAGTGGAATACGATCAGAAATAGACAAAAGAGATGAAAGTATATCTAAAAAGATTAGAACTGCTACAATAGAAAAAATTCCTGCAAAAATTGTAATAGGGGAAAAAGAAATAGAAAGATATAATAGCACAGGACTTTGGAATTTTCATATCAATTGGAGGGATGATTTAAAGTATGAGCAAGATATAGATATATTAAAATTAAAAACACTCATTTTAAAGGAAGGATCAATTTAAGGCATATCTTCCTATTGTAATAAAAAAAGGCACTATATATAATATTAAATATGGTAAGCAAATCTAAACTTCATAATGATATAGAATTTTTCATATTTGACACTTATAAAAAATTTAACCATTTGAATATTAACTCTAATATTCTATCTTTAGCTCATGTACTTAATAATCATCAAGTAAAAAAAACAGTACTAAAAGATAAAAACAAGGTTATATTTTTCAATAATAAGTATAAAGGATATTTAAAGTTAAAACCTCATTTTAAAATTGTTGTAAAAAATAAAGATGGGATTATTGCTCTAGAATTAGAGAGAAAACAGAAAAAAGGGTATAAGGTACTTCTTAAAAAAAGCATTCATATTAATCCATTAAATGAATTTTTCAAACATATAGGAATAGAAGAAAATACTGAAATAAAACCATTATTAGAAAAAGAATATGATACATTTATAGACGAAGTGAAAACAAATATATATGAATAATTCAGAAATAGGAAGATATCTTAAAATACTATCTAATACAACTATACCAGTGGTGTTTGAAGAAACTGACCAGAAAGTATTTGAATTAATTTTAAATAATATAAAAAATCAAATAATAAAAGAATTAACGACTCAAGAAAAACTTATAAAAGACTATGAATACATAAAGAACTCTATAATATCTTTTTCTTCAATTTTAAATATATATAATAAAAATTACATATATCTAGAAAACGAAGAAAATATAGAAAAACATATTAATACTACATCACAAAAATATTTTGTTTTCAAATCTAGAACTCCAGATTTTGATAAGAATCCTATATATACCTATATCACAACAAATTTAGAAAATAACATGATTACTATGATAGTTGAAAATAGAGATAATATTATCATTAAATTTGTAGCATTTAACGAAAGTGATCATATTATAGCGGAAATATTAATTGAGGATTCAGATTCAATAGATAAGATATTTGGAGAAAGAATACTTATAGATAATATTAAAATTGAAGATTTTAAAAATTTTATAAAATCTAATATTATATTCTTAAAAAATAATGAGAAATTAAAAAAAAGTATAGATATACATTTTGAATAATATTTACACTTTACAAAGGTTGAAATCTTTGATATGATCACATTATTGCATAACTTTATTAATAATCTATAAGGAGGATATCTATAACAAATAATAACAGAAACAATTTAATAAGATATAATGACTATATAAGGGCAGATAAGCTTCGAGTTATAGATTCGGAAGGTAAATTTTTAGGAATATTATCAAAAGCAGAAGCTTTATCAATAGCAAAATCACAAGAATTAGATATAGTGGAAATATCTCCAAATGCTAATCCTCCAGTTTGTAAAATAATGTCATATTCAAAATATAAATATGAACAGAGCAAAAAGGAAAGAGAGCAAAATAAAAAAAATAGGAACAAAGAGACAAAGGAGATTAGATTTAAGCCATTTATAGGAATAGGTGATTATAATAATAAATTAAAAAGAATAAAGTCCTTTATAGAAGACAAGCATAAAGTAAAAATTGTTATAAGAATGACAGGAAGAAGTAACTTTGAGAATGCAGATCTATTAATGAATAGAATACTACTAGAGTTAGCTGATATCTCAAAGGTAGAGTCTACTCCTAAAAGAGAAGGGAGAACAATAATAGCACTATTTCAACCAATTTAAGAATATGAAAACAAAGACAAAAAAAATTTTAGTAAAAAGATTTAGAAAGACAAAAAATAATAAAGTATTGCATAAAATTAAAGGTGTTTCTCATTTTATGGCTAAAAGAAGTAGTAACAGTAGAAATAAAGTTAAAGGAATAAAAAAATTAGATAATAATGCAGCTAAAAAATTTAAAAATGATTTATAAATATTATGAGAATTAAAAAAGGATTTACAAAACATCAAAAACATAAAAAGATTCATAAATTAACAAAAGGTTATAGAATGACCAAAGGAAATCTTGTAAAGGTTTCTAAAGAAGCTATTCTTCATGCAGGACAATATGCATATGCAGGAAGAAAAAAGAAGAAAAATATTATAAAAACACTATGGATAACAAGAATAGGAGCAGCTTTGCAAGAAAGTGGTATATCTTATTCTGCTCTTCAACATTTACAAAAAGAGAATAATATACTTCTAAATAGAAAAGTAATGGCTTATTTTGCAACTGAAGATAAAAGTACCTTTGATAAAATAATTGCAGAAATAAAATCAAAATAAAATGACTGATATTAAATTATTAGCAAAGAATCTTTCAAATATAGAAAATGAGGCTTTAGATAAAATACAATCATGTAATAATCTAGATCGTCTAAAACAACTCCGTTCAAAATATTTTGGAAAGGATTCAGATATTTCTAAAATATTATCTAATATTAAATATATTAGAAATAATGAAGAGAAAAAAACAATAGGGGAATATTCCAATAAAATAAAATCTAATATACAAAGTCAGATCTCAGATAAAGAAGCAATACTCAAGAATATACAAATAGAAGAAGAGATCAGTAGAAACATTGATATATCTTTAAATAAATTTGAAACTAATATAGGTTCTCTCCACCCAGTAACACAAATGATTGATATATTAGTAGAAACTTTTCAGTATTTTGGATTTTCAGTTGTTTCTGGTCCAGAGATAGAAACTGATTGGTTTTGTTTTCAATCATTGAATTTAGACATTAATCATCCTGCCAGAGATATGCAAGATACTTTTTATATAGAAGAGAATCACATTTTACCTAGAACTCATACATCTTCTGTACAAATTAGAACTATGCTTAATGAAAAACCCCCAATTAGAATAATTGCACCAGGAAAAGTATATAGGAATGAAAATCAAGATCAAAGACATACATTTATGTTTTATCAATATGAAGGATTAATAATAGATAAAACCACTAATATTTCTGATCTTAAGAGTATACTAACTACTGCGTTAAGAAATATATTTGATAATTCTGATATAGAATTACGATTACGACATTCATTTTTTCCATATACAGAGCCTAGTTTTGAAATCGATGCAACATGTATGGTTTGTTTAGGAAAGGGATGTAAAGTATGTTCTAATAAAGGTTGGATAGAATTACTAGGAGCTGGAATGGTTCATCCACAAGTTTTAAGAAATGTTAATATAGATCCTAATGTATATCAAGGATTTGCATTTGGTGGAGGTCCTGAAAGATTATTTATGGTAAAAAATATGATTGATGATCTTAGATTATTTTATGAAAATGATCTTAAATTTTTATCTCAATTTAGAAAAATATGAAAATATCAACATCTTGGATAAGAGAGTATACTAAAATACCAGAAGATTCTGATAGTCTGTATAAATTATTAGAATCTTTTGCAGAACAATGTGTTGATATTGATTATATCAAAGAATATGGAACTAACCTTAAAGATATAAAAGTAGGGGAGATCATAAAAATTATAAAACACCCTAATGCTGATAAATTAAAAATTACAGAAGTCAGATTATCCAAGAATAAAACAGTACAAATAGTTACCGGTGCTAATAATATATATATAGGAATGGTATGTCCAGTAATTGAACATGGAGGTATATTACCAAATGGAACAACTATTAAGAGTACTCCATTAAGAGGAGTGCAATCAGAAGGAATGTTATGTGCAGAAGATGAATTATTATTAGGAGAAGATCATTCTGGGATAATGGATTTAGGAAATGAATATAAAAAATATGTAGGAGAAAGTTTAGATAAGTTTTTTTATGATGTAATTATAGATATTGATAATAAAATAATTTCAAACAGACCTGATCTATTTTCTCATAGAGGAATTGCTAGAGAATTTAGTGCGATAAATAATTCTAAATTTAATAATTTAAAATTAAAAGGATTACAAGATCAATCTAAATTACAAAAATCAATAAATATTGATATATTAGATAAAGATTTTTGTACTCGATACATAGGAGTAATTGTAAAAGACATTATAGTTGATGACTCTCCATTATGGATAAAACAAAAATTAAAAAAAATTGGGCTTAAAAGTATAAATAATATAGTAGATATAAGTAATCTTGTTCTTGCAGAAATAGGTCAACCATTACATATATTTGATTTAGATAAAATAGGTGGAGAAAATACTACAATATTAGTAAGGAAATCTAAAGAAAAAGAGACTATAACAACTCTAGATTCTAAAGAAAGAAAACTTACAAAAAATAATTATGTTATTGCTAATAAAGAGAAGGCTTTAGGTATAGCTGGTATTATGGGAGGAAAATATTCAGAAATAGATGCAAATACAAAAAATATATTGATTGAATCTGCAACATTTGATCCTGTAATGATAAGAAAAAGTTCAAAATCAATAAATTTAAGGTCAGAAGCTTCTTTAAGATACGAAAAGGGATTACCTCAAAATTTTGCATATGAAGGTATGTTATATGCATTAGAACTTATATTTAATCTTACCAAAGGTAAACAGTATAGTAAAATTGTAGATATTATATCTAAAAATCAAGAATCTACAGATAACATTAATTTTGAATTTAGTAAAATAGAGAAAGTTTTAGGTATTAAAATAGCTCCTAAAGAGGTTATAAATATACTTCATAAACTTAATTTCAAATCAGAAATAAAAAATAATATAATAACAATACTTATACCGAAAGAGAGAAGGGATATAAAAGAAAGTGTTGATATAATAGAAGAAATAGGAAGAATTTATGGATATCAAAAAATACCTTTGAAAAATCCTGTATTAGAAACTACTCCGATAATCAGAAATATATCTTACGAAATAGAAAGAGAAATAAAAAAGATTTTAGTATCAGAATCATCTTGGGAAATAAAAACTTACTCTTTTATTAATGAGAATTTACTAAAAAGGACTTTAATCCATGATAGTAGTTTAATAAAAATAATAAATCCATACTCTGAAGAGTATACCCATTTGAGAAATATACTATTGCCATCAATGCTTTCTACAGTAGAAAAAAATATTAGAAATGAAGATACTTTTAGTTTATTTGAAATAGCTAATACTTACAATAAAAGTGATACAGAATTACCTTTAGAAGAATTAAAACTTTGTATATCTGCTTATTCTAAAAATAAAAAAATAGAAACATTCTTTGTGATCAAAAAATACCTTAATGATATTAAAACTTATTTAAATATAGATGAAGAATTTGAATATATAAAAGGATCAGAAAATAAATATGCCATTTATAATCAATCCGCTAAAATTTATTTACATAAAGAGCTAATAGGAGAGATAAATAATATACATCCAACAGTAAGAGAAAATTTTAATATTGCAGGAAATCTAACAGTTACAGAAATTAATGTAGAAATATTAAAAAAATACATAAAGAAAAGTTTTTTACATAAATCTATTTCTAAATATCCTATTGTAATAGAAGATATCAATATTACTTATAGTGAAGAATATACAGCTGAAGAAATTATAAAATCAATAAAAAATAACTATTTAAAAGAGATCAGAATAATAGATATATATAAGGGAAAACCCTTAAATGAAAATCAAACAAGTCTTACTGTAAGATTAATATTTGAAAATTTTGAAAAAACTTTTATAACAGAAGAGATTAAAGAAAGCATAAATGAAATTAAGACTAATCTTTTAAATAAATTTGAAAATATTATTTTTAGATAAAGATATTAATTACATCTTATTATATTACAAAATCTTTATTACCCAGTACTTGATGAAGAATTACTACTATTAGAAGGTGAAGGAGAAGGTGAAGGTGAAGTAGTACTAGATGATTGTACTTGAAATGATACAGTATCAGACCCTTTGACATTATTCGAATCTACTGCTGATATATTTATACTGTATGTTCCAGCTGTGCTAGGCACTGAGAAATTAACATTAAAATTTGGATTATTTGTTATTGTTTGTGGTTGTCCTATTGTAGCTCCAGATGAATTTTCTAAGGTTACAGTAATACTTGTAATATTATTAGGAGAGATAGCCACTCCAGAAACATTTATATTTGATCCACTATTTAAAACATATGTTTCATTTGCAGTAGGAGAGGTAGTATTAATTTGTATTGTACCATTAGGTCCAGAATATTGATTACAGTATTGAGTAGGTAATACATAAACACCTCCTTGATCTTTTTCCCAAGTATCTAAGGCAGATTGGAATATAGAAGCTGATGAATGTAATTGTATATATGTTTTATTTACATAATCTCCAGCTGCGATTTGACTCTTTGTTGCTAATAAATTTTGATTTTGTTTACAAACTTTCTCTGTAATATTTGAATTATCAGGTTTAGGTAATTGTCCAGCTGCAAAATGTGCTAATACTTTATTACATGGAGTACTAGCACTAGCCAATAATCCACTATCAGAACATACAGTGGCAGTTACAATTCCAGGTGGCCTTTGAAATTTGACATTAGGAAACATAGGTAATACTTTAAGCATATATGCATTCCAGAAAGGGGCCAAATCTTCTCCATAAGAAATACTCGATGTTGGAGTGTTTGTATCATTTCCAGCCCACATACCAGTTGCAAATGAGCTAGTATATCCCATTAAAACCAAATCTCTTGCAGAGTTGCTAGTTCCAGTTTTTGCAGCAATACTTCCTGCATAACCTTTATAAATAGGAGATGGAGAATAATATAAAGTAGGGAATTTAGATATTATTCTATCTACTAAATAGACAAATCTTCTTTTTATAATTCTTTGACCATATTTACTTGGATTATAATTATAAATAACCTTTCCTGCAGGATTTACTATTTTTAGAATCGAAACTGTAGGATATTTAATTCCTCCATTAGCAAGTGTTGCATAAGCTTCCGTATTTTGTAAAAGAGGAACACCTGCAGAGCCAATAGCTATAGACAGATCTTTTGAATAACTGGATAAACCAGTAAACCCAAAAAGATGCAATTCATTAATGAAATTTTTAATACCTAAATCATATAAAGTTTCTACTGCAGGAATATTTCTAGACGCTCTTAATGCAGCTTTTATAGTCTGAGGTCCCTGATATAAATTATTCCAATCAGTTGGAGCATATCCATTAATATCTATAGGTAAATCCTGTGTAAGAGTTGAAGGAGCAAATCCCAAATTTTGAAATGCAGTAGCATATAAAAATGGCTTTATGCTTGATCCTGGCTGTCTAGGTGCCAAAGTAGCATTATAATCACCTTCCATTGCACCACCAGCCAGAGTAACTCCATATTTATATGAACCCACCATAGCTAAAATTTCTCCATTATTAGGATCCACAGAGACTAATGCAGCATTATGAGCATTTAAATTATTTGCAAGGAGATAATTTACTGCTTTAACTACTGTATTCTGAGCTATTTGTTGAATTTTCCAACTCAATGATGTGTATACTTTCCACCCTCCATTTTCAACAGCACTAATTCCATATTTTTTTTCAAGTTGAGCTTTAACATAATAAACAAACCAAGGATCCTTAATATTTTGATTTAAACTATATGTATTATATTGCATATGAGCAACTTCTATTTTAGCCTGCTTTATTTGTTTAGCTGTCACACCTGTCTCATATTTATCAGCCAGCATCTGATTTAGTACATAATCAGCTCTAGGAATCATTAATTTAGGATTTGTACCAAATAATGGAGAATATACAGAAGGAGCTTGAACCATACCTGCAAGTATTGCACATTGTGCAATATTTAACTGATTTGGATTTTTCCCGAAATAAGTCTGTGCTGCAACTTTTATTCCATAAATATTCCCACCAAAATAGACTTCATTAAGATATCCTCCTAATACTTGTTGTTTTGTATATTTTTGAGATATTTCAACTGTTAGTATTAATTCTTTTAACTTTCTCTGAATAGTTTGCTGAGAAGTAAGAACTGTATCTTTCACTAATTGTTGGGTAATAGTACTGCCTCCTTGTAAAGAACCAGAACCTCTTTTAAATATATCATAAAAAAGTGCTCTTAATATTCCTCTGAAAGATATACCAAATGGTTCATGATAAAAATTTTTATCTTCAGCAGCAATAATAGCCCATTGCATATTTTTAGGGATTTGAGAAATAGGAATATATTCTCTGTTTTGAGCTCCATGAAAACTATATAGAACAGTTCCACCTCTAGAATATATTGTAGTGGTTTGAGCATATGTTTTGGTGAAAGGTGTTCCGGGAGGGGGTAATTCAAAAGAATATTTAACTATTAAAACAGTTACTGCTATAGCTCCAAGAAGCATAATTATTGCAACAACAAGTAGAGTATTCTTTATTATCTTTGAAATTAATATTTTATTTTTCTTTTGAGACGTAGATAACGCCTTAACACTCTTTTTATTATCAAATGTATCCAGTAAACTCATGATACTTAAATTATAACATATTTTTTAATAACATTAATCTATCACAACAAGATTAAAATTAGTTTAATAGATTTTTGAGCTGAACATATACTCTAGCAGTTCATTAATACTTCTATGACAGCAATATTTGTCAATATTTTACTACTTACATATCTCCCATTTGAGAAATGTAGAGTGTTCTAATTATAGTTATAAATTTATCATAATGTTAAAGGTTAAAATACTACCTATATAGTGGTATAATTTAATAATATAATTTTTATTCACAATCTGAGAGACACAATAACTAGGTATATTCAAAGTATAAAAAATAAATTATAATTAACAAAAAATACTAAAGAATAAATAAAAAAAGGTTAAAAATGGAATATGAATCAAGTGAAAATTTAATATTAAATAGGGGAACTTTTAGAATCGTCGATTCAGAAGAAGTGTCTAAATTATTAAAAAATAAGGGAAAAAAATTAAGAGTAAAATTTGGAATAGATCCAACTGGGAATAAAATCCATTTAGGAAGAGCTTCAACTATACAAAGATTAAAAGATTTTCAAGATTTAGGACATACAATAGTTCTTATTATAGGTGATTTTACAGCCAGAATAGGAGATAATTCTGATAAACAAGAAAGAAGAACTAGTATAACAAAAGATGATATAGATGAGAATTTAAAAACTTATAAAACTCAATTATCAAAAATTTTGGATTTAGATAAGGTAGAGTTTAGATATAATTCAGAATGGCTATCTAAGATAGATTTTTTAGAAATAATAGAAATTGCCAAAAAATTTACAGTAGCTCAAATGATTGAAAGAGAAAATTTTCATGAAAGATATATAAATAATAAACCAATAGGATTGAATGAATTTTTATACCCAATAATGCAAGGATATGACTCTGTTGCTATAAAAGCAGATATAGAATTAGGCGGCTCTGATCAACTTTTTAATCTTTTAGCAGGAAGAGAAATACAATCCTACTATAATATGAAAAAACAAAATATAATAACAAAAAAATTACTTATAGGAACCGATGGCAGAAAAATGTCTACATCCTGGAAAAATGTAATTAATATAATTGATACACCTAATAATATTTATGGGAAAGTTATGAGTATAAAAGATGAATATATTATAGAATATTTTAAATTGGCAACAAGAATCTCTGATAAAAATATTAATGAGATTGAAAAAGAAATAAAAACGGCTAAAAAGAAAAATATAATGGATATAAAAAAACTCTTGGCAGAAGAAATAACTACTATGTACTCATCAAGAAATGAGGCATTAAAAGCCAAAGAGAATTTTATGGTTACAGTCCAAAATAAGAATTTCAACTTATCCAATGATATAATGGAAGTACAAACAGACATTGAGAGTATCTTAATTATAGATCTATTGTCTAATATTACAGGACAAATTCCATCTAGATCAGAAGCAAAAAGGTCTATACTCGCAGGATCAGTCTCTATAGATAAAGAAAAGATTAGTGAAATCAATAAAAATATAGAATTAAAAAATGATATGATTATAAAAGTTGGAAAAAGAAATATTATAAAAATAAAAAAAATATGAGTAGAAGAAAAAAAATTTTTAAAAAATATGGAAGTATCATCTTTATTGTTATAATGTTATTAACGATAATAGGATTATTACTTTCAAGCGTTCTAGCCATCTTTAATAGATAATGAATGATATCAATATTGAAGTATCCAAAATATACTATATCGGAGAAAAATATTCTAAATTACTTCAAAAAATAGATATATTAACCTTAAAAGATCTTGTCTATTATTATCCTATTAAGTATGAAGATTCAAGAAATGTAATTAATATTGAAGATATTATTATTGACAATAAAAATATAATAAAAGGAGAAATTACTGATATTAGAAGTATTTATACTAAAAACAGAAAAAACATTATTAATGCACAAATAGAGGATGGGACTGGACTAGCAAAGATTATCTGGTTTAATCAGCCTTATATAACAAACAATATATCAAAAGGTACTGAAGTTATTATTTCAGGAAATACATCATTTGAAAAAGGATTCTGTATATTTAAATCTCCACAATATGAAATAGTGAAGGAAAATAAAGAAAATATACATCTCTCAAGAATAACACCAATTTATAATCAAACAAAAGGAATTACATCTAAATGGTTGAGATCCAGAATAAAAAACGTATTAGATCAAATAAATATTGAGGATTATATTCCATTAGAAATTAGAGATAAATATGATTTACTTGAAATTAATACAGCCTTAAGAAAATTACATTTCCCTGAAAATTTTGAAGATATAACACAGGCAAAAAAAAGACTCGGATTTGAAGAAATTTTATATATTCAGATAATATCATATCTTAGAAAAGAAGAACGAAAGAAAAGATCTTCATATAAGATAATTATTGATAAAAGTAAAATTGAAGAATTTATTAATAAACTAGACTTTAAATTAACTGAATCTCAAATAAGAAGTATTAATGAAATATATTCTGACATAGAAAAAGATATTCCGATGAATCGGTTGTTAGAAGGAGATGTTGGATCAGGAAAAACTATAGTGGCACTAATAACTGCATATATTACATATTTAAATAATCTTCAAACAGCAATCATGGTTCCAACTTCAGTATTAGCTCAACAACATTATAATAATGCCAAACAATTGTTCAAAGATATACGAATACAGTTAGTTACATCTAAAACGAAAAGAATCGATAGAACAGCTTCTATATTTATAGGCACTCATGCACTCCTATCTAATAAAGAAATATTTAAAAATCTAGGATTAGTTATAATAGATGAACAACATAGGTTTGGTATACGACAAAGAGAAACATTAGTTGATAAAGGATATTATCCTCATATATTAACTATGACAGCAACTCCGATACCTAGAACACTAGCATTAGGAATATATGGTGATTTGGATATATCTAGATTGGATGAAATGCCTAAAGGTAGATTAAAAGTTAAAACTTATATAGTCCCAGACAATAGAAGGGCTGATACTTATAATTTTATAAAGGAAAAGATTAAATTAAAAGAACAAGCGTTTATATTATGCCCACTAATTTCTGAATCAGAAAAATTACAATTAAAAAATGTAGAAAATGAATATAAACATTTGAAAGAAAATATATTTACAACAGAGAAAATAGTATTATTACATGGCAAAACTAAAGATAAAGATTCTATTTTATCTAGATTTAAAGACAGAGAATATGATATATTGGTCTCAACTCCCATAATAGAGGTTGGAATAGATATATCAAATGCCACAATTATGTTAATAGAGGATGCGGAAAGATTTGGGTTAGCTCAATTGCATCAATTAAGAGGTAGAGTAGGAAGGTCTAGTAAAGAATCATTTTGTTTTTTATTTACATCTAATAAAGATAATGAAAGGTTAAAATTTTTTGCAAAAAATAATAATGGATTAGAACTTGCAGAATTTGACCTTAGGAAAAGAGGTCCAGGAGAGATATATGGAAAGAACCAGTCAGGAAATCCAGATTTAAAAATGGCCTCCTTACTTGATGTTGAACTTATAAAAATTACTAAAAATGCAGTAGTAGATATAGTGAAAATTTTAGATAAATATCCTGCACTAGAAAATGAAATAAGACAAGCACAAAATAAAATATTGACAATAAATTAAAATATGGAACTAAGAGTATTATCAGGAAAAGCAAAAAAAGTTAAATTAAAAGTACCTAGAGATACTAGACCTCTATCATCTATAGCTAAATCTTCATTATTTTCTATAATACAAAGAGATTTAGAAAATACTATAATCTTAGATTTATATGCAGGATCAGGTGCATTAGGAATAGAAGCTTTATCTCGAGGAGCTATTGAAGTGGATTTTGTTGAAATAGATAAAGCTGCCTGTAATATAATAAGAGAAAATTTAGTAAGAACAAAATTCGATAATTATGCAATTGTAAATCCTATCCCGGCTGAAATATTTTTAAGATATAATAAAAATGTAGATTTAAGATATGATTTTATATTTATATTTCAACCATATGACAAAACTAATGAAAATATCATCTCAAAAAGTATGCATCTTTTGAAAGAAACAGGTATGATAATTTTTGAAAGAGATTCTACTCGAAAAGAAAAGAATATATTAGGACTTGAAATAGTAAATATTAAAAAATATGGTAAAACTGCAATGACATTTTACAAAAAAAAATTAGCTGAATAATATATAAGAGTAGGGGATGTATTAATAAAGAAATTTTAAATTTATTTTTGAGTTTTTATTATTAACTATTCTCCAGGAAAACCTACATTTTCTTTCAAATATGAAAAGATTTCATCAATACTTTTTTGAGATATTCTCGACCTTGTTCAATTTTCAGTGCTATTATTGTGTGGACAAGACTAAAAATTGACAATTACTCATTAATAATAATATAATCACTATATTATGTCAGCTTTACCAAAACGAAGAATATCACATTCAAGAAAAAATAATAGACGATCTCATCACCATATAGATCTACCTACGTTGACTATTTGTCCAAATTGTAAAGCAAAAATACAACCTCACAATGCATGTATAAAGTGTGGAAAGTATAAAGATAAAGTAATACTACCTCTATAAATAAAAATGAAATCAAAAGATGATCCTAGGCACTTATCAAGAATAATAGCATTACAGAAACTCTTTAATAATACTTTTACAGCAACTAATACCTTTACTAATAAAGAACTATTAGAAATTGCTAATAATGAATCTTTAAATGAAGAACTCTTAAATACTATTTTGAAAGGAATAGCAGATAAAAATACAGAAATACTAGAGATAATACAGCATGCAAGTCTAGATAGACCTTTGAATAAAATAAATAAACTTGACTTACAAATACTTAAAATAGCAGTTTGTGAAGGATTCGTAGAAAAAATAACACCACCTAAAGTAGCAATAGATGAAGCAATAGAGATTGCAAAAGAATTTGGAGATATCCCAAGTAGTAAATTTGTAAGTGGAGTTTTAGGTAATTTAATGAAATAATAATATAAATGAATATTAAAGAATTTATAGATAAACTCAAACTTAATACACAAAATGAGAAACTAATACAAATAGCGTTAACTCATAGATCATTTAGTGGAGAAAATAATGAACGATTAGAATTTCTAGGAGATGCAGTTATAGAACTTTTAGTCTCACGATATATATTTAATAGATTCCCAGAAGAAAAGGAAGGAATACTTACAAGCTATAGATCTGCATTAGTAAAGACAGATACTCTTTCTGCAGTTTCTTTAAAATTGGGATTAGGAGAGTATATATTAATGAGTAAAGGAGAAGAAGAATCTGGGGGAAGATTACGATTAACCATATTAGAAGATGCATTCGAAGCTCTAATAGGAGCAATATATATAGATAAAGGACTTGAATATACTAATAAATTCTTGTATACTCATTTATATTGTTATTTGGATGGTATTATTGAGAATAAAAGTTATATAAATAACAAATCTCAATTACAGGAATTATCTCAATCAAAGTATAAGTCAACGCCAAAGTATAGAGTAATAAAGGAAGAAGGACCAGCTCATGATAAGACTTTTACAGTAGAATTAATAATTAATAAAAAAGCAGTTTCTCAAGGTATTGGGAAAAGTAAACAAGAAGCAGAAGAAAAGGCTGCAAAAGAAATAATAAATAAAGTCTATGGTAAAAATTAAACTAGCACGAACAGGAAAAAAAGATCAAGCTAGCTACAGAATAGTAGTGGCATTATCTACAACCAAAAGAAGTGGGAAATATATAGATAAAATAGGAAACTATTCACCTCACACTAAAGATATTTCAATTGATAAAGAAAAATTGGATAAATGGATATCTAATGGAGCTCAACCTACAGATAGTGTGAAAAAATTACTTAAAATTAAGTAATAATTTATTTAAACTTTTTTGAGACACTAAACCTCCTGCATAATTATAATTAGAAGAATCAGAAGAAGAAAAGAATGTTACTTTCAAAGTCATCTTTGCATTATTAATATTAGATAAATTGTTTCCTAAAATATTCCCTTTATATATTAAATTTGGAATTACAAAAAGAATTTTATCACTCATAAGAGATGAGATATATTGTTTTAATTGAGAATAATTTCCATTAAATGATATATCTACATTATTTACAGTAACATTTGGAGACAAACCCGGAACTGACACAGTTTTTTTAAAAGACGTTGGTAATTGAGCTGTCGATAAATTTTTAAAGGTTAATCCTGCATTATTCCCTAATGATTTAACCTGTGCTGATGTTAAGACAAATTGTAATTGATTGGGAATAATATTATTAAGCTTATTCAAATAGGTTTTTAATTGTGCTTCACCCTTTTTAGAAGAATAATTTTGTAATACATTGATTTCAGAGTTTAAGGTTATATTTTTATTATTATAATAAGAAATCTCTCTATTATATGCATTAACATTATTATATGTAGGATAAACTATAAAAATTATAGATATAAGAATAATTATAAATATAACAAGAGGTACTCCATACAAAAGTATAAATTTCTTTAATTCAATTTTCTTCT
Organism: bacterium; assembly: GCA_021846685.1. GTDB lineage: Bacteria > Patescibacteriota > Dojkabacteria > JAKAPS01 > JAJZLI01 > JAJYFR01. Next base: position 2,063 of record JAJZWL010000009.1, on the reverse strand, counting down.
TTTTATTATTATGCTTATCCATTATTATATTGTGTAGATACAGTAAATCTGACCCCATTATTAATACTTAATGACTGAATTTGAGTATTAGTAAAATGTTTATTATTCGGATTATAATTAGAAAAATTGTACATAAATTGCGCAGCTACTAAAACACTAGGAGTATCACAGGTAAAATCAAGTTGCCCTGTAGAGCTATAATCAATATTAGAGATTGAAACATTACTAGGCACTAATTTATTTAATAAATTTATCGTACTAATAGGGCTTGGAAAAGCTTTATTTATAATATTGATATATGAATATCTCTGATTTATATTATTTATTAGATTTTCAACACCAGAGAATTTATGTAAATTAGATATATTTTTATGATATTCACTTTTTGCATCAATTAATTTTGTATGTAATCCATTAGAGTAGAGAATAAAGGAAAAAGTGAATAACTCTACTACTATTATTGCGATAGTTGCTATAAGATCAAGTCCAAAAGTTAATTTTTCCTGATTTAAATCTTTTTTAGTTTTTTGAGGAAGAAGATTTATTCCATTCTTCATAATTTTAATGCTAAACCAATAGATACAGCATAACCTGGAAGAAGATTAGGCATTTTAGCTTTCAAATCAGGGTCTATATACACTTTTGAATACGGATTACCAACTTCTACCTCAATATTCAAATTTTGAGCCAAATAGAGTACTAAGCCAGGCATCATTGATCCATTACCTACTAAAGTTAACTTTGTAGGAACTTCTCCAATATTTGTAGATTTATATGAATTTATAATTCTTTTAATTTCATTAATTATTGACTCCATTATAGGAGAAATAGTCCTATATATTTTACCTTCTAATTGATTTGGATCTAATCCATAATTCTTTTTATACTCTTCAGCCTGAACTTCTTCAAGATTAAATTCTTGAGCTATTGCTTTTGTTATAACAGAAGAACCTGTTGATATAGTTTGATTAAAAAGTAAGTTCCCATTAAATTCTATTACTAACTCAATATAACTATATCCAAAATCTAATATAATATTAGGTGAAGTTTCGTTTGTTGATGATAATGCCCTTACTAAAGAAAGAGACTCTGTTTCTATAAACATAGGGTTTAATCCGGCTATCTTAAGAATATCTACATATCGATTGATAAGTAATTTAGGAGCTGCAACAAGTAATATATCATACTGATTCATTCCATCTGGTGTTTCTTTAACATTAACAATTGACCAATCAATCTGTACATCTTCTAAAGGAATAGGAATATTTCTTTTAGAGGACCAAAAGACAGCCTCTTCTAAATCTGATTCCTTCTTAGCAGGAATTTTCACTATTCTAGTAAAAATAGATGTATCAGGAAGAGAAGTAGCAACATTGTTTGTATTTAAATTTAAATCTTTAACCAAAGACTTCAAAGTTAATCCTATTTCTTTTTTATGTTGCTCACTTTCACTACTATATGCTCCCTTAGGCATCTGAATTGAGCCGAAAGACACTACAGCAGGATTTTTATCAACATCCTTTAATTTTACTATTTTTATAGTATTAGATCCAAAATCCACTGCAAAAAAATTTGAATTGTTTTTATTTTTTGAAAACATATTTTTACTTATTTGATAGATAATTTTGTACTTCCTTTACTATTTGTTCTGGAGTAAGTTCGGTTTTCATTAAAAACCCATCTGCTTTTTGCTCCAAAACATCTTTAATAACAACTTCACTTGTAAGATTAGTCAGTACTACCACAATAGGATCTCCATATTTATCTTTATCTCCTTTTATTAAAGAAAGTACATAAGTTCCATTCATAGATCCAGTCGGAAGCATAAGATCTAAAAGTATCAAGTCAAATTTTTCTTTTGAAGCCATTTCTGCACCTTCATCACCACTATATGCATATTTCACTTTAAACCCAGCATCCTCAAGTATTTCTTTATATAGTTCTACTAATGATTCCTCATCTTCAACTATTAATATTTTTTTATTGCTATTATCCATAATTTTATTAGTTTAATATATTAATTTGTCCCATTGCCATTAAAAATGCATCTACTGTAGTCACTC
>JAJZWL010000016.1 GCA_021846685.1 bacterium | reverse complement strand
TTTATCTGTTTTAATGTGTATAATAAGATTCTTCAAGTCTTGGATTTGGAGGACCAAATGTATTATATAGATAGGAAACTTTAGTTATAATATCACTATTATTAAATTTGATTTCCATTTTATTATCATCCATTATTAAAATTTTTGAACTTTTATAATCAAAATTATTATTTTTATTACTATATTGGTTATTTGTTTCTTTGATCATTTTATAGCATTTTTAATTATTATGTAATAGGTATATTTTATTTATTTTTATTTAAACTTAAATATTGTATTTAGAATTCAGATTTTCTTTATTATTATTTATTTAATACTCAATTAAGATTAACATTGTGTCATCACTTTATTTACTTGACTTTCTTATATCTTAGTATATTTTCTTTAACTTAATTTCACAAGAATGCAAAAGGTTAAGTATAAATAAGTCAACATTATTCTGACTGATATAAATATATAAATATAAAAGAACATAATATAATAAAATTCATAGTAAGGTTATTGGTAAAACTAATTAGTGTTGTTTATGGATAAAGAACAAATGAAAATTGAGATAACAAAACTAATAGAAAAGTACAATCTTTGGAAGAACAGAAAGTATAATGAGGAGGCTACAAAAAAAGATTTTATTTTACCATTATTCAGAATATTAGGCTGGGATGTAGACAATTCTAATGAAGTTTCTCCTGAAGATAAAGTTTCTACAAAAAGAGTAGACTATGCCTTTAAAATTGATGGAATCCCTAAATTCTATTTAGAAGCAAAACCACTTGATGAAAATCTAGATAATTATAGAGAAAAAAATGGCATAAGAACAACCTTCGCACAACAAGCTATTAAATATGCATATTATAAAGGATGCACATGGGCAATATTGACTAATTTTAGTGAAATAAGGGTATATGATGCTTGGACAAAAGATACAGTAAGTGGTTTTAGATTTGCTATGCGAATAGATAATTTTATTAATGATTTTGATAATGGGTTATACTTAATCTCTAGAGAGGCATTTGAGCAAGGATTACTTGATCACAAATATAGTACTAAATCAAGAAAAAAACCTATAAATGATCAATTACTATCAGATTTTACAAACTTTAGGGCTATTTTATCAAAGGATGTTTACAATTTAAATAAAAGTAAAAACCTGACAGAAGAAGAATTAGATGAAGCTATACAAAGATTATTTGATCGTTTTATATTTATTAGAAATTGTGAGGATAAAGAACTTGAGCCAAATGAGTTACTATCAACACTTAGACAATGGAAGGAGAATAAAAAGGGTACCCTTATTAGTAAGATTAGGGAATTATTTATTTATTTTGATGATACTTATGATAGTAGTATATTCAGCAAACATCTATGTGATGAAATAAATATAAGTGATAGTGTATTAAGTCAGGTATTGGATGGATTATATACAACGGAAGACCATTCAATACAGTATGATTTCTCATTGATAGATGCTGATGTTTTAGGTAATATTTATGAACAATATTTAGGGCACATACTAAAGAAGACCTCCAAAAGAACAAAACTAACAGAGAGTAAAGCAAAGAAAAAAGAGGAAGGCATATATTATACCCCAAATTATATTGTTGATTATATTGTAAGAAATACTGTAGGAGAGTTGATAAAAAATAAGAAAGTTGATGTCTCAAAAATTAGGGTTTTAGATCCTGCTTGTGGTTCTGGTTCATTTCTTATAAAGACATTTGATTTGTTAAATGATTATTATAGCAAGAAATTAGATTATAATCAAGATAAATTAGATTTAAGTGGTACAGGTACTACTTACTCAACTAAACTCAGTATAGTTAAAGATAACTTATTTGGTGTTGATTTAGATAAGCAAGCAGTAGATATCGCACAATTGAATTTATTGCTTAAAGTTGCCGAAAAGAAGAGAAGATTACCGATTTTACAACAGAACATAAAGAATGGTAACTCCCTCATAGATGACCCTAATATTGCAGGTGATAAAGCTTTTGATTGGAATAAAGAGTTTACAGATATACTAAGTGAGGGTGGATTTGATGTGATAGTTGGAAATCCTCCATACTTTAAAATATTTGAAAATGATCCAATAAATAAAACTGAGAATTACAAAGAGATTAAATCAGGAATGATGAATGCTTCAGCTGTGTTCATTAATAGGTCATTAAAATTGATTAAGGATGGAGGATATCTAGGTATGATAGTGCCAAAAATGCTTTCGTTTACGGAATCTTGGGATAAAATTAGACACAAAATACTTAATAAATACAAAATTTTATATGTTATTGATTGTGGTAAAGCATTTAAAGGTGTACTACTAGAGCAGATAATTTTTATTTTAAAGAAAGAGAAACCATCAAATAATAACAAGATAACAGTAGGAAAACTTGATAGTCATATTATAAAAGAAACAGCAAAGGTTTTACAAAAGAACTGTTCGTTAGATAATAGAATCCCCCTAGAGCCAAATCCAATAGCTTATGAAATAAAAAGCAAAATGGAATTGGAGAATAAAAGATTAGGTGATATCGCAGATATAACTTTAGGTCTTGGAATACAGGGTAAGGATTTATTCTTTGATAAGCCAAGAAAGAGTAGCGAAAAGGTTTTGCGTGGAGATGATATACAGCGATATACGATTCGAGGATGCAAGTTCTATGATCCGAATAGTAAAGAAATTCAGGAATACAAAAAGACTATAGACCACTTTAAGACACCCCATATAGTTATTCAAAGAATAGTCGCACATATAAAAGATCACATTAAAATTACTGCAGCTTTCGATGAAGAAGGACTGCTCTCTTTCAATACAGTAACTAACATTTTTGTCAAAGATAAGATGTATTCAAATGAATTCATATTGGCATTATTGAACTCAAATGTAGTCCAATACTATACTTATAAGTTTATTTATAGCAATGCAATCAGATCCATGGATTTCTATAAAGCATATGCCAAAAATATCCCCCTCCCCAAATCTGATATTTCTACTCAAGAAAAAGTTTCTAAATTAACAAGGAAATTAATTAACAATATCAATATCTATTCTAAGTCAAAAGAAAAGCAAACTGATAGTGTTAATAAATTAGACAAAACGATTCAGGAAATACAAACTGAAATAAATGAAATAATTTATAAAATGTATCATATAACAGAAGAAGAAAAGAAAGTAATTGAAGAGAGCTTAATGTAGTGATTAGCATAGCTAAATCATAAATAATACCACTAAAACTTAAAAGCTTGGAAAAACCTAATGCTAATTAGAAATTCTAAAAGAACACTCTTATAGATACGTATCTGATAGTGAACCCAAAACAAAATTTAATAGTACTATTTATTTCTATAAAATAAAAAAAATGTCTTTTTAACAATTTTATTTTGATTGCCCTATAATTTATAGGCTTAAGACTTTTACTTATGTTGTTGTATGGCAGAATAGTGTTATTTTTTTATATATTGCTATATCAGTTGTTTTGAGGTACTTATGCTCTTCTTACTTTTATGGTTTCTCTACTCCTATTTACATAAATGGAGAACTTTAATATCAAGGCTTCCACAATTTTAATAATAAGTACTTTCCTGTTTTGCTTTACATTTCTTTGAAATTTTTAATGATGGGCCCCAAGCAAGTATTTAAGTGTTCTTGTTAGATATCGTTTTACAAAAAACAAATAAACGGATGGTTTTCAAAGCAAACATATTTAAACTTCCATCCTTTATCTTTTAATAACAAAAAGAGGATAAAAGAAATGACTAAAATTATAATTGATTTACTCGGATCTATATTAGTTGCAATAATTTTAGGTATTGGTTTTTTAGGAGTACTATTTCTAACTCACGCTGTGATTAACAGTTCGGAATCTTACTTTGAAGGATTGGGAACTATTGGTGGAATAATTGTTTCTATATCCTTTTTAATTCTTATTAGTTTAACTGAAAATTTACAATTTAAAAATTTAAAATATTATAAAGGAGCTACAATTTTTTTCTCTGTAATACTTTTATTTTCTTTATACTTCATTATTGCTGCAATTTCCATTAATATATTTTTTTCAAATATAACACAAGCAATTTATTTATTGTATGGTTCAGTACTTTTAGATGCTCTTGTTTTGACAGGTCTTATATCCCTTTTATGCCTTTCTTTGGAAGCTTAAAATGCTTAAATTTGTAATAAAATTTATATTTTATTAATAATGTACACTTATCAATATATATATACTATTGATATTAAGCAAAAACAAAAAAAACCGTTTATCGAAAGGAAAACTTTGAAAGAATTTGATTACGCTACAGAAGCCATTATGACTATTGTATTTTCTTCTTTTTTATAGGTGTAGGAAGCTGCTTTTATTTTTGGTTTAGAAATAAGAAATAACCTTCTTTCAAGATAGGACTTATTGTGCATTATTGTAATAATAGCTTATTTGTTACTTAGCAGATATGGTAAAAGTATTGTCTCAGGATTAGTATTATTACTATTAATTTTAGTAGACATATTTTGAATTTCGCTCTCTATGTTTTTCATAAAATCTTATATAACATATTTATAGAAATATATAAATAATGATATTATAGAGATACGAACCATTTATAGGTACGCCCTTGCCGGGATTTGAACCCGGATTATAGGCTCCGCAAGCCCACGTTCTATCCAAGTTATACTACAAGGGCAGTTTTATTATATCCATCTTTTATATTCAATTTCTTAAGTTGCATTATAGGATTATTATAATAGTTTACCTAATAGCTATTTATATTTTATTTATAATTATTTATTGCTATCAGGTGCAAAAATGTTTCATACTTATCTTACTATATTGATACCTTCCTTAGTGACTTTTGTTTCCACTATCATATTTACTTATTTCATGATATCTTATATGAAAAGAGCTGGAATAACCGCAACTGACCATAATAAAAAAGGTAATCCAACTGTTGCTGGAAGTGGTGGAATAGCAGTTGCACTTGGATTTAGTGTTGGATTATTCACTTATATATTCGGATCTAGATTTCCCTCTCCTACAGATCCATTTTATATTCCAGTTGCAAAAATAGCCATATTGTTTGCTGTTATATTATCAGTTGTGCTTATATCAATAGTTGGATTTTTGGATGATATAAATGTAAAAAAAGAGGCAGTAAAAACAACCGATATGATGGATACACGTGAAGGACTAAAACAGTGGCAAAAACCTGTGTTAACTTTTATAGGTGCGGTACCACTTGTAGCTATAAACGCAGGTATAAAAACTGTATCTATACCTTTTATTGGATTGGTAAATTTTGGACTTTTCTATCCACTTTTGATATTGCCTTTAGCGATTGTATTCGCCTCTAATGCATTTAATTTACTAGGAGGATTTGATGGAATTGCCACTGGAACTGGATTAATAGCATCATTAGGTTTACTCATATATAGTATTGCATTTGGGAATTATACAGGTGTACTTATATCATCTGTACTATTCTCATCTCTATTGGTTATGTTTGCATTTAATCTTTATCCATCAAAAATCATACCTGGTGATAGTTATACGTACTTGGTTGGCGCAGCACTTGTCAGTGATATGATAGTTGGTGGTATGGAAGGATTCGGAATTATAATTTTTATGCCTTGGATAATTGAATTTATACTTCATGCAAGAAAAAAGTTTAAAGTTACGGATCTTGGTATAATACAAAAGGATTATACATTTAAACCACCTTATGGAAGAAAAATATACAGCTGGACTCATCTTATAATGAATCTTAAAAAATGTAATGAAAAACAAGTTTCAATGTACATGTGGATCATTGAAGCTTTATTTGTGATATTAGGATTAGGATTAAAACTCATAAGCATTAAAGGCTTGTGAGCTTTATATTTTGACTTGAATTTTTTATTACATGGTATTTCTTCCTATGTAATTTAAGCTTTTTATGCTTTAACTTTTTTCTTATATATACAGTTTTATCGGAATTTATACTTTCTACGGCAAACTTTATATCAGAACATTTTATAAGCTTACTACGTCCTGCGTAATTTGCAAATATAGTGGATTTGTTCAACAATTTATCAGTCAAACTCTCCATCTCCTCTTCTAATGTAGAAACCGCACCCTCGTTTATTTTTTCAGCACCTGCTACTCTTAAATAGTCTTCAACATCATAAAGACTAAATCCACGTTTCTTATAATTCAATTTATCACCCCCAA